>NZ_JAAQWK010000001.1:0-771510 GCF_012985445.1 Pseudomonas sp. WS 5532
ATCCCGAACTCAGTAGTGAAACGATGCATCGCCGATGGTAGTGTGGGGTTTCCCCATGTGAGAGTAGGTCATCGTCAAGATTAAATTCCGAAACCCCTGATTGCTAACGCAATCAGGGGTTTTGTTTTGGGCGGTCGAAAACCCAAACCGGTCCAAAGCTGCCGACAAATTTGCACAGTTATTTCTGAACCAGACCATTAGAATAGGCACCTAACCTTTTTTAGAGTTCGAGCCCTATCTATGCCCGATCCGGTTGATACCGTCGAGGTGTCGCAGTTACCACTTGAGGATCTGGTGGCATGCCATGAGTGCGACTTGCTGATGCGCAAACCCGCACTCGCCCTCGGTGAAAAAGCCCAATGCCCACGTTGCGGTTACGAGCTTTACGCTCACCGCCACAACGTGGTTGAGCGAAGCCTCGCTTTGGTGCTGGCTGCACTGTTGCTGTACATCCCCGCGAACTTTTTACCCATCATGCAGCTCAATCTTCTCGGGCAGTCTTCGCAGGACACCGTATGGAGCGGCGTGGTAGGTCTGTTCGATACCGACATGCAAGGTGTCGCAGCCGTGGTGTTCCTGTGCAGCATGGGCATTCCCCTGCTCAAGCTGCTCTGCCAATTGGCGGTGTTGCTCAGTATCCGTTGGAACATCGGCCGCAGTTATGGGCTGTTGCTTTACCGCATTTACCATCACCTGAAGGATTGGGGGATGTTGGAGGTTTACCTGATGGGCGTGCTGGTCGCGATCGTCAAGCTCGCGGACATGGCCTCCATCACCATTGGCCTGGGGCTTGTCTGCTTCGTCAGCCTATTAGTGGTTCAAGTACTGCTGGAGGTGGTGATGTCGCCCCACCAGATCTGGCAAGCGCTTTCAGGAGAGGATGATCATGCGGGCGATTGATGCGGGCATTCTGATTTGTACCGAATGCCACGAGCTGAACAAGCAAGAGGCGGATACCGATGAGCAGCTGTGCACCCGTTGCGGTGCGCTCATCCATGCGCGTCGCCCCAACAGCCTTGTGCGTACCTGGGCGTTGCTGATCACTGCAGCGATCCTGTACATCCCGGCTAATCTGTTGCCAATCATGACCATCAACTCTCTCGGCCAGGGTGATCCCAGTACGATCATGGCGGGCGTGATTCAGCTGGTGCAGCACGGAATGTTCCCCATCGCTGCGGTGGTGTTTATCGCCAGTATTCTGGTGCCGACGTTCAAGCTGGTGGGCATTGGCTTATTGCTGTTCTCGGTGCAACGTCACCAACCGTTGTCCGCACAACAACGCATTATCATGTACCGCTTTATCGAATTCATTGGCCGCTGGTCCATGCTGGATATCTTCGTGATCGCCATCCTGGTGGCGGTTGTTAACTTTGGGCGACTTGCCAGTGTCGAGGCCAACCTTGGCGCCGCAGCGTTCGCCAGTGTGGTGATCTTGACGATGCTTGCCGCAGTAACTTTTGATCCCCGACTGATTTGGGATAACACGGAGTCGGACGACGACCATGAGTGATTTGCCTAAAGCTAAAACCCGCCCGGCCTCTAACTGGTCGGCCATTTGGGTGCTTCCCCTGATTGCGCTGATCATCGGCGGCTGGCTGGGATGGCGTGCCTATTCCCAACAGGGCATCGAGATCCAGGTGCGCTTTGAAAGTGGCGAGGGCATCCAGGTCAACAAAACCGAAGTGGTCTACAAAGGCATGACGGTGGGCAAGGTCAAAGCCTTGGCCCTGGATGACGAAGGCAGCAATCGCGGGGTGATCGCCACCATCGAGATGAACAAGGACGTCGAGCAATACCTCAAGACCAACACACGCTTCTGGCTGGTAAAGCCCAGCGTCAGCCTCGCCGGTATCACCGGCCTGGAAACCCTGGTCTCGGGTAACTACATTGCCGCCAGCCCTGGCGATGGCGAGCCCACGCGCAAATTCAAGGCGCTCTCCGAAGAGCCGCCGTTATCTGACGCCAAGCCTGGCCTGCACCTGACCCTTAAAGCCGATCGCCTCGGCTCACTGAACCGCGGCAGCCCGGTGTTCTACAAACAGATTCAGGTTGGCCAGGTCAAAAGCTACCTGCTGTCCGAGGACCAGAGCACCGTCGAGATCAAGGTTTATATCGAGCCGACTTACGCCAGCCTGGTGCGCAAACACACGCGTTTCTGGAACGCCAGCGGCATCAGCATCGACGCTAACCTGTCCGGCGTAAAAGTGCGTAGCGAATCGCTGTCCAGCATCGTCGCCGGCGGTATCGCATTCGCCACCCCTGAAAATCGCAAGGACAGCCCGCCGACCGATCCGAGCCTGCCTTTCCGTCTTTATGAGGATTTCGACGCCGCCGCCGCCGGCATCAAGGTCAAGGTAAAGCTCACCGACTTCGAAGGCCTGCAGGCCGGGCGCACCCCGGTCATGTACAAGGGCATCCAGGTCGGCAGCCTGAAAACCCTGAAGATTGACCCGGACCTGTCCAGCGCCCATGCCGAGCTGACCCTCGACCCGCTCGCCGAAGACTACCTGGTGCAAGACACCCAGTTCTGGGTGGTCAAGCCGTCCATTTCCCTGGCCGGCATCACCGGCCTGGAGGCGTTGGTAAAAGGTAACTACATTGCCATCCGCCCCGGCGACAAAGGCAGCGCACCGCAACGTGAGTACGTCGCCCGCGCCAAGGCGCCCCCACTGGATCTACGCTCCCCCGGCCTGCACATGGTGCTCTTCACCGACAACCTAGGCTCCCTGGATGTTGGCAGCCCGATCCTCTACAAACAGGTCAAGGTCGGTTCGGTGCAGAGCTACCAGTTCTCGCGCAAGAACAAGCAACTGGTGATCGGCGTCCACATCGAGAAGGAATACGAAAACCTGGTCAACGGTTCAACGCGTTTCTGGAACGCCAGCGGCGTCACCTTGACTGGCGGCCTCACCGGCGGCATCCAGGTGAAGAGTGAATCCCTGGCCAGTCTGATGGCTGGCGGTATCGCCTTCGAAACCCCGGAACAGAATGTACCGTTGAAAAAACGTATCCCGCGTTTCCGCCTGTTTGCCGATCGCGACGCGGCCAACCAGCACGGGACCCTGGTGACCATCAAGGTTGATCGCGCCGACGGCCTGCGCCCCGGCACACCCGTACGCTTCAAAGGCCTCGACGTGGGCAAGATCGAGAACGTCGACCTCAGCGCCGACATGCAGTCGGTACTGCTCAGCGCCCGGATCACCCAAGTGGCTGATCGCATCGCGCGCAGCGGCAGCCAGTTCTGGGTGGTCAAGCCTGAGCTGGGCCTGATGAAAACCGCGAACCTGGAGACCCTGGTCACCGGCCAATACATCGAAGTGCAGCCCGCCGTGAAAAACGCCGGGCCGCAAAAGAGCTTCGTCGCGTTGGACAAGCCACCAGAGGCTGTTCACCAGCAAGAAGGCCTGAGCCTGGTCCTCAGCGCCGCACGCCGTGGTTCGTTGAAGGAAGGCGTGCCAGTCACTTACCGTGAAGTCACTGTGGGCAAAGTCACCGGCTACGAACTGGGCCAGACCGCCGACCGGGTGCTGATCCACATTTTGATCGAACCTAAATACGCACCACTGGTGCGCAGTGGCAGCCGCTTCTGGAATAGCAGTGGGTTTGGTTTGGACTTCGGCTTGTTCAAGGGGGCGACGGTGCGCACGGAATCTCTGGAGACGTTGGTGGCCGGTGGTATCGCCTTTGCCACGCCAGATGGCGAGCGGATGGGCAATGCGGCGCGACCGCAGCAGACGTTCCCGTTGTTTGATAAGTTTGAGGATGAGTGGCTGACCTGGGCGCCTAAGATTCCATTGGGCAAATAGGCCGAGGCGCGGCCATCGCGGGCAAGCCCGGCTCCCACATTGGAATGCATACCTCCTGTGGGAGCCGGGCTTGCCCGCGATGAGGCCCTCAACATCACTGCAAAACCCCAGCCCATAAAAAAGGCCGCGATCCATACAGATCGCGGCCTTTTTACATTTCAGCGCAGTGGCTTAAACCTCATCCAACTCCGGCTCATCCGCCTGCACATTCACCGTCGCCTTCACCACATCATGACGACGGATGTACTTCCAATCCGCCTCATCAATGTAGATACCATTCGGCCCGCTGCCGCCTTCCAGGTCGATCGCCACTTGGGCGGACACCTGCGGCTTCACACTGGCCAAAATCGGCACAAAGCCCAGCTGCAAACTGGTTTCCAGCAACGCCGCCTGGTTCTTCTCATCGATGTCCGCTGCCTCATCGAGGTAGTACGGTAAACGCACGCGCCCGGCCTGGTCACGGTCCATCAAGTGCAGCAACAAGTACATGTTGGTCAGCGCCTTGATGGTCATGGTGGTGCCGTTGGACGCCGCGCCATCGATGTCGGTGTGGATCACTGGCTGGCCATGCACCTTGGTGATTTCGAACGCCAGCTCGAACAAGTCCTTGAGGCCCAACTGGTTATGGTTGGCGGCCACAAGACGGGCCAGGTATTCCTTGGCCTCTTCGTTCTTGTTGTCCTGTTCGGCGCTCTGGCTCAGGTCGAACACCGACAGGGTTTCGCCTTCTTCATACTGACCGGCACTGTGGATGATCTGGTCGATATGCTTGAGGGCTTCCTTGTTCGGCGCCAGCACGATGCGGAAGCTTTGCAGGTTGGACACCTGACGCTTGTTGATCTCGCGGTTGAACAAGGCCAACTGGTGCTCAAGGCTGTCGTAGTCGCTGCGGATATTACGCAAGGTCCGCGCAATATCGGTGACGGCTGCACGGCGCGCCTTGCCGAGGGTCAGGGCTTCATCGGTGCGGTGCGCATAAGCGTTGATCAGCAATTGCAGACGACGCTCTACGTCATCCTCGCTGTCGAACTTGGCCACGCCCTTGAGGCGCACCTGTGCATACAGCGCCTCAATCTGGCCATCAGCGCGCAGCAAACCTTGCCAGCTGTCCTGATAGTCATTGAGCAATGGCAACAGGTTGTCCATCGAGTCGTCGACCGGGTCCATGAACGGTGTGCCGAACGGCAAGTCGGCCGGCAACAACTGACGGCGGCGCAGGGCGTCATCCAGCGTGCGTTGCTTGGCTTCCATATCGCCAATCTGACGGCCGACCAATTGCAGCTTGGCCGACAACTGCTGGACACGCTCGGTGAAGGCATCACTGGAGCGCTTCAACTCGTCTTGTGCGGCTTCCATCTGCGCCAGGTTTTCGAGCTTCTCGCCTTCTTCCGCGCTCAGGGTTTGCGCGCGACGGAAGTCTTCCAGCGCCTTCTGCGCATCCAGCACTTGCTGGTACAGGGCTTCGGTCTGGGTCTTGCTCGCCGCACGGTCAGAGGCTACGGCCTGCTGCGTCTTGAGCTGCTTGAGTTCTTTTTCCAGGCGCTCTTTCTGGTCGCGCAACGCCGCGCGATCGGCCAGCGCCTGCAAGGCCGGTGGCTCAATATGGGAGATGTCGATCGACAGCCCCGGCACTTCAAATTTTTCACCCTTGAAGCCATCGAGGATCTGCTCCAGGGATTTAACCCACTGGCCATCCTCATCCAGCGTGATGCCATGCTCGCCCAGCGGCAAACTGAACAACGAACTGTTGAACAGGCGCATCAGACGCTCGACGTCCTGTTGTGAGAATTCTTCACGCAGTTTGGCGTAACTGTTGTTGTCGGCATGGTCGAGCTGTTGCTTGACCGACTTCAGGCGTTTCTCCAGGTCACGCAAGCGCTCATCCAGGTCCTCAGCGCTGAACTGACGGGATTGCGCCAGGGCGCCCGCCAATTCATCGTGGGCATCCTTGGCCGCCAGCAGTTGCTGCTCCAGCACCTTGACGTCATCCACCAGCGCAAAGCGATGCTTAAGCACCGACAGCTCGCCCAACCAACGCTGAATGCCACTGATTTCACGCTCCAGGCGCATTAGCTCCTGGGTACCGCCACGCTGATCGTTTTGCAGCGCGTCCTGCTCGTTACGGTAGTGCTCGGCCTGGATGGTCAGCTCTTCCTTGCGCGCACTGGCGTAGTCTGACCAGGTGCCGAGCAACGAATCCAGCAAGGGCGACAGGCGATGCAATTTGCCGCGCAATACATCGCGCAAGCGCACGCCATTGGCGAGCGCTTCAACCAACGGCCCGGCAGCCACCAGCGAGTTGTAGTCCTGCTCCATGCGCCTTACATCACGGAAGGCTTCTTCGCACGCAGCGATGTAGTCCACGCTGCCGGAACGCAGGCTGTGTTCGAACGCATCCAGGAACAATTGCTTGAGCTTGGCCGCGGTGATTTCGCGCATGTGCAGCAGGTTGATAAACAGCGCGCGGAAGGTCTTCAGGCTCTGTTCGCTGGTGGAACGCAGCGGAATCAGGGTCAGGTCCAGTGGGATTGACGTGTGGCCACCGACCAGCAAACGGCGCAGTTCATCCGGTTTGAGTTCGTAGGCTTTAAGGCCTTCGCGCTCAAGGTTGGTGAACAGCTCTTTTTGACGCAGGCAGGTGTCGTTCTTCTGGTAGTGGGCCAAGTCCAGCTTGCCGGCATAGGCAAAGAACTGGTGACCGAAACCACCGCCCGGGCCGCGCCCGACCACGCCGATTACGTGCGGGCCGTGGGGCAGCGAGACTTCCACGAGGATGTAGCTGGTGTCGGTGGCAAAGTAGAAGCGCCGCGATTGTTCCAGGGTGTACTTGCCGAAACTCATGTCCGACATACGCGCCAGGATCGGGAACTGCAAGGCGTTGATCGACGCAGATTTACCCAGGTTATTCGCGCCGTACACCGACAACGGTTCCTCCAGCGGGAACAAGCCCAGGCTGTAACCCGCGGTGTTCAATAGGGCGAAGCGGCGGATGCCGTAACGTTCCTTACTCATGCGTCGGTCTCCTGTTCTTCGGCAATGGCGCGGGCCAGGGCGTCTTCTTCGCTTTCTTCTGCGAAGTCGCTGAGGTCCAGCGGGTCATCGGTTTTCAGCAGTTTTTCATCGCTGTCTTCATCGATGATTACCGGCGCCGGCAATGGCAACACACTGTGCACGCTGGCGGCCAGGTCACGGTCCTGCTGCACGGACAGGCACACATCAAGAAAGCGGTGCATCGGCGGCAGGAAGCGATAGATGCCGTTGTCTTCGCTGGCAAAACCCAGTTGGGTCATGCGGCGCATGATCTTTTCTTCGAGCTCTTCCTGGGTCTGCACTTCGGCCTGGATAAACAGGTCGCGGTATTTTTCCAGCAACGACGGCAACTCATCGCGGCCCAGGCTGCCGCCATCGAGCACGGCGACCGGGTCGCGGCCCTGGTCGGCCAAGTGCTCGACGATGATGAAGGTGAACAGCGCCAGACGTTGCGCGGTCTTGTTGACCTGCGCCGCAGCCACGGCAGTGTCCGGCACGAAGTAGTAGAAACCGCGTGTGTCACACACCAGCTCAAAGCCCAGGGCCTTGAACAGTGTGCGGTACTGGTCCTGGAAGTTCGACAGTTGTGCGTACAGCTCCGGGTCGCGGCGGCTGACGTGGTAACCCTTGAACAGCTCGCGAAAGATCGGTGCCAGCTGGGACAGTTCGGATAGATCAAGATGCATAAGGCGTGCTCGCAGAATTCTCGGTGGCATCGGTGCCAGCCGGGAGCAGGGCGAATGAGCGCAGGCTGACCTGGTGCTCGTGTGTGTGGTAGTCGCGGCGTTCCAGGCGTTCGCGCTTGAAGCGTTTTTCCCGCGAGAGCCGTGAGAACCAGTACAGCAATTCATCGGTGGCGCCGTCCGGTTCCTGCTCCAGCAGCCAGGTCATCAGGTCCGGCATCGGTAGCGCGTCTTCGCAGCGCTCGAGCATTTCCTTGACCGTGCGCGGCGCACGCTGGGCTTCGCCCTTGTGGGATTTGTGCGCCTTGGGGAAACGCGCCGGTTTCGGCTCGAAATTGGCCAGGGCATACACGTACGCTTCGACCTGGCTGGCACTGCCCAGGAAGGTACTTTGAGGCCGGGTAAACATCGGCATCGCCGCTTGCGGCACCGCGTCCAGGCCTTTACGGCGAATGGCCGACAAGGCCAGCGCCGCGCCACGCGTCACGGCGTTGTGGCGGCGCGCTTCTTCGCGCAGCGGCAGCAGCAGTTCGCGGGCATGGCGCAAGGTGAGCTGGGCGCTGGTTTGCATTTCGAGGATGCGCGCGTGAGTACGCAGCAGCATATCGTCGTCCACCAGATGGCCGAGGCGTTGCTGCTCGGTGAGCATGCGCAGCAGCACATTCTCGACCTTGCGCACGCCTTGCTCGAAGGCGCCGTCGGCGTTCACCAGTTGGATCATGGGTTCGACGTATTCGTCCCAGGTCGCGAGTACCTCGGCGTAACGCTGGCGCAACGGGATTTGCCGGTCGCTGGTCTTGGCGCGGTCGGCCACGGCCGCCAGGGCTTGTTCGTCGTTGGCGAGTTTTTTCAGCACGTCCCGCACACGCATATCCAGCAAGCGCAGTTGGCGGGCCAGGTCGTGGCCATCACGGATGTCAAAGGCGTCCTGGATGTAACCGGCCAGACGCTCAAGGTGGCGCAGGTAGGCTTCGATTTCCAGGCACAGGCCAAGCCGGTGCTCCTTGCGAAGATAGGCGAGGAAGTCGTGGATCTGTGCATTGAGCTCGAAACGGTTCGGGCTCTTGGCGACAGGCACCAGGATATCCAGGCGAATCCACACGTCCAACAGGCTGGTGATGTCCTGTGGCGTGCTGTCCAGTTGTTGGGCCGCCAGTTGTGCGCGCAGCTCGCCCAGGCTCAAGGTGCCTTGGTCGAAGTGTTCGCACAGTGGCTCAAGCAGGGCCCAGTGTTCGGCGAGGGCGCGCAAGACGCGCTTGGGTTCGATCATCGGAATGGCCGGCTGGTTGGCGAATAAAAGTCGCGATTGTACTGCATCAGGCGCGGGATTTATCCACAGCCGGTCAGTGCGCAGTGGGCGATTGTTACCGAACAGCGGTAGAATCCCCGCTCTTTAGTTATCCACAAGTGGCCGAGCTGTGCTTATCGAGTCCCGACGTCGCGCTTACTTGACTGCCATGCAGGTGGTCAACTGGCTGCCCCGCACCGAACTGCCGTTTGCCGCCCCATCGCGGCCCGAGCTGCTGCAGGCGCTTGAGCCTTATGAGGCGTTCGAGGTGTCGGGCGAGGAGGCTGCTGCGCCGGTGGCGGTGGTCAAACCCACGCCAGAGGCTCGCCCCGCTGTCGAACGCGTGAAAGTTGAAGTGCCGCGCCCGTCACCCGTGGCCAAGCCCGTGGCGGCCGAAACGCCAGCACCGGTGGCCAAGGCTGCAGTGGTGCCACCGCCACGTTTCGCCCTGCAATTACTGCGGGCCGGGCGTTGCCTGCTGTTGGTGGAACTGCCCACCGGCGAACGTTTTCAGACCCGCGACCCGGCCTACATGCTGCTAAAAGACATGCTGCGCGCCGCCGGCCTGCCCGACAGCCCGCAAATCGTCGGCGACCCCGTGCGCTGGCCGCTGCTGGTGCGCGGCAACATGGACCAGGGCCCGGACGCTGCACGGGATTTTGTCCAGGGTTTTGTCTCGGCGCGCCTGGAAGACGAACCCTGCGTGTGCCTGTGGCTGATCGGCCTGCCCGCCGTGCGTTTTGCCGGTGAGGCGAATGCCGAAGCCTGGTATCGCGAGCTGCAGGTCGAAGGCCTGGGCTCGGTATGGGCCTTGCCGGGCCTGGAATTATTAATGGAAGAGCCACAGCGTAAGGCTGATGTCTGGCAAGCCATGCGCCGGCTGATGGCGCGCTGGAAAAGTACCGATGAGTGAAGCTTTATCGTTCCGCCCGATGACCGAGGCGGACCTCGACGCCGTACTGAAGATTGAATACGCGGCGTTCAGCCATCCCTGGACCCGTGGGATTTTTCTTGATGGGCTGGGCAAGTACCAGATCTGGCTGATGTTTGAAGGTGAGCAGCAGGTGGGCCACGGTGTGGTGCAGATCATCCTCGATGAAGCGCACTTGCTGAATATCACCGTCAAACCGGAAAACCAGGGCCGTGGCCTGGGGTTGGCGCTGCTGGAACACCTGATGTCACGCGCTTATGCCGCCAGTGCGCGGGAGTGCTTCCTGGAAGTGCGCGACAGCAATACTGGCGCGTTTCGCTTGTATGAGCGCTACGGCTTCAACGAAATCGGCCGTCGCCGGGATTACTACCCGGCCGTGGGTGGGCGCGAGGATGCCGTCGTAATGGCCTGTACTTTAGTTGACTAAGACATAGAACCCGATGTGCAAGCAGGCCCTGTGGGAGCTGGCTTGCCTGCGATAGCATCACCTCGGTCTGGCTGAAACACCGAGGCGCCTGCATCGCGGGCAAGCCCGCTCCCATACGGGAAGTGTTCACAGGCTGTGTCAGCGGTTACCGTCTATCGGGTCAATATCCGCCAATTCGGCCTCATCCAGGCCATTGCCACCGCCAATCTGATCCTCATCCACAATGCTCAGGTCCCAGTCGGCGGGTTCGTCTTCACCCGCCTCACGCGCATCCCGGGCGCCATCCTCATGGATCAGCGTTTCCGGGCTCATGTCATCATCCGTGGACTCATGATCATCGGTCGAGGCTCCAGTCATGCCAGCTTCGCGCACCCGTTCGTCGGGCATAAGGTGTTCGCGCTCGCGGCGCGGTAGTTCATCGCCGATTTCCGCGGTCGGCTCTTCCTCGTCAAAATCCAGCTCACGCATCTCACCCATGCGGTCTTCGTTGTCATCAATCGGTTCGGGCTGGGTAGCGCCGTAGGGACGTCGTGATTCAGTCATGGCCAATCCTCATACTGTGGGGCTTATAGTGTGTGGACAGGCACGGCTCGCCAAAGATTCAAGCTAATTTGCGGGCGGCGTGACCCGGACGAAGGGTCGTCAGTCACAAAACTGCGCATCATTCCTGAGGCTTTCCCTGATGAACGAACTACAAGACCTACTTGATAACAACGAACGCTGGGCGGATGCGATCAAACAGGAAGATCCCGAATTCTTCGCCAAGCTCGCCCGCCAGCAAACCCCGGAATACCTGTGGATCGGCTGCTCCGACGCACGTGTACCGGCCAACGAAATCGTCGGCATGCTGCCCGGCGACCTGTTTGTGCACCGCAACGTGGCCAACGTGGTGCTGCACACCGACCTCAATTGCCTGTCGGTGATCCAGTACGCGGTGGACGTGCTCAAGGTCAAACACATCCTCGTCACCGGCCACTACGGCTGCGGCGGCGTGCGCGCTTCGATGCAGGACCGCCAGTTCGGCCTGATCGACGGCTGGCTGCGCACTATTCGCGACCTTTATTACGAAAACCGCGAGGTGCTGGCCCAACTGTCCACCGAGGAGGAGCGGGTGGACCGCATGTGCGAGCTGAACGTGATTCAGCAAGTCGCCAACGTCGGCCACACCAGCATTGTGCAAAACGCCTGGCACCGCGGGCAGAGCCTGTCGATTCACGGCTGCATCTACGGCATCAAGGATGGCCGCTGGAAGAGCTTGAACACCACCATCAGTGGCTTCGAGCAACTGCCGCCGCAATATCGCCTGCGCCCACTGGGCGAAGCCTAAGGCCGTTTGCGCAGGCGCCAGTGGGTCATGAACGCCTGGCCTTCGGCGCTCAATGGCTCCTTGGCGCCGGTGATCCAGCCCCGGCAGTTCAGCTCGCCGCATTGGCAAGCGAACTGCCGGAACAGCGCATCTTCGGTGGTGGCGTAATCCATCGTCAGCAAGGTGCCGGGCGCAATGGGTTGCACGGTCCAGACTTCCAGGTACGTGGCATCGAAAAACACGTTCGGATTGCAGGAGTGCAACATCAGGCGACTGAACCACGGGTCATAGAGGTGGATGCGTGACGAGAGCTGCAAGGTGTGGGCACGTCGTTCGCTCAACGCATAGCCGGACACTCTGGCAATGCGCACGCGGCTGTCAAAGGCGACGCATGCTTTGAGCGCGGCGCCAATGCCGTTGGCATCGTGTACGACCTGGAAGTGTTCACTCGACGGGTAACCCTGTTCAACGAGCACCGTTTTGAAGGGGTAAAGGCAGTCACTCACAGCAGTTTTAGCCTTATCCATGGCTTGAGTTTTCATAACTCTCCTGGGCTAGGCTGCATCGACCTGCGATGGGGTCTGACTTCCAGTCTTGCAGCGGATGGGTGCCGTTCAAGACTCGCTGAAGTTGTAGGCGATTTCTACTGTCAGATCTGACAGTAGAAACCGGTTATATTTTGTACGATTTACAGTGCAGGGGCAGTAACAGCAGGGATTGGGGCGGCGTCTTTCAGCTGTTTCAACTGCGCCTTGATGGGCGGGGTGGCGCATTTGGCGTTGGCTTGCTCCGGGGTCAGGTTGCGCACCGAGGTGTAGAACAGCTCACAGGTCTGCTCCTTGCGCGTGACTTGCCAGGTGTTCATGCACGCCTTGAGCAACACATTTGGGTCACTGGCGGGTTTCTGGCCCATGCCGGCTTGCCAGCAGGCGGCGCTCAAGTCTTGCCCCATCACTTTCAAACCAGCCTCATCGGCTTTTTGTTCATTGCCGTCATAGCTGGCCGGATCCGCCGCATACCAGATGTAGCTCGGGTGGTTGGAGCCCAGTACCGACACGGTTTTACCGGCAACCGGGCTGATCTGCGCCAGCCCCAGCACGGCGACGGTTTGGCCGTACTGTTGTTTGATCCAGTTACGCACCGGTGCGCCGAATGCCACCATCGGCAATGAGCCGTTGGCGTGCAGGCTCAGCTCCTTGACCATGCGCGTCTGGTAGTCGGCAAAGTAGCTGTAGACGTTTTCCAGGTCCTTGCCCGCATTGGACGGCGCGGCGATCGGCGCAATATCGATGATGGTCTGGTAGGCCGGTGTTTCCGTGGCCGGGATGCCATTGTCCGTGAGCAAAGTGGCCCAGCGGTCAGTGGTGGCCGATTCCAGGTAATCCTGGGCCTGGGTCAGCGAGTAGTCCGGCGGGAAGTGCAGCAGTTCGATGCTCTTGCGGTTTTCCAGGGCCATGCCCAGCGGCAGGAACAAGTACCAGTTGTAGGCCCACTTGCCGTCGCTGTTGAGTTTGCTGGCGCCCTGGTAAGCCAGGTCTGCGGTGTTGAGCAGCGTGGTCAGGGGCTGGCCATAGTGCTCGGGCACACCGCTGAAGGTAGCTGAAACCTGGCCGTCGTGGGTTTTCACACTGACCTTGGCACGGCTGTACCCATCGCGTTGCAAGCTCTGGTTCAAATAGTGCTCGGCGGTCTGCTCCAGCGTCCATGGCCGAAAGCAGATTACGTTGCAGTTATTGGGGAACGCGAACAGTTGGGTGACGCGTTGCGTACTGCCCAGTGGTACTTCGATGTCGGCCTGTACGACCGCACTGGCCAGCAGTGCGGCCAGTGTGAAGGACAGCCTGGTCGGTTTAAACATAGTTGGTTCCTTGTCAGCGAAAGCCCGTCTGCGCGGGGTGAAAGCCCACTTGCACACAGTAGCGGTTGACCAGGAAAACCGCGTGCTAAATCGCCAGGCATGTCGCTATTGGATAAGAAAACCTACCGGTTGAACTGCAAGGCGTTGCTCAAATCGCCCATGGGCTTCTGGCCGCGGGCGATCATCGCGTCATCGCGCTGCTTGAGGCCGTCCAGTGTCTCCAACTGGAACACGCGGGTGATCAAACGCAGGATCGACGCGGTGTCGTAAACCGTATGGTCCACCGTGCCTTTGCGTGCAAACGGCGACACCACCAACGCCGGAACCCGCGTGCCCGGGCCCCAGCGATCGCCTTTGGGCGGTGCCACGTGGTCCCACCAGCCGCCGTTTTCATCGACAGTGACCACCACCACCATGTTTTTCCACTGCGGGCTTTCTTGCAGCACTTTCAAGGCGCGGGCGATATGGCGGTCGCCCGAGGCCACATCGGCGTAGCCGGCGTGCATGTTCAGGTTGCCCTGGGGCTTATAGAACGTCACGGCGGGCAGCTTGCCGGCCTGGGCATCGGCGAAGAACTTGTTGGTGCCGGAATCATCGCCCAAACCGCCGTCACGCAAGCGTTTGTCGCGCTCAGCACGGTTTTGCGGGCCTTGTTGCTTGAAGTAGTTGAACGGTTGGTGGTGGTACTGGAAGTTCGGAATCTTCGGGATACCGCCCGAGTCCTTGAACTGGTCCAGGGTCGCCTGCCAGGCACCGGCGTACCAGGCCCAGTCAACGTTCTTTTTCGACAGTTTGTCGCCAATGTGTTCGTGGGTTTGCGGCACCAGCACGTTGGGCAGATCGGGTTTGGAGTAGTCCGGGTTTTGCGGGTCGCGGATCCAGGTCGGCCAGTATGGCGGTGCCAGGGTGTTCACGCCGTAACCGTCCGGCGTCAAGGCACTGGGGCCGAACTGCGGCGGGCCGGTCATGGCGCTGGCCGGGGACTTGTCCAGCGGCTTGAGGCGCGGGTCGGTGGGGTTATCGCTTTGCAGCGTGGCTATTTGCGCCTTGGCCACCGATTGTGCGGCATTCGGATAAAACGGCGCGGTGGCGCTGATCAGGTACTGGTGGTTGAGGAACGAGCCACCGAAAGCGCCCTGGAAGAAGTTGTCGCACAGCACAAACTCCTTGGCCACGTCCCACAAGCGCAGGGAATATCGACTCTGGGCGTAGTACCCCATCACCAGGCCACCGGAATCGGCCCAGGCGACAAAGTTGTCGTTCTTGCCGCCGTTGATCTGCATCTGGTTCTGGTAGAACACATGCCACAAATCACGAGTGACCAGGCTCAAAGGCAGGTCCTCGGCATTCGGGCCTTTGAGGGCGAATGGCGCGTTGGGCAGGTTTTCCTGGAATTGCACTTCGCTGGGGTAAGTCACCCCGTCCACACTTTGCGGGCCGACTTGCAACACGCCGCCCCAGGCCGGTGGCAGGGTGCTAAGCAGGCTGCCATCACGGTCACGTTGCTGCACGTCGGCTGCGGAGAGCGCCGACAGTGGTTTCTCCACGCCAGGGAAGTCTGCGAACAGGTTATTGAAACTGCGGTTCTCGGCGTAGATCACCACGACTGTCTTCACCTGCTCGTGCAAGGCCTTGTCCAGCTCTTGCGGTGTAAGCGGCCGCACCTCTGGCTTGCCCGCAGGCTCGCTGGTATTGCCGCAAGCACTCAAGGTCGCACCAACCCCCAGCACCGCCGCGCCCCCGAGGAAACGCCGACGGCTGGTGTCCACGGGCGGTTGGGTTACGGAATCGGGAGAAGGGCGGTCTTCGTGCTCGTCACTCATTGCTGGGCGTTCCTGCTGGCTGATTGTTGCAAGATATTTCGCAGGACGGTAGCAATGCAATGTGACGGAACGAAGACAGCGGTTAGAAAGCTAAAGGGTGGTCACAGCAAGTGCAGTGCCAGTTGGCTGCCCGCGCGCAAGTACTCCACTTGAGCCGTCAGCGCATCCTTGACGATTGCCTCACCCGTGTCGGTCAGCTTGGCTTTTTTTGCATCGATGACCGTGGTTTGCAAAAGCTGCATGGCCACGTCCATCACTTTTTGGAAGGCTGTGACGTTATTGTGCAGGCCAAACTCATTGACGACGGCAGCCATACGCCGATCGGCATCGTCTCGCAGAGCCGTGTACTCGACGAACGACACGTGGTCGTCCTTGTAAATATCATTGATCAACTCTTCCAGTGATTTGGACAGGGGCGTCATCGGATTTTCCTTGGTGTTTGTGGGTGGTAATCCAAGGCAGGTTAATCAAAGGCGCGAGGGAGGGAAGTCAGAGGCTGTCACTGCAATAAGTGGGAAAGCCCGATACATCTGGCCAGGGAATTAGCAATGCAATGTGACGCAATGACGAGGTTGATGTAAGAAATCGGGCATGTATACACACACCCTGGCACTGCTAAACTGCGTCAATAATGGATGCCACCGAGGTGAACCGTGAAACCTTCAATCGCCCTTGATCTAAAACGGGCCGCCGTCAGAGAGGTGGTGGGGCGTTTCCGTATCTCAAATCCAAGGGTGTTTGGGTCTGTCTTGCTGGGTACCGATCAAGAAGGTAGCGACCTTGATCTGCTGGTAGATGCTCCGCCGGGGACCACGCTTTTTGATCTTGGTGGATTGCAGGTAGAGCTGGAGGATCTGCTCGGGGTCAATGTGGACCTGCTGACGCCTGGCGATTTACCACTGAAGTTTCGCGCAAAAGTGTTGGCTGAGGCACGCCCGGTATGACAGTAAATCGCCTCGGGGACTATTTGGATCACATAAGGCAAGCCACCGCTGATGCGATCACATTTGTTGACGGCTTGAACAAAGAAGAGTTTCTGGAAGACAGACGTACTCAACAAGCAGTTGTCATGAGTCTGATCATCATTGGTGAGGCATCAACAAAAATCATGGATCAGCATCCAGATTTCGCTGCGAGTCACCCGCAGATCCCTTGGCGTAGCATGCGCGGGATGCGCAACCGGATTGCCCACGGTTATTTCGATATCAACCTCGATGTGGTTTGGGACACGATCCAGGAGGCGTTGCCTGATCTATTGCATCGCCTTCCTGTGGTTCCAGCCTGACTGCGCCTGTGCAACAAGCGCAGTCAGGGTCGTTTAAGGCATCACCGGCGGCAAATACTTCAACGTCGTCCCCAGCGCCCACAACAGAAACAACACCAGCGGCGTGTGCACCAGCAACTGCACAAATGAAAACCCGATCAGATCCCGTGCCTTCAGCCCCAGCACGCCCAGCAGCGGCAGCATATAAAACGGGTTGATCAAGTTCGGCAGCGCCTCAGCCGCGTTATAGATCTGCACCGCCCAGCCCAGGTGGTATTGCAGGTCATTGGCCACTTGCATCACGTAAGGCGCTTCAATAATCCACTTGCCACCGCCCGACGGGATAAAGAAGCCCAGCACCGCCGAGTACACGCCCATCAACAGCGCGTAAGTGTCGTGGGAGGCGATGGAGGTGAAGAACAACGAGATATGGTGCGCCAGGGTCTGGCCGTCACCGCCTTTCACCACGGTCATCAACGCGGCGATCGAGCCATACAGCGGGAACTGGATCAACACGCCCGTGGTGGTCGGCACGGCACGCGCCACCGCATCAAGAAAGCTGCGCGGACGCCAGTGCAGCAGCGCACCGACCATGATGAACAGGAAGTTATAGGTGTTCAGCCCCGAAATCGCACTGATCGCAGGTTTGGTCGAGAACTCATGGAACAACCAGCCAGCCGCCAGCAAGGCCAGCAAGATGGTCAGCAGCGGGCTGTGTTCCAGCCATTCGCCCGGACGCGTCGGCGGTTGTGGTTTAGGCATATTGAAGGCCGGGTCGACACCACAGGCCTTGGCATCACGCGCACTATTGGGGCCGGGTGCGGTGGCATAGGCGATGATCAGCGACACCACGATCAGCGCCAGTAACAACACGCCCGATTGCCACAGGAAGATGGTCTCGGTGAACGGGATCATCCCGGTAATCGACAGGATCGACGGCGGCAAGCTGGCCGGGTTGGCCTGCAACTGCGCCGCCGACGACGACAGCCCCAGTGCCCACACTGCGCCCAAACCCAAATAAGCCGCAGCCCCGGCGGCGCGGTAATCCATGCGCAAATCCGTGCGACGGGCCAGGGCGCGTACCAGCAAACCGCCAAACACCAGGGACAAGCCCCAGTTGAGCAAAGAGGCGACCATGGAAATCAACGCGACCCACGCCACGGCCGAGCGGCCATTCTTGGGGATACGTGCCAGACGGTCGATCAGCTTCACGGCGGGCGGCGAACTGGCCACCACATACCCGCCGATCACCACAAAGGCCATCTGCATGGTGAACGGGATCAGGCTCCAGAACCCGTCGCCAAAGGCCTTGGCGGCTTCGGTCGGCGCGGCACCCATGCCCAGGGTCGCCACGGCAACAATGATCACCGCCAGTGCGGCAAACACCCAGGAATCCGGAAACCAGCGTTCGGCGAAGTTGGAACAGCGCAGGGCAAATCGGGCATAGCGGCTTTCTTCGATAGCATCGGCCACGAGTCTTTCCTCTTGTATTTATTATGGGTGTTGGCAGTTTTACGGCATGTTCCGCTACAGGCATTGATATGGGAATGCAGTTATCTTCATCGATCCATGAGGAAAACAAATATATCTGTCGCGATTGCCATCACTGGGCGCAGCTCATAACCTGCACGCCATTTTGTTTGTCTGCCGAGCCTTTACATGACTGCCACCTTTTCCCCACGGGCGCAGCGTTTTTCCCCTTCCGACTACAAAACCCTGGGCCTGGCCGCCCTCGGCGGCGCGCTGGAAATCTACGACTTCATTATCTTCGTGTTCTTTGCGCTGACCCTCAGCCAATTGTTCTTCCCGCCGGAAATGCCCGAATGGCTGCGCCTGCTGCAAAGCTTCGGCATCTTCGTCACCGGTTACCTGGCGCGCCCGCTGGGCGGCATTCTGATGGCGCACTTCGCCGATCACCTGGGGCGCAAACGCGTGTTCAGCCTGAGCATCCTGATGATGGCCTTGCCGTGCCTGCTGATCGGGATCATGCCCACCTACGCGCAAATCGGTTATTTCGCCCCGCTGATTCTGTTGGCCCTGCGCGTGCTGCAAGGCGCCGCAGTGGGCGGCGAAGTGCCGAGTGCCTGGACCTTCGTCGCCGAACACGCACCGCGCCACCACCGAGGCTACGCGCTGGGCTTCCTGCAAGCGGGGCTGACCTTCGGCTACCTGCTCGGCGCACTCACGGCCACCTTGCTGGCGCAAATCTTCACCCCCGCCGAAATCCTCGACTACGCCTGGCGCTTCCCGTTCCTGCTCGGCGGCGTGTTCGGTGTGATCGGCGTGTGGCTGCGCCGCTGGCTCAGCGAAACCCCGGTGTTCCTCGAAATGCAGGCTCGCCGCCAGGCCGCCGCTGAAATGCCGTTGCGCACCGTGCTGCGCGACCATCGCGCCGTATTGCTGCCGGCGATGATCCTCACCTGTGTCCTGACCTCGGCAGTCGTGGTGTTGGTGGTCATCACGCCAACCATGATGCAAAAAACCTTTGGCATGAGCCCCAGCCACACCTTCGCCCTGAGCGCGCTGGGTATTGTCTTCCTGAATATCGGCTGCGTGCTCGCCGGTTTGCTGGTCGACCGCATCGGCGCCTGGCGCGCAGTGCTGGTCTACAGCCTGTTGCTGCCGGTGGGCATTGCGGTGCTGTATGCCAGCCTGATCAGTGGCGGCGTGTGGCTGGGCGCGGCGTATGCCGTGGCGGGCTTGAGTTGCGGCGTGGTAGGCGCGGTGCCGTCGGTGATGGTCGGTCTGTTCCCGGCGCAGGTGCGGGTGTCGGGGATTTCGTTTACCTACAACATTGCCTATGCGTTGTGGGCGAGTACAACGCCACTGTTGCTGATCGCGTTGATGCCGACCAGCCCGTGGATTTGCGTGGGGTATTGCGTGGTGATGGGCGCGGTGGGCGTGGCGAGTGTGGCGCTGTTTGGCAAGCGCCACACCTTGGCCGCCTGAGGGTCAGGTCAAAAAGTGCCAGAGCAGCAGCGTACCGACCAGCCCGACCACCGAAACAATCGTCTGCAACACCGACCACACCCAAATCGTCTGCTTCAGCTGCAAACCAAAATACTCACGCACCATCCAGAACCCAGCATCGTTGACGTGGCAAAAGAACACCGAGCCCGCGCCAATCGCCATCGCTACCAATGAGCTTTGGGTTGCGGCCAGCCCGGCCATCATCGGCGCGAGGATACCCGCCGTTGTGGTGGTCGCGACCGTCGCCGAGCCGGTAGCCTGGCGCAGGGCCACGGCGATCAGCCAGGCCAGCAGCAGATACGGCATGTGCGCGCCTTCGGCGACCTTGCTGATGGTCTGGCTGACGCCGGCGTCCAGCAGGGTTTGCTTGAGGCCGCCGCCGGCGCCGATGGTCAGCAGTAATACGGCGATGGGCGCGAGGGCTTTGCGCAGGGTGTTGCCGACTTCGGCACGTGGCATGCCGGCGGCCCAGCCCAGGCAGATAACGGCAGCGATCACGGCCAGGCCGAGGGCGATCAGCGGTTCACCGAGGAACTTCAGGGTCAGGCCGACGGTACTTTCGGCTGGCAACGCGACTTTGGCCAAGGTGCTGCCGAGCATTAAAATCACCGGTAACAAAATGATCAGCAGCGACACGCCAAAGCTCGGCTGGCGCGGCGCCTTGGGCGGTGCGCTGAACAGCGCGCCGATGTCGGCCGGCTCATCCACATGCAGACGCTTGGACAGCCAGTTGCCATAGAGCGGGCCAGCGAGAATCACTGCCGGCACCGCCAGGCAGAAGCCCAGCAGCATGGTCAGGCCCAGGTCGGCGTGCAACGCGCCCACCGCAATCAACGGCCCCGGATGCGGTGGCATCAGGGCGTGCAGGGTGGTCATGCCCGCCAGCGCCGGGATGGCAATTTTCAGCAATGGCTGGTTCGAACGTTTAGCCATCACGAAGATAATCGGCACCATCATCACCAGGCCGACTTCGAAGAACAGCGGCAACCCAATCACCATGGCCACCAGCGCCATCACCCACGGCAGTGACTTGCCTTTGCCCAACCCAAGCAAGGTGGTGGCGATGCGGTCGGCCGCGCCGGATTCGGCCATCAGCGCGCCGAGCATCGAGCCCAGGGCGATGATGATCCCGGCTTCACCGAGGATCGCCCCAGCGCCTTTGCTGAAGGCTTTGGCGACTTCTTCCGGCGGCAGCCCGGCGCCCACACCGGCGATGAACGTACCGATCAGGATCGACAGGAACGGCGGCAGTTTGGTGGCGCTGATCAACACAATGATGCTGGCGATGGCCAGCAGAACACAAAACATGAGGCGGGTGTCGTGAACCATCCACGCGGCAGTCGATAACTCCAAAACGGGACTCCTTATCGAACAGGTTGGCTAATTTGTTTCTTTTTGTTTCCTGCTCGAAAAGCATACCTGATAGAAATGCCGCAGCGCATGCATGGGCGATTTTGGTGCGATCAATCTAACGATGAGCTGGCGGGCGAGTGACAAGTTTGCAAGGTATGCGCGGGAATTTGGCCTATAGCTCTATGATCAACGGACTACACACCACGAGGACATGCCATGAGCGCAGGACACAGCCACGCCCAAGTACGCGCCGGCCACGAACGCAAGTTATGGATGGCCCTGGGGCTGACCGGCAGCTTCATGATTGCCGAGGTTATTGGCGCTTTTGTCACCGGCAGCCTGGCGTTGTTGTCCGACGCCGCGCACATGATGACCGACGCCCTGGCCCTGGCGATTTCCCTGGTGGCCATTCAGGTCGCCAAGCGTGCGGCCGACCGCAAGCGCACTTTTGGTTATGCGCGTTTCGAAATCCTGGCGGCGGCCTTTAATGCGCTGCTGCTGTTCGCCGTGGCGTTTTACATCCTTTACGAGGCTTATCAACGACTGCAGGCGCCAGCCGAAATCCAGTCCACCGGCATGCTGGTGATTGCGGTGCTGGGGCTGATCGTCAACCTGATCTCCATGCGCCTGCTCAGTGCTGCCAGCGGTGAAAGCCTGAATGTGAAGGGCGCTTATCTGGAAGTCTGGAGCGACATGCTCGGTTCTATCGGCGTGATCATCGCGGCGGTGGTCATTATGTTTACCGGCTGGGGCTGGGTCGACTCCGTGGTGGCGGCGGCGATTGGTTTCTGGGTGTTGCCACGCACCTGGACGCTGCTCAAGGAAAGCATGAACGTACTGCTGCAAGGCGTGCCGGACGGCATGGATATCGATCAGGTTGAGCAGGCCATTCGCAGCGTGCCTGGAGTCAAGGACGTACACGACCTGCATATCTGGGCGCTGACCAGCGGCAAGAATGTGCTCAGCACGCATTTGGTCGCGGATCCTTCCCAAGGCACTGAGCAACAAATCCTCACGCGGGTGACGGAGTTGCTGCACGAACAGTTCGATATTTCCCACGTCACCTTGCAGGTCGAAGGCGAAGGTTTTCATCACGACGACCCTGACGAGGTGCACGCTTGAGGCTGTGCCTTTCGGATTTGTAATCTTTGCTCCACCGCTCTGATAAGTCGCGAAAGCTACATTGCCCCCGCTGGTAAACCTCAGCGAATTCATGGGCGTGGAACTCTCGTTATGGCACTTTCGTTTAGAACATTTTTGGGGGGCGCAGCGTTGTGGGTAGCGGCGAACGCTGCCCAGGCGCAAACCCTGACTCTTGATTCAGCCCTGCAAACCGCCTTCGCCAACAACCCCGACCTGGCCGCCGCGCAATGGGAAATCGACATTGCCCAAGGCGGCCGCCAGCAGGCGGGCTTGATCCCCAACCCAGTGGCTTCCTGGGATGCCGAAGACACCCGCCGCAACTCGCGCACCACCACCATCAAACTCAGCCAGACCTTGGAACTGGGCGGCAAACGCGGTGCGCGCATTGATGTGGCAACACGCGCTCAGGATGCCGCCGCGTTGACCCTTGAGCAGCGGCGCAATGGCCTGCGCGCCGATGTGATCGACAGCTACTACGGCGCCCTGCGTGCCCAGGAGCGCCTCGACCTGGCGCAACGCTCAATGGCCTTGGCCGAGCGCGGCCTGGTGGTCGCCAATGGCCGCGTCAAAGCCGGCAAATCGTCGCCGGTAGAAGCCACTCGCGCCCAGGTGCAGTTGTCGGAGATCCGCCTGGAACTCAACCGCGCACAGATCGGCCTCACGGATGCCTACCGCCGCCTCGCCGCCAGCACCGGCAGCGCCAACCCTGATTTCCAGGCGGTCGCCACGCAAAGCCAATCCGCACCACCGTTGCCGCCCTCCGCACCCTTGCTGGCGCGCCTGGAGCAAACCACCGAGTTGCGCCTGGCCGAACTGCACATCCAGCAAAGTGAGGCCAGCGTGGGCCTGGAAAAAGCCCAGCGGATTCCCGACCTCGATGTGTCGATCGGCAGCCAGTACGACGCCAGCGTGCGTGAACGTGTGAACGTGGTGGGTGTGTCCATGCCGATCCCGTTGTTCAACCGTAACCAGGGCAATGTCCTTGCCGCCAGCCGCCGCTCCGACCAGGCCCGCGACCTGCGTAACGCTGTCGAACTGCGCCTGCGCACCGAGACCCGCCAGGCCCTGGACCTGTGGCAAACCGCCGATACCGAAGTGCGCGCCTTCAACCAACAGATCCTGCCCGCCGCCCAAAGCGCGGTGGACAGCGCCACCCGTGGCTTCGAGATGGGCAAGTTCAACTTCCTCGACGTGCTCGACGCCCAGCGCACCTTGATCGCCGCACGCACCCAATACCTCACGGCGACCGCTCAGGCCACCGATGCCTGGGTGCGCATCGAACGAATTTACGGCGACCTCGCCCGGTTTTGATTTTTTCTGGAGTCCTCTATGAAACATAAACATGGCGTGGCGCTGGCCGTCGCCCTGGGCCTGATGCTGTCTGGCTTTGCCGTCGCCGATGAAGAGGAAGGCGCACTCGAACTCACCGAGCAGCAGATTCAGGCTGCCGGTATCCAACTCGCCCAGGCACAACCGCGATCGATCAGTACAGTGCTGACGCTGCCGGGGGAAGTGCGTTTCGACGAGGACCGTACCTCGCACATCGTCCCGCGTGCGGCCGGTGTGGTGGAGGCGGTGAAGGTCAACCTTGGCCAGTCGGTGAAGAAAGGCGAGCTGTTGGCGGTCATCTCCAGCCAGCAGATCTCCGACCAGCGCAGCGAGCTGGCGGCCAGCGAGCGCCGGGTCGAATTGGCGCGCACTACGTTCCAACGCGAGCGCCAATTGTGGAAAGACGAAATCTCCGCCGAACAGGATTACCTGCTGGCGCGTCAGACCTTGCAAGAGGCCGAAATCGCCCTGAACAATGCGCGCCAGAAGATGACTGCCCTCAGCGGCAGCGCGGTCCTGGTTGGCGGCAATCGTTATGAACTGCGTGCGCCGTTCGCCGGCGTAGTGGTGGAAAAACACCTCGGCGTCGGCGAGGTGGTCGGCGAGACCAGCAACGCCTTCACGCTCTCGGACCTGTCCCAGGTGTGGATCACCTTCGGTGTGTTTCCCAAGGATTTGAACAAGGTCCGGGTCGGCAAACCGGTGAAGGTCACCTCCACGGAAATGGACACGCAGGTGCAGGGCACCGTGGCCTATGTGGGCAACCTGCTTGGCGAGCAGACGCGTACTGCCACCGTGCGCGTGACCGTGCCCAACCCCGATGACGCCTGGCGCCCGGGCCTGTTTGTGACGGTGCAATTGGCCACCGATACCTACCAGGCCAAGGTCACCGTGCCAGAAACCGCGATCCAGACCGTCGAGGACAAACCCTCAGTGTTTGTGCGCACTGCGCAAGGCTTTATCACCCGTCACCTCGAACTCGGTGTGAGCGAAAACGGCTACGTCGAAGTGCGCCAGGGCCTTGAGGCCGGGGCGCAGGTGGCCACTGTCGGCAGCTTCATCCTCAAGTCCGAACTGGGTAAAGGCTCGGCCGAGCACGCCCATTGATCCTGCGAGTGATTCCCCATGTTTGAGCGCCTTATCCAATTCGCCATCGAGCAGCGCATCATTGTGCTGCTGGCGGTGCTGTTGATGGCCGGTGTCGGCATCGCCAGCTATCAGAAGTTGCCCATCGACGCGGTGCCTGACATTACCAACGTGCAAGTGCAGATTAACTCGGCGGCGGCCGGTTTTTCGCCGCTGGAAACCGAGCAGCGCATTACCTTTCCGATTGAAACCGCCATGGCCGGGCTGCCGGGTTTGCAGCAGACGCGTTCGCTGTCGCGTTCGGGGTTGTCCCAGGTGACGGTGATTTTCAAAGACGGCACCGACCTGTTTTTCGCCCGGCAATTGGTCAATGAGCGCCTGCAAGTGGCACGCGGGCAACTGCCGTTGGGCATCGAAACCGCGATGGGGCCGATCTCCACCGGCCTTGGCGAAATTTTCCTGTGGACCGTCGAGGCCGAAGACGGCGCGCGCAAGGATGACGGCACGCCCTACACGCCGACCGACCTGCGCGTGATCCAGGACTGGATCATCAAGCCGCAACTGCGCAATGTGCCGGGCGTGGCCGAGATCAACACCATCGGTGGTTTCGCCAAGGAATACCAGATAGCCCCGGACCCCAAGCGCCTGGCGGCCTACAACCTGACCTTGGGTGATCTGGTCACGGCGCTGGAGCGCAACAATGCCAACGTCGGTGCCGGTTACATCGAGCGCAGTGGCGAGCAATTTCTGATCCGTGCGCCGGGTCAGGTGGCGTCGATTGATGATATTGCCAACATTGTGATCACGACCTCGGACGGCACGCCGATCCGCGTGCGCAATGTGGCGCAAGTCGAAATCGGCCGCGAGTTGCGCACCGGCGCGGCCACCGAAAACGGCCGTGAAGTGGTGCTGGGCACGGTGTTCATGTTGATCGGCGAAAACAGCCGCACCGTGTCCCAGGCGGTGGCGAAGAAACTCGAGGAAATCAACCGTTCGCTGCCCGCCGGCGTGGTCGCCGTGACGGTCTACGACCGCACCAACCTGGTGGAAAAAGCCATCGCCACCGTGAAGAAAAACCTCTTCGAAGGCGCGCTGTTGGTGGTCGCGGTGTTGTTTCTGTTCCTGGGCAATATCCGCGCGGCGCTGATCACGGCGATGGTGATTCCGCTGGCAATGTTGTTCACCTTTACCGGCATGTTCACCAACAAAGTCAGCGCCAACCTGATGAGCCTCGGCGCGCTGGACTTCGGCATTATCGTCGACGGCGCGGTGGTGATCGTCGAAAACGCGATCCGCCGTCTGGCCCATGCGCAGCAGCGACATGGGCGGTTATTGACGCGCAGCGAGCGCCTGCATGAAGTGTTCGCGGCGGCCAAGGAAGCACGGCGTGCGCTGATCTTCGGGCAGTTGATCATCATGGTGGTTTACCTGCCGATTTTCGCCCTCACTGGCGTGGCCGGGAAGATGTTCCATCCCATGGCGTTTACCGTGGTGATTGCGCTGCTGGGCGCGATGATTCTGTCGGTGACGTTCGTGCCCGCCGCGATTGCGCTGTTCGTGACCGGCAAGGTCAAGGAAGAAGAAAACCTGGTGATGCGCACTGCGCGTCGGGTCTATGCGCCGGTGCTGGATTGGGTCATGACGCGCCGTTCATTGGTGTTCGGTTTGGCGGTGTTGACCATCGTCGCCTCGGGCGCGGTAGCGAGTCGCATGGGCAGCGAGTTTATCCCCAGCCTCAGTGAAGGCGACTTCGCCCAACAGGCTTTGCGCGTACCCGGCACCAGCCTGTCGCAATCGGTGCAGATGCAGCAGCAGCTGGAAAAAATACTGATCGCCCAAGTGCCGGAAATCGAGCGCGTGTTTGCGCGCACGGGCACGGCGGAAATCGCTTCCGACCCGATGCCGCCGAACATTTCCGACAGCTACGTGATGCTTAAACCGAAGGACCAATGGCCAGACCCGAAGAAGTCCCGCGAGGCGCTGATTGCCGATATCCAGCGCGCCAGTGCGATTGTGCCGGGCAGTGCGTATGAACTGTCGCAACCGATTCAGCTGCGGTTCAACGAGCTGATTTCCGGGGTGCGCAGCGATGTGGCGGTGAAAGTATTTGGCGATGACATGGCGGTGCTCAACAAGACCGCCGGGGAAATCGCCGAGACCTTGCAAAAGCTTGATGGTGCCTCGGAGGTGAAGGTGGAGCAGACCTCCGGCCTGCCGGTGCTGACGATCAATATCGACCGTGACAAGGCCGCACGTTTTGGCCTGAACGTGGGTGATGTGCAGGACACCATTGCCGTGGCCGTGGGTGGGCGCCAGGCCGGTACGTTGTACGAAGGCGACCGGCGTTTTGACATGGTGGTGCGGTTATCCGACGCGTTGCGCACCGATATCGAAGGCTTGTCGCGGCTGTTGATTCCGGTGCCGGCGTTGGCCGGGAGTGCGGCGGGGCAGTTGGGATTTATTGCGTTGTCTCAGGTCGCCAGCCTGGACCTGGTGCTCGGCCCGAACCAGATCAGCCGCGAGAATGGCAAGCGTCTGGTAATTGTCAGCGCCAACGTGCGCGGGCGTGATATCGGCTCGTTTGTCGAAGAGGCCGAGACGGCCATCAGCACCCAGGTGAAGGTGCCCGCCGGTTACTGGACCACCTGGGGCGGCCAGTTCGAACAGTTGAAGGAAGCCTCCGAGCGTTTGCGCATCGTGGTGCCGGTGGCGTTGCTGCTGGTGTTCGGGTTGCTGTTTATGATGTTCAACAACCTCAAGGACGGCTTACTGGTGTTTACCGGGATTCCGTTCGCCTTGACCGGTGGCATCATGGCGTTGTGGCTGCGCGATATTCCGCTATCGATCTCGGCAGGCGTGGGCTTTATCGCGTTGTCCGGTGTGGCGGTGCTGAACGGCCTGGTGATGATTGCCTTTATCCGCAACCTGCGTGAAGAAGGCCGCTCGTTAGCGCTGGCGGTCAACGAAGGCGCTCTGACGCGCTTGCGCCCGGTGTTGATGACGGCGCTGGTAGCGTCACTTGGATTTATCCCCATGGCACTCGCCACCGGCACCGGCGCCGAAGTGCAGCGGCCGCTGGCGACGGTGGTGATCGGCGGAATTATTTCCTCTACGTTGCTGACCTTGCTGGTGCTGCCGGCGCTGTACCAGTGGGCGCACCGCAAGGAAGAATGACGCGTGTGAGCTGAGCGGGCTTGATACTGAAATCACCAACGCTCCCACAGTGGATCGGCTTTGTTGCTTAGGTCTTGGTCAGCAGGGCCATCGCGTCGAACGCAGATTTTGCCAGCGACAAAGCTCAAATGTGGGAGCTGTCGAGCCCCAGCGAGGCTGCGAAGGCGGCGGCACAGGCGAGAATAAGGTGCCTGACCCACCGCTTTCGCAGCCTCGCTAAAGCTCGACAGCTCCCACAGGGGATCGGCTTTGTTGCTTAGGTCTTGGTCAGCAGGGCCATCGCGTCGAACGCAGATTCCACCAGCAACAAAGCTCAACTGTGGGAGCTGTCGAGCCCCAGCGAGGCTGCGAAGACGGCGGCATAGGCGACATATAAGTTGCCTGACCCACCGCTTTCGTAGCCTCGCTAAAGCTCGACAGCTCCCACAGGGGATCGGCTTTGGTTTGAAGTCCGCATTCCCTATTCAGGCAATACCCGAGGAAACACCAGGCGAAACAAGGTAAAGCCACCGGGCAGGCTGCGCACATCAGCCTGCCCCTGGTGCAGGGCCATGATTGATTGCACGATGGCCAGGCCCAGCCCGGTGCCGCCTTCGGTACGGGCGCGGCTGCTGTCGACGCGGTAGAAACGTTCGAACAGGTGCGGCAGGTGCTGCGCCTCAATCCCCGGGCCGGGGTTGCTGACCGACAGCGCAACCTGATTGCCATAGGCCTCCACCAGCATTGAAATATGCGACTGCGCCGGGCTGTGGCGAATGGCATTGGACAGCAGGTTGGACAGGGCACGTTGAATCATCAGGCGATCGCCCTGTACCTGGGCATCGCCGCTGAGGGTCAGGGTCAGTTGTTTGTCTTCGGCACTCAAGGCGAATAAATCCATCACTCGATGGGCCTCTTCTGCCAGCGACACTTGGGTAAATGAGCCTCGCGCGGCCGGATGGCTGACCTGGGCCAGAAACAGCATGTCGGAGACGATGCGCGCCAGGCGTTCGAGCTCTTCGGTGTTGGACTCCAGCACTGCTTTGTATTCCTCCGGTGGCCGCTGGCGGGACAGCGTCACCTGAGCCTTGCCCATCAGGTTGGTCAGTGGCGCGCGCATTTCGTGGGCAAGGTCGTCGGAGAACTGCGACAGCTGTTGCACGCCCGCGTCCAGGCGGTCGAGCATCACGTTGAAGCCATGGGCCAGTTCGCCCAGTTCCTGGGGCAGGTTGTCGATGGATAAACGGTGGGTCAGGTCCTGGGTGGTGACCTTGGCCGCCACATGACTGAACTGCTTCAGTGGCGCGAGCCCGCGTTGCACCAGCCACCAGGCGCCCATGCCGATCAGGATCAGCAGCATCGGCAAGGCAATCAACGTGGCGCGCAGGTAGGCACTGAGCAACGCCTGATCGTCCATGCGGTCCAGCGACAGCAGTACGCGCACCCGTTCGCCATTGGCCAGACGCATCAGGCTGGAGGCGCTGAGCACCTGGTTGCCATTGCTGTCGGCCCAATTGAGGTAGCCGAGGGTTTCCCTGGGGGTGAAGTCCGTCAGCAAAGGCTCCTGGGGCTTGGCGCCGATGCTCAGCAAGACGCTTTCATCCGGTGCGGTGCCGACGATGGTCAGGTAGAAATTGTCGTGGCCGATCACCAGGTCCATCAATGAGTGCGGGCGGGCGCGGATGCGGTTGGCATCCAGGCCTTGGGCCAGGCTGTGCTGGATCTGCTCCATCTTGCTTTCCAGGTTCTTGCGCGCCAGCTTTTCCAACTCGTGGGTCAGGGCCACGTACGCCAGGGTCGCCAGCAACAGCACCAGGCCGGCGCCCATCAGGCTGACCGTCAAGCCGAGGCGCATCGACAAACTCCCGGTTCTCATCCACGTGCCTCCAGCACATAACCCACGCCGCGAATGGTGTGGATCAGTTTCACTTCGCTCTGGTCATCGACCTTGGCCCGCAGGCGGCTGATGGAGACTTCCACCACATTGGTGTCGCAGTCGAAATTCATGTCCCACACCAGCGAAATAATCTGCGTGCGGGTCAGTACTTCGCCGGTCTGGCGCATCAGCACCTGCAGCAGCGCAAACTCCTTGGTGGTCAGGTCGATACGCCGGGTGCCGCGATAGGCGCGATGGCGACGCGGGTCCAGTTCCAGGTCCAAAACGCGGAACACGTCCGGCTGGGGGATATGCTCACTGCGCCGCAACAGGGTACGCACCCGCGCCAGCAGCTCGGGAAACTCGAAGGGTTTGACCAGGTAATCATCGGCGCCCATGTCCAGGCCCTTGATCTTGTCGGCCAGGCGGCCACGGGCCGTCAGCATCATCACCCGTTGTGTGCCATTGCGGCGCAATTGCTCCAGCACTTCCCAGCCATCCTTGCCCGGCAGGTTGACGTCGAGGATGACCAGCTCATAGGCGTGCTGCCCGGCCAGGTGCAGGCCGTCGATGCCATTGGACGCGCAGTCCACCACATAGCCGCTTTCATTCAGGCCCTGTTGCAGGTAGTCGGCGGTTTTTTGCTCGTCCTCAACCACAAGGATACGCATGGGGGGTTACCTTTTACTGAGGGATAAGGGCTCCATTTCCTTATGGAATCAGGTGTTTTGGGAGTAGGAAAAGTCTGAACCGTGAAGTAGCTTCAGGGTCAACTGCGACCATTGGTCGCTGCTAAACCTGCCCGCAAAAAAAAACGCCCCGAGGGGCGTTAAAAATTCATCTCTTTCCAAAGGAGCTACAAAAAAGCTTCTAGAGACGAATGTTGCTCGGTGCAAATAAGTTGATGCGAGTATAGGAACTTCAACTTAACGGGAAGCTGAGCTCAATATTACAGTTTTGATACCTGGCTATTTGTGAACAGATGTTAGTTAACGGCAAACGAATGTAAGGGCTCACAGTGCAACCAGTGGATACTCGGCAATCAAGCGAACTTCCTCCAGGTCTGACTCGAACGTACTGGAGCGCACCGTGGCCTGGCGTAAACGCAAGGACAAATCCTTGAGGCTGCCACTTTGCACCACGTACTTGGCCTCGATATCCCGTTCCCATCGGCGTTGATCGGTCAGCGGGTTACCGGCTGCATCGCGGCGCATGTACACCGCGTTGGCATTGCTGTAGTCGGCGCCGGTGCCTTTGGCGTAGCGGGTCATGAATGAGAGGCCGGGAATGCCGAAGGCCTGCATGTCGAGGTCGTAGCGGGCCATCCATGAGCGCTCCTTGGGCGAGTTGAAATCGCTGTACTGGATCGAGTTGTTGAGGAAGATCGAGTCCGACTGGCGCAGGTAGTCGAAGTCGTCATTGCCATTGTTGCGCTGGTGCGAGAGGGCCAGGCTGTGGGCGCCGACCTTGACCCCGAGCCTGGCGCTCCAGATGTTGTTGTTGAATTCGCCCAGCAGTTTTTTGCCTTCGTCCACGGCCTTGTAATAGTTCACGTCACCGAACAAGGACACGTTTTCACTCAATGGGTAACTGGCGTTGGTGCCGACGTAGTACTGGTCCCAGGCGTCCTTCAGGCGGCTGCTGTACGCACTGACACTGAGGTGTTTGTTCACCGCGTATTCGCCGCCGAAATAGCCGATCCAGGGCGAGTCGACCTTACCTGCATAGAAGGTCGCAAAGCCCTTGTTCATGCCGCTTTCACTCGGCTGGCTCATGCCGCTCAAGCGCCCGCCTTGCAGGCTCAGGCCCTCAAAGCTGGTGTTGTGAGCGGTGACGCCGCGAAAGCTTTCCGGCAACAGGCGCGAATCGCCAGCGGCCACCACCGGCGTGGCGGGGAACACATCGCCAGCTTTTATCACCGTATCCAGCACCCGTAGTTTCGCCGCGCCGCCGAATTTGCTGTAGCTGCTTTCGGGGTGGTTGTCGCTGTCTACCGGCAGCACGCCGAACGACCCCTTGCCGCCGCTGCGACCGGTGCCCGAGTCGAGCTTGAGGCCGTACATGACGAACGCATCCAGGCCGAAGCCAACGGTGCCTTGGGTAAACCCGGATTCGAATTTGCCGATCAAGCCCTGCGCCAGGGCTTCAGAGTAACCGTTGCCGGTAGGGCTGGACTGGCCCTTGCGGTCATCGCGGTTGAAGTAAAACGTGCGCGCCAGCACGTTCACGCTGCTGCCTTCGATAAAACCGTCGGGCTTGTCCTCTAAGGCCACGGCCGCCAGGGGCAGTGCGGCGAGCAAGGAAAAGGGAAGGATATGGTTAGTAATGCGCATGGTTCGCTCCTGGGTAGTGGCAGTTTTCAGCTTCTTATAGAGGCGGGCGTTCTTATTGATCTGGCCCGGGCCGATAGTTGCAAACCGCGGATAACGAACTCATGGCGTGAACATTACAATTCTGGAAACTCACGGCCACCTAACAAATAAGTAATGTTTTGGTGAACATTGCGTCAGGGTTGGTTGATTAATCTCGTCACTGAACTTTTCTGACGAGGAACTAATGATGAACGCTTATAAAGTTGCCCTGGGTGTATTGGTCGCGGTCCTGTCTTTTGGCGCGTTGGCCGAAGGCGGCGGGGACCGCACCTTTGCCCTGATGATGGAGCGCAATGAAAAAGCCATGGCTGCTTACGCCGAAAAGAAGGGCAAGCCCGCACCCGAGGTGCAGGCCTACCGCTATGGCATGAAGCTGGACATTGAGAAGGTGGTGAACGTAACGCCGCCGATCCGCTCCTGCGAGGCGGTGCCCTCGCGCATGACCTATGAAGACTCCACCGGCAAGCTCAATACCCTGGAATACCAAGTGATGGGTGTGTGTCGAAACAACGGCGGTTAATGGATCCAAAAAAAGACAGCTGGCTGCGGCGAAAAAAACGCTTCAGAAAACGCCCGCAGCGCCGATGCAGGTCAGATACACCTCACCCAATGCCCATCGGTGCCCCATGTTCAATACCCGCCTGAAGCAAGAGCTGTCTGCTCTTCGCGAAGAATTGTCGAGCTTGCAGCAGGTCAAGGAGAGCCTGGAAAGTGAAATGCTGTGCCTGACGCTGGATGCCGACGGCCGGGTGGAGTGGGCCAATGCCAACTTCCTGCAAGAACTGGTTTACCAGGCCAGTAACATTGTGGGGCGTCACATTGATGAGCTGGTGCCGCCGCATGTGCGCCAGGACGAATTCCAGCTGCGCTTTAAAAATGCCCTGGTGCGCGGCGAACACTTCGCCGGCACCGTGCGCCTGATGCGTGGCAACGGCAAGGAAGCGTGGCTGCGCTCGATTGTGCAGCCGGTGCGCAACTCGGAGGGGCGCATCAAGCATTTTTCGATTTACTCAAGCGACCTCACCCGCACCATCGAGGCGTCGCGCGAGCATGAAAACCTGATTACCGCGCTGGTGCGTTCCACGGCGGTGATCGAGTTCGACCTCGACGGGCATGTACTCACGGCCAACGATCGCTTTCTCGGCGGCATGGGTTACAGCCTGGCGCAGATCCAGGGCAAACATCACCGCATGTTCTGCGAACCGCAGGAGTACAACAGTGCCCAATACCAACAGTTCTGGAAGCGCCTGAACGCCGGTGAATTTGTTGCGGCACGCTTCAAACGGGTCGACAGCCATGGCCGCACGGTTTGGCTGGAAGCCACGTACAACCCGGTGCTGGACGCCAATGACCGCCTGTACAAAGTGGTCAAGTTCGCCACGGTGATTACCGATCAGGTCAATCAGGAACAAGCCGTGGCCGAGGCTGCCAATATCGCCTACAGCACCTCGCTGCAAACCGACAACAGCGCCCAGCGCGGCACCACCGTGGTAACCCAGGCGGTGGATGTGATGCGTGATCTGGCCAAGCATATGCAACAGGCCGGTGACGGCATCGAGGCGCTGAATGCCCAATCCCAAGTGATCGGCACTATCGTCAAGACCATCAGCGGTATCGCCGAACAGACCAACCTGCTGGCGCTCAACGCAGCCATTGAAGCGGCACGTGCCGGTGAACAGGGCCGTGGCTTTGCGGTGGTGGCCGATGAGGTACGTCAGTTGGCCTCGCGTACCAGCAAAGCCACGGAAGAGATTGTCGGCGTAGTCCGCCAGAACCAGGACATGGCCCGCGATGCAGTGACCTTGATGAACGATGGCCGCCTGCAGGCCGAACAAGGCCTGGCCCTGGCGGCCGAGGCGGGCACGGTGATCGTGGAGATCCAGGACGGTGCGCAAAAAGTCGTCAGCGCGGTGGGCCAGTTCGCCAATCAGCTGTCGAGCTGACCCGTAGGGCGTGTGCTTGAGGTATCGTAGGTTTTTTCTTGCTTGAAGAGCCGACCCTCCATGAGCCCGACCCACCGTCGCCCCGTTCCGCTGTCCAAGGCCTACCGCTTGCTCAACCACGGCCCGACTGTGCTGGTCAGCGCAGCCCACGATGGCAAACGCAACATCATGGCCGCCGCCTGGGCGATGCCGCTGGATTTTGAACCGCCCAAAGTCGCCGTGGTGTTGGACAAGTCCACCTGGACTCGGCAACTGCTGGAAGGCGCCGGCACGTTTGTGTTGCAAGTACCCTGTGTGGCGCAGGCCGATCTGGTGCAGACGGTCGGCAATACCAGCGGTTCCGAGACCGACAAGTTCGCCGCCTACGGCCTGCACACCTTCAGTGGCGAGCACACCCAGGCGCCGCTTCTGGAAGGCTGCGTGGCCTGGCTGGAGTGCCGCTTGCTGCCCGAGCCGCACAACCAGCAGACCTACGACCTGTTTCTCGGCGAAGTGATCGGCGCCTATGCCGACGAGCGCGTGTTCAGCGACGGGCATTGGCACTTCGAAGGGCATGACGAATTGCGCACCTTGCACCATATCGCCGGCGGAAATTTCCTCAGCATCGGTGCACCGGTTGTCGGGCGCCAATTGTAAGCCACGGCTGCAGCGTTCTGCAGGCCGGGTGAGTGTTTTTGCCGGCGACCCCGCATTGTGGGAGCTGGCTTGCCTGCGATAGCGTGTGTCAGGCACCCAATATATTGACTGATGCACCGCCATCGCAGGCAAGCCAGCTCCCACAGGTTTAATCGCATTTCAGGTGGGCCAATCAGCGCCCTAGCATCTTCACCCATCGCGACGGCGGCATGCCGTAGGTGCTGCGAAATTGCCGGGTCATATGGCTCTGGTCGGTGAAACCTGCGGTCAGCGCCGCGTCCACCAGCGATTGGCCCTGGGCCAGCAAGCTGCGCACCAAGTCCAGCCGGCGCATGGTCAGGTAGCGGTAGGGGCTGGTGCCGAACAACAAACGAAAGTCTCGCGACAGCGCCCAGCGATCGCGCCCGCAGTGGTCGGCCATTTCATCCAGGGTGATGCTGCGGCCCAGGGCGCTGTGGATAAACTCGCGGGCGCGCTCGGCAGCCACATAATCGAACGACTTGCGGCTGATGATCGCGCCGGATGCCGCGTTCAGCGCGTGTGCCAGGTCGAACAGGGCGTCCTGTTCCTGCATCGGGTCAACCGGGCAGTCGAGGTTTTGCAGCAACACTTCGCTGGCGCGGAAAAGGCGTGGGTCAGTCGACAAACCGTTGTGGATAAACGGCAATGGCCGACCACCGAGAATCTGCTGGATCAGCGCCGGCTCCACATAAATCATCCGGTACTTGAACCCCTCCACGCTGCTGGCGCGGCCGTCATGGGATTCATCGGGGTGAATCACCATGGTCCTGCCCGGCAGGCTATGGGTCATGCAGCCACGGTAGTGGTAGCTTTGCACGCCAAACAAGGTGCGGCCGATGGCGTAGGTGTCGTGGCGATGCGGGTCAAACGCAAAGCCTGCAAAGTACGCCTCGATACGGTCCAGGCCGCTGGCGTGCGGGGCGCGGTGCAGCCAGTCGAGGGTGGAAGTGGGTTGGCCCATGATGACTTGTCACATGTAGAGGTGGAAACACGTTAACCGAGTCTGCATCGGTTGTCTGCCGAGGTCTTGTACGATTGTGCAGGCGTTGGGCTAGGCCTATGATCCGGGTTCGTGTACTGCGCTGACGGAGCTGCCCATGGACGTTATCAACCCTGCCTATGTGGCCCCGCTGGTCTCGCTGGCGCTGCTGTGGACAGTCGCTGTCGTAACGCCTGGGCCGAACTTTTTCAACACCGCGCAGTTGGCTGCCAACTGCTCCAGGCGCCATGGCGTTGTGGCGTCGGCGGGTGTAGCCAGCGGCACGATCATTTGGGGCTTGGCGGGCGGCTTGGGCATCAAGTCGCTGTTTACCGCCGCGCCGATGCTCTACCTGGCATTCAAGATCATCGGCGGTTGCTACCTGATCTACCTTGGGCTCAAGTTGTTCAAACGCTCGGCTCCGGCTGCGGGCCAGACGGTTCTGCCCGACGCACCGCGCCGCTCATTGTTCTCTGCCTGGCGGTTCGGGTTACTGGGCAACTTGTCCAACCCCAAGGCTGCGCTGTTCGTCGCGACGGCCTTTGCCTCGACCATGCCGCCATCTCCTTCGCCCGCGCTGCTTACCCTGGCCGTCATCACCATGGCCACCTTGTCGTTCAGTTGGTATTCCAGTGTTGCCCTGGTGTTTTCCAGCGAGCGCATGGCCAGCCTTTACGCGCGTTCACGCAAATGGCTCGACCGCTTTGCCGGTGGTTGCTACCTGCTGTTCGGCGCACATCTGGTAGCGAATCGCTGACCGCTCATGGTAAGAAGCCTTACTTTCAACAGTGAGGCCGGGTCATGAGCAAGGTGCGTGTAGGTATTATTTTTGGTGGCCGTTCGGCCGAGCACGAAGTCTCGTTGCAGTCGGCGCGCAATATCGTCGATGCGCTGGACCGTTCGCGCTTTGAGCCGGTCTTGATCGGCATCGACAAGGCCGGCCACTGGCACCTCAACGACACGTCGAACTTTCTGATCAACCAGGAAAACCCGGCGCTCATCGCTCTTAACCAATCCAACCGTGAACTTGCAGTGGTGCCGGGCAAGGCCAACCAGCAAGTGGTGGAAACCTCCGGTCAGGGCCTGCTGGAACATATCGACGTGATCTTCCCCATCGTCCACGGCACCCTCGGCGAAGACGGCTGCCTGCAAGGCCTGCTGCGCATGGCCGACCTGCCTTTCGTCGGCTCCGACGTGCTGGGTTCGGCGGTCTGCATGGACAAAGACATCAGCAAGCGTCTGCTGCGCGATGCCGGTATTGCTGTCACACCGTTTATCACCCTGACTCGCCGCAACGCGGCGCGTACCTCGTTTGAAGCGGCTGTGAACAAGCTCGGTTTGCCGATGTTCGTCAAACCCGCCAACCAGGGTTCTTCGGTGGGTGTGAGTAAGGTTGGCAACGAGGCCGAGTACCATGCTGCTGTTGAACTGGCCTTGGGCTTCGATGAAAAAGTGCTGGTGGAGTCCGCGGTCCAAGGCCGTGAAATCGAATGCGCCGTATTGGGCAACGACAACCCCATCGCCAGTGGCTGTGGCGAGATTGTGGTGAGCAATGGCTTTTACTCCTACGACAGCAAATACATCGACGGCCAGGCGGCCCAAGTGGTGGTGCCGGCCGATATCAGCGTCGAAGCCAGCGAGCGCATTCGCCACCTCGCCATTGAGGCGTTTGAAGTGCTGGGCTGCGCAGGCCTGGCGCGGGTTGATGTGTTCCTCACCGATGACGGTGAAGTGCTGATCAACGAGATCAACTCACTGCCAGGCTTCACACGTATCAGCATGTACCCGAAGCTGTGGCAGGCGGCGGGGATGAGTTACAGCGAGCTGGTGAGCCGGTTGATCGAGCTGGCGCTGGAGCGGCATGCCGGGCGTAAGGGGCTTAAGATCAGCCGATGAAATGACTCGAGTAACATGTGGCCTCTGTGGCGAGGGAGCTTGCTCCCGTTGGGGCGCGAAGCGGCCCCAACACCAGACAGCACGGTTCTACCTTGAAATAACGTAGTGGCTAAATTGGGGCTGCTGCGCAGCCCAACGCGGGGCAAGCCCGCTCGCCACAAAAGCGCCCTTGGCACTGATCAGGGGTTGCGAGCAATCCACGAATAGATCAACGTCTTCGCTTCTTCAGGGTGATGCGTGCGCCTGCGATAGCTGGCGAAAGTGGAGGATGTGCAATACGTACACACTTCACTGACTTCGATCTGCTCACGCTTAAGCCCTGCTGCTAACAGCAACATTACCCCGAAGCCGCTCAAATCAAACCAGGCACTTCCCGTTTGCCTGGCATAGGGCGGGGCAATTTCGGGGGGCAGCAATGGCGCCGGTTGTACGAAGCTCCACGGTGCCCGGTCGTCAGGCCACAGATGGCCTTGATCCGCCTGAAACTGCGCAATAAAGTCCTCGCTCACTTCATAGCAGCACGGTTTGATTGACGGCCCGATTGCCACCTGCAACTGCTCCACGGCGATGCCTTTGTCGGCAAATTGCTGCACGCCATTGGCGATGATCCCGCCTTGCAACCCCTTCCAACCGCCATGCACCGCTGCGACCGTCGCACCGTCTTCAGCCGCGATAAGAATGGGCAGGCAATCGGCTGTGATCACCGCAATCGGCTGATGCTCGCGCGTGAACACGCCATCCGCCGCCACGCTGTTGGTTGCCAACTGCGCCTGCCATTCAATCACCGTCGCGCTGTGTACCTGCTTGCAGATGAACACTGCATCCGGGCGCTGGGGGTCATTGATCGAGCAAAAACCATGGTCGACGCCGCCAAGGGCGCCGAGGTTATCGGCCTGTTGCACAGCACGCTCTCCGTTCGTAGAACATTCAGTCACCGACCGCTTCGCCTTCACGCCGAGGGTCGGCGCCGCCGCTCAGGGTTACCTTGCCTTGAGCATCGCGCGTGCGAACAATGGCCTGGATGCCGCTGGTCATATCGATTTCGCTCAACGCGTGGCCCTTGTCACGCAGCGCTTGTTTCAACGCAGGGCTGAACAGGCCGGCCTCCAACTCGGTCGCGCCGTTGCGGCTACCAAAGTTGGGCAGGCTGATGGCGGCTTGCGGGTCGAGGTTCCAGTCGAGCATTGCCACCAGGGATTTGCTCACGTATTCGATGATTTGCGAACCGCCCGGTGAACCCACCGTCGCCAGCAGCTCGCCGCTCTTGCGGTCGAACACCAGGGTAGGCGCCATGGCTGAGCGAGGGCGCTTGCCGGGTTCGACGCGGTTGGCCACGGGCTGGCCGTTTTCTTCAGGGAGAAACGAAAAGTCGGTCATCTGGTTGTTGAGCAAAAAGCCCTGAACCATCACGTGGGAGCCGAACGCCGCTTCTACCGTGGTGGTCATCGACACCGCGCCGCCCTGGTCATCCACTGCCACCACTTGCGAGGTGGAGATGCGCAGCGGCGAGCGGTCCGGCGCGTAGGCCACCTGGATGCCCGCTGGTGTGCCCGGCTTGGCAATGCCCATGCTGCGTTCGCCAATCAATGTGGCGCGCTGTGCCAGGTAGTTGGGGGAGACAAGGCCCGCGACCGGTACTGGGGTGAAGTCCGAGTCGGCCACATACAGCGCACGGTCGGCAAACGCCAGGCGGCCGGCTTCGGCGATCAGGTGTACGGCTTCGGGCACAGGCTCAAGGCCGGTAGGCGATGCACTCTTCACCGGTTTCATCGGCGCGATGGCCAGGCGCGGGTCACGGGCCTCCACTGCCTGCAAGGTGCCGAGGATCTGTGCGACGGCTATCCCGCCCGACGACGGCGGCGGCATGCCGCACACCCGGTATTGCTTGTAGTCGGTGCACAGCGGCGTGCGTTCCTTGGCGGTGTAACCCTTAAGGTCAGCCTGCGAGAGGCTGCCCGCATTGCGATTGCCCTGGACCTTGCGCGCGATTTCATCGGCAATCGGCCCGTGGTACAGCGCGTCTGGGCCTTCCTTGGCGATGCGCTTGAACACAGCAGCCAGTGCCGGGTTTTTCAACAGTGTGCCGGTGGCTTTAGGCGAGCCATCGGCGTTCAGAAAGTAAGCCGCCATTTCCGGCGACTGGGGAATGTAGCGGTCGGCCGCAATCAGTGCGTGCAAGCGTGGGGAAATCGCGAAGCCTTGCTCCGACAGCCTGATCGCCGGTTCAAACAACTTGGACCATTGCAGGTGCCCGGTCTTTTGATGCGCCATCTGCAGTGCCCGCAAGACGCCCGGCGTGCCGACCGAACGTCCGCCAATCTGCGCTTCGGGAAACGCCATCGGCGTGCCGTCGGCCTTCAGGAACAAGCGCTCAGTCGCGCCGGCGGGCGCCGTTTCACGGCCGTCATAGGCGTGTACGTTCTTGCCGTCCCACAGCATGATGAACGCGCCGCCGCCGATGCCGGAAGACTGCGGTTCCACCAGGGTCAGCACCGCCTGCATCGCTATCGCGGCGTCAATCGCCGAACCGCCCTGGCGCAACATCTCCCGCCCGGCTTCGGCCGCCAGCGGGTTGGCGGCGGCGGCCATATGGCGTTCGGCGTGGCGGGTGGTGAGGTCGGTGCGGTAACCCGAGCCCAGTTCCGGTGCCGGAGGCTGTTCGTTGACAGGTGTGTGGCAGCCGGCCAGCACCAGGGCTGCGGCAACCATCGACAGTTGACGGCGGAAAATCGTGAACACGCGCTGAACTCCGTTCATTTTGAGAATGATCTGTTGTCCTTGGGCAATCCCTTTTACAGGTAAATCGTGCCTTGCAGGTAGAGTGCTGCATGGCCTGAGATGATCACGCGGTCACCTTTGAGTTCACACCGCAGTTGCCCACGGCGCCTGCCGCCCTGTTCGGCGCTCAACTGCGACTTGCCCAGGCGCTCGGCCCAGAACGGTGCCAGCGAGGTGTGTGCCGAGCCGGTGACCGGGTCTTCATTGACGCCCACATTCGGGCCAAACCAACGGGAAACAAAATCAAAGCGCGTGCCTTTGGCCGTCACTGCTATCCCGCGTTTGGGCAGGCCCTTGAGGCGTGCAAAATCTGGCGTGAGTGCCGCGACCTGGGCTTCGTCATCAACGACAACGATATAGTCATCAGTGGCATACACCTCGGCGTGTTCGAGGCCCAGCGCGCTCAACATGCCGGCTGGCGGCTCGCAACGCTCGGGCTGTTTGGCCGGGAAGTCCATTGCCAGTTCGTCGCCATTGCGCGTCACGCGAAGCTCACCGCTGCGGGTGGCAAAACGCAAGATCTCAGGGGGATTCGGGAGTTTGTGAATCAGCACCCAGGCAGCGGCCAACGTCGCATGGCCACACAGGTCCACTTCGACTTCGGGGGTGAGCCAACGCAGCTCATACACCTCGCCACGAGGCACGAAAAATGCGGTTTCGGAAAGGTTGTTTTCGGCGGCGATGTGGTGAAGCTGCTCTGTGGGCAACCACTCGGTCAGCGGGCAGACGGCCGCCGGGTTACCACCGAAGACCTGTTGGCTGAACGCGTCGACTTGATAGATATCCAGTTTCATCACAGGTGCTCCATGTAGGGAGGCAGGACACTAGCAGTGGGTTACGTGGAGCGTCAAAGTACAGATCCTCAGTTTTTTTGCGCGCATGTGTCCTGGTCAGCCCAGGCGCAACACCATCGCCCCGACGGCAATGATGCAGGCGGCAATGATGCGAGCCCGCGTGAGATGCTCTTTGAGCACCCACGCCGAAATCACTACGCCAAACAGGATCGAGGTCTCACGCAAGGCCGAAACCGTCGCGATGGGCGCGTGTGTCATCGCCCACAACGCCAGGCCGTATGACGCCACAGTGCCTGCGCCCCCGACGGCGCCAAGCTGCCAGTTACGGGCGACGTAGCGACAGAACGCTGCACGCCGCGCGGCTAAGGCCCACGCGGCGAGCGGGATGCCGGTCAGCAAAAATATCCACAGCGTGTAAGCCGCGGGTGCGCCGGACTTGCGCACGCCAAGGCCATCAATCAGCGTATAGCCGGCTATCACCAAGGCGTTTATCAGCGCCAGCACCAGTCCTTTTTTATGACCGGTCGAGGGCGCTGCGGCCATGCTCAAGATACCCAGGCAGATCACGCCAATGCCAAGCCAGGCAAACGCCGAGAGTGGCTCGTGCAACACCAGCACACTCACCAACGCCACCAGCAGTGGCGCAGTGCCACGCATGATCGGATAGGTCTGGCTCATGTCGGCAATGCGGTAGGTCGAGGCCACCAGTACGAAATACAACACCTGCAAAACCACCGATGCGCCGATGAAGGGCCAGCTTTCTCTGGCCGGTAGCGCCAGAAACGGGATGGCCGCCAGCGCAATCAATGAAGCGGCGGATGCAATCATGCAGGTGGTCAGCAGCTTGTCGACGCCGCCTTTGACCACCGCATTCCACGTGGCGTGAAGGGCGGCGCCCAGCAGGATGATTGCGAATACGCTCAGGCTCATGGATGGCACTCAAAGCAGCATTTTGGGATGTTAATCGCAGAGAGTATGCCCGAGCACTTTTGTGCAGGCATAAAAAAACGGCCTACCTTTCGGTAAGCCGTTTTTAGTACTTGGTGGTACGCAGTCATTTGAACCAAACCCAAAGCTATCTGTATTTAATACATTTTATATACTACTCAATAAGTCAGGCATACACACAGGCATACATATTGCCGAGAACTGAGCGAATGCCCTTTTATCGTAACCGATCCACGAACTACACCTACCTAAACGCAAGGTGGTCGTTTATTGTGACATTCCTAGCAAGTAGTTCCATGGTAGTAAGGCTCCGTAGTCCCCAACCGATTGCGCTTGCGGCCGTCTTCCAGTACGTGGCGTAGCCACGTATGGGGCTCCTGGCCGTTGACCTTGGCGGCCTCGACCGAACTGTAAATCTGGGCACTGGCGGTGGCGCCTTTGGGCATGTCGCTGAACAGCAGGCCTTGCGTCCTATTACAAACGGCTTGATCGCTCTTTCGGCCGGATTGCCGTCGATCGATAAAAAAACCAGCTGCCACGTAGCGCCCCAGCTGGCTCAAGTTGTTGGCCAGATAATTCACCGCCTTGCCCAGCACACTTTGTGGTGCCACTTGAGATTGCGTTTTATCCAGCCCGCTTTTCAACTGGGCCAAGATCGGCAGACTTATTTTTTGACGACCGATAAATCGCTGCTCATTGCTGAGGTCCTTGAGGTTACGCTCGATGCCATACAGTTTATTGATCATCGCCAGCGCGATATCGGCACGGCTGGTCTTGCCCTTAGGTTGCACTTTCTGCGCATCGACAAACTTACGACGTGCGTGCAGCCAATCGCTCCACTCCAGACTGCAACGCCACCGCGTTATAATCGTGGGTCATTACGTAGCCGAGACAGTCGCCAAGCAGTCGCAACGGCACCTCCTGCGCTCGGCTGGTGGTGTAATCAAAAAGAATCACTGGCCGCTCTAGCGGGCAACTGGCTTGTACCCGCATCCGGGATTAGCTGGTCGGGTCTCGATCCGGCTCTTTGAGTACTTGGACGTGGGTTTCGTCACAATGGATCACACAACACGCCAGTGTCGGGCATGGAATATCGACGCCGTGTCGACTCAGTGAGATTGATGTTGACAACACAGCCGCCAAAAAATATCACAGCATCTGAATGTTTTTTTTCGCTTCGGCGCTAAGCGCAGCTAGTGCCAATCGTATTGGTACAAACTTCAGCTGCTTGGTTCTATTGGAGGCAGTGTCAAACATACTGGGGCAATCTGAACAGGCCTTATCTTCTATTGAATATGATAGATAGTATTCAGTTTGCATTTGGATTTTAATGCCTAATAGGAGTAGCACTCCGATTGTTTTCAGCTTGTATCCAATCTAAAAATTGTGCTTCGTATCCTCGATAAACAGTGATCTTTTTGCTGCAGTATGTCAACTGGTAGCTAAATCATATCGGTGTCCCCAGAAACATCCTGCCTGTCGCCCACTCAGCCGCCGAAATTAATGTGGATTATGTATACGTTTCGCCAGACTAAGAGACGTCTCGACGTTTATATCCTGCTTGCGGTCCTTTTCGGAGATGTTTCCGAAATCGTCACCAAACCCGTAAAGATCCACAGGGCTGAAGCTTACTCTTTACGCTTCGTGTTCTGGCTGTATTAACTTGCGATTAATTAATGCATCAATTCTTTCTTTTGCTTTTGCTTGGCCAATTCCTAAAGAAAAACAACATGCGTGTAAGGCTGTTTCGATATTACTAGGTTCGTTAAAAGCTGCTAAGATCTTCAGGGTCGTTAAGTCTATTGAGTACATGACTTGTTTGGACTTGACATAGTAACGATCTCCGTCCGCATAAAAAAATACCCAAGAGGAAATACAATACTGAGTTGAACCACTCAATAATATATCTTGATGTATGTTGTCTGGAATCGCTAGTATGGCTCTAAAAAAAATTCGTCTTACGGCATATAGAAAATCCTTGATTCTGACTTGTTCGGGACTTCCAAGTACTGACTTTCTAAAGATGATAGCAACGGGCTCCGATTGTGCATAAGTTCTATCGATTCTCCTTGGCCGCCACTTAGTTTTCAAATAAAAATCACCTCCAGCCACAAGGAATGCCTCTAATGCAAACTCGAAGAGACAACGCGCTTGATAGCTAGCCGTGATCTCTGATTCGTGCATATCACTACCTACGACATCGTCATACATAGGCTGAAGCATTGAGTAGAAGTAGCAAATAAGTCGTTCCATAAATAGGCAGCTTGAGTTTCTTATGATAAGTAATTGTTCCGGTATCGGGCCGTCGATCACAAAGCCACGAATGAGTTTGCTGATTTGTTCCAAGCGCCTTTGGCTTAGCCCAATATATGATTCTCTATTTAAATCGTCTAACACAAGATTTAACTCGTTTTCACCCCAAAACGTAAGCTCTATCTTTCGATCTTCAAATATTAAGTTTAAGAGTGGTGGCGTAATAGCCTGAGGGCCAAAATAAAATATATCGACGTCGGAGGTTGGTGATTCCAAACCTTCTGCGATTGAGCCAGTTAAAAGCATAGATGTGCCATGAATAAATTTCATATTTAGAAAGTCCCTTAGCTTTCCAATAAATTCATTATTATTTATCATTGTGGCGATCCATCGTGGTTTTTAATTTTTTAGCGATGTCAAAAGCAAGGCGCCGGAGGGTATCAATGTCTGTAATATTATCTACTACAACGACTTGGCAATTTATAGTTTTGTTAGATTCGATCAAAAGCTGATTATAGGCGCGCTGAATTAAATTAAGTTCAGCTGGACGCTCATAGTGTTGAGCTATCCGTCCGCGTTGAATAATTCGTTCGTATGCTAATTCGACTGGTGTGCGCAAATAAATAACAATAGATGGCAATATAACTCCGCATGCTTTCTGCGCAGCTATCGTATGCTCCATTGGTACCGAATATAGCGCATAATGATAAGCGATATCACTGTGCACCCACCTATCGGCGAGTACTATTCCTGAGGATAGCTTAGGGGCAATATTTTTAATCGTATGATGATATTTATCCTGAACATAGGATGAAGTGATTTCTGCGGTAGTTAATTTTATTCGCTGTTGACGTAATCCTACTATTTTATAAGTTTCGATTGGGGACAGCCAAGAATGTTGTCCTATTGTGTGGCAATTAACATTTAATTTGCCCAAAGCATTTTCTAAAAAAGACCTAAAAGTGGTCTTGCCGCTGCCATCGCAACCTTCAAGGCTTATAAACATATCTATGTATTCTCCTTTTCCTTAAAATCAGCGAGGCAAGTGAGATAATCATATGGAGAACCTGCAATAAGCGACCAGCGATCGGGTTGAGGAAGCCACAATGAGAAGATATGTTTAGTCAGCGGAAATCCTCTGAATTCAAGGTCGAGCGAAGCTGCGGTCCAGTCTCCTATTGCAGTCATTGAGTGTGGGATATTGGCCCTCGCAGCCCAGCACAGAGTAATGGCATCACAAAATTCCGTGCTGAAACGCTCAACAGAATCAGAGGATATGCCGTATATAAACTTCTCACTACGAATGAATGAACTTATGAAGTTTATGGCGGCACCCTTAATTAATAATTCTGCGAGAGATGATGAGTCTAGTTCGAGCAGTTGAGATGAACTAAGGTTGACGCTATAAAAGTTTTTCGAACATTCAATGTCGTGTATAACAATGTTGCCTATTGATAAATTCACCAGCCAAGCAAAGCTAGCCTGTTCTAATGATTTGATTGCTGCATAGAGCTTTTTGGTTGCTGCGCTATCCAGTGTTTTTCCGGGAGCGCTGTGTAAGTAAATCTCAATTCCTGAAACCTCAATTGTAATAAACGAATAACCGCTAAGAACAAGTTTTTCCTTCCGCGGAAGAAAAAAACCAATAGGGACATCACTATCTCCTTCCGTTGCTACGCAGTCTGGATGAATCTTACACAACACAGGGTGAAGAAGGAGAAAGAAGAAGTGCACGCACCGGCCATCGATCATATGATCATAGCTCTTATTTTCTAATAGCGAAGACTTGAAGTTAGGGAATAAACGCTCATACAAGAAATCATTTGAAAGTTTCATGATCTATACTTACCGTTGAAGGCGCGATTTATTTCTTCACAAATAATGGCTTTTGTTTTGCTTTCTGGAAAGATCGCCAATGCCTCTCCAAGGATCGCTTTAGAGTCTTCCAGTTTACGTTGCTCTACGGCTATCCGACTGTCTAAATAATCATGGTATTCATGGCCCTGTCGAGATTTTTTGAGGTAGAAGAAGAACTCTAATAACACTGAAAATACTAAGGCGGCATGAATTAGACCTACTACAGGGCGTAATTTCTTTCGCCAAGGTGAGAAAAATGTTTGATCATTTGGAACTTCTATCATTTCGGAGTTTATTGCCATGTTTAACCAGTTGTGTATGGATTCATGTAAGATCATTTCAGCCATGCGCACGGAGTGAGCTGAAAAGTCACAGAATACTGTGCCTGGTAAACATTCCAGAGTGTAGCTTTGGCTCGGTGCATCATTAGCTACGTTGTCAAGCAGGCAGATGATCTTTGAGAGGCTTATGAAGTGAAAATAGCCACATTCTTCAATCAGAGAAATAGCGGAATGCACATTAGATAAAATCTTCTTTGGTGCCAATCTAGTGTGTGCTGTAATTAAGTAACACGGCGATTCGTGTGTCGTTTCAATACGAAACATCTCAGTGTGCGAGGCTATAAATGGAGAGTCTGTTGAATACTTTTTTAGACTATCCATCACTGCTTTACCATGAGCAGCCAACTCAGCAGAATTTCGCTCAGCACTTAGCTGTATAAAATATGTGGCTTGGTGCATGGCCGTAAAGTCGGCGCCCTCACTATACTCTAACTCAGTTTGATCTTCAGTACGATTCCACGCGGCGGCAATATACTTGGTAGCGTCAGTTTTTCTTTTGTCAATTAGTGTAGATAGACAGTCATACTCAATGCGGGGGTGCAGTTTTGGCACTACAGATCTTGAAGAAACCGCTTCTATTAAGCGAGCCTGACCAACCGCCAAAAAACGGAAATCTACCATCTTCAACGGTATCCATTGAAATACAAATTCAGTAGTCGTATTGTCTGGATGAACCTCCATGTGAGTCCAATTTGAAGGGGCGCTATCTAAAGTCTTTGAGCGCAATACGAAAAAATACCTATGGTGTACTTCGTCGCGGAATGGCCACATATCGTGGCGGCCTTCACCAACACTCTTTAGGTCCTCAAGCTGAACAGTAAGTCCCGTCTCTTCGAAGAATTCACGACGTGCTGCAACTAGCGGAGATTCATCTGGTTCAATAGTGCCACTTGGTACTTGATATCCTACCTCAGGATATTTTTTATGAAAAAATACTAATAAGTGATCATGCCTAAAGGCATAAATTACTATCTTCTTTTTCATATGGAAGGCTTCCTAAAAACAAATAGTATATTACTTCTACATTCGGTTACATCTGTGTATAATATAGAGCTCAACTGGCGAGTGTCGACGTGCCGAAAACCAGCAAATCGAAAAGCCCTGTACACGTTTATTCGCCTTAAGCATTCAATTAAGTATGCATCTACTAATCTTAATTTAGACTCGTATAGAGACATATTGCATGCTCCCCTATACCTACGGGTGAGAATCGTTAGTTGATTAGTATTCTGACATTTTAGATCTGGGTACACAGATATGCCAGCCATGTTTCCCCAAGGACGAAACTCTCCAATTACAAATCCACCTGGCATAAGTGCTCGATGGGCCAAGCGTAAAACTTCTCTCAGATTATCCGCATGCAAAGAATTTAAGGTTTCGTATCCTAAGATAATGACGTTAAAACGCAGTTTTGTGGTTCGTAGCCAATACTTAAACACTGAGTTAATAACGTTATGTTTGGTTCGCAATGTGCGGTTGTTTTTTGCGTACTTACAAATTTTAGGATTAATTTCGATTGCTATATGTGATTTACAATCTATCCCGGTACGCATCGGTATGGGTATTGGTCCACAGTTAGCCTCGAGGACTGCGGCCGACCGATTCAGGAAATTGAACCTTTTATAATAACGTAATATTTTTTTTTGAGATGTCCTCTTCCTGGTTCCTTGATCGGTTGTTGCGTCCAAATGCACAGCTAAAGCTTGATCAGCATAAGCAGAGTCTAAGAAATACCTAGCGGGGTGCATCTTAACGTGTTTGATAATACCCTCGATGGATAAGTAATCCATCTATTGACTCCAATTCTTGCGCATTATGTTAGCCAGGATATTACATGCGATTTTACATGCTAACTTATAATCATCGAAGTTTACTGCTAAGTCTAAGAAATATAAGTCATAGCATGGATAGTTTTGATTAGCCTGCGTGCAGTGTAAACTCCCTTCGTATACCACTAGCTCAGGCATAGAAACGTCACGAACCATTCTATAAGCTTCCGTCACTTTGAGGAGAAATTGCTTTAGGTCTCCGTTCCGATCAATCGTGCCTACGTGCCAGAGATCTCTTTGTCCGTTACTGTATTCATGGCCTTCACAACTGGTATAAGTAACAATACCGAGACTAACCGCAGTTAAAACAGCTTCAGCGACGACAGGCTCTAAGCTTGTGTCAAAGCCAGGATCCTTTGGAGTGAATGGCGTGGCATACTTACATGCGCTTTCGCCTAGCAGATTTAGATTTCCAAACTCACTCCTGAGAGGTTGAGAAATAGATAAGGCACTTTCTCTCGAGCTCCAGCGCCTTAAAAATAAATCTACTCCGTCGAATCTATTTATCGGTCTAATCGTTGATAAGCACAAAAAATTTCCTATCATTGGTTGAACCCCTCAAATAACTGAAATCGTGCATCACAATACTCTCGGCTTCGACCCGCTTTTAAAAAACGCTGGCGTGTCGCGATGCATCCGCCTCCACAAAGACTGAAGAGGGAGCAGGTTGAACATTGCTCCAGTAGGAGATTAACGTCTTTCCGATTTAGAAAATTTTCGAGAATGGTTTTCGTTTTTTGCATATCCGCTATTGTCAGAGGTAGCTTTTGACTTTCTCCTGAAGCCAATTCGTCACACGTTCCGACATGCCCGTCAGGATAAATGGTTATTACGTGCCCACATTTTTTAATACCATAGTCACAGTCGTTTACAATTAACCCCATCTGTTTTTTTAGAATAGACACACCTGGCTCAAGATTGAAGCTGCGGAACAGCCCTTTCTCTTTCCAATAACCATGCGCCGCGATAACAAAATCGGAAAAATCCTTTGGGTTTATTGACCAAGGCATCTGAGCTCCCTCACTCGAGGCTATCAGATTTTTCGTTATATTACGTCTTTTAGGACCTTCGCCTTGAGTAACGGAAACGTCAAAACATGGAACTAACTTCAATGCTTTGACATTAGAAAATGTTGAAACGTGCTGAACCAGTTGATCTGGATATTTTATATTTTTCGATGTTATAACTGATATGATTCCTATGGGGATATTTAGTTCGGTTGTATATCGTATAGATTGCTCTATCAGAGAAGTTGCGCTTTTACCCTCGTAGTCTATACGGAAAGTATCATCTAACCCATCGAAACTTATCCCAAGTTGGAGGCGCGGAAACCAACCAATTAACTTTGAGATCATTTCTTTATCTAGGAGTGTCGCATTTGTTTGAATTCTAACGCTATGAACCTTAGAGCCTAGCTGAATCAAAAGCTTGGAAAGTTTTTCGAACTCGGACTCAGGGTATAATAACGGCTCTCCTCCATGAAGCTCAATGGCGAGCTGTTTGTCTAAACCAGTGAGGAAATTAGATATCGAATCTACCCGTAGAACCCTAGAACCAGAGTATGGACGTCTCTTCTCATAGCAATATATACAATCTAAATTGCATGTCTCCCCTACCAGCTTTAGGATTACTGACAGGATATTCCCTTCCAATGCTGGCGCTATCATGCTTTACCTCACCTCGGCTACCAAAGGTGCGGGGGCATGCCACCGCACCAATTTATCATTCGGGCTGAGTGTCTGGAAGCTGAGCCATTGCCCAAGCATCTACCTCTACAGCCGAATGATGGCATGCCGCGTTATCTGTGTTGGCAAGAAGGCCATAAGCCTTTAAGTTCTCGAGAAAATCTGTGTAATCTAATAGTTTCGCGTTGGTATCATTATTCACGATATCAGCCTCGCATAGTGTGCCGGAGTGGCAATCTTATTGTGAGTGCAGTAGTTTGCGGAATAATTTAGATTTTATTACTAAAATATGAAGGTTGAGCGGTTAGCCGAGGTTGCATTATGTTGCGGGTTTTGTATTTGCAACAACATCTAAAACTATAATAAAATTAGGTTCAGATATTTATATAAGTCATCCTGACTGCAGGGTAGGATGAGGAGTGCCTCCACACCAATCCATGTTTATAGCAGATTCTGTTTTCTAGCGCACTCGATCCAGTTCTACTGCTAAAAACAGATGGCTATAATAATAAATTATTTCAGACCAGTTGTTTGAAAATGCTGCTATTCTGCAGCGAATACCATATCCGCCTCTAGATAGAACATTTAGCTCCGAAAATGGAATATATGTAGTTGGTGATCTCTCGAGAGTAAGATTCGTCAATATCCGCATAACACGGCCATTACCATCACTAAAAGGGTGTAGGGCAAGTAGGTAAGTAGCAATCACAGCGACCGCAGCTACGCTTTTTGTAGTCTTATATTGAAGAAAGGAGATAAGTTCATCAATACCGCTTCGTAGTAATTCTGCGGGAGGATAGATAACGCATACTCCATGCAAATCTTTACCAGTGCGAACGTTAGAGTTTCGAATTATGCTTTTAGAGTTTAGGACCGTGCTGCTAATATCTTCCAGAATGTCTATCAAGACTTGACTGTTATAATATAACTGCGCATATCTATATTTTTCATAAACGTACGCATAGATTCGTTTTTCATCCTCTATTCTTGATACGTGTGGCCAAGACTTCGCCCGCTTCAGGTGAAAGCTACTTAGTCTATGGTCAAACCTATATGCATCATAATGTTTCATGGCGTTCTTCGCTGAGTCCACATTGAGAGCTCTTTCGACAGACTCCTGGAGCATTAGCAACTCGTTGGCTGAACGCACCACTTTCATCTGGCTTATTTCTTCAAACTCTTTTATAGGAGTTTGGGGGCTTGGCATGTAGATTTCACGATTTTCAACAGTCACTTAATTTTCCTTTCTATAGTTAGTTGACCCGCCAAGATAAAGATCTAAATCGCGCTGAGTGTATACATGAGCCTTTTTGCTATTACCTATAATAAGTTCACATAGTTTTTTTTCGCAGATGTTTAGTTTATCCAATAAATCTGAATGTTGATGGGTGTCGCATTTTCCCATATCGATTATAGGTCCTGCCATTTTTGTTCTAAGTTCTAAGTTTTTAATCATTAGGGACGTCGTACCGATATGGTATGATCGCCTGATATGATGCTGTAATGGAAATGCGAATGTTGCGGGCACGTTTTCTAGAATCGTGCCATTGCTAATTAAAGTGTTAATTTTTAATATTTCATATCGACTTATAATGTATTCAATCTGAAGTTTTAATTGTGCAAAATATATTGCTTTGTCGATCTGTTCTACATATTGAGGCTGTCTATCATGCTTGTTCTGAGAGAAAATTTCCTCGACTAATAATTTGATCATTCTAGGGCTGGCTGCGCAAACCTCGCGCCGCCCGTTCAGTAACTTGTTATCGTATATGTAATTTACAACCTCACCGGCATCTGACCAATGTTCCCAGCCGGAATTAGGTGTATATAACGCGTGTAGAAATGCACTTAGCACGCCGTGGCTCAATTTTGAGACACTAGCCTCAGTGGTATTTATCTCTTTGCCAACTAAGTGTCGATAAAGAGGCAGCGTCCAGCCCACATAGCTCAAAAATGCCGACTTGATTACTGGATGAACTGGTGCTCCACATTTGGAGGAGGTTCTAATCTGGTCCGCCATGATGCCAATTAAGTTTCTTGCATTATTGTATATTGCAGATAGTTCTTTCAGCGCTCCTATATTCATGAGCTTTTCGCTGTTGTATCGGTAATCAGGATACCGGCATAGGGCATAATCTTCCGGTTTTATGAATGCAACACCAGATCTTCCCTCAAGCACGTTTCGACCTTTAACGTCGTTTCGCTCGAACGGATAGAAAATGTAGAGGGCGAGCCTTGATGAAAACCAACTAGCGGGTATGGCGCATGGTAATCTTTTCATACTTTTACCTTATAAGCATGAATGCCCTTAGGCATTCATGCCTTTCAAACTTAGGCTGATTTCGAACCGCCTCCGCCGCCATATCCGCCAGAAATATATGCGATTTCTTCTGGAGTAAGTTCAATCAACTCCATTTCAAACTCGTCTTCAATTTTTTCAGAGGTTGGTTGGTATTGTTGGCTCATGATCGGTATCTCCGTTGATTTTATCGGGATGCACATTGTGCGATTTCACTGTTAATAATCCTGGTTGAGTTAGTCAAGCAACACAATCAAATATTTTTACGTTGCCAGGTATTTATCGTTTTAATACTATGATTTATATGGGTTTATTGCTTTTTGAAATTTATGTTACGCCTTTTTTTTGACATAAAATTGAAATTCAAAATTAACATTTATCGTGGAGCATTGCCGCAATAGCACATTCTATGGTCCTAGCTGAAGTGTGCTTGAATTTGGAAATTATGGAAATGTTGAATACTGACGCTCCAGCGGTAGGTCATTCTGAAAGAAGCGAAGGCAAGAGTAATAACCGTAGTCGAAGTCTCTTTCGAACGAACGCTGCCCGTGCTGCCCGTGAGCGAACATTTTATGGAACTGTTAGTATAGCTACTCCAGTTCCTTATGTATTAGTAGCGATATTTTCTTTGTTACTCGTCATCAGCGGAGTTCTAGGCGTTTGTTATTTAAAATATGATCATAAGGTTATAGGTAATGGTGCTATAAGGGTCGCAAGTGGTGAGTATAATGCTTACTCGCCTATAGCCGGGAATGTTATAGAAGTTACATGCCAGCTTGGAGATCCAGTAAAGAAAGGTCAGGTGATAGCTAGAATAAAATCGAATAACTATATAAGCAGCACTCAGTCTTTAACTGAAACAGCATTGCGGCTTGTAGGCCAAAGGAAGGAGTACAATCGCTCTGCGTACGTAGCCGAATTGTCGCGACTTGAACAGCTGATAATTGTTCAGAAGCTGAATATTGATAAATGGACTTCTGTGCGTAACTCATTACTCAGCGATTCGCAAGAGTTGAAAGAACATGGTGTTTTACTCGCGAAGGTGCTTAAAGACTATTCGCTCTTGCATCGTGATCACACTATATCTATCAACGACTACTTAGCGAAGCTTACCCAAAATCTTTCTAATACGCTGCTAATTAATGAGACTCAGCGTCATTTGCATGAACAAGAAAACGAGATACACAAGGCTAAATCCCTTATAAGTGACTATGAGGAAAAAATAAAAATTGAACATGCTAATTTTCTTGAGCGACAAGCGCTACTAAAAAAAGAGCTCGCCATATTGTCCTCTGAAAATAGCATCGTTATTGTGAGTCAAGCGACGGGGTTTATATCCCAGTTAAATGTGCGGCAGGGTGATAGTGTTTCACCGAGCAGTAATATTGCAGTAGTTACTCCCGATGATTACAAGCTCGAGGGCTTGATAACTCTTTTTTCTAAAGACGTTGGACTGGTTGCTAAAGGTCAAACCGTTAATATAAAGGTTGATGCTTTTCCTTTTTTAAAATACGGCAGTCTATCTGGCGTAGTTTCGAATATAAGCTGGAAGCAGAATCACAGCGCGATCGAGGGTACGCAGCAAGATGAAAGTGCCTATAGTGTATCAGTGAATATCAATCCAAAGACGGATGAGGAATTTACAATTTATAAGAGGTTGCGTTCCGGCTTTACGTTCTCTGGAGAGATAGTACTTGATAATACCAGTCTGTTTTCATGGGTGTTTAAGGGAAACTAAATTTTAACATGGTGCCTAAATGAAGTACCTAAGACGCAACGTTGAATTTGTGAGACAGTCTGAGTCATCAGAGTGTGGTCTGGCTTGCATCAATATGATTGCTAAATATCACGGGTATCACATTACGTTATCTGAACTACGCAAAAATTTTCCTATAAGCTCTAGAGGAATGAATCTCAGTCGGTTAATTGAGATAAGTGATCTAATTAAAATGAGGGCTAGAGCGGTAAGACTTAGTCATAGTGAAATATCAAAGTTGAGCCTGCCATGCATTTTACACTGGGATTTCAATCACTTTGTTGTTCTTTCGGAGGTCCGTCGGGGCGGGGTGAAAATTCTGGATCCCGCTAGGGGTGAGTTACTAGTTTCGCATCGAGAACTCGATGATCGTTTCACTGGCGTCGCCGTAGAGTTTAGCCTTATCTCCGGGTTCGTTGCTCGTAAGGAAGAAAAAAAAGCTTCAGTGACGACATATTTCAAAGAGATTTTTGGGCTAAAAAAAGCAGCTGTTACGTTGGCTTCTATAGCTTTTGCATTGGAATTTATCACGCTTATTAATCCCTTATACGTACAAATTGTGTTGGACAGAATTATAGGTACTGGTGAAATCACGCTGTTGCTTCCATTGTCTATTGTGTTTTTTTTGATTTTGTTAATGCAGTTCGTTCTTGCTATATGTAGGTCTTGGTTAATTATAAATATGGGGTCCAAGATAAATGTTAGTTGGTTGGATGGTTTGTATAGTCATCTAATTCGGTTGCCATATAGTTGGTTTGAAGTCCATTCAAAAGCAGATGTGGTATCGCGCTTTAATTCAATTAGGAGCATCCAGTCTGGACTGGCGGCTACAATTCTAGCGTCTTTTTTTGATGGCCTTATCGGTTTGATAACTGTATTGATTCTGTTTCTATATAGCACGAGCCTTGCATTCTTGGTACTAGGTTTCTTTGTTGTGTATCTCGTTATAAAAATTGTATTTCTTCCAAAATTAAGAAGGGCCACTACGGAAGTCGTTTTGAATCAAACATGGCAGCAGCATGAACTGATAGAGTCGTTAGGCGCATTGCTTGCTATTAAAATAAATAACAAGCAGTTTTTTAGAGAGGCTAAGTTTAGGTGCGTTGTAGGCCATTCATCAAACGCAGAAATATCTATTCAGCGTTTGATAGCCTGTTCTACTGCGGCTAGTCAATGGACCATGGCAACTATGCGTATTTTTGCTATTGCAGGGGGGTCTTACTTGGTTTCCAGTCACAATATGAGTGCTGGCATGTTAATTTCTTTTTTGATTTATGCCGACTTGTTTGTTTCTCGTTCATTCAGTTTTATGGATAAGTTTTATGATATTAAGCTTCTTCAATTTCATTTTGATCGCATTCAGGAGGTTATGAGGACGGAAACAGAGAGACTTGATCATGAGACTAGCACATCGTTCTTCACGTTAGGTAGTTCTGATCTTGAATGCCGAGATCTATGGTTCAAGTATCCAGGAACTGAGGGGTGGATACTGAAAAATCTAAACTTTAAAGTTAGTGGGGGAGAAAGTGTTGTCATAGTTGGTCCATCAGGCTGTGGAAAAAGTACGCTGGCTAAATTGATTTTGGGCCTACTTTCTCCTAGTCAAGGAACTATATCTGTTGATGGTGTGTTGCCTAGCGCAATGGGTCTTGCTAACTTTCGTAACTTATTTGGAACGGTGATGCAAGAGGATCGTTTGTTGAGTGGTTCTATATTTGATAATATATCATTCTTCGATTCGCTTGCTAGTTTTGACTTGGTACAGTCCGCTGCTAAGTTGGCAGCGATCGATGGGGAAATCTTGCGCATGCCTATGGGTTATCACACAATAATAGGTGATATGGGCTCTTCATTGTCGGGTGGTCAGATTCAGCGCATATTGCTTGCAAGAGCGTTATACCGTGAGCCAAAAATACTTATCCTGGACGAGGCTACTAGTCATTTAAACGTTGAATTGGAGGAGGTAGTGAGTGCCAATATTAAAGGCTTGAATATAACTAGAGTTATTATTGCGCATCGGCCGGAAACTATTAATAGCGCGGATCGAGTAATTTCACTTGGTGATTAATATTTGGCGTGCATAATATTTGAATATATTCCTCCGTTTTATACATGTGCCACCGTTTTCTAGTTGTTACTTAACTTTTGATTTAAACAGTGTTCTTCCTAGGGCGTAGCTCCAACTGACGGGCTTCAGGGGGGCGCTTGGGGCCTTTATGGTAGATGAAAGCTGTGACGCGGTGGCATTGTTTCCATCCAAGTGCAGCCTATCAGCGTCTGGTTTTATCATACGAGCGCGCTGCGCCGTGAGGTAGCCGATAAGCGTGTTACGCCAATGCAATTACTCTTGGCTAAAATCTGCGATAGATGAGCGCCGCAAGGTTCTGATTTGCTCGTTGCGGCTTGAACTAGGTTTTCGGCGAGCTTATGCCCGTCGCTATCTTCGGCTGAGGGGGCTGGCTGTCAAAGCGGAATCAAGACTTTAGTTTGAAATTTAGTTAATCCAGTTGAGACAGAATTATCATAACCACTTTCACAAACCTGATTTTTCTGGAATTTCTTTGTAGTTCTTGTTCCGCATGCCGCAATCGGGGGGCGCAACCTGAATCGAACCAAGGCGCGGTATGCGCCTTATCGCACAGTCAGTACTTCAAGTGCTAGCTGCTGCTTTTCTATGACGCACCGTGCAGGCCAGGTTTCGTTCCTTGGTTTCCGGTTTGCGACCCCTGTACGTTGTGCCACCCACTCGTGTCGCAACGGTGGATGGCATTCCTTAATCAAACCAAGGAGATAAGGAAAATGGCATGTCTCCCTTTTAAGTCCGTGCGCCACCTTGGCCGTCTGCTTCGCACTGCAAACTATTTCGGAAAATTCCGCGATGTTTGATCTCTCGTTTCTCATTGGCCTCCCTAAATCCAACAGCATCGATACTTCATCGTTTACCAAGGTGCAGCGATTAGCCTGCGGCAGGCTGCCACTCTCCGGCTTAACGGATCCCAGAGTATTCTGCTTCATTTTCCGCAAGACATTGAGTTGGCAGTTGAGCTGTTGGATGACGCCGCCGTGTTGTACGACAAGGCATTCCGGAATCTAACTGGCATTCCGGCTCAAAGCGTTCATCAACAGATCCATGGGTATGTTTTTGTCCCGTCCGCTGAAGGGGCTCCCGCGATCCAAACACCGTGGGTTGATGAGTTCGCTCCGCTAACAAAGGAGGATGTTCGTTGCGCAGAGACTTGGCTTGGAGGCTCATCATTACTGTTATGGTGGGCGCTGTCTCAGAACCGAAAACGTCATCGTTTAGGTGATCCGCAAGAAGCATTTAAAGCAGGGTTTTTGCTGCGGTTGCAGCAGACGCTGATCATGCGGCGTGAGGCAGTGCCTTCCCAATCGACCAGCTTTGATGCCTGAGTCTGTATTGACGTTTGAGATTTGCTTTTCCCGCGAAACCCTCCGATCAAGCGATCTTTGATCGCGCCGATCGGAGGGTTCACTCGCTTTTCTTGAAGCCACCTCGTTCCACTTTCCCATTTTCAAATTTGATTAGCGTCACGCTTGCTTTCACACCTCAGTAATTCCCCGCGATTTCCATCGAGCGCAGCGCCATCCAGTGTGCGCAAATCTTTCGTTGGGCATGGATATAGGTGTGGCGACAGCGGCGACGCCGGCGACAGCCCACGTGGAACGTGGCTTGGAGCATGGCGACAAAATTGGCGACAGTCGCCACTTTCTGAGCACTTCGGCCGTGACGCTTGACCGCCTTTTCAAGGGGGTATAAAAATTGGCGCACGGATCGCTGTCGTTGACAGCACCCGCCCAGGTAGCCAGAACCTTTAAGGCTACGCCACTTGCCTGGTGGTTCTTCCCCAAGTGCGATTAGCGTCCGGCAGCTCGCACGGTCACTCCTCTAGAGTGATGGATGCCTACACGACTTATCTGCCCACTGCGGCAGACGATGGACCTTCCTCGCTGCACTGCAGCACCTCACCTCCCGGCACACTTCGCTGCGCCAATCCGCGCCCGTCTCTTTCTTCTGGAAAGAGACGGGCGCTCGTAGCACTGCTGCAAGCCTCGTCGTACAGGGCATTGCCGCAACTCTCCTCGTGACAATCGGCCTGACAAATCCGATTCGTCGCCATCCGCAACGACACAGGCACCGGTGCCGCAGCCAATGGAAAGGCTGCACCTGACTGACAGTCAGGCATGCCCCAGGTGTCGATGTTGTTGCCTTCTCCCACTCAGGATCTCCAGGTGCCGAACTCGTCAGTCGGCACAGCCTCCACCCGCCCGCATTTTCGGATGCGTCTAAGGAGGCCAGATTCATGGGTTTATGCCCTTGCTCCCGGTTGTAAGGAGCCGTTCGTTCCGCGTCAGTGAACACCTCACAGGCCGCAGGGGCCTTGATCCCTGATAACACTCAACAGCCGTGGCGGGACTACGTGAGGACACCAGCAATGAACGAGGAGAGGGCCCATGCAGCAGTTAGATCCGAAGCTTGAACTACCGCAACCACCTCGACCGCTGATTGAGTCGAATCCCGTGGCCCAGCCTTATCCGGTACTGGCACTGGGTGGGATTCTTGGGCCTGCGGTAGAGCGAATGGCCGAGGTCATCGGCGTGCCCCAGGCACTGGCCGCGCAATCAGTGTTGGCTGCCTCGGCGCTGGCCACTCAAGGTCATGCGGGCTTACAGCTCGACGGGAGAAATTATCCCCTGTCGCTGTACCTGATCACGGTGGCCGCGTCAGGTGATCGCAAGACCGCCGCAGACCGATGTGCATTGCTGCCGGCACGGCAATGGGAGCGTGAACAGTGGCAGCGCTATCGCGAACAACTTGCCCGGTACCGTGCCGCACAGCGACAGGCGCAGCGTATCAAGCCTGGCGATCCTGAGCCCGCAAACGGAATGTCGCTCGAAGCGGAGCCCTCAGCCCCTAGACTGATCACCACCGACCCGACTATCGAGGCCCTGATCAAGGGGCTCTGTCATGACCTGCCTAGCATGGGTCTGTTCTGTGATGAGGGTGGACAATTCCTCGGCAGCAGCACCATGAGTCGGGATAACCGTTTGAAAGCGGTCACAACCTTGTCGTCACTCTGGGATGGCAGCCCGATAGATCGCGCGCGTTCCATGGTTGGTGAAAGCTTGCGAGCCTATGACCGACGCTTGAGCCTGCACCTGATGCTGCAACCGTATTTGGCCATGCAGTTACTCAGTGATCCGTTGCTGCAGGGGCAAGGCATTCTAGGGCGCTGCTTGATGACCTGGCCCACCAGTCTAGCCGGGCGACGTAGCTACCAGGCTGTCGACTTGTCCAAAGACGCTGCCCTCAAGCGCTATCATCATCGCCTTTCGGCTCTGTTTTATCAGCCTTGGTCACTTTCCGCTGGCGGAGCCTTGCAACTGTCACCGCTGAGCCTCAGTCCGCTGGCGCGTCGTCGCTGGATTGATTTGCATGATGCTATCGAAGCTCAACTGGGTGAGTTTGGCGATCTGGCCAGCGTGCGCCCCAGCGGTTCGAAGGCCGCCGACAACCTTTTGCGCGTCGCCGGCATTTTGGCCGTTGTGGAGGAGAGCAGTGTCGTGGAGGCCGACCACATCCAACGGGCCTCCGCTTTAGTCGGCTACTACCTCACCGAGATCCAGCGCCTGACTGAGCAGGAGCCAGTGTGTCGAGTAAAAGAAGAGGCAGACCGGCTGCTGCGATGGCTACAGGTCAAAGATTGGAAGCGCTTCAGTATTCGAGATCTGAATCGCAACGGTCCCCGCTTTGCCCGCAAGAGCAGTCGTCATACCGCCAAGCTGTTGGTCGAATTGATTGATCATCAGTGGTTGATCTCCGACGGCCACACCTTCGAGGTGCGCCATGTTCAATCTTGATGAAGCGCTGCGCAACCATCTGGCTCAACGCCAAAAGGAGCCGAAAGTGCGATTTGTCGCCGGTACTGTCGCCACTTTGTCGCCACGCTCAAAGGCAGGCAAGGCAAGGGTTGTCGCCGGTGTCGCCGGTGTCGCCACCCTCCATAGAACCATCACCTCGACGACCTCCATTATCCAATGGTTGGAAGAGCAGGGCGCGCATCTTTACGTCACCGACAACACGCTGTGTTTTCGCCCGACTGATTGGGCTCAGTTCGCGATTGTAAGTGCGCACTGGCGAGCCCTTCTACATGAGCTCGCTGCAGTCGATCAGGAACAGAAAAATGGCTCGCGTCGGTAAGCGAGCGGGGCGCAATTTCGGCTTCGGTCGCCAGCTTAGTTATGCTGGACCGCAAGCACTGAAAGACCTGTTTGGCGACGGCCATTTTGCTTCCGTCAAAGCCCATAGTGATCGCTGGCAGGCATTCGTGAATTGGTGTCGATCCGAGGAAGGTCCGGGACTCAATGACGCGCGACAGATCGACCGTGACATCCTCATGCGGTACGCCACGTATGTGAGGGAGCAGGTTGATCAGGGCAACATCGGCATTGCCACCGCGCAGAACCGCCTGTCCAGTGTGAACCGAACGATGGCCGCGCTGCGCGGTGATCAGTACGTCAAAATCCCCAGTCCGAGCAAGGCGCTGGGCTTGCAGCGCTCAAGCGTGCGTAGTGAGGCCCCGAAAGGCCAAGACCGTGTGCAGGTCAGGCTGATTGCGCAAGCGCTGTCAGAGCGACAGCAACTGAGGGTGAGTGCCATCGTGCTCCTCGCTCGGGAGACCGGCATGCGCCTGCGTGAAGCGATCTTGGCGGACTTGCCCCGGCTGCAACGTGAGGCTCGGCAACTGGGCAAGATCAATATCCAGGACGGCACCAAAGGCGGTCGATCAGGAGCATCGGCACCGCGTTGGATTGCGGTCACGGATCAAGTTCGTGGCGCCCTCGACAGGGCCAGCGAGGCCTCACCCAAGGGCAGTCGGAATTTGTTAACACCTGATGAAAGCTACAAAGACTTCTTACAGACAATCGTACGACCGGCGCGGGACATCATGCATGAGCATGGATTGAAAGGCTTTCATGAATTGCGGGCGGCTTACGCCTGTGAGCGCTATGAACAACTGACCGGCTTCTCCGCGCCCATCAATGGCGGTCGTGGTCAACGAGAGGATCGAGCACTCGATCAGCGTGCACGTCAGCAGATCAGCCACGAGTTGGGGCATAACCGCATCGACGTGGTGAGTGCCTACATCGGAGGTCGGCGATGATGGCCGAGTTCGATATGACGTTGTTTCTGAGTCCTGTGCTCAAAGGTGCGCATGCCACGCGGCAGCGGCACATCAGGCAAGCGGAAATGATGCAAGAGGCGATTCGTGAGCGCTGGGGGTGCGCGACACCCTGGTCCTGGAGAGAGAAACACGTGAGATGGTTTCTGGAGCACTACCTGCGATGCTCAGCTCCAGCTACCGTCTACTATTACGAGTTAACAGCAGAATTAATTCGTAGACGGCGTGAAAGTATTAAAAGCTGACAGTCAGCTCAATTTGGTTAAGTGCTCACCAAGCTGTGGCATCCCACAACCTAAACGGTCGACGTCAAGCTAAGTCTATAGGGACGCTCTGCGGACGGTCTTCACTGGGCAAGAAGCTAAGAGGCTGTAGTTCTATTCGGCTCTGATATTTCCTGTTTCAAGCCCGTCAAGATGATCGGCGTACCACTGCATCATTGTTGTACGTTGCTCCAGATACTGCGCCTTGTTATAGATCCCGCGGACACCTGACGGCTTGTGACTGAGCTGGGCTTCAATGTGGTCCGCTGGAAAACCGTGCTCGTTGAGTACGGTGCTTGCAATATGACGGAAGCCATGTCCGGTCTGTCGTCCTTCGTAACCAAGGCGCCTTAGCGCCATCAGAAAAACGGTATCGCTGCGAGGCTTGGTTCGATCACTTCGACCAGGGAACAGCAATGGGTACGCTCCCGTGATTTTCCGTAGTTCAGTAAGAGCGCTTAGTGCCTGCTTGCAGAGTGGTACAAGGTGTTCACGCCCTTTTTTACGGCCTTTGCGTTCAACGGGGACGGTCCAAAGCCGTTTGTCAAAGTCGAACTCAGCCCAGTATGCCTCTCGAAGCTCGCTGGGGCGGACAGCCATGAGAGTAAGCAGTTGGAGGCCAAGCTGGACATCCCTGGCGTGTGGGTATGATCGTATTGCTCTGAGCAGTGCGGGAAGTTCTTCCAGGGAGACATGGGCGTAGTTCTCGGCCTTTCCCGATGACAGAAATTTATGAACCCCCTCTAAGGGGTTGTTCATCGCCCTGCCGGTTACGCGAGCCAGGTCGTAGATGTCTTTGCAGTAAGCTCTCACGCGACTCATCTGCTCGAGGATTCCCTGACGTTCGAGCCCTCTCAAAAGCTCCATCCATTCCATCGACATGATGGAGACATAAGGACGCTTTCCGACAAGAGGGAACACGTGGCGTTCCAAGGCTCCAAGGACTCTTTTTGCTGTGCCGACATCCCAGCCAGCCAAGCGAGACGTATGCCATTCACGAGCCAAGGCTTCAAAGGTTTCGTTTGTTGCTGCTATCTCCGCAGCTTTTCTAGCTTTCTTGGCGGCTATCGGATTTTTGCCTTCTGCTGCATCCGATCTCAATTCAGCAGCTTTTTGCCGAGCAAGGGCGCCGCTGACTTCTGGGTAACCGCCAAGCCCGAGCCACGACCATTTGCCGTCGGGCTTCTTATAGCGCAACTCCCACGATTTCTGCCCGTTAGGCTTGACTCTGAAATATAATCCCGAGCTGTCTAGCTCACGGTAGGCCCCCGCTTCAGGAGCGAGGTTGACTAGTGCGGTATCGGAGAGAGGACGGCGTTTAATATCGCTGCGCTTCATTTGTGTATGCCTCCGGTTCAATTTTTATTGAAGCATACATGGAGGCATACAGGATGTGAAGGATGTGGGTGGATCAGCTTGGATGTCCAGATACAAGAAAGCCCGCACGAGGCGGGCTTCTTGAGATGATTTATAGACATCCTTGGATCTCTATAAACCGGTACTTGGTGGCTACGCAGGGACTTGAACCCCGGACCCCAGCATTATGAATGCTATGCTCTAACCAACTGAGCTACGTAGCCAAGTGGCGCGCATTATTCGCGTAGAACGCATATGCGTCAAGCGTTTATTTTAAAAATTTATCTACGCTTTCAACTGTTTAAACAAAATCAGGCCAAACGGCGACGAGTGGTGTGGCGGATACGGGTATTTCAGCCACGAAGATCCCACATGGGTTTTGCGGTGTTCTGCTGATGGTATTCAACGCGTGATCGCACGGGTGTGGGCTGTAAACACTTTGACGATGATCCCCAAGGTGCCATTCGGCGCGGCTTGTGATCCTGTTCTGCGCACGGTAAAGCGTCATTCGGTTGGGCAGATATCCCTGCCGCCCAACGCTTGCCCCCCAGGGCTTGCTTACGGATGCTGCGGTGTGTGGGTGACGCGCTTCAGGTGTTCGCGCGCCCGTGACAGACGTGAGCGAACGGTACCGATGGGGATGTCCAGCACGTCGGCGGTGTCCTGGTAACTGCCATCGGTTTCTAGGGAGGCATATAACGTCTTGCGCATCTCAGCCGGCAAATGATCGATGGCGTTCAAGGTTTTTTCCAGCCGGCGGTTGACCTCGAATTCCCAATCCAGATTCTTGTTTTCTTCCTGGCCGTGCCACAGCGATTCATCGAACTCGCAATGCACCGGTTTGGCATACAGGCGCCGGAAATGGTTGCGGACCAGGTTCTGCGCAATGCCGCACATCCAGGTGCTGAGGGTAGCCTGGCCACTGAACCGCTCTCTGTTACGCCATGCCTCCAGGTAGGTCAGTTGCAGGATGTCGTCGGCGTCTTCGGGATTGAGTACGCGTTTATGAATAAAACGCCGGAGTTTTTTTTGCTGGTCGTCCGTCAGTTGGAGCATGAATTGAGGCGAGTCGCCAACGAGCTGCGCTAAAGCTTCAATAGGAATATTCACGATTTTTTCCTCAGGGTAGACGCTATCGAAATAATTTCGACGGGAACCCCTTTAGCACTGGCTGTGCCAAACAAAAAAATCTTATAACTTGCTGATTTATATATATAAATAAATTGAAATAGTGTGATTTTGCGCAGGTACTTGCAAAACGATTGGCGGCTTTGTGCAGGTATTTTCAAAGCGGGGAGTGTGGGTGGTTTTTATGGAACCGTATGGCACCGGGTTGCCACATAGAGACACAAACTCCCTGTCCTGGCATGCCCATGAAAGTCGAATTCAACCCCGATCTGCACAGAATCCAGCGCTTGGACCCATCCGTTTCAGAGAAGGTCGCCACGACCCCATCGCAGGATGCCGCGCCAGGTTTTGATGCGCTCGCGGGCATCTTCAGCCAGGAAGCTGCGGCCCATGGCACTGCGTTGACCCGACGTGCCATTGGGGGGCCTGTCACGCCGGTCGAGCAGCTCGCGCAGTTGTATGATCGACTGGGCCATCCCGCCCAGAAAAGCCTGGCAAAGATGGTCATCGTGGCCAGGCAGTATCTGGAGCGCCAGCTTAGTCTCGAAAAATTGGTGGACCTCACGGGTGGAGACCCTGCACGTACCTATGTCGTGCTTCGTCAGCTTACGGCGCAGGCCGAGGCGCAGGTGCGCCAGACACAATCCGCGTTGACGCGTGATGCGCAAGTCAAGAGCGAGGCAGCGCTGGCTCGGGCAGCGCTGGCGAGGCTGGAGATTCAGTACAAGAGGGAAATACAGGCGGGCCTTAATATTGCCCTGGCGTTGCAGTCAGGCAGTGACGATCCGGCGCAATGCCAGGCGATACGTACGCTCTACTACGCCAATGTGGTCGTGCGCCAATCCCTGGCCAGCATGATGCAGGCGCTTTTGAAAGAGTACGGTGGCGAGCAGTTTACGGTCGGGCTCAACCTCATGCGCCGGGCCCTGGCGGATGATATTGCGGCGTACGTCTCATCGATTCCCACCGCCAAATTGCGCACGCTTTTGTTGGGGTTACAGAGCTGCGGTCAATTGGGCGGGGTACTGTCCAATTGCCAGGACCTGGTTCAGCGTCTGAACGTTGAGCACGACGCCGTTGACCTGTTGCAGCGTCTGTTGGGTTATGCCGGCAATGGCATTGCCCCCTCCGAGGTTCAACTGCTGGCGGATGAATTGGCTGGGGATGCGGCGGCCCGCCAACTGGCCTCTCTCAATGCGCTCTATCCCGTGATCAAAGGTTTGCCTGCGGCCTTATGGCGCGACTCGCGGGGGCGCGAGGAGGCTTTGCATAACTTCCTGCTGGTGATGGATGAGTTCACGCGCCTGGAGAAGGGCCAGATTGAGCCGAGGGCGTTGATGTGACGGTGCTGGCGTTTATCAACCACTGGCTGCTCAAGGTTGCGCAACGTGCTGAAGTCCTTGGTGCTGTGGTGGTACTGGCCATCGTCTTTATTTTCATCGTGCCGCTGCCGACCTGGCTGGTGGACATCCTCATTGCGCTCAATATCTGTATTGCCTGCTTGTTGATTGTGCTGGCGTTGTACCTGCCCGGGCCTTTGGCGTTTTCGTCGTTCCCCTCGATTCTGCTGTTGACCACGATGTTTCGCCTGGCACTGTCTATCGCGACCACGCGTCTGATCCTGCTGGAGCAGGACGCCGGCGACATCGTCGAGGCGTTCGGCAACTTTGTGGTCGGTGGCAACCTGGCGGTAGGGTTGGTGATCTTCATGATCCTCACCCTGGTCAACTTCCTGGTCATCACCAAGGGTTCGGAGCGGGTTGCCGAAGTGGCCGCACGCTTCAGCCTGGACGCGATGCCCGGCAAGCAGATGTCCATCGACAGCGACTTGCGTGCGGGACTGATCGACGGCAATCAGGCGCGGGACAAGCGTGACCAGTTGTCCCGCGAGAGTCAGTTGTTCGGGGCCATGGACGGCGCCATGAAGTTCGTCAAGGGTGACGCTGTTGCAGGCCTTGTGATCGTGCTGATCAACCTGTTGGGCGGTTTTTCCACGGGTATGTTCCAGCATGGCATGAGCGCCAGCGAATCCATTGCGTTGTATTCGGTGCTGACCATCGGTGATGGTTTGATTGCGCAAATCCCTGCGCTGCTGATCTCGCTGACGGCGGGCATGATCATCACCCGCGCCGCACCGGATGGGCGCCGGGGCGTGACTAACATGGGCGCAGAAATTGCCCGTCAGATGACCAGCGAACCCAAGAGCTGGATGATTGCGTCAGTGGGCATGCTCGCGTTTGCGGCGTTGCCCGGCATGCCGACCCTGGTATTTATTCTTATCTCACTGATGACCGGCTCCCTGGGCTATTACCTTGCGCGCCAACGTCAACGGCAAGAGGCGCCCGAGGCCGAGGCCACGCAGGCCGTGCGCCCGGAAGAAAACGGTGACGAGGACTTGCGCGGGTTTGACCCGTCGCGCCCCTATCTCTTGCAATTTTCTCCCGTCTTGCGCGGAACGCCTGAGGTGATCGAGCTGGTTCATGGCCTTCGTCAGACGCGTAATGCACTCGTTGCGAATATCGGGCTCACGCTGCCGCCGTTTGAAGTCGAACTCAACGACTCGTTGGCGGACGACGAAATGCGCTTCTGCGTACACGAGGTGCCGATGATCAAGGCCTCGGTTGTCACCAATGTGGCCGTAGAGCGTAAAGCCTTGGCACAGGTGCCTGAGCACGCAATACCAGGCCTGGCTGAACGCGATGAGCAAGATTGGGTGTGGTTGGCGCAGGATGATCCTTTGCTCGATGACCCCCTGCTGGAGCGCTTCAGCGCGACGAGCTTGATCGTCGAACGCATGAAGCAAGCGATGATGCTGTCCGGCCCCCAGTTTCTGGGAATCCAGGAGAGTAAGTCGATCCTCAGTTGGCTTGAACATAACCAGCCGGAATTGGTACAGGAGCTGCAGCGAATCATGCCGCTGTCGCGTTTCTCGGCAGTCCTGCAACGCCTGGCAGGCGAAGGCGTACCGCTGCGTGCTGTGAGGCTGATCGTCGAGTCGCTGATTGAATACGGCCAGCATGAGCGAGAGCCGGACGCGTTGGCGGACTACGCGCGCATTGCGCTTAAAGCGCAGATTTTTCACCAATACAGTGAGGCCGACGGCCTGCATGCCTGGTTGCTGTCTCCACAGACCGAAAACGTGCTGCGCGAATCGCTGCGCCAGACCCAGACCGGGGTGTTTTTCGCCCTTGATAATGACAGCAGTGCTTCACTGATCAACCTGCTCAACCAAGCCTTCGTGGCCCGGCCAAAAAGCAAAAGCGTGATGTTGGTTGCACAGGATTTACGCAGCCCTTTGCGCACTCTTTTGCTTGAAGAATTCAACCATGTACCTGTGATGTCTTTTGCCGAATTGGGGAGCACCTCAAAGGTAAAAGTTTTGGGGCGTTTTGACCTCGGTCAGACTGACCTGATGCGTGGTACTGCGGCATGAGAAGTGCGCCAGTTTCTGCACAGGAGAGCGCTCAATGATGTTTGAGCTGCGTGTTCTCGATGGCCTGCACCAAGGGGCTGCGCTGCCGCTGTTTGGTGAACAGTGGAGCATCGGTGCTCATGCAGAGGCTGACTTGGTGCTCAGCGATCCGGGGATCGCCGAGCAGCATGCGTTGTTGCGGCTGGTCGGATCCAGTTGGTCGGTGCAGGCCCAGGCAGGGCTGTTGCAGGATGCGAAAGAGCAGGTAGTGGCACAGATCACGAATCTGGCGCTGGGCGAACAGTTTGGCGTGGGCGCCATACGGTTGTATGTCGCCGTGGCGGATCAGCCCTGGCCCGAAGCACCCGCCCCGGCCACACCGGCCAAGGTTTCGGCCAAGGTGACGGCCAGGAAAACGTCCCCGCCGTTGACGTTGTCGTCGTTGGGACACTCGCAGCAAAAGCGCCTGATCAGTGTGGTGCTGGTGGTTGCCGTCATCCTCATGGTGGTGGGTATTGCCTCCACGGGTGAGCGTGATCCCCAGGCCTCGTTGATGCCGGCAGTGCCCCACAGAGTCGAGCTGGCCTCGCCATTCGAGGTGCGCCAACAGTTGCTGAATATGCTCAGTGAGCGTGATTTGAGCCAGCGGGTCAGTTTGCAGGTCATCAATGGCCAGGTTGCACTCAACGGCGATGTTTCCGAGGAGGATCTGGCGTTGGTGACGCGCATGCTCGACCGCTTTGGTGAGCAGTTCGACAGCGTTGTACCGGTGATCAGCCGGGTGCGTGCGCGTAACAATGAGTTGCCGTTCAAGATCGTTCAGATTATCGGAGGGGCGAACGGTCACGTTGTGCTGGAGGACGGAACCCGACTGTTTGTGGGGGACCAAGTGGACGACTTGCGCCTGGTGATGATTGACAACAGCAAGGTGGTTTTCGAAGGCGCGCAGCGTTATGAGGTGCGCTGGTGATTAAGGATTTGCAGGCGCGTCTCGACACTTGGCAGCGGCACCAGACCCAGACGTTGGCAGGTTTTGCTCCGGTGACAATGCGCGGGCGCGTGCAGCGTGTGAACGGCATGTTACTGCAATGTCGGCTGCCTCAGGCACGTATAGGCGACTTGTGCCAGGTGGAAAAACAAGGCGATTACATGCTCGCCGAAATTATTGGTTTCGACCAGCAGGATGCCGTGCTCAGTGCGCTGGGTAACCTGGAAGGTGTGCGTGTGGGGGCCAGCGTAGAGCGCCTGGGCATATCCCATCAGGTACAGGTCAGCGAGAAGCTGCTGGGCCAGGTACTGGATGGATTTGGGCGGCCAATTACCGGCGAAGGCGCCAGCGCTTTTGCACTGGTCGACTCACCGGATACCAGCGCTGTGTTGTGCGAAGCGCCTTTGCCCACCGATAGGCCGCGAATCAACCGCGCGCTGGCCACCGGCGTGCGTTCGATCGATGGGCTGTTGACGCTGGGGGAGGGGCAGCGTGTCGGCCTGTTTGCCGGGGCCGGCTGCGGCAAGACCACATTGCTGGCGGAGATAGCCCGCAACGTTGAGTGTGACGTGATTGTGTTCGGCCTGATCGGCGAGCGAGGCCGAGAGCTGCGCGAGTTTCTTGATCATGAACTCGATGATCAACTGCGCGCCAAAGCGGTGTTGGTGTGTGCCACCTCTGATCGTTCGAGCATGGAGCGGGCACGCGCAGCCTTCACGGCGACAGCCTTGGCCGAAGGCTTCCGAAGCAAGGGCAAGCGCGTGCTGCTTTTGATCGATTCCCTCACACGGTTCGCCAGGGCCCAGCGAGAAATTGGCCTCGCCGCCGGCGAGCCTCTGGGCCGTGGTGGCCTGCCACCTTCGGTATACAGCCTGCTGCCGCGGTTGGTCGAGCGTGCCGGGTTGACGCGCGAAGGCGTGATCACGGCGATCTACACGGTGCTGATCGAGCAGGACTCCATGAGCGACCCGGTGGCCGATGAAGTTCGCTCGCTGCTCGACGGCCATATCGTGCTGTCTCGCAAGCTGGCCGAGCGTGGGCACTATCCGGCGGTGGACGTATTGGCCAGCCTTTCGAGGATCTTGAGCAACGTCGCCGAGCCTGGGGATATCCAGGCCGGCACGGCGTTACGTCGGCTGTTATCGGCGTACCAGCAGATCGAGCTGATGCTCAAGCTGGGCGAGTACCAGCCGGGTAGCGATGTATTGACCGACTTGGCGGTAGACAGTCGCAGCGCAGTGGACAGTTTTCTGCGCCAGGACTTGCGTGAACCCTCGCCAATGGCGGAAACACTGGAGCAACTCAAGGAGCTGACGGCCTATGTCCCATTCTGACGTGTCGATGGCTGAAATCGAGACCCTGCGGCGCCTGCGCCGTCATCGGGCCGACCGCGCTGAGCGTGCATTGCGTGAGGCCAAGCGAGCACGGCAAACCCTGCAGGCACATATCCAGGATGCCCAGCAAACCCTTGAGCAAACCCGCCAGGAGGAGGCTCGGCAAAGTGCGCAGTTGCTCAGCCAGCATCAGGGCCAGGTGCTGACGCTCAAAGCGCTGAAGACCTGGGGGTTACAAGAACGCTCATTGTCTGCAAGCACCCTGCGGGACGAAGGCCAGGTGCAAGCACTGCGAGCGCAGCACACGGAAAAGGAAATTGAGGTTGGCAGTGCCCAGAAGTACGCCACGGAGTGTTTGCGCCAGGTGGAAAAACTTCAGGAACTGTCCAAATTGCTCGCTCAGGAATCGATATGAAACAGGTTTCAAATGCCGCTCCTGAGCAGCGACGCATGCGCGAACTCCGGGAGGAGCGCGAACCCTCCGTGGCGGCCTACGTTCCCTTGGAGCAAGGGCGACTGTTTGCTTATCTGCTTGCAGGCGGTGCTGCAGAGAAACGTTTCGGACATTCGCGCATGGACATCAAGGCCTCAGTCGAGGCGGCCAGGGCCGATATGTTGGTCGAACAATTGGTGGCGCCTATACAGGCCGGTGGGCAGTGGCCGCTGCAGTTTGTGCTGTGCATGCCGCGCCTGGGGCGGGTTAACGCACTTGTACACCGTGAGCAGAACACCTGGGCCATTGAGCTGGACGCAGAGGAAGAGGCAACCAAACGTTGGCTGCGTGGCGTGCGGCAGCAATGCCAGGAACGATGCACGCAAGCCTTGGGGCAGCCGGTCAAGTTCTACCTGCCAGGTACCCGTTCATGATGAAGGTGCCCTTTTTGACATTGCCTGTGGTCAAGCACAGCACGGTCGCTGCGCGCCGCAGGCTGGGGCGTGGGCTGCGCTTGCCGTTTAAGGTTGCCGGGCAAGAGGGTGAACTGCTCATTGAACCCGGGCGTGCCCCTGTTGGCGGCGAGGCGTTGTGCTTCGAAACCGCCCTCGGTGTATTGGCGCTCGCTGAAGCGGGGCCGCTGTTGAGCCTGCTGGGCGAATGCCCTGTGCCATTGGCCAAGGCAGGAAACGATCCACATTCTTGGTTCTGGCCGCTGTTTGAGCAGCACCTCAGTCCCCAAGTCAAAGCGCTGTTTGGCTATATGCGATTGCTGGTGACTGCGCGTCCCGCAGGTTTCGGCTGCAGGTTGAGCGTGACGTTGGGGGCCTCTCGGGTCGTAGGTTATGTGTGGCTGGCTCACCAGAGCTTTCTAGCGTTGTGCGATGCCGCACCTTGGCGCTCTATCGCCGCGCCGATGCCGGCGTCGTTCAAGCTGGCCATTACCGTGCCCCTTGGGCGCGCGCAGTTACCGCTGGCACAAGTGCGCAACCTGCGGGCTGGCGATGTGTTGGTGCTTGAGCAGGCTTTTTTTCAACCCCAGGGCAATGGCTACGTGCAGGTTGGCAGGCAGCGCCTTCATGGCTGCATTGACGACGACACCGGGCCGCTGTGCCTGACCCTGACTTCTATAGAGGACACGAGTGTGGACGAGGACTTTTCAGCAGCCTATTACGCTGAGCCGGAAGACGAACCAGTGATGGAAGTGTTCGGGCATGAACCGTTCGATGAGCTGAGCATGTCGCTGAGCGTGCGTTGCGGTGTGCTGAACCTGACCCTGGGCGAACTGCGCAACCTGGTTGAGGGTTCAGTATTGGGTATTACCGGTTATGCGCCGGGAATGGCCGGCCTGTACTACGGTGATCGGCCGATCGGCCAGGGGCAGTTGGTGGAAGTGGATGGGCGCTTGGGCCTGCAAGTGACGCGAGTGGTTTTTTCTCGATGAGTATTCAGGGCATAGATCCCTTCGTACTTGCGCTGTTCCTGGGGGCATTGTCGCTGATGCCCATGCTGCTGATCGTGTGTACGGCGTTCTTGAAGATTGTCATTGTGCTGATGATCACCCGCAACGCTATCGGCGTGCAGCAAGTGCCTCCCAGCATGGCTATCAATGGCATCGCGCTGGCGGCGACGCTGTTTATCATGGCGCCTGTGGGTTACGAGATCGCCGAGAGCGTCAAGGTTTCGCCGCTGGATTTGAGCAGTGTGCAGATGGCTCTGCACACCGGCGGTGAGGCAATCAAACCCTTGCGTGCATTCATGCTGCGCAATATTGACCCGGATGTGTTGACGCACTTGCTGGAAAACACCGGGCGCCTGTGGCCGGCAGCCATGGCGCAGGAAGTCCAGCGAGAAGACTTGATTCTGTTGGTGCCTGCCTTTGTGCTGTCGCAATTGCAGGCGGGGTTCGAGATCGGCTTCCTCATCTACATTCCGTTCATTGTGATCGACCTGATTGTCTCCAATTTGCTACTGGCATTGGGCATGCAAATGGTCTCGCCGATGACCATTTCCTTGCCGCTCAAACTGTTGTTGTTCGTGATGGTTTCCGGGTGGTCACGGCTGCTCGACAGCCTCTTCTTTTCTTATCTCTGAGTGGCGTATGGAACCGATCGTGCTGTTCAAGCAGGGCATGCTGCTGGTCGTGGTGTTGTCGGCACCGCCGTTGATTGTGGCGGTGGTGGTCGGCGTATTGACCTCCCTTGTACAGGCGCTGATGCAGGTACAGGACCAGACCTTGCCGTTTGGCATAAAGCTGGTGGCAGTGGGTGTCACGCTGGTCATGACGGGGCGTTGGATCGGTGTGGAGTTGATTCAGCTGATCAATCTGACATTCGACATGATCTCTCGCTCTGCGCTGAACTGAGGTCTTGCCTGTGCTGCAGTATCTTGATTACCTGCCCAGCCTGTTGATTGGCATGGCGCGAATCTACCCTTGTGCCTTTCTGGTCGCGGCGTTTTGTTTTCAACATATCCGCGGGATGCCGCGCCACGCCATTGTGGCAGTACTGGCACTGCTGCCTGCACCGGGTATATATGCCACCTTCGCCGACCAGGAATTCTCTACGCTGATGCTCAGCGCGTTGGTGCTCAAGGAGGCGGCCCTGGGGACCTTGCTGGGCGTATTACTGTCGATGCCGTTCTGGATGTTCGAGGCGGTGGGGGCGCTGCTGGATAACCAGCGGGGAGCCTTGGCGGGTGGCCAGCTCAACCCTTCGCTTGGCCCGGATGCCACACCCATTGGGCATCTGTTCAAGGAGCTGGCGATTTTTTTGTTGATGGCCACCCTGGGGCTTGGAGCACTGACGCAGGTGATCTGGGACAGCTACTCGGTCTGGCCGCCTACCGTTTGGTTTCCACTTCCGCACGCCAATGGGTTTGGCGTGTTTCTCAACCTGCTCGGCGACACGTTCACCCACATGATGCTCTACGCCGCACCTTTTATCGCGGTGCTGCTGTTGTTGGAGTTTGGCGTTGCCCTGTTAGGACTTTATAGCCCGCAGCTGCAGGTGAGTACGCTGGCCCCACCGGTCAAGTGCCTGGCGGGTATTGGTATTTTGCTGTTGTATTTTGAACTGTTGCAGGACCTGATCGTCGGCCGCTTAAGCCTGCTGGGCGAGCTCAAGCACGCCCTGGGGCTGATGTTCAAGGTGGCGATGCCATGAGTGATTCCGGTGAGAAAAAACACCCGGCCAGTGCCAAGAAACTGCGTGATCAACGCAAGAAAGGCCAGGTTGCCCAAAGCCAGGATGTCGGCAAGCTTCTGGTGCTGACAGCCATCAGCGAGATCGCGCTATGGACCGCTGACCGCAGCCTGCAGCGGTTTCAGGAAATGATGCTGCTGCCGATATCCCGCATCAGCCGACCCTTTGTGTCAGCCTTGGAAGAGGTGCTGCTCGACGCCATGGTGGTGTTTTTTTCCTTTGCGTTGCTGATGGCTTCAGTGGCAATCGCCGTCAAGCTGCTCAGTAGCTGGATGCAGTTCGGCTTGCTGTTCGCGCCGGAAATCCTGAAGTTGGATTTCAAGCGCCTCAACCCCCTTAATCAGCTCAAACAGATGTTCTCCGCCCAGTCGCTGATGAACCTGTTGATGGGGGTCGCCAAGGCGGTGTTGTTAGGCGTGGTGTTGTATGCGGTGATCGGTCCTTCCCTTGGGGCCTTGATCAACTTGGCCAACAGCGACCTGTCCAGTTATATCCTGGCGCTGATTGATCTGTTTCGTTACCTGTTGCATGTGTGCCTGGGCCTGTTGCTGGTGTTGGCACTTCTCGACCTGACGCTGCAGAAGCACTTCTTTGCCAAGCGCATGCGCATGACCCAGGTCGAGGTGGTCAAGGAATACAAGGACATGGAAGGCGACCCCCATGTGAAGGGCCAGCGACGGTCGCTGGCGCAGCAATTGGCTCAGGAGGAGCCAAAGGTCAAGTTGCCCAAGCTGGAAGAGTCCGACATGTTGGTCGTCAACCCGACGCACTTTGCCGTCGCGTTGTATTACCGCCCCGGCAAGACACCGCTGCCGTTGCTGGTGGACAAAGGCACGGATGCCGACGCGCGTGCACTGATCAAAAGGGCTAAAGCGGCTGACGTGCCGGTCATTCAGTGTGTATGGCTGGCCCGCACGCTCTACACCAATAAGCTGGGCGCCAGTATCCCTCGTGAAACCCTGCAGGCGGTCGCGCTGATCTACCGCACCTTGCGTGAGTTGGATGATGAAGCCAAGCGCGAAACCCTGGAGTTGCCTGAGCTGGAACAACGCTGATCAACGCGTGGCGCGGGCATCCAATGCATCAAGGTTGGCCAGTGAAAGCAAGCGGCTGACGGCACTATCAAGCGCGTTGTGGTGCGTAGGCAGCGAGCGCCAGATGACCAGGGTCCCTTGGGCGTCGAGATAGACAAAGCAACCGTCGTACCTCACTGCTTGTTCAAAACGTCGCTCCAGTGCCCGCTGCACCTGCCCGGCTTGCAATGCTTCGCGCGCGATGTGCAAGGCCAACCCCGCGCGGGTGCCGGCTTGCAGCGTACACAGGTGGATACCTGGGAGGAGTTGCAGGTGGGCGGCAACGCCTCTGCGCACGTCGGCCAAAAAAACCTGACGATGCAATGCATCGTCAGGCTGTGTCGTGAGGCTCATCGTTCCAGGGAAATGGTCTGGTAGTCTGCCCGCTCCCCAGAGGGGCCGGAGTCTACGCGCATCTCTGGTGGCCACCAGACCACCATTTTGTCACTGCTCGATTGCGGGCGCGTGCAGGAGTCGCCCTTGCAGGTTGGCGTACAGCCGGCGGCGATCATTGCTGCGCCGATCAAGATAATACTCAAGAGTCCGTGCTTCATGGCGTGGTCTTCAAGGGGGCGGTGAGAAGGGAAGGGCGGGGTACGCCGATGTGTTCATCTTTCACAACGGGCCGCATGGCGATAAACACTTCAGCTTCTTCACCCGGTTTAAGCCAGGCGCGTGGCCAGACACTGACCGCCAGCGTTTGTGAGTTGCTGCATTCTTTTTCATCGATGCGCACGTTGCGTTTGATCTGGTTGCGCACGACCACCACCGCCACATTGAACTGCGCGCCGGTATACCACTGGCTGCGCTCGCTGTTGAGCGCCAACAGATCGCGCGTGGCGCACAACGTGTCCAGTTGCAGGGGCATTGGCCCTGCCTTGAAACCGTCTGGGACTTCGCCGCTGACCAGGTGCGCCAGGGTGCTGGTGATATCGCTTCGGTTTATGGGCGGCAGATGGGCGGCTTGCCGGCGCGCCAGAGGCTTGAGGGCAGCCTGCAATTGGGCCTGGTCCTCCTGGGGCAAGTAACGCGAAGGGTCAGATTGGTCGCCGATGACCCGTGGGGTGAGGATGAACAGTCGCTCGCGTCGACTGTTCTGTCGTTCAGTCGAGGAGAACAATGCCTTGCCCAGCAAAGGAATATCGCCCAGGAGCGGCACCTTGCTTTGTTTGTCCTTGTTGTCTGTGACATGGAAACCACCGACCACCAATGAGCGCTTTTCCGCCATTACCGCCTGGGTGCTCACCTTGCCACGGCGAACATCGAGGTCATCGGGCTGTAGGTTGAGTTCGTCGAAGTTACCGTCTTCAATATCCACCACCAAATGGATCTGGTGGCCACCACGGCTGGTGATCACCCGTGGCACCACCTGAAAGCTGGTGCCGACGGTCACGGGTAAAATGGTTGCGTAGTCTCTGCCGGCCTTCAGGTATCGCGTGCGGTTGAAATCGATGACCGCCGGCTGGTTCTCCAGGGTGAGCACGGAAGGGTTGGAGACCAGGGTTGCCAGCCCTTGGGACTCCAGGGCACGTATGTGAGCGTAGAAGCGCCCGGGGTTGCCAATCGACAACTGAGAAGTCGTGCCCGGTGCCACGTTGACGCCGCCGCGCCAGCGGCTGTTTTGAAAGCCCCATTCAACCCCGAACTCTTGCAACTTTGTGCGTTCGATGTCGAGGATGATGGCGTCTATCTCCACCAGCTTGCGTGCAACGTCGAGTTGGGTGATCAACTCGCGGTACATCGTTTGGCGCTCAGGCAGGTCGTAGATCAGAATCGCGTTATTACGCACGTCGGCTTCGACCCGGATTCGGCTGGTTGCGCGTGGGGCGCGAGGGCCGAGTGAGGCGCCCGTCGACAGCCCTCCTGCATTCGTGGGGTTGGCGAGCATCTGCTCCAGCAGAGGGTTGTTCAACCGCGGGACGTTGGGCGTAATCAGGGCCGACGGTGAAGAAGCGCCGGAAGATTGGGTGGCATTGGCGACTGTGGAGGTGGAACGTGGCTCCAGTAACCCACGCAGCACGCTGGCCACGCCCGCGATGGTCAGCTTCTCTCCGCGATAATCGATGATCCGGTCCGCCGCGTTGGCGTACTTGAGCGGGTAAGTCAGCACGCTCTGTTTTTCATCCGGAGATCTGCGTTGGCTGCTGAACTGTTTGATCTGCTCGATATAGCGTTTAGGACCGGAGACGAGTACAACCCCATCGTCCGGCAATTCACCCCAGCCAAATCGGCTGTCGAGCAGGCCGATATCGGTCAGGGCCTTTTTAAGGTCTGCGATCGTTTCCGACGAAACTTCCAGCCGCGCAGACTCTTGCTGATCCAGCGTGCTGATGTACAGGGTGTTGTTGTACAGGTACCACTGGAAGCGGTGTTCGACCCCCAGCCTGTCGAGCATGGACTGGGGAGTATTAGCGCGTATTTTGCCATTGACCACGCCCTCCAGCAGGCCCTCGATTTGCAGTTGGGTGCCGAAGGTCTGGGCGAAGTCTTCGAGCACTTCGCGTACAGGCTTGTACTGGGTTTCGTAGGCATACGCCGTATTTTTCCATTCCGCTGGAATGGCGGCAAGGGGGCTTTGCAGAGGTATCAACAGGCACATCAGAACTATTGGAATACGCCAGTCGGCGTGTTTGAAACGCGCACAGGGCGAGCTGATAGACAAGCGTAAACGCTTGTAAATGAGGGTGTTCATATAGGATTCTCTAGTTAATAAAACTGCGCACGCAGTGGAGTTGGCCCACATTTTTTGGGCGTTCTGGCCAGCCGCTTGGCCGTGGAACGCCAGGTGTCGCGCTGATTGAGAAGGGATTCGAGTTGGTTAAACAGAACGGCCTGATGGTCTTCCTGCGTGACGCATTGAAGTAGCCAGAGCTGCCCCGTGGAGGGCTCGACTGAAAGCGCTCCCTGAAAGTACGGCAGGCTTGCTCCACCCAGTTGTAGCCAGGTTTCCATTGTTGTTTGTGCGTGCTTTGGCTGATGGGTAAGTTGAGCGCTGAGCAAAAAACACTGTGGGTAACGACGCAGGGTTATAGTGTCGTCGCCCTCCAGCAGCGTGATTTCTTGCTCTGCCCCCGCCAGCCACTGAGTGAGCCGCGCGCTGAAACACTCAGGTCCCATTGAAAATGATTTTTCCCATCTCGGCCCGGTGGCCGAGAACCGCTCCGGCGGCAGTCGTCTGTAGCATCAAGTTTTGTTTCAGCCTGAAGTGTTCACCCAGCAGTGATGAAAACTCTTTCGAGGTTATTTCATCAGGGATGCCCTGACCGAGTTGTTCGAACTGCCGGTTGTTTTTGCTTAAATCCCTGAAGATTTGCCCGCCCTCGCGTGCGTCGAGTTTCATATGCTGATCTCCGTTGAACGTGTATTTTTTATGTGGTTTACCTTTGGGATCCGTTCCACGATTTTTTAAATATCTGGATAAAAAATGCAGCAGGCGGTTGAGAAGTTAATCCTCTGAAACAAAGTCTGTGTGAGACACCAACAGGGCATTGATCGAAGAGGCCCAGTCGATACGAAAGCTGCCTTCCTCTGCCTCCAGGATCAACATCTGTGGCTGAACAGACTCGTCACACAGCAGGCGCCAGGGCGCTTCGGTGTGTTGATCCAGCCAATGTTCCACATCCGCCTGATCCTGCGGGTTGCAGACCAACTTTGCGCGGATCGCCGGGGCCTGGGCTGCGAGCATTTGCTTGAGCATGGCAGACACCCGTTGAGTGGGCGTTGTGTCCTCGAGCAAGCTGCGAATGGCACTGTGGGTGACTGATGTGGCGATGCGTTCGATGTTGTCGAGGACCGCTTGCTGCTGCGTGTGCCACAGATGCAATTGGCGATTGGCGCGTTGCCAGAACTCATGTTGAGCCTGCAGCAGCAATTGGTCGCGTTGCACATAGGTCTGGCGCAGGATCTCATCTGCCTGAACCTGGGCACTGTTTAACAATTCGGTGTCGCGGGCGCAGTCCGCCAACGTTTCCAAGGGAATCAGCGAGCAGGTCCGTGAAGGAAGCGGCTTGCGTAGCTCAATCGTGCGTTTGCACAGCATCGTCCTGGGACTCCTCGGCGAAGGAAAACACCGGCTCGTTGTTTGACGCGCCGGTGCGCCATATTGCGGCCTTCCAAATAGTTTCAAGCTTGTCGTGGGCATCGATCAGTCGAGGGTTCTTCTCTAGGGCGAGCACCCGATGGCGGTCAAAGCTCAACCGCAGCCGCTGCCACACAGAGGGTTCTACCCAGGCGCGTAGATAGTGCAGGGGGTCTTCAGTGTGGGTTTGCAGGGTGTTGGGCAGCAGTGCCTTGGAAAGGCGTACGCACCAGAGTTGCAGGTCTTGGCTCAATGGCGTGCGGTTCTTGATCTGGTAAACACCGCCGACCAGCGTGAGGATGAGGTCTCTGCGTTGTTCAGGTTCAAGTACCAACTGCAACAGTGCTGGAGACGGTTCGACAGGCAGGCATGGATCAATTCCCAACGCCGTTGCCATTGCCGCGTGCTGGCTCTGGCAGAGTGTTCTCGAATAGGGCACTGAAGGGACGAAAGGCGGCCAGTCATGGGGCGAATCGAGCCATGGGCAGGCCCACCACTTGGCCCAACTGAGGCTGTCATGCGTCATTCGTGTTCGGCTCGGCTTGTTGGGCGCCGCGCGCCTTTTTCACCCAGAACCCCGCTGCAGCGCACCCCACTAACAGGGCGATAAAGAACAATGTCACCATGGTCTGCCAAAAAGCGAGGTCCCCGGGCTTAATCAGAAACGGCCCGAAGTAGGCGAGTTGCTGCTTTTCCTTGTAGGCGGTAGCCGGTACGAAGATCACGGTCAGTTTTTGCGGGTTTGCAACGGCTGTTGTCATGCCCGGTATGCTACTGGCGACCATCCGCCGAATGCGCGGCAGCAAGCTGTCGGGTTCCAGCCGTGGATCATGCTTGATGAAGACCGATGCCGAGGCCGGCTGTACCGGCTCTCCCGGTGCGACCCGCTCGGGCAGTACCACGTGTACCCTGGCGACGAGAACCCCATCGATATTGGACAAGGTCGCTTCCAGCTCCTGAGACAAGGCATAGATATAGCGCGCCCGTTCCTCAAGCGGTGTCGAGATGACACCTTCCTTGCGAAATACGTCGCCCAGCGTAGAGCGCGCAGTCTTTGGTAACCCGGCGGCGGCAAGCGTGTGGACCGCGGCAGCAATATCATCTGTGCGCACGCGAACGACCACGCCGTCTTTCTCCAGCTGTTTTTGTGCCCGAATGTGCTTGTCTGCCAATTCAGCGATTACCTCATTGGCTTCCTGCTCGGATAACTTGCGGTGCAGTTCGACGCTTTCACCGCATCCGCTCAGTACCGATAAGAGGGTCAGCCATAAGAGAATAAAGCGGCAGCGGCGCATGGTTCACCTATTGCAGGTTAGTGGTTTTCTCAACAAACGAAGTGCAGTGTTTTATTACCTTGACGCCGATGTTGAGGATTTCTTTTGATTCAATAATGGTCTGTGTGGCGTCCGCCATTTTCAGCTCGTTTTGGGTCTTGGTATATTCACGCAGGAGCTTGGGGATTTTTTCGTTGTTGGATTTCAACCGCTCTGATTGGCTCACCAGCGACCGACTGTTTCCTGGGGCGGGGGGGGCCGACGGATAGGGATTGTTCTGCTCCAGTGCTGCACTGAAGAAATGCGCGTCGTGGGCGCTATCACTGCTTTTTTCGACGGGAAACACAGGGGCACCTGAATAGGTTTCCCGCTCTTTTTCAAGCGTTGTGCGCATATAAACCTCCCTCAGGAAAATAGACAGGCTTTCTCTATTTAATACACTAGAGAAAGCCTGTGTTGCTTATTGTACTTTGTTAATTACCTGGCTCCACTTGCTGGCAATCGAAGCATCTTTATCCAGCTTTGCCATCTCGAGCGTTTCTTTGTTTTTTTCCTCAGTGAGCGTTTTCATTTGATCAAAAAGTTGTTTGCTGGTAATGCTGCCACCGCTGCCGACTGGAGATGTCATGATTTCACCTTTGGGTTGTCTATCGGATAGTTGAGTATTCGTCATGAGGCATTCGATTAATCGTGCTACATCGTTATTTGATAATCGATGCTCGTACACTGAGTGGCGATGCCTCTGGAAACAGTTCCATCGGCCTATTTCTACTTGTTTCAGCGTTTATTGCACTTCCTGAGCGTGCAAACACGCGTTGAGTGAAACACCCAGTTGCTTCATTCGGTAGTAGAGCGTGCGCTTGGCAACCCCCAGTTCCAACGCCACACAATCCACGCTGTAAGTGTGACGATGTAAAGACTCTTCAATGAGCGTTTTCTCAATACGCTGCAGACGGTCTTTCAGGCCCAGTTCCAGCGGTTCTGCATTCGATGCCGATAAAGGCGGCAGCCCAAGGACAAAACGCTTGGCCGTGGAGCGTAGTTCGCGGACATTGCCCGGCCACGTATGACACAACAACTGCTGGAGCAGTTCGGTTGGGGGGTGAGGGGCTGTGCAGTTGAAGTGCTCCGCCTCTTGTTTAATCATCTCCAGAAACAACGGTACGATACGCTCACGTCGGTCACGCAGCGGCTGCAGCTTGATGTTAATAACGTTCAGGCGAAAATACAGGTCCCGCCTGAAGCTGCCTTGCTCGACCATGTCATGCAGTGATTGTTGAGCGGACGCGATGACGCGCATGTCGACGGGGATGAAGCGTGTTGAGCCCAGCCGTTCAACCCCTCGTGATTCAAGCATACGCAATAGCTTGGCCTGCAGCGAAAGCGGCATGCTGTCGATTTCATCCAAATACAACGTACCCAGGTGAGCCGCCTCGATAAACCCTGCGCGTGATTGTACAGCCCCGGTATAAGCACCACTGTTGACACCGAATAATTGGCTTTCGGCGAGGCTCTCCGGAATGGCGGCGCAATTGACCGCAACAAAGTTACCTCGACGGCCGGACAGGCGATGTATTCGTTGTGCCAGGGTATCTTTGCCAGTGCCGGTTTCCCCCAGCAACAAGATGTCAACATTCAGTGTCGCGGTGCTATTGATCGTGTTCTCAATATCCGAGCCTTCAATGAATGGCGTATCGGTTTCGCTTTCTTTTTGATCGGCGGCCGACATCGGGTGGGTGCTCCACTAGCGTGATTGTTTACGATTAAAGGGCTGTGATTTAGACGGTGTTTGGGCAGAGCGTAAAGTATAAGATTTATCATCGAGTATGCAGGTAAGAGTAAGCCAGGCTTGCGTAGGAAAAGTCATTAACTTGTCGCTTAACGTCACTCGAGGTTGTTGGGCTGTTTTTGTTACGACAAATAGGAAACGTCTTAAGGTTTCAAATAGATAAGAGGATAGCTATTGTCGAAATACAAACAACCGCCCACAAAAAAGCCGATGCAGTGCATCGGCTTTTTTGTGGGCGGCAAAACCGCGATGGCGCTTAGACGTTGAAACGGAAGTGCATCACGTCGCCATCCTTGACGATGTACTCTTTGCCTTCCAGGCGCCATTTACCGGCTTCCTTGGTACCGGCTTCACCCTTGTACTGGATGAAGTCGTTGTAGGCGATGACTTCGGCGCGAATAAAGCCTTTTTCGAAGTCGGTGTGGATCACGCCGGCGGCCTGTGGTGCAGTGGCACCGACCTTGACGGTCCAGGCGCGGACTTCTTCAACACCGGCGGTGAAGTAGGTCTGCAGGTTGAGCATTTCGTAGCCGGCGCGGATCACGCGGTTCAGGCCAGGCTCTTCCAGGCCCAGGGCCTCGAGGAACATGTCTTTTTCCTCGCCGTCATCGAGCTCGGCGATTTCTGCTTCGATCTTGTTGCACACCGGCACCACGATAGCGCCTTCTTCGTCGGCGATGGCCTTGACCACATCCAGCAAAGGGTTGTTCTCGAAGCCGTCTTCGGCAACGTTGGCGATGTACATCACAGGCTTGGTGGTCAGCAGGTGGAAGCCTTTGATCACGGCTTTCTCGTCGACGCCCATGTTCTTCATCAGGCTGCGTGCCGGCTTGCCTTCGGTGAAGTGTGCGATCAGTTGCTCCAGCAGGCCTTTCTGGACCACTGCGTCCTTGTCGCCGCCCTTGGCATTACGCGCGACTTTCTGCAGTTGCTTTTCGCAGCTGTCGAGGTCGGCGAAGATCAGCTCCAGGTCGATGATCTCGATGTCGCGTTTCGGGTCAACGCTGTTGGAGACGTGAATCACGTTCTCGTCTTCAAAGCAGCGGACCACGTGGGCGATGGCATCGGTTTCACGGATGTTGGCCAAAAACTTGTTGCCCAGGCCCTCACCTTTCGACGCGCCGGCTACCAGGCCCGCGATGTCGACGAACTCCATGGTGGTCGGCAGGATACGCTTGGGATTGACGATCGCCGCCAACGCGTCCAGGCGCGGGTCTGGCATCGGCACGATACCGCTGTTGGGTTCGATGGTGCAGAAGGGGAAGTTCTCCGCCGCAATACCGGACTTGGTCAGGGCGTTGAACAGGGTGGATTTGCCGACGTTGGGCAGGCCGACGATGCCGCAATTGAATCCCATGGTGTTTCCCCTCGGTAAGAGTCAGGCCTTCTGGCTGTGCAGGTTTTTCATCGCGCGGTTCCATTCACCGGCGAAGATATCCGGCAGCACGCCGAGGGCAAAGTCGATGCTGGCATCGAGTTTTTCCTGTTCGGCGCGTGGCGCACGACCCAGGACGAAATTTGAAACCATACTGGCAACGCCTGGGTGGCCAATGCCGAGCCGCAGACGGTAAAAATTATTCTGATTACCCAACTGCGCAATGATGTCGCGCAGGCCATTGTGGCCGCCATGCCCGCCGCCTAACTTGAGTTTGGCAACGCCGGGTGGCAGGTCCAGTTCGTCATGGGCCACCAGGATTTCTTCGGGTTTGATCCGGAAGAAGCCCGCAAGCGCCGCGACAGCCTGGCCGCTGCGGTTCATGTAGGTGGTAGGAATCAGCAGACGAACATCCTGACCCTGGTGCGAGAAGCGCCCGGTCAGGCCAAAATATTTGCGATCGGCCACAAGGTTCACACCTTGTGCGTGGGCGATACGCTCAACAAAAAGGGCCCCCGCGTTATGCCGGGTCTGTTCGTATTCGGCGCCTGGATTTCCCAGGCCAACGATCAGTTTAATGGCAGTCACGACAGGGGCCCTTCCTTTGGAGTTGTGGATAACATCGCCGCAACCTGTGTGCGGCGAAAGCGGTCAACAAAAGATCATTTACTCAAGAGTAAACGCCGCGTTATCGCCCGCTTTCTCGCTACGTTCCGGTCCGCGATGTTTCCTCAAGCTCCGACATTACAGAGTGAATTACTCTGCAGCGCCTTCTTCAGCTTCTGGTGCAACGCGTGGAGCGTGAACGTTTGCAACAGCTTTGTCATCACCGTGAGCCAGTGCAACAAACTCAACGCCTTTAGGGGCTTTGAGGTCGGACAGGTGAACGATGTCGCCGATTTCCAGAGCCGACAGGTCGACTTCGATGAACTCAGGCAGGTCTTTCGGCAGGCAGGTCACTTCGATCTCGGCAACAACGTGCGAAACTTCGCCGCCTTTCTTGACCGGAGCTTCTTCACCAACAAAGTGCACAGGCACGATAGCGGTCAGTTTCTGACCGGCTACTACGCGTACGAAGTCAGCGTGCAGCACGTGGCCTTTGGCTGGGTGACGTTGCAGGGCCTTGATGATGACGTTCTGCTTCTTGCCACCAACATTCAGCTCGATGATGTGGCTGTAGGCCGCATCGTTTTCGAGCAGTTTGGCGATTTCTTTGGCCAGCATGCTGATGGATTCAGGGGCTTTGTCGCCACCGTAAACTACAGCTGGAACCAGGCTTGCGAGACGACGCAGGCGGCGGCTCGCACCTTTCCCCAGGTCGGAACGCGCTTCAGCATTCAGAGTAAAATCGTTCATGTTGTATCTCCAAAATAACCACATTCGCCCCAGCGTTTGCGACCAGCGCTAAAGGCGATATGGGCAAAAAAGCCCCGCCCCAACAGAATGCTGGGGCGGGGCGCTTTTCGTCAGTGGGATGTTTCGTAAGGTTTGACCCTTATCGGAACATCGCGCTGATCGATTCTTCGTTGCTGATGCGGCGAACCGCTTCGGCAACTACCGGTGCGATATCCAGTTGACGGATACGCGAACAGGCTTGAGCTGCTGCGGACAACGGGATGGTGTTAGTCACCACCAGTTCGTCCAGCATGGAGTTCTCGATGTTCTCGATCGCTCGGCCCGACAGCACAGGGTGTGTGCAGTAGGCGAAGACTTTTGCTGCACCATGCTCTTTCAAGGCTTTCGCCGCGTGGCACAGGGTGCCGGCGGTGTCGACCATGTCATCAACCAGAATACAGGTACGCCCTTCGACATCACCGATGATATGCATCACTTCAGAGTGATTGGCTTTCTCACGGCGTTTGTCGATGATCCCGAGGTCCACGCCCAGGGATTTGGCAACAGCCCGTGCACGCACGACGCCACCAATGTCCGGGGACACGATCATCAGGTTTTCAAAGCGCTGGTCTTCAATGTCATCCACCAATACTGGGGAGCCGTAGATGTTATCTACCGGAATATCGAAGAACCCCTGGATTTGGTCAGCGTGCAGGTCAACCGTGAGAACACGGTCGATGCCTACCACGGTCAGCATGTCAGCAACGACTTTCGCGCTGATAGCCACACGTGCGGAACGCGGACGGCGATCCTGACGGGCATAACCAAAGTAAGGGATTACAGCTGTGATTCGAGTCGCTGAGGAGCGGCGGAAGGCATCAGCCATCACGACGAGTTCCATCAGGTTATCGTTGGTCGGAGCGCAAGTCGGCTGAATAATGAAAACATCTTTACCGCGGACGTTTTCATTGATCTCGGCTGTAATTTCGCCGTCGGAGAATTTACCGACAGAGATGTCACCGAGAGGGATATGCAGCTGACGTACGACACGTCGAGCCAGATCGGGGTTGGCGTTCCCCGTAAAGACCATCATCTTGGACACGCGCAGTACCTAGAGGCTGAGGGTAACCTGGATGAGTATTAGAAAATGGCAGGGGCGGCTGGATTCGAACCAACGCATGGCAGGATCAAAACCTGCTGCCTTACCGCTTGGCGACGCCCCTGTATCTGTTGCAACGAGTACCCAGTACTCGGTTCCTTTTAGAGCAGACTTTGCAGCTTGCGATGCAACATCGAAACGTTGCTTCCCTTTGCTACAAACCCTGTAAGGGTCTCTGTAAGAAGGGCCGAGACTTTATCAGCTTCAGCTTTGCTTGGGAAGCCCCCAAACACACAACTTCCAGTTCCGGTTAATTTTGCTTCGGTAAATTTACCTAACAAATTCAAAGCGTTACGTACCTCTGGATAACGCCTTGCTACAACCGGTAAGCAGTCATTTCGACTGTTTCCCTTGGGAACGGGGCGCACTTTAATGGGAGGAGAGTTACGTGTCAACAGTGGATCTGAAAAAATTTCTGCTGTACTTACAGATACTTGCGGAACAAGCACGACATACCAAGGCTCTTCGGGGTATTCCGGGGTGAGTTTCTCCCCGACGCCTTCGGCAAAAGCCGCGTGCCCACGCACGAAAACCGGCACGTCGGCGCCCAGTGTCAGGCCCAGCGTGGCCAGGCGATCGTGGTCCCAGCCCAGTTGCCACAAGTGATTCAAACCGAGCAGCGTGGTCGCGGCATTTGAGCTGCCGCCACCGATGCCGCCGCCCATGGGCAAAATTTTATCGATCCAGATGTCGATGCCGAGTGAGCAACCGGATTGCGCCTGAAGTTTTTTCGCGGCCCTGACGATCAGATTGCTGTCGTGGGGCACGCCTTCGAATTCGGTGTGCAGTTGGATCACGCCATCGTCGCGCACGGCGAAGGTGAGTTCATCGCCGTAATCGAGAAACTGAAACAGCGTCTGCAACTCGTGGTAGCCGTCTTCACGGCGACCCAGAATGTGCAGCATCAAATTGAGTTTGGCCGGGGAGGGCAGTGTCAAGGTGGTGGCGGTCACGTTATTGCCCCAGCTTGCGCGGTTGCCATTCCTTGATCACCAGCGTGACGTCAAGGTCGGTGCCATGCAGTTTGATGCGCTCGGGCAGCCAGTAGGCGCCCTGTTGCACATAGCTGAGGTATTCAACCTGCCAGCCATCCTGCTCCAGAGTGGCCAGGCGACTGTCGCCATTGAGGCTCAGCCTGCTTTTGCTGTCCGGCGCAGGCAGGCCGCGTACCCACCACACAAGGTGCGAAACGGGGAGCTTCCAGCCAATCTGTTGTTCCAGCAGTTCTTCCGGCGTGGCTGCCTCATAGCGGCCTTGATTGGCCACTTCCAGGCTCACTTGCCCTGGCCGGCCGGTCAGGCGCGCAGCACCGCGGCCAAGTGGCCCGGACAAACGGATATCGTAATAGTCCTGGCGCTGCAGCCAGAACAACGTGCCGCTGCCGGAATCTTTCGGCGCGCGAACCCCGACCTTGCCGTCGATCTGCCAGCCGTCGATGCTGCTGAGCTGCTCTTTGTGCTGTTTCCATTGCGCCGGGTTGCCCTGGCCTTCAACGGATTCACGACTGCCGATGCCCGCGCAACCGGCGAGCAGGGCGATGAAACTGAAAACAATAACGTGGCGCAAAAACATAAGCTTAAAGGGTCTCGGATCCGGTCAGGCGCTTGATGGTGCCGCGCAGGATGGGGCTTTCGGGTTGTTCCTTGAGGAATTTTTCCCAGATTTGTCGCGCTTCGCGCTGTTTGCCATTGGCCCACAGCACTTCACCCAGGTGGGCTGCCACCTCTTGGTCAGGGAAACGTTCGAGTGCCTGGCGCAGCAGGCGTTCGGCTTCGTCCAGATTGCCCAGGCGGTAATTCACCCAACCCAGGCTGTCGAGCACGGCCGGGTCTTCCGGGTTGAGCTTGTGGGCTTGTTCGATCAGCACCTTGGCTTCGGCGTAACGCGTGGTGCGGTCCGACAGGGTGTAGCCCAGGGCATTGAGCGCCATGGCATTGTCCGGGTCGCGCTTGATGATCAGGCGCAGGTCTTTTTCCATCTGCGCCAGGTCATTGCGTTTTTCCGCCTGCATGGCGCGGGTGTACAGCAGGTTCAAGTCGTCGGGGTATTGCAGCAAGGCTTGTTGCAGCAATTTCCAGGCGCGTTCGCCCTGCTTGTTGGCCGACAGTGTTTCGGCCTGGATCAGGTACAGCTGGATCGCATAGTCCGGTTCGGCATCACGTGCCGCCGCCAGGCGTTTTTCCGCTTCGTCGGTGCGGCCGTTGCTCATCAGGATATCGGCCTGACGCAGCTGGGCCGGCAGGTAATCGTTGCCGGGGCCGACCTGGGCGTACTCAAGCAGCGCAGCCTGCGGGTCGTTGCGTTCTTCCGCGATGCGGCCGAGGTTCAGGTGCGCCGAATCCACATGGCTTTCGCGCTCGATCAGCTCCTCCAGATAACCCTTGGCCTCGTCCCAGGCCTTGGCTTCCAGGCAGACCAGTGCCAGGGAGTAACGCAGCTCGTCGTCGTCGGGGTATTGCTGGACCAGGTTGGCGAACTGCACTTTGGCGTCTTCCATGCGGTCTTGCTCCACCAGCATTCGCGCATAGGTCAGCAGCAAGCGCTTGTCGCCCGGGTATTTCTTGATGCTTTTTTCCAGCAGTGGAATCGCTTCCTTGCCGCGATTAAGGTTCTGCAGCAAGCGTGCGCGCAGCAGAATCGGGGCGATCTCGCCGTCTTCCGGCGGGTTCTGCTCCAGCAGCTTGAGGGCGGCATCGGCTTCATCATCCTGCTGCAGCAGCAAGGCTTTGCCGAAAATCAGTTGGCTGTTTTTCGGATGCTTTTGCAGCAGGCGGTCAAAACTCTTCATCAAGCCATTGCGCGTGTCCTGGTCAGTGTCGGCAGCCGACAGCGCGAGGAAGTCGAAATGCGTGTCGCCCTTGCCCTGCAGGACTTTCTCCATATACACCATGGAGTCGTCATAGCGCCCGGCGCGTGCCAGTTGCACGGCCGCCGCACGTTGCGCTTCCAGGTCTTGCGGAGCGTTTTTCGCCCAGATCAGCGAAGTATCCAGCGCGGCCTGGTCAGCGCCCAGGTATTCGGCGATGCGAAACGCACGCTCCGAAATGCCCGGGTCCTGGGTGTTGATGGCCTGGGTCACATAGTTATCCAGGGCAATATCGAAACGATTGCGCTGGCCGGCGAGTTCCGCGGTCAGCAGGCTGTAGATCGTTTCTTCATTGAACGAGGAGTAAACCTTGGGCTTTTCAGGGGCTGGGGCGCTGTCTTCGACCGGCGGCGTACCGTCCGGCGACACGGGTGCCAAGGTCTGGCAGCCGCTGAGGAAGACAAAAGCAAGGAGCAACGCGGAAGATCTATTCATATAGGAAGAGGACGACTAACCTGCGGTCGGATCATCATGACACAAGCCTTCGGCCAAACATAACCGAGTCTCAGTGGGCGCCTTTATAGGCACAAGCTACTAGGACAATAGACGACGGTGGTTGTTCTGGATCTATCGAAGTAGGACAATTGTCGGCTTCCCGACATCATCAGCGATATTGAATGGCCTTCCTCGCACTCGGTATTAACCACAAGACTGCAACCGTAGACGTGCGCGAGCGCGTGGCGTTTACGCCAGAGCAGTTGGTTGAGGCCTTGCAGCAGCTCTGCCGGCTCACCGACAGCCGCGAAGCTGCGATCCTTTCGACCTGCAATCGCAGCGAGCTTTATATAGAGCAGGAACATCTCTCAGCGGATGTGGTGCTGCGCTGGCTGGCCGATTATCACCATTTGGATCTCGAGGACCTGCGCGCCAGTGCATATGTGCACGAAGAGGATGCGGCAGTTCGTCACATGATGCGCGTCGCCGCAGGGCTCGACTCGCTGGTGTTGGGCGAGCCGCAGATCCTCGGCCAGATGAAATCCGCCTACGCCGTGGCCCGCGAGGCTGGCACCGTCGGCCCGTTGCTTGGCCGGTTGTTCCAGGCTACGTTCAATTCGGCCAAGCAGGTGCGCACCGACACCGCCATCGGTGAAAACCCGGTGTCCGTCGCGTTCGCCGCCGTCAGCCTGGCCAAACAGATTTTCAGTGACTTGCAGCGCAGCCAGGCGCTGTTGATCGGCGCCGGTGAAACCATCACCTTGGTCGCTCGCCACCTGCATGACCTGGGCGTCAAGCGTATCGTGGTCGCCAACCGCACCCTGGAGCGCGCGAGCATCCTGGCCGAGCAGTTTGGCGCCCACGCGGTGTTGCTCTCGGACATCCCGGCCGAGCTGGTGCGCAGCGATATCGTCATCAGCTCCACCGCCAGCCAGTTGCCGATCCTGGGCAAAGGCGCGGTCGAGAGCGCGCTGAAGCTGCGCAAGCACAAACCGATCTTCATGGTGGATATCGCTGTTCCCCGTGATATCGAGCCTGAAGTCGGCGAGTTGGACGACGTTTACCTCTATAGCGTCGATGATCTGCACGAAGTGGTCGCCGAAAACCTCAAGAGTCGCCAGGGCGCAGCCCAGGCCGCCGAGGAAATGGTCAGCACCGGCGCCGAAGACTTTATGGTGCGCCTGCGTGAGCTGGCGGCGGTCGACGTGCTTAAGGCGTATCGTCAGCAGGGTGAACGCCTGCGCGATGAAGAATTGATCAAGGCCCAGCGCTTGCTGGCCAACGGCAGCAGCGCCGAAGAAGTGCTGATGCAATTGGCACGTGGCCTGACCAACAAATTGCTCCACGCCCCCAGCGTTCAGTTGAAAAAGCTTACCGCCGAAGGCCGCCTCGATGCGCTGGCCATGGCCCAGGAACTCTTTGCCCTCGGTGAGGGCGCGTCAGATAGCTCTTCGGATAAAAAACCGCAATGAAAGCGTCACTGCTCAATAAACTGGACGTGCTCCAGGACCGTTTCGAAGAACTGACCGCCTTGCTCGGCGATGGCGAGGTCATCTCCGATCAGACCAAGTTCCGCGCCTATTCCAAGGAATACGCCGAAGTTGAGCCGATTGTGGCCACCTATAAAAGCCTGATGAAAGTGCAGGCCGACCTCGAAGGCGCCCAGGCGCTGCTCAAGGACAGCGACCCGGACATGCGTGAAATGGCCGTGGAAGAAGTCCGCGAAGCCAAAGAGAAGTTGGCCGAGTTGGAAGGCGACCTGCAACGCATGCTGCTGCCCAAAGACCCGAACGACGGGCGCAACGTGTTCCTCGAAATCCGCGCCGGCACCGGTGGCGACGAGGCGGCAATCTTCTCCGGCGACCTGTTCCGCATGTACTCGCGCTACGCCGAGCGACGTGGCTGGCGGGTCGAGATTTTGTCCGAGAATGAAGGTGAGCACGGCGGCTATAAAGAAGTCATCGCCCGGGTCGAAGGTGACAACGTCTACGGCAAGCTTAAATTCGAGTCCGGCGCGCACCGCGTGCAGCGGGTTCCGGCGACTGAATCCCAGGGCCGTATCCACACCTCGGCGTGCACCGTGGCCGTGTTGCCCGAGCCGGACGAGCAGGAAGCCATTGAGATCAACCCGGCGGACTTGCGTGTCGACACCTACCGTTCGTCGGGCGCCGGTGGTCAGCACGTGAACAAGACCGACTCGGCGATCCGGATCACCCACTTGCCGTCGGGCATCGTGGTCGAATGCCAGGAAGAGCGTTCCCAGCACAAAAACCGTGCGCGGGCCATGTCCTGGCTGTCGGCCAAGCTCAACGACCAACAGACCAGCGCCGCCGCCAACGCGATTGCCAGCGAGCGCAAGCTGCTGGTGGGCTCGGGCGACCGCTCCGAACGCATCCGCACCTACAACTTCGCCCAAGGCCGGGTCACCGACCACCGGGTCAACCTCACGCTTTACTCCCTCGACGAAATTCTCGCCGGCGGCGTTGATGCGGTGATCGAGCCTTTGCTGGCCGAATACCAGGCCGATCAATTGGCGGCGATAGGTGAATAAATGACCATTATTGCCAGCCTCCTGCGCGCCGCTGACCTGCCTGACTCGCCCACCGCGCGTCTGGATGTGGAACTGTTACTGGCCGCTGCCTTGGGCAAATCGCGCAGCTACTTGCACACCTGGCCGGAAAAAATCGTCAGCAGCGAAGATGCGCTGACCTTTACCGATTACCTGCAGCGTCGCCGCACGGGTGAGCCGGTGGCCTACATCCTCGGTCAGCAGGGTTTCTGGAAGCTCGACCTGGAGGTCGCGCCGCACACGCTGATCCCGCGCCCGGAAACCGAGCTGCTGGTGGAAGCCGCCCTTGAATTGTTGCCGGCCACGCCTGCCAAGGTCCTCGACCTGGGCACCGGCAGCGGCGCGATCGCCCTGGCCCTGGCCAGCGAACGCCCGGCCTGGCAGGTCACCGCCGTTGACCGTGTGCTCGAAGCCGTGGCCCTGGCCGAACGCAACCGCCAGCGCCTGCACCTGAAGAACGCCACGGTGTTGAACAGCCATTGGTTCAGCGCGCTGCAAGGCCAGCGCTTCGATTTGATCATCAGCAACCCCCCTTACATTGCCGATAATGATCCGCACCTGGTGGCAGGCGATGTGCGCTTTGAACCGGCCAGCGCCTTGGTGGCGGGCCATGATGGGCTGGACGATCTGCGGTTGATCATCGCCCAGGCCCCAGCCCACTTGAATACCGGTGGCTGGCTGCTGCTCGAACACGGTTACGACCAAGCTGCGGCGGTACGTGATTTGTTGTCGGGTGAGGGCTTTGAAGAGGTCCACAGCCGCATCGACCTCGGCGGCCACGAACGCATCACGTTGGGGCGCCGCCCGTGCTGACCGACCAGGAGCTGTTGCGCTATAGCCGACAGATTCTGTTGCAACATGTCGACATCGAAGGCCAGCTGCGTCTTAAAAACGGCCATGCGCTGATTGTCGGCCTCGGCGGCTTGGGTGCGCCAGTCGCGTTGTACCTGGCCGCTGCCGGCGTGGGCGAGTTGCACCTGGCAGACTTCGACACTGTCGACCTGACCAACCTGCAACGCCAGATCATCCACGACACCGACAGCGTCGGGCAGGCCAAGGTCGATTCGGCCATGCGTCGCCTGGCCGGCATCAACCCCGAAATTACGTTGGTCGCCCATCGCACTGCGCTGGATGCCGATTCACTCGCCGCCGCAGTGGCCGCGGTAGACGTGGTGCTCGATTGCAGCGACAACTTCGCCACCCGTGAAGCCGTCAACGCCGCTTGTGTTGCGGCTGGAAAACCATTGGTCAGCGGTGCGGCCATTCGCCTGGAAGGGCAATTGTCAGTGTTCGACCCGCGCCGCGACGAAAGCCCGTGCTACCACTGTTTATATGGGCACGGCAGCGACACCGAGCTGACCTGCAGCGAAGCCGGTGTGGTCGGTCCGTTGGTCGGGCTGGTCGGTAGCCTGCAAGCACTGGAAGCGCTGAAGTTGCTGGCAGGTTTTGGTGAACCCTTGGTGGGGCGCTTGCTACTGATCGACGCCTTGACCACGCGTTTTCGCGAACTGCGCGTCAAGCGCGACCCCGGCTGCAGCGTTTGCGGGACGGCCCATGGTTAAGGACGCGCCCATCGGTGTGTTCGATTCCGGCGTCGGCGGCCTGTCGGTGCTGGATGAAATCCAGCAGTTGTTGCCCCATGAGTCACTGCTGTACGTGGCTGATGGCGGGCATATCCCCTACGGTGAAAAATCCCCGGCGTTCATTCTTGAGCGTAGCCGTTTGGTCGCCGAGTTTTTTCGTGAACAAGGCGCCAAAGCCTTTGTGATTGCCTGCAACACCGCAACCGTCGCCGCCGTGGCTGATTTGCGCCAGGACTATCCCGACTGGCCTTTGGTGGGTATGGAGCCGGCGGTCAAGCCAGCCGCCGCTGCCACCCGCAGTGGCGTGGTCGGCGTGCTCGCCACCACCGGCACATTGCAAAGTGCCAAGTTCGCAGCATTACTCGACCGCTTTGCCACCGACGTGCGGGTGATTACCCAGCCGTGCCCGGGCCTGGTGGAGTTGATCGAAACCGGTGACCTCAATAGCACCGGGCTGCGCCAGCTGTTGCAGGGCTATGTCGACCCGCTGCTGAGCGCCGGTTGTGACACCATCATCCTCGGCTGTACCCATTACCCCTTCCTCAAGCCGCTTCTGGCACAGATGCTTCCCCCTAGCATCATCCTGATCGACACCGGCGCTGCCGTGGCGCGTCAGCTCAAGCGTCTGTTGGGCGAACGTAACCTGCTGTCGCCCGGCAAGCCTGAGCCAGCGCAGTTCTGGACCAGCGGCGACGTCGATCACCTAAGAAATATCCTACCGACACTCTGGAAATCTCCCGGTGTTGTGCGTAATTTTGGCTTGTGAAAAATTCGTGAAACATCGCGGTTAGAAGCTGAACTTCTGGCATCGCGCAAGCTTCTATAGCGTTAGCCTGTACAAAACCATACGACTTCGATCTCAAAGGATGTGCTCTTATGAAGCGCTTGTTCTGTTTGGCTGCGATTGCGGCCGCTGTGGTGGGACACTCAGTTTCGGCCCAGGCCGCCGGCCTGGAATTTGGGGTGGGGGGCACCAGCGATTCGACCATGACCTATCGATTGGGGCTGACGTCGGATTGGGATAAAAGCTGGTGGCAGAGTGATACGGGCCGACTGACCGGCTATTGGAGCGGCGCTTACACCTACTGGGATGGCGACAAACGCGCGAGTGTCAGCAGCCTGTCGTTCTCGCCGGTGTTTGTGTACGAGTTTGCCGGGGAGAAGGTCAAGCCCTATATAGAAGCCGGGATCGGTGTCGCGGTGTTTTCACGTACGCGGGTTGAAGACAACAACATCGGCCAGGCCTTCCAGTTCGAAGACCGACTGGGCTTTGGTTTGCGCTTTGCCGGTGGGCATGAAGTGGGCATTCGCGCCACGCACTATTCCAATGCGGGCATCAGCAGCAATAACGACGGGGTAGAGAGCTACTCGTTGCACTACACCTACCCGTTGTAACTCTCAAGCCTGCGCAAAACCATGTGGGAGCTGGCTTGCCTGCGATGCAGACACCTCGGTTTATCAGTTACACCGAAGTGATGCTATCGCAGGCAAGCCAGCTCCCACATTTTATATCCACCACATGTTGGATCAGCGATACGCCGTCGCAATGCCCTGGCGCTCTTCCAGGCACTCCGGCGCACCCATCTCGAATTCCCGACAGATCAACGGCCGCCGCTCGTAGATCGTGCACATCATCGTGTCCCGATCCAGCGCCGCGCACCAGCCGTCATCCAGGCGCAGCATCACTTCACCGCCCCAGTCGTCGGTATCGATATAGCGTTGCGGCACACCCGTGTCGGTAATCAGCATGACTTCCAGCTGGCAGCAGCAGGCCGCGCACGTCGAGCAGGTGACGGCGGGTTCGGTGATTTGAGTGTGGGGGATGTTGGTCATAGGCGCGCAGTGTAAGGCAAGCGCGCTGGGTGCGCATGAATGCTCTGACGGACGTCAGTGGCCAAGCTGTCGCGCCACCCAGTGCATGACGGGGAACAGGATCGCCCAGAGCAGCGCCAGGCCGATCAGCGTTAGCGTTGTGTCGTAGCCGAAACGCACACCGGCCAATTGGCTGCCGGCGTAGTAAGACAACGGCCCGCCCACCGCACCCAGCAGGCTGGCGCGCCACCAGGGTTGTGCGCTCCAGGCCAGGCAATGGCGCAGCGTAGTCGCGAGCAGTGCCCATAGTATGATTAGCCAAAAGGGAATCAGCGGCCCTGGAAAACCGAAGTGAAACACGCCAAAGGTACGCAACGAGGTATCGACTACGGTACCCAAAAGGGTCACGGCCAGGAGCACTTGGCCGTCTTCAGACCATGAGCTTGTCCACAGCAGGTGGATGACCAGCACACCAGCGCCCACCCATAACCAACGGGTGTCACCGCCCAGCACACAGGCAAACCAACCGCACTGGAACAGCACGGCATTGGCCAGCGTTTTAAGCACTGAAACGCCCGAGCAACGGCGGGTTGATCGCCGCAGGCTTGGCCAGCAGCAACTGCGCGGTACCGATCGTTCGCTCCATAAACCCACCTTCGCAGTAGCACAAGTAGAATTCCCACAGGCGCAGGAAGTATTCATCGTAGCCCAACTCGGCAAGGCGGCCATGGGCGCGACGGAAGTTCTCATGCCACAGGCGCAAGGTGCGCGCGTAGTGCAAGCCGAAGTCTTCCATGTGCAGCAGGTTCATGTCGGTGTCGCGGCTGACGATCTGCAACATGTTCTGCACGGATGGCAGGGCGCCACCGGGGAAAATATAGCGCTGGATAAAGTCGACGCTGTTCTTGGCCTGCTCAAAACGCTGCTCACGAATGGTGATGGCTTGCAGCAGCATCAGGCCGTCGCTTTTGAGCAGGTGCGCGCATTGCTTGAAGTAGGTGGGCAGGAAGCGATGGCCGACCGCTTCGATCATCTCGATGGACACCAGCTTGTCGTACTGACCGGTCAGGTCGCGATAATCTTGCAGCAGCAGCTTCACCTGATCCTTGAGGCCCAAGGCCTCGATGCGTTTTTCGGTGTAGGCAAACTGTTCTTTGGACAAGGTCGTGGTGGTGACCTTGCAGCCATAGTGCTGCGCCGCATACAACGCCATGCTGCCCCAGCCGGTGCCGATTTCGAGCAAATGGTCAGTGGGTTTGAGCGCAAGCTTCTGGCAGATGCGTTCCAGCTTGTTCAACTGCGCCTGTTCCAGGCTGTCGTCGGGCGTCAGAAACTGCGCCGCCGAATACATCATGGTCGGGTCGAGGAATTCCTCGAACAGGTCGTTGCCCAGGTCATAGTGGGCGGCGATATTTTTCTGCGAGCCCTTGCGGGTGTTGCGGTTAAGCCAGTGCAGGCCTTGGGTGAAGGGTCGCGCCAAGCGCGCCAGGCCGCCTTCCATTGCGTCAAGCACATCAAGGTTGCTGACCATCACACGCACCACGGCGGTGAGGTCCGGGCTGCTCCAGTAACCGTGGATAAACGCCTCGCCGGCGCCGATCGAACCATTGGCGGCCACCAAGCCCCAGACCGCCGAATCGTGGATCTGGATTTCGCCCAACAGATGCGCTTCGCGTGCGCCGAACACCTGGCGTTCACCCTCTTCAATCACTACCAACTGGCCGTGGCGCAGTTGGCTGAGCTGGCGCAGCACACCTTTGCGCAACAGCGCACTGGTCACGCCGTTGACGTTCAGGCGGTTGGTCTTGACCGATAAGCTAGGGGATTTCATGGCGGCGATCCTTGGTATACCCGACTGCGGTGCGAGAGGCGCCATCGGCGGCCTGATGGGAAAAAATCGGTGTGCGTTTGAGCAACAGGCGTGTGGCTTGCCAGTAAATCGCCAGGCAGGTCTTGGCGGTCATCCACGGGAAGCGCCACAGGTAACGATGCAGGCTGGCGCGGGTCAGCGTTTCTTTTTGCAGGCTCAAGGTGGCGTCGAAGACTTTTTGCGTGCCCTGCCAATCGGCCATGTGCACGCCAAGCCTGTCGGCCGGGGGGCTGAAACTCATGCGGTATTCCAGGTCGCGGGGTAAAAACGGCGACACATGGAACGCCTTGGCCACGGCGAAGTGCTGGTGTTCCTCGGCGCCTAGCGCCTGGGCCGGCAGCACATAGTGGTAACGCTCGCGCCACGGGGTGTTGGTTACTTCACACAGGATCGCGGCCAGTTGCCCGTCGGCCTCGAAGCAGTAGAAGAAACTCACCGGGTTAAAAGCCAGGCCCCAACTGCGGGCCTGGGTCAGTAGGCAGATAACGCCCCGGGGCTCGCGCCCCAGTGCCTTGCCGACTTCCTGGCGCACGGCATCGCTCAAGCTCATGCCGTGACGCGTGAATTCACGCAGGTAGTCCTGCTGGCGAAAGCCGAAGGGCGCCAGGCGGCTGTTGCCGGCCAGGGGTGATAGGCCGAGCACTTCGTCTTGTTCGCTCAAGTCCAGGTACAGCAGGCCGATGCGGTAGCGAAAGGCGTGGGCCTTGGGCGCAAACCGGCGATGGGCGATCCAGCCGCTGTACAGGGCGCTGTTCATAGGGTTTCGCCAAAGGCCTGGGCCACGCGTAATGCGCTGCTCACGCCGTCTTCATGAAAACCGTTGGCCCAGTAGGCGCCGCAGTAAAAGGTGTGCCGCGCACCGTGCAATTCTTCCCAGCGGTTTTGTGCGGCCACTGCCGCCAGGCTGTATTGCGGATGCGCATAGGTGTAGCGCGCGAGGATCTTCAGCGGGTTGATCATCGGCGTCTGGTTGAGGCTGACGCAAAAGGTGGTGTCGCTGTGGATGCCTTGCAGGATGTTCATGTCGTAAGTGACGGCCGCCTGGGTTTGCGCGCTGCCGCTCAGGCGATAATTCCAGCTGGCCCAGGCCAGTTTGCGATCGGGCAGCAGGCGCGTGTCGGTGTGCAGCACCACGTCATTGTCGGCGTAGGGCAGGGCACCAAGAATGTCCTGCTCAGCCTGGCTCGGGTCGGCCAGCAACGCCAGGGCCTGGTCGCTGTGACAGGCGAACACCACGCGGTCAAAGGTCTCGCTGCCGGCGAGGCTGTGGATAACCACGCCGTCGCCTGTGCGTTCGACTTTATCCACAGGGCAATTGAGGCGGATCTGCTCGCGAAAACTGCGGGTCAAAGGTTCGATATAACTGCTGGAACCGCCTTCGATCACGCACCATTGCGGCCGATTGCTCACCGATAGCAACCCGTGGTTCTTGAAGAACCGCACAAAGAATTGCAACGGAAAACCGAGCATGTCCGCCAGCGACATCGACCAGATCGCCGCGCCCATCGGCACGATGTAATGGCGGATAAAGCGTGGGCCATAACCCCCGGCTTCGAGGTAGTCGCCCAGGGTCATATCGGCGCTGATGCGTTGCTCTTGCAGGTCCAGCGGTGCCTGGCGATTAAAGCGCAGAATGTCGCGCAACATGCCCCAGAATCCCGGCGAGAGAATATTGCGGCGCTGGGCAAACAGGCTGTTGAGGTTATTACCGTTGTACTCGAAACCTGCGTTCTGGTCGCACACCGAAAAGCTCATTTCGGTGGGCTTGAAGGTCACGCCAATCTGCCCGAGCAGACGGATGAAATTAGGGTAGGTCCAGTCGTTGAACACGATAAAACCGGTGTCCACGGCATAGAGTTTACCTTTGACCGTGACGTTGACCGTGTGAGTGTGCCCGCCAATGCGCTCGCCCGCCTCAAACAGCGTGATGTCGTGGCGCCGGCTGAGCAGGTAAGCGCTGGTCAGCCCGGCGATACCGCTGCCGATGATGGCGATCTTCACAGGTCGTCCTTCTTCGGTGGCGGGCTGCGCAGCATGCGTTTGCCGATAATCAGTTGCGCGCGGTTGGGCAGCTTCGACAGTGGCCACAAGGTGGCGATAAACATCGCGGGGAAGGCGATTTCCAGCGGGCGCTTTTCCAATTTGGCGAAGATATGCCGCGCAGCCTTTTCGGCGGACCAGCTCAGCGGCATCGGGAAATCATTGCGTTCGGTCAGCGGGGTGTCGACAAAGCCCGGGCTGATCACCGTGACGTCGATGTTCTCCGGCGACAGGCTGATGCGCAGCGATTCGAACAGGTAACGCAGCCCGGCCTTGGACGCGCCATAGGCTTCGGCGCGTGGCATTGGCAGGTAGGTCACGGCGCTCGCAACGCCGACCAGATGTGGGGTGAGCCCTTTGCGCAACAGCGGCAGTGCAGCTTCGATGCAATAGCTGCTGGCAAGCAGGTTGGTGCGCACCACGTGCTCGACGATGGAGGAGTCGAATTGCCGGGCGTCGACATACTCACAGGTGCCGGCGTTGAGGATCACCGTGTCCAATGAACCCCAGACCTCGCCGATGTGTTCGCCGATCTCGCGCACGGTCTGGCTGTTGGTCAGGTCGCCGGCTACCACCAGCACTTGGCCTGGATAACGCTGGGCGAACGCTTCCAGCGGGCCTTTGCTGCGCGAGCTGAGCGCCACCTGCGCGCCACTGTTGAGCAGTTCGACGGCCAGAGCGGCACCGATGCCACTGCTGGCACCGGTCAACCAATAACGGCGGGGCGGTACAAGGCTCATCCCATTCTCCTTTTTAGCCAACTGACCACACGGCCGACAACCGGTAAGTGTTCATAAAGCAACGCGCCCGCATCGAAATAATCGCGATGGCGGTAGACCTTGTCGCGCCACATCAGGTGCGAGCAACCTTCCACCCGGATTACCTTGCCATTGGCCAGGCGCGGGTGGCAAAAACTCATTTTCCAGCGCAGGTAGCCTTCACCTTCGGCGACCTGGTCGAAGCCATGGAAGTCAAAACGCAACTGGCTGATGTTGCTGTACATCTCGGTGAAGTAACCGCGCAAAGCGGGCAGCCCATGCACTTCGTGCAGCGGATCGATGAAGGCAATGTCCTGGCTGTACAAGCTGTCGAGCAGGTGCAGGTTGTGCTTGTCCAGCGTGGTAAAGGCTTGGGCGAACCGGTGCAGGAAGTCACTCATGTTCGGCGACCTCCTGGCGTGAAGGCAGGTTGCGGAAGGCGGTGAGGGCGCGCTCGCGGGATTTTTTCAGGTCGACAATCGAGCGTGGGTAATCCGCCACGCCGAACAGGCCACCGGCGGCTTCGGGGTTGTGCACTTCTTTTTTGTTCAACGCCGCCAACTCTGGCAGCCAATGCTTGATGAATACCCCTTCGCTGTCGAACTTTTCCGACTGGCTCAACGGGCTGAAAATCCGGAAGTACGGTGCCGCGTCGGTGCCGGTGGACGAACTCCACTGCCAGCCGCCGTTATTGGCGGCCAGGTCGCCGTCGATCAAGTGGCGCATAAAGAAGCGCTCGCCTTCACGCCAGTCGATCAGCAGGTTCTTGGTTAAAAACATCGCCACCACCATGCGCAGGCGATTGTGCATCCAACCGGTTTCCAGCAGTTGGCGCATGGCTGCGTCAATGATCGGCAGGCCGGTGCGCGCTTGCTGCCAGGCGGCCAAGTCCTTGGGCGCATCGCGCCAGGCCAGTGCCTCGGTTTCGGGGCGGAACGCACGGTGGCGTGAGACCCGTGGGTAACCGACCAGAATGTGTTTATAGAACTCGCGCCACAGCAACTCGTTGATCCAGGTGATGGCGCCGATATCGCCGCTTTCGAACTCGCCCTGGTTGGTTTGCAGGGCGGCGTGCAGGCACTGGCGCGGCGAAACCACACCGGCGGCGAGGTAGGCCGAGAGCTGGCTGGTGCCGGGTTTGGCCGGGAAGTCGCGTTCGTCTTTGTAGTAGCTGATCTGTTGGTCGGCGAAGGCGTCGAGGCGACGCCGGGCTTCTTCTTCACCGGCGGGCCAGAAAGCGCGCAAGGTTTCGCTGGGCGGCGCGAAACCGTCGACCTGATCCGGGATGGCGTCGCTGTGCACATCCTGCGGTGCCTGTTGTTGCGGCGTGGCCACCAGGCGCGGCAAGGCGCTGTGCAGGCGGCTGTAGCAGACCTTGCGGAACTGACTGAACACCTGAAAGTAAGTGCCGGTTTTGGTCAGCACGCTGCCGGGTTGGAAAAACAGTTGGTCGAGGTAGCTGTGGAACGTCACACCGTCAGCCTCCAGGGCGTTGGCCACGGCCACATCGCGACGGCTCTCGTGGATGCCGTATTCCTCGTTGACGTGCACCGACTCCACTGACAGTTCCCGGCACAGTTTGCCCAGCACGGCGGGCGCCTGGTCCCAGGTGTCGGCGGTGCGAATCAGCAAGGGAATGTTCAGTTCGCCAAGGGCCTGGCTCAGGTGCTTGAGGTTACGCAGCCAGAAATCGACTTTGCAGGGTGCATCATCATGGGCCAGCCATTGCTGCGGTGTGATCAGGTACACGGCGGCAACCGGGCCGCGCTGGCAGGCGGCGGCGAGGGCGGTGTTGTCGTGTAGGCGCAAGTCGGTGCGCAGCCAGATCAAATGCATTTAGACAATTCCACGCTGGATCAGTAACTGGTGGGCTGACAAGGGGTCTTCGGCCACGAACAATTCAGGAGTGTCACGGGTTAATACGGCTAACTCGTCCTGGTGGATGCATACCGTTGGTCCGGCAATCAAAATTGGGCAACTGATGCCGCCCAACAGTTTGCCGAGTGCCGACAAGTGGAGGGCTTTGCTTGAGTACAGCAGCACCGCACGCGGTTGCAGGTGTTCCACGGCCAGGGCCAGTTCGCCGGTCGGCAAAGGCCAATCAAAAACCTCCACGGGGCAGTCGGCGCTGCTGGCCAGCCAGGCGCTAAGCCACAGGTGTGGCTCCAGGGGCACGTCTGACTGGTTGACCAGCAGCAACGGCGCGCCCTGGAGCTGGCGGTTGTTGTGGTAAATGCGCGCGCCGAACTTGCTGCGCAGCCAGGACAGAAAAAACACTCGCTCCATTTGCGCGCCGAACTGGCCCTGCCAGCGTTGCTCCAGCGCGTTGAGCAGCGGCAGCATCAATTGCTCACACAAGGTGCGCGGCGGGTACAGCGCCATGGCCTGGTTGAACAGGTCGTCGACCCGGCGTTCGGCCAATTCGCTGATTGCGGTGAGCAGTTTATGACGCAGCACATGCCATTCATTTTCGACGCTGTCGGGGCTGGCCTGGGCGGAATCGATCAAGCCTTTGACCTGGCTGACCGGCACACCACGGTTGAGCCAGGTCAGAATGGTGTGGATGCGTTGTACATGTTCGGCGCTGAACAGCCGGTGGCCCTTGGGCGTGCGCTGGGGCACGATCAGGCCATAACGGCGCTCCCAGGCGCGCAGGGTCACGGCGTTGACGCCGGTCTGGCGCGCCACTTCGCGAATCGGCAGCCAGCCGTCTTCGATGGCTTGGGCGATGTCTTCGACAGGGTCGTCTTGCAGGGCAGGTGTCATGGTCTAGATCGCATTACGCAGGCTGAGGTTTTCCGGGTGCGGCTGCAGGTACGCCTGCTGCGCGATGTAGCGGTCCGGGTGTTGGCGAAAGTGATGTTTGAGCAAGGTCAGCGGCACCACCAGCGGCACGATGCCGGTGCGGTATTGGCCGATGACGGTTTGCATTTCCTGCTTGTCCTCCGCGCTGATGGCTTGTTTGAGGTAGCCGCTGATGTGTTGCAGCACATTGGTGTGGGTGCCGCGTGTGGCGCACTTTTTCAGGCCGGTCATCAACTCGCTGAAATAGCCGGCGGCCAGTTCATCCAGGTTGATGCTTTTGCCCATGCTGCCCAGCAGGTGGCCAAGGCTTTTGTAATGCACAGGGCTGTGGGCCATCAGTAGGTATTTGTAGCGCGCGTGGAACGCCAAAAGGCGGTGACGGGTGATGCCCTCAGCCAGCAATTCTTGCCAGCTGGCGTACACGAACACGCGGGTGAGGAAGTTCTCGCGCAGCACCGGGTCATTCAACCGGCCGTCTTCTTCTACCGGCAGGTTGGGGTGGCGTGCGCAAAACGCCTGGGCATAAATGCCGCGCCCGCCGCCATCAACGGGCGTGCCGTTGTCGCGGTAGACCTTGACCCGCTCCAGCCCGCACGACGGCGACTTCTGCATGAAGATGTAGCCGCACAGGTCTGTGTGTTCCACAGCCATCTGCTGGCCGTAAGCATCCAATGGCTGCGTCACATTGAGGTCACGGTGCACGGTGCCGACAGCCTGCGGGTGGGCAGGGTCGCCCACCAGGCGAATCGGTTCGCGGGGGATGCCCAGGCCGATCGCCACTTCGGGGCACAACGGCACGAAGTCGAAATAGTCGGCGAGCGTTTGGCTGCACAGCAGGGATTGTTTGTGTCCGCCGTTAAAGCGCACGTTCTCGCCGAGCAGGCAGGCACTGATGGCGATCTTCGGTTTTGCGCTGCTGGACATGCTCAACCCTCTGCGAAATTCCTATACAGATTTATAATTCTGTACAACTAAATCTCATCATAGGTTTGATGCTGTACAAGTCAAATTATTTGTATAAGTATTTTCAGCGCCCGCTATTTCCAACCCATGCACCAGTCTTCGGCATTTTGCAGGGTTTGCCACGGGAGGCGTTCGGCGCGGCGGGTCATGACCGCTTGCAGCTCGATTTCGAGCACGGTGCCTTCGTCATCACGGAACAGTTCGGTGACGAGGAAGTGTTTTTCCTTGTTGCGCGGGCGTGCTGCTGTCCACTTCGACAACAGCAATTTCGTCGGGTTGAGACGGTTCATTGCAGGTGTTCGATCAGGCGGCGTGCGGCCTCCTGGCCGCTGAGCCACGCGCCTTCGACCCGCCCGGACAGGCACCAGTCACCACACACATACAAGCCCAGGTCGGCGTCGGCCAGCACGCCAAATTCATGCCGCTCCGACGGCCTGGCGTAAAGCCAGCGATGGGCCAGGCTAAAGGACGGTGCGGGCATGGCGCTGTGCAGCAGTTCGGCGAAGGCACCGTGCAGGTGTTCGATCACCGCCTCTTTGGGCAAGTCGAGATTGGCCTTGCTCCAGGCGCTGGTGGCATGCAACACCCAGGTGTCGAGGGTGGCGTCACGCCCGGGTTTACTGCGGTTGCGCGCCAGCCAGTCGAGCGGGCTGTCTTGCACAAAGCAGCCTTGCATCGGCGTATCCAGCGGCGTGTCAAAGGCCAGAGCGACGGCCCAGGTGGGGTCCATCTTCACCCCGGCGGCGGCACTTGCAAGCTTGGGCGCAGCGGCCAGCAGGGCGGTGGCCTGGGGCGCCGGCGTGGCAATGACTACGTGGCTGAACGGGCCATGATTGCCGCCGTCGGCGTCCAGCAGGTTCCAGTGCTGCTTGCCTTGGAACACTTCGGTGATGCGGCAACCGAACTCAACCGGCAAGTCGTCAAGCAGTGCGCGGGTAATAGCGCTCATGCGCGGCGTGCCGACCCAGCGGATCTGCTCGTCGGGGGAGGGCGTGAGCTGGCCGGACTTGAAGTTGTACAGCTGCGGTTTCCACTGTTCGGCCCAGCCGTTGCTTTGCCAGCGCTGTACTTCGTTGACGAAGCGCCGGTCGCGGGCCGTGAAGTATTGTGCGCCCATGTCCAACGCGCCGGCATCGCTGCGCTTGCTGGACATGCGGCCACCACTGCCACGGCTTTTATCGAAGAGTTGTACAACGTGCCCCGCGTCTCGTAACGCTCGGGCGGCGGAAAGACCGGCGATGCCGGTGCCGATGATCGCGATGGGAACAGTCATTGGGGGCCTCGTTTTACCTTTGGGTACAGACTACGCCGACACCCATAGCTGTACAATATTGTTTTTTGGTATAAGTTTTGGCGTACCTGTTCTAACGGCGTGACCTAAGGTTAAGGGTGAGGGGTTAAGAAGGAGGCCTGAACCGGCCTCTGAAACCAACGTAACGCCCACTTACAAAAGATCCATGCTTATAAAATAGACTAGCGATGGGCGGCAAACGTTACATGAGGAGAAACCCATGCATATTTTGCTGACCGGCGGTACGGGCTTGATCGGTCGCCAACTCTGTCTGCACTGGCTTGCCCAAGGGCATCGCCTGACCGTGTGGAGCCGCGAGCCGGATACCGTGGCCAAATGGTGCGGTGCCGAGGTGCTCGGTGTTGGCCGCTTGCAAGACGTGATCGGCACGGTGGATGCGGTGGTCAACCTGGCGGGCGCGCCGATTGCCGATCGCCCATGGACCAAAAAGCGCAAGGCATTGCTGTGGAGCAGCCGCATCGGCCACACCGAAACCTTGCTGGCTTGGATGCAAGGCCTGGCGCAAAAGCCGGCGGTGTTGATTTCCGGCTCTGCAGTAGGCTGGTATGGCGACGGCGGCGAGCGCGAACTGACCGAAGCCAGTGGCCCGGTGCAGGATGATTTCCCCAGCCAACTGTGCATCGCCTGGGAAGAAACCGCGTTGCGCGCCGAAGCCTTCGGCACCCGCGTGGTGCTGGTGCGCACTGGCCTGGTGTTGGCGGCCAAGGGCGGCTTTTTGTCGCGCCTGCTGCTGCCGTTCAAACTGGGGCTGGGCGGGCCGATCGGCAATGGTCGGCAGTGGATGCCGTGGGTCCATATCAAAGATCAAATCGCCCTGATTGATTTTCTTCTGCACAACGGCGACGCCAGCGGTCCTTATAATGCCTGCGCGCCACACCCGGTACGTAATCGCGAGTTTGCCAACACCCTGGGCCAGGTGCTGCACCGCCCAGCGTTCATGCCGATGCCGGCGTTTGCCTTGAAGGTCGGCCTGGGCGAGTTGTCCGGGTTGTTGCTGGGCGGGCAGAAGGCCGTCCCCGAACGGTTGCTGGCCGCCGGTTTCACTTTTCAGTTCACTGAGTTGCACGCGGCCCTGGAAGACTTGTCCAGCCGCCTCTAGCCATAGGATGTTGCATGACGGATCACGCGTTGTTACTGGTCAACCTGGGTTCACCGGCGTCCACTTCGGTGGCCGATGTGCGCAGCTACCTTAATCAGTTCCTGATGGACCCTTATGTGATCGACCTGCCGTGGCCGGTGCGGCGCTTGCTGGTGTCGCTGATCCTGATCAAGCGCCCTGAGCAATCGGCGCATGCCTACGCCTCGATCTGGTGGGAAGAGGGTTCGCCGCTTGTGGTCCTGAGCCGTCGCTTGCAAGCGCAAATGACCCAGCAGTGGACCCACGGCCCGGTGGAGCTGGCGATGCGCTACGGCGAGCCGTCGCTTGAAACCACCCTCACGCGCCTTGCGGCTCAAGGCATTCAAAAAGTCACCCTGGCGCCGTTGTATCCGCAGTTCGCTGACAGCACCGTGACCACGGTGATCGAAGAAGCCAAGCGTGTAGTCCGCGACAAGAAGCTCAACGTGCAGTTTTCTATCTTGCAGCCGTTCTACGATCAGCCGGAATACCTCGACGCCTTGGTCGCCAGCGCCCGGCCGTACGTGGCACAGGAATTCGATCACTTGTTGCTGAGCTTCCATGGGTTGCCTGAGCGCCATCTGAAAAAACTCGACCCCACAGGCCAGCATTGCTTCAAGGATGCTGATTGCTGCAAGAACGCTTCGCCCGAGGTGCTTGCCACCTGCTACCGCGCCCAGTGCTTCAGCGTGGCGCGCGACTTTGCCGCGCGCATGGGCTTGCCGGAGGGCAAGTGGTCGGTGGCGTTCCAGTCACGGCTGGGCCGTGCCAAGTGGATCGAACCCTACACCGAGGCCCGCCTGGAGACCTTGGCCCAGCAAGGCGTGAAAAAGCTGCTGGTGATGTGCCCGGCGTTTGTAGCGGACTGCATTGAGACGCTGGAAGAAATTGGTGATCGCGGGCTGGAGCAGTTCCGCGAGGCAGGGGGCGAGGAGTTGGTGTTGGTGCCGTGCTTGAACGATGAGCCGCAGTGGGCGGTGGCGCTTAATACGCTGTGCGAGCGGGCGCCAGTAGCGCTGTAGTCCGAGTGTCGAAACGATAGAGATCAACTGTGGGAGCCGGGCTTGCCCGCGATGGCGGTTTGTCAGTCGACATATTGGGTGACTGATAGGCCGCCATCGCGGGCAAGCCCGCTCCCACAGTGTTTTTCAGGGTTTATTCGTGATGCGGTTCACCGAGGAAGGTCAACGAAGTAAACAGCCCGCGGGTGGCCACGTCGGCGTTGTCCTTGAGCGGAATCTCCACCTGCGCGGCAATCACATTCAACCCTTCATTACGCACCAGCACCTGGGCGCGGCCGTCCTTGTCGGTCTCAGTGCTCAAGGTGTTCGGCGCATTGCGATAATCGCCCACCAGCTTGATCCCCGCCGCCGGTTTGCCGTCCAGCAGCACCCGCACCGGCAGTGACTTGCCTGGCCCTACGGTCAGCGGGTCGACTTCCGGCAGGATCAGCAGCTTGATCTGATCCAGTTTGGGCAGCTTCGCCCCCGGCTGGTAAATCGCCAGGCTGTACTTGAAGGTCTGGGTCGACTCAATCGCGCCTGGCACTTGGCTACGGCCCTGGTTGATCCACTTCTTGTCCGGCGTCTGCGACCACATCCCGTTATCCAACGCCACGGCTAAAACGGCGGGCGATTTGAGTGGCTTGAGGCGTGCGTGGTCGGCCAGGCGCTCCACGGTGACCGGGATCATTTTGCCGCTGGCGTCATACGCCCAGGCGCCGCTGATTTTCTGCGCCTTGAAGGCATTGTCTTCGGCGCCGTGGCCGTAGATCACTTCGATATTGCCGCGTCGTTGTTCGGTCCACAGGCCGTGGGCGGAGACTTGGCTGGCAAACAGCAGGCCGATCACGGCCAGGGATTTGAAGGCTTGCATGGGGCATCCTTTTACAGGTTAAGGGTCAGGCTGACGGTGAAGTTGCGCGGCTCGCCGGGAGTGACCCAGTAATTGCTGTAGGAGCGCTCGTAGTACTTTTCGTCGAATAGGTTGTTGAGGTTCAGGCCCACCGTGACGCTATCGCTGGCCTTGTAATGCGCCAGCAGGTCGACGGTGTGGTAGGCGGGCAGTTGGAACTGGCTGCCGGCCTCGCCGGAGCGATCACCGACGTAGGTAAACGCCGCGCCCAGGTCCGAGCCGCGCAGCGCGCCATTCTGGAATTCATACACACCCAGCAGACTGCCGCTGCGCTTGGCTACGCCCAGAATCCGGCTGCCGGTGGGGATGGATTTGTCGCCCTTGGTCACTTCGGCGTCGATGTAGGCAAAGGCGCCGATCACGCGTACCGCGTCCGTCACTTGCCCGCTCAGTTGCAGGTCAAAACCCTGGCTGCGCGCCTTGCCTATGGCGCGGCTGTTGTTGAGGGTGGCCGGGTCCTGGGTCAGAACATTTTCTTTTTCGATATGGAAGGCGGCGAGCGTGGTGCTCAAACGGTCGTCGAACAGCTCGCTCTTGATCCCCACTTCATAGCCCACGCCTTCTTCGGGCTTGAAGGATTTACCGCCGGCATCCACACCGTTGTTGGGTTTGAACGAGGTTGACGCGTTGGCGAACACCCCAACTTGCGGCGTTAGCTGATAGAGCAGACCGGCGCGTTGAGTCAGGGCGTCGTGGGTATGCCGGCTCTTGGCGTGGTTGCGGGTGAAGTCGTCGGTGCGTTGTTCGACATGCTCGAAGCGCGCACCGAGCATGCCGCGCAGGCGGTCGGTGAAGATGATCTGGTCTTGCAGGTTCAGCGCCTGGCTTTTCGTCTGTTCGAAGACGTCGGTGCCGGTGCGTGCGCCGTTGGGTTTGGTTTGGCCGTAGATCGGGTTATAGATGTCGATGGGGTAGAGGCTGCCGGCAACCGCCGACACGCGTTCCTTCTTGCGGTAGTCCTCGTATTCGCCGCCGATCAACAGTTCGTGCTGCCAGCTGCCGATGTCGAACTGGCCGCGCAGTTCCAGCTGGGTGATGCTGTCGTGCCAACCGGTGGAGCGTTCGCGCAGGCGGCGGTTAACGGTATGGCCGTTGGCATTCAGCGCACGACTTTCCGAGGCGTCACCCCACAGGCTGCCCTGTTTGTAGTGGCTGGCCAGGCGCAGTTTCCAGGCGTCATTAAGGTGATGTTCCAACGCGGCCTGGATGCGATTGTTGTGGTTGCGGATATTGCCGTCGTTGGGTTCGCCGAGGAAGGTCGAGCGGGACATGCCATGGTTGGCGACGATGCCCCGGTCGAAGGTGGAGCTGTGGCGCACGAACTCGCTTTCTACGAGAAGGCTGGTGTCGGGGTCCAACTGCCAACTGAATGATGGCGCGACGAACACGCGCTGGGCGTCGACGTGATCGCGGAAGCTGTGGTTGTCTTCCACGGCCAGGTTGACCCGCGACAGCACGCGGCCTTCGCTGTCCAACGGGGTGTTCACATCCAGTGCGGTGCGATAGCGGTCCCAGCTGCCGGCACTGGTTTGCACGGTGGTAAAGGCTTCGGGCTGCGGCTTCTTGGTGACAATGTTCACGGTGCCGCCCGGATCGCCACGGCCGTACAGGCTGGCTGCGGGGCCTTTGAGCACTTCAATGCGCTCGATGTTGGCCGCGTCCGGGGTGCTCGGGTAGCCACGGTTGGCGCTGAAACCGTCCTGGTAGAACTCCGACGTGGTGAAGCCGCGCACGCTGTACTCGTAAAGCGTCAGGCCGCCGAAGTTGTTTTGCTTGGACACGCCGCCGGCAAACTCCAGAGCACGTTCCACGCTGGTGCTGCCCAGGTCCTTGAGCACCGTGGCAGGAATCACGCTGATTGATTGTGGGATGTCGCGCAGATCGGTGTCAGTTTTGGTCGCGCTGACGGAACGGGTGGCGCGGTAGCCTTTGACGGGGCCGGTGGCGGATTCATAGGCGTCGGAGGTGACGCTGATGGTGTCCAGTTCGACAGTGTTGTCATCGGCGTAGGCGGGGTCCAGCAGCAAACCCAAGGCCAGGCCAGCCACGGGGGCGAATCTTTGAGACGGCATGATAGAGCGTTCCAATAGCGATATTGAAACAATATAACATGACCATTGAGAATGAATTTCTTTTGAAATATTCGGTAACAGGAGCCCGCGAACGGGCTCCCGTAGCCGTTATTCCTCTTCTTTCACCGGGGCGGGTGGCGGGCGCAGGCCGATCTCTGCCGACAGCTTGATCTCTTTGCCGTTGCGCATTACCAGGATCGACACCTTATCGGTCGGCTTGATCCGCGCCACCTGGTTCATCGACTTGCGGCCATCACCGGCCGGTTCGCCGTCGATGCTCAGGATCACATCGCCCAACTGCAGGCCGGCTTTCTGCGCCGGGCCGTCGCGGAAGATCCCGGCCACCACGATGCCCGGGCGCCCGGTCAAGCCGAACGACTCGGCCAGTTCCTTGGTCAACGGCTGTACTTCGATGCCCAGCCAGCCACGGATTACCTGGCCGTGCTCGATGATCGACTTCATCACTTCCATTGCCAGCTTCACCGGGATCGCAAAGCCGATGCCCTGGGAACCGCCGGACTTGGAGAAAATCGCCGTGTTGATACCGGTCAGGTTGCCATTGGCATCCACCAATGCGCCGCCAGAGTTCCCCGGATTGATCGCCGCGTCAGTCTGGATAAAGTCTTCGTAGCTGTTGAGCCCCAACTGGTTACGCCCGGTGGCGCTGATGATGCCCATGGTCACGGTCTGGCCGACGCCGAACGGGTTGCCGATGGCCAGCGCGACATCACCGACGCGCAGCCCTTCGGAGCGGCCGATGGTGATCGAGGGCAGGCTCTTGAGGTCGATCTTCAGCACCGCAAGGTCGGTTTCCGGGTCGCTGCCGACCACGCGGGCCAGGGTTTCACGGCCGTCGCGCAGGGCCACCACAATCTGGTCGGCGCCGGTGGTCACGTGGTTGTTGGTGAGGATGTAACCTTCCGGGCTCATGATCACCCCGGAACCGAGGCTGGATTCCATCCGGCGCTGCTTGGGCCCGTTGTCGCCGAAATAGCGGCGAAACTGCGGGTCTTCAAACAACGGATGCGCCGGTTTATTGATGACCTTGGTGGTGTACAGGTTGACCACTGCAGGCGCGGCGATGACCACCGCGTCGGCGTAGGTCACCGGGCCTTGCACCACCGAGCTGCTTTGTGGGGCCTGTTGCAGGTTCACATCAAGGCTGGGTAAGCCCACCCATTGGGGATAACGCTGAATAATCAGCATCGCGATCAGCACGCCAGCCAACAATGGCCATCCAAAAAAACGCAGTGCCTTGAGCATCAAGTAAGTCCTGACAGGTTGCAGGGGGCGGGATAGCGCCCATAATGTCGCGCATTATACGAGGCTGCGAGCGCCTCGGAACGGGATATTTAGGAGTCTTTTATGGCTGTCCCCCTTAGCACCCTGGTCGAGGAAGCGGACCGCTACCTTGGCAGCGCAAAAATTGCCGATTATTGCCCCAATGGCTTGCAGGTCGAGGGGCGCCCGCAGGTGATGCGCATTGTCAGCGGCGTCACGGCCAGCCAAGCGTTGCTGGACGCCGCCGTCGAAGCCCAGGCCGACCTGGTGCTGGTGCACCATGGTTATTTCTGGAAGGGCGAAAACCCGTGCATCACCGGCATGAAGCAACGCCGCCTGAAAACCCTGCTCAAGCACGACATCAGCCTGCTGGCCTACCACCTGCCGCTGGACCTGCACCCGGAAGTGGGCAACAACGTGCAACTCGCCCGTCAGCTGGATATCACCGTCGAAGGCCCGCTGGACCCCAGCAACCCGAAAATCGTCGGCCTGGTCGGCTCCCTGGCCGAACCCTTGTCGCCGCGTGATTTTGCCCGGCGCGTGCAGGATGTAATGGGTCGCGAGCCACTGTTGATCGAAGGCAGCGAGATGATCCGCCGGGTGGGTTGGTGCACGGGCGGCGGTCAGGGCTACATTGATGATGCTATTGCCGCAGGCGTTGACTTGTATCTGAGCGGCGAAGCGTCCGAACAAACATTCCACAGCGCGCGGGAAAACGACGTCAGCTTTATTGCAGCGGGCCATCACGCTACTGAGCGTTATGGCGTGCAGGCACTGGGTGACTATCTGGCACGGCGTTTCGCGCTGGAACATCTGTTCATCGATTGCCCCAACCCAATCTAAAGAACACCAAGGCTCAAATGTGGGAGCTGGCTTGCCTGCGATTGCATCACCTCGGTTTGCCTGAATGACTGAGGTGCCTGTAGAGCAGACAAGCCAGCTACCACAAGCCAAACTGAGGGGCATATTCATATACCGTTTCGATCTAGCTGGCTCCCTGAATAGAAGAAGGTGCTGTGCTAGCATGCCCCGCTCGAACACGGCCCGCTGGCCGTCCATAAGATCGTTTTTCCGTGAGTAGCCATGGTCGACAAACTGACGCATCTGAAACAGCTGGAGGCGGAAAGCATCCACATCATCCGCGAGGTCGCCGCCGAGTTCGACAACCCGGTGATGCTCTACTCGATCGGTAAAGACTCCGCCGTGATGCTGCATCTGGCGCGCAAGGCCTTCTTCCCGGGCAAATTGCCGTTCCCGGTGATGCACGTCGACACCCGCTGGAAATTCCAGGAGATGTACAAGTTCCGCGACAAAATGGTCGAAGAACTGGGCCTGGACCTGATCACCCACGTCAACCCTGATGGTGTGGCGCAGGGCATCAACCCGTTCACCCACGGCAGCGCCAAGCACACCGACATCATGAAGACCGAAGGCCTCAAGCAGGCCTTGGACAAGCATGGTTTCGACGCAGCCTTCGGCGGTGCCCGTCGCGATGAAGAGAAGTCCCGCGCCAAAGAGCGTGTGTACTCGTTCCGTGACAGCAAACACCGCTGGGACCCGAAGAACCAGCGCCCGGAGCTGTGGAACGTCTACAACGGCAACGTCAACAAAGGCGAGTCGATCCGTGTGTTCCCGCTGTCCAACTGGACCGAGCTGGACATCTGGCAGTACATCTACCTCGAAGGCATCCCGATTGTGCCGCTGTACTTCGCCGCCGAGCGCGACGTGATCGAGAAGAACGGCACGTTGATCATGATCGACGACGACCGCATCCTCGAGCACTTGTCCGACGAAGACAAAGCCCGAATCGTCAAAAAGAAAGTACGTTTCCGTACCCTTGGCTGCTACCCGTTGACGGGCGCGGTGGAGTCCGAAGCCGAGACGCTGACGGACATCATTCAGGAAATGCTCCTGACGCGAACTTCCGAGCGCCAGGGCCGGGTCATCGATCACGATGGCGCAGGCTCGATGGAAGATAAAAAACGTCAGGGTTATTTCTAAGGGGCTGTCACCAATGTCGCATCAATCTGATTTGATCAGCGAGGACATCCTCGCCTACCTGGGCCAGCACGAGCGCAAAGAGATGTTGCGCTTCCTGACCTGCGGCAACGTCGACGACGGCAAGAGCACCCTGATCGGGCGCCTGCTGCACGACTCCAAGATGATCTACGAAGATCACCTGGAAGCCATTACCCGTGATTCGAAAAAATCCGGCACCACGGGCGATGATATCGACCTGGCCTTGCTGGTTGACGGCCTGCAGGCCGAGCGTGAACAGGGCATCACCATTGATGTTGCCTACCGCTACTTCTCCACCGCCAAGCGCAAATTCATCATCGCCGACACCCCCGGCCATGAGCAGTACACCCGCAACATGGCCACCGGTGCGTCCACCTGCGACCTGGCGATCATTCTGATCGACGCCCGCTACGGCGTGCAGACCCAGACCCGCCGCCACAGCTATATCGCCTCGTTACTGGGCATCAAGCACATCGTGATTGCCGTCAACAAGATGGACATCAATGGCTTTGACCAAAGCGTGTTCGAGTCGATCAAGGCCGATTACCTGAAGTTTGCCGAGGGCATTGCGTTCAAGCCGAGCACCATGGCGTTCGTACCGATGTCGGCGCTCAAGGGCGACAACGTGGTGAACAAGAGCGAGCGCTCGCCCTGGTACACCGGCCAGTCGCTGATGGAGATCCTCGAAACCGTCGAGATCGCCAACGACCGCAACTACACCGACCTGCGTTTCCCGGTGCAGTACGTCAACCGTCCGAACCTGAACTTCCGTGGTTTCGCCGGCACCCTCGCCAGCGGCATCGTGCACAAGGGCGATGAAGTCGTGGTGCTGCCGTCGGGCAAGAGCAGCCGCGTCAAATCCATCGTCACCTTCGAGGGCGAGCTGGAACACGCAGGCCCAGGCCAGGCCGTGACCCTGACCATGGAAGACGAGATCGACATCTCCCGTGGGGACCTGTTGGTGCATGCCGACAACGTGCCGCAAGTCACCGACGCTTTCGACGCCATGCTGGTCTGGATGGCCGAAGAGCCGATGCTGCCGGGCAAGAAATATGACATCAAGCGCGCCACCAGCTACGTGCCGGGTTCGATCACCAGCATCGTGCACCGCGTGGACGTGAACACCCTGGCCGAAGGCCCGGCAAGTTCGCTGCAACTGAACGAGATTGGCCGGGTCAAGGTCAGCCTCGACGCCGCCATTGCGTTGGATGGCTATGACAGCAACCGCACCACCGGTGCGTTTATCGTCATCGACCGTTTGACCAACGGTACTGTGGCTGCGGGCATGATTATTGCGCCGCCGGTGGGCCATGGTGGCGCTGCGCAACACGGCCGCCTTGCTCATGTAGCCACCGAAGAGCGCGCCCAACGCTTCGGCCAGCAACCGGCTACCGTGTTGTTCAGCGGCCTGTCCGGCGCCGGCAAAAGCACCTTGGCCTACGCGGTTGAGCGCAAGCTGTTTGACATGGGCCGTGCGGTATTCGTACTGGATGGCCAGAACCTGCGCCGCGACTTGAACAAGGGCTTGCCGCAGGACCGCGTCGGGCGTACCGAAAACTGGCGCCGTGCTGCTCACGTGGCGCGTCAGTTCAACGAAGCCGGCCTGCTGACCCTGGCCGCGTTTGTTGCCCCGGATGCCGAAGGCCGTGAACAGGCCAAGGCGTTAATCGGCAGCGACCGCTTGCTCACCGTCTACGTGCAGGCCTCGCCGCTGGTGTGCGCCGAGCGTGACCCGCAAGGCCTGTACGCGGCGGGCGGGGACAACATCCCAGGCGAGTCCTTCCCGTACGACGTGCCGCTGAATGCCGACTTGGTGATCGACACCCAGGCCACGTCGCTGGAAGACAGCGTCAAGCAAGTGCTGGAGCTGTTGCGCCAGCGCGGCGCGATCTAAACCTCGCCGCCACAAAAAAGCCCGCCACCGATCATTCGGTGGCGGGCTTTTTACTTTCTCAAGGTCTGGCGCGGTCACTGTGGGAGCTGGCTTGCCTGCGATAGCGGTGGGTCAGCAACATACCCATCAACTGACAGTCAGCTATCGCAGGCAAGCCAGCTCCCACGTTAGATTGCATTCACAGGTCGGTCAGTGGCGGCCTGGGTATTCCGTGTGAAGCTTATCCAGCAGCGCATCCTTGTCTTCCCACAACCGGTTGATCCACCCCTGGAACGCCAACCGATACTCCCCATCCTGCTCATAATTCTTGCCGATAAATCCGGCTGGAATCTGCACTTCCTCAAAGTGCACCACCACGTCTTTCACATTCCCGCACAACAAATCCCAATACCCTGGACGCCCGGCCGGGTAGTGGATGGTCACGTTCACCAATGACTTGAGCTGCTCGCCCATGGCATCCAGCACAAACGCAATGCCACCGGCCTTGGGCTTGAGCAGGTAACGGAACGGCGATTTCTGCTGTGCGTGCTTGCCCGGCGTAAACCGCGTGCCTTCGGCAAAGTTGAAAATACCCACCGGGTTGTCGCGAAACTTCGCGCAGGTCTTGCGCGTGGTTTCCAGGTCTTTGCCTTTCTTCTCCGGGTGCTTCTCCAAGTAAGCTTTGGTGTAGCGCTTCATAAACGGGAAGCCCAGCGCCCACCATGCCAGGCCAATCACCGGCACCCAGATCAGTTCCTGCTTGAGGAAAAACTTCAGCGGCCGAATCCGGCGATTGAGCACGTATTGCAGCACCATGATGTCGACCCAGCTCTGGTGGTTACTGGTCACCAGATACGAGTGCTGGTAGTCCAGGCCTTCAAGGCCAGTCAGGTGCCAGCGTGTGCGTCGCACCAGGTTCATCCAGCCCTTGTTGTTGGTCACCCAGGCTTCGTGGGTGTGGTTCATCAGCCATTCGCTGAAACGTTTGGCAAATGGCAGCGCCTTGAACAGCGCGACAACAAACAGGAACGAACACAGCAGGATCGTGTTCAGCGCCAACAACAAGGACGCGATTACCCCGCGTACGGCGGCAGGTAGAAAATCCAGCATTTAGATATCCATAGGTCGGTTGGCGGCTTGAATCGCCGTCAGGGCGATGGTGTACACGATGTCGTCCACTTGCGCACCGCGCGGCAGGTCGTTCACCGGTTTGCGCAAGCCTTGCAGCATGGGGCCCAGGCTTACGCAGTCGGCGCTGCGCTGCACGGCCTTGTGCGTGGTGTTGCCGGTGTTCAGGTCCGGGAACACAAACACCGTGGCTTTACCGGCGACCTGGCTGTTGGGCGCCAACTGCCTTGCCACGGTTTCATTGGCCGCGGCATCGTATTGCAATGGGCCGTCGATCAGCAGCGAGCTTTGCTGTTCGTGGGCGAGCAAGGTGGCTTCGCGGACTTTCTCCACTTCTTCGCCGCTGGCCGAATCACCGCTGGAATAGCTGATCATCGCCACCCGTGGCGTAATGCCGAAGGCAGCGGCGGAGTCGGCACTTTGCAGGGCGATTTCCGCCAGTTCCACGGCGCTTGGGTGCGGGTTCATCACGCAGTCGCCGTACACCAGCACCTGCTCGGGGAACAGCATAAAGAACACCGACGACACCAAGGTGCAGCCCGGCGCCGTTTTAATCAGCTGCAGGGCAGGGCGGATGGTGTTGGCGGTGGAGTGAATAACCCCGGAAACCAGGCCGTCCACTTCATCCAGCGCGAGCATCATGGTGGCGATCACCACCGTATCTTCCAATTGTTGCTCGGCCATCGGCGCGTTGAGGCTCTTGCTCTTGCGCAGTGCGACCATTGGCTCGACATAGCGCTGGCGAATCAGGTCCGGGTCGAGAATCTCCAGGCCTTCGGGCAATTCGATGCCGTGGGCGCGGGCGACGGCTTCCACGTCGGCAGGTTTGGCCAGCAGCACGCAGCGTGCAATGCCGCGGGCCTGGCAGATGGCGGCGGCCTGCACGGTCAACGGCTCGCTGCCCTCGGGCAACACGATGCGTTTGTTGGCGGCCTGGGCGCGCTGGATCAACTGATAGCGGAACACCGCGGGCGACAGGCGCATTTCCCGTGGCGTGCCGCAGCGTTGGTGCAGCCAGCGTGCATCGAGGTGGCTGGCGACGAAATCGGTGATGATCTCCGCGCGCTCGCGGTCATCAATCGGGATTTCTTTGTTCAGGCTGTTGAGCTGGTTGGCCGTGTCGTAGGAACCGGTGCTCACGGAAAGGACTGGCAGCCCGGCCTGGAAGGCGCCACGGCACAGGTCCATGATGCGCGGGTCGGGCAGGGTGTCGCTGGTCAGCAACAGGCCGGCCAAGGGGACGCCGTTGATCGCGGCGAGGCTGACGGCCAGGATGATGTCGTCACGGTCGCCCGGCGTTACCACCAGCACGCCCGGCTTTAGCAGCTCCACGGTGTTACGCATGGTGCGCGCGCAAATGATGATCTTGGTCATGCGCCGGGTTTCGTAGTCGCCGGCGTTGAGGATCTGTGCGCCCATCAGGTCGGCCACGTCGCGGGTGCGCGGGGCGTTGAGTTCGGGCTGGTAGGGGATGCACCCGAGCAGGCGGAAATCGCCGCTACGCAACAGGGGCGAGTGCTCCTTGAGGCGCGCCGAGAAGGCTTCCATGCTTTCGTCGGTGCGCACCTTGTTGAGGATCACGCCCAGCACTTTCGGGTCTTTGGGGCCGCCGAACAGTTGGGCCTGCAATTCCACGCGGCCCGATAGCTCGGTGAGCACTTCGTTTTCCGGCGCCGACACCAGGATCACTTCCGCGTCGAGGCTCTTGGCCAGGTGCAGGTTGACCCGCGCCGCATAGCTGGCGCTGCGGGTCGGCACCATGCCTTCGACGATCAGCACGTCTTTGCCCACGGCGGCTTGCTGGTACAGGGTGATGATTTCTTCGAGCAGCTCGTCGAGCTGGCCGTCGCCGAGCATGCGTTCCACATGGGCCAGGCCCAAGGGTTGTGGTGGCTTAAGGCCGTGGGTGCGCGCCACCAGTTCGGTGGAGCGCTCGGGGCCGGTGTCACCCGGATGTGGCTGGGCAATCGGTTTGAAGAAGCCGACTTTCAGCCCGGCCCGCTCAAGGGTGCGCACCAGCCCAAGGCTGATGGAGGTCAGACCCACACCAAAATCGGTGGGCGCGATAAAAAAAGTCTGCATGCGAATTCTCTGGAGGTGCATGGCTTCGGTGGCGTTCTATGGCTGAGCGCCTACCGGGAATCAGGCACCAAGGTTATCGTTATTCAGGCGCTTGCGCACACCAGCCGCACGTAAAGGGTTGGCCTATTTTTTCAAGACGTTGCGCGGTATCGAGTACCCAGGCGCGCGACTGCCATGGCGGCTGGTGGCGCAGGTGCTGGGTGTGGCCGCAAGACAGCTCGGCCACCCAATGGTTGTCCTCATCCTGATGGAAACCGATGATGAAGGATGCCGTTGATCGGTTCCGTCTGTCCGGGTTCTGTTCGCTTTCGGGCAAATCCTTGTTTAGACTTGTCCGTTCTTCATTCTTATGCAAAAGGTCTCGCCCCATGACGATCGCCGCTAACAAGGCTGTCTCCATCGACTATACCCTGACCAACGACGCTGGTGAGGTCATCGACAGCTCCGCCGGCGGCGCGCCGCTGGTCTACCTGCAAGGTGCAGGTAACATCATCCCGGGCCTGGAGAAGGCTCTGGAAGGCAAGAACGTCGGTGACGAACTGACTGTCGCCGTAGAACCTGAAGATGCTTACGGCGAATACTCCGCCGAACTGGTCAGCACCCTGAGCCGCAGCATGTTCGAAGGCGTTGATGAGCTGGAAGTGGGCATGCAGTTCCACGCATCCGCTCCGGACGGCCAGATGCAGATCGTCACCATCCGCGATCTGGACGGCGACGACGTGACTGTCGACGGCAACCACCCTCTGGCTGGTCAGCGCCTGAACTTCCAAGTGAAGATCGTTGCTATCCGCGACGCCTCCCAGGAAGAAGTGGCCCACGGCCACGTCCACGGTGAAGGCGGTCATCACCATTGATTGTGGTTTGATCAATAGGTAGCAAAAACGCCCCGACTGGTTCGGGGCGTTTTTTTTGCGCCCGAAAATACACTGCAGTTCAAGTGTGGGAGCGGGCTTGCCCGCGATGAGGGCGTGTCAGCCGCCTTATACATCACTGACCCACCGCAATCGCGGGCAAGCCCGCTCCCACATTTTTGATCTTATCGCGCACAAACAAAAATGCCCCGGACCTTTCGGTTCGGGGCATTTCTTAACTGTTACGCAACCTGAGTTACGTGGCAGTTGTTACCACTTAGGCTGCTGCAGCGACGTTCAGAGCCTTGATGTGGCCATTCAGGCGGCTCTTATGACGAGCGGCTTTGTTCTTGTGGATGATGCCTTTATCGGCCATACGGTCGATAACAGGCACAGCCAGAACGTAAGCAGCTTGAGCTTTTTCAGCGTCTTTGGTGTCGATGGCTTTAACTACATTCTTGATGTAGGTACGAACCATGGAACGCAGGCTGGCGTTGTGGCTGCGACGCTTCTCAGCCTGTTTTGCACGTTTTTTGGCGGAAGGTGTGTTGGCCACCGTCGAGCTCCTCGAAAGACTTTTTAGGAAATAGCAAACAAAATAGGCCGCGAATCATGCCGATGACTTGATGGGTTGTCAAGGGCGGCTGATGCGAACTGCTGAGTGGTCGATCTGAAGAGGCGGGTGATTTATTTCCGGCGCTTGACCTGTAAACTCGCGAGCTTTGGCTCTGTGCTGTTGCAGGCGCGCAGTATCGCATAAGTGGGCGCTTTGTTCGCCTGCTCTTTATCTAAAGGCGCAAACTCTTTCAATGAATCTGCTCAAATCGTTGGCTGCCGTCAGCTCTATCACGATGATCTCCCGGGTTTTAGGGTTTGTGCGTGACACCCTGCTGGCGCGCATTTTCGGCGCCAGCATGGCCACGGATGCGTTCTTTATTGCCTTTAAACTGCCCAACCTGTTGCGGCGGATCTTCGCCGAGGGCGCATTCTCCCAGGCTTTCGTGCCGATCCTGGCCGAATACAAAACCCAGCAGGGTGAAGAGGCGACCCGTACCTTTATTGCCTATGTCTCGGGCTTGCTGACCCTGGTACTGATGCTGGTAACCCTCGTCGGCATGCTTGCCGCGCCCTGGGTGATCTGGGCCACGGCCCCCGGTTTTGCCAATACCCCGGAAAAATTCGCGCTGACCACTGACCTGTTGCGGGTGACCTTTCCTTATATATTGCTGATTTCGCTGTCTTCCCTGGCCGGGGCGATCCTCAATACCTGGAACCGTTTCTCGGTACCGGCCTTCGTGCCGACATTGCTGAACGTCAGCATGATTATTTTCGCGCTGTTCCTGACGCCGTACTTCGACCCGCCGGTTATGGCCCTGGGCTGGGCGGTGCTGGCCGGCGGCCTGGCGCAGCTGCTGTACCAACTGCCGCACCTGAAAAAAATCGGCATGCTGGTGCTGCCGCGCCTGAACCTCAAGGACACCGGCGTATGGCGCGTGATGCGCAATATGCTGCCGGCGATCCTGGGCGTGTCGGTGAGCCAGATTTCCCTGATCATCAACACTGCGTTCGCATCCTTGCTGGTGTCCGGTTCGGTCTCCTGGATGTACTACGCCGATCGCTTGATGGAGTTGCCGTCCGGCGTACTGGGTGTAGCCTTGGGCACAATCTTGCTGCCGACGCTGTCGCGCACCTATGCCAGCAAGGACCGCCAGGAGTACTCGCGCATCCTCGACTGGGGCCTGCGCCTGTGCTTTATGCTGGTGTTGCCGTGTTCCCTGGCCCTGGGCATTCTGGCTGAGCCGTTGACCGTGTCGCTGTTCCAATACGGCCAGTTCAGCGCGTTTGACGCGTCAATGACCCAGCGCGCACTGGTCGCCTACTCCGTCGGTCTGCTCGGCATTATCGTGATCAAAGTGCTGGCGCCGGGCTTCTACGCCCAGCAAAACATCCGCACGCCGGTCAAGATCGCAATCTTCACACTGATCGTCACGCAACTGCTCAACCTGGTGTTTATCGGCCCGTTGGCCCATGCCGGCCTGGCCCTGGCCATCAGCGCGGGTGCCTGCATCAACGCGGGCCTGCTGTTTTATCAACTGCGCAAGCAGCAGATGTATCAGCCGCAGCCGGGCTGGGGCCTGTTTGCCCTCAAGCTGCTGGTGGCTGTGGCGATGATGTCGGCGGTGTTGTTGGGCCTGATGCACTTCATGCCCGCCTGGGATCAAGGCCATATGCTTGAACGCTTCATGCGCCTGGGTGTTCTGGTCGTGGCAGGTGTGGTGGTGTACTTCGGGATGTTGCTGTTGCAAGGCTTCCGTCTGCGTGATTTCAATCGAAAGTCGCTTGGCTAGAGACTTTGCCGTGATAAAACGGTTGTTTTATCGATTCGATCCATTTGGCCTGCGCTGTTGCCTGTCGTCCGGGGCCGGGTGTGGTTATAATCGACCACTTTATGAGCAAGAAGCGCGTTATGCAGCTGGTTCGAGGTCTCCACAACCTGCGCCCCGAGCATCGGGGCTGCGTCGCCACTATTGGCAACTTTGACGGTGTTCACCGTGGCCACCAGGCTATCCTGGGCCGGCTGCGTGAACGTGCGGTCGAGTTGGGCGTGCCCAGCTGCGTGGTGATTTTTGAGCCACAGCCGCGGGAATACTTTACCCCCGAGACGGCTCCGGCGCGCTTGGCCCGCCTGCGCGACAAGCTGCAACTGCTGGCTGAAGAGGGCGTGGACCGTGTGCTGTGCCTGGCCTTCAATCAGCGTTTGCAAAGCCTCAGCGCCGCCGAGTTCGTTGACCGTATCCTGGTAGATGGCCTGGGCGTGCAGCACCTGGAGGTCGGCGACGACTTCCGTTTCGGCTGCGACCGCGTCGGCGATTTCGACTTCCTGCAACACGCTGGTGTGAATCAAGGTTTTACCGTCGAAGCCGCGCAAACCGTCGAACTGGACGGCCTGCGCGTGAGCAGTACCCAGGTGCGTAACGCACTGGCGGCTGCCGACTTCGCCTTGGCCGAGCGTTTGCTCGGTCGCCCCTTCCGCATTGCCGGGCGGGTATTGCACGGTCAGAAGCTGGCGCGCCAACTGGGCACGCCAACCGCCAACGTGCAGCTCAAGCGTCGTCGTGTGCCACTCACCGGGGTTTACCTGGTGAGTGTCGACATCGACGGCCAATCGTGGCCGGGAGTCGCCAACATAGGCGTCAGGCCCACGGTTGCAGATGATGGCAAGGCCCACCTGGAAGTTCACCTTTTGGATTTTGCCGGTGATTTGTATGACCGGCGTTTAACGGTGGTTTTCCACCAGAAGCTGCGTGAAGAGCAGCGTTTCGCCTCCCTTGAGGCGTTGAAAACGGCGATCAATGCGGATGTCGCCGCCGCCCGTGCACTAGCCGCACCTAGCGCCCATCGCTAACCGAAGAGCCTTAAATGACCGACTATAAAGCCACGCTAAACCTTCCGGACACCGCCTTCCCAATGAAGGCCGGCCTGCCACAGCGCGAACCGCAGATCCTGCAGCGCTGGGACAGTATTGGCCTGTACGGAAAGTTGCGCGAAATTGGCAAGGATCGTCCGAAGTTCGTCCTGCACGACGGCCCTCCTTATGCCAACGGCACGATTCACATCGGTCATGCGCTGAACAAAATTCTCAAGGACATGATCCTGCGTTCGAAAACCCTGTCGGGCTTCGACGCGCCTTATGTTCCGGGCTGGGACTGCCACGGCCTGCCGATCGAACACAAAGTCGAAGTGACCTACGGCAAGAACCTGGGCGCGGATAAAACCCGCGAACTGTGCCGTGCCTACGCCACCGAGCAGATCGAAGGGCAGAAGTCCGAATTCATCCGCCTGGGCGTGCTGGGCGAGTGGGACAACCCGTACAAGACCATGAACTTCAAGAACGAGGCCGGTGAAATCCGTGCCTTGGCTGAAATCGTCAAAGGCGGTTTCGTGTTCAAGGGCCTCAAGCCCGTGAACTGGTGCTTCGACTGCGGTTCGGCCCTGGCTGAAGCGGAAGTCGAGTACGAAGACAAGAAGTCCTCGACCATCGACGTGGCCTTCCCGATCGCCGACGACGACAAGCTGGCTCAAGCCTTTGGCCTGTCCAGCCTGCCAAAGCCTGCAGCCATCGTGATCTGGACCACCACCCCGTGGACCATCCCGGCCAACCAGGCGCTGAACGTGCACCCGGAATTCACCTACGCCCTGGTGGACGTCGGTGATCGCCTGCTGGTGCTGGCTGAAGAAATGGTCGAGGCCTGCCTGGCGCGCTACGAGCTGCAAGGTTCGGTCATCGCCACCACCACCGGCACTGCGCTGGAGCTGATCAATTTCCGTCACCCGTTCTATGACCGTCTGTCGCCGGTGTACCTGGCTGACTACGTGGAGCTGGGTTCGGGTACTGGTGTGGTTCACTCCGCGCCGGCCTACGGCGTTGATGACTTTGTGACCTGCAAAGCCTACGGCATGGTCAACGATGACATCCTCAACCCGGTGCAGAGCAATGGCGTGTACGCGCCGTCGCTGGAGTTCTTTGGCGGCCAGTTCATCTTCAAGGCCAACGAACCGATCATCGACAAACTGCGTGAAGTCGGTTCGCTGCTGCACACCGAAACCATCAAGCACAGCTACATGCACTGCTGGCGTCACAAGACCCCGCTGATCTACCGCGCTACCGCGCAGTGGTTTATCGGCATGGACAAAGAGCCGACCAGCGGCGACACCCTGCGTGTGCGCTCGCTCAAAGCGATCGAAGAGACCAAGTTTGTCCCGGCCTGGGGCCAGGCGCGCCTGCACTCGATGATCGCCAACCGCCCGGACTGGTGCATCTCCCGCCAGCGCAACTGGGGCGTGCCGATTCCGTTCTTCCTGAACAAGGAAAGCGGCGAGCTGCACCCACGTACCGTTGAACTGATGGAAGCAGTGGCGCTGCGCGTTGAGCAGGAAGGCATCGAAGCCTGGTTCAAGCTGGACGCCGCCGAACTGCTGGGCGACGAAGCGCCGCTGTACGACAAGATCAGCGACACCCTCGACGTGTGGTTCGACTCGGGTACCACCCACTGGCACGTGCTGCGCGGTTCGCACCCGATGGGTCACGCCACCGGCCCGCGTGCCGACCTGTACCTGGAAGGCTCGGACCAACACCGTGGCTGGTTCCACTCGTCGTTGCTGACCGGCTGCGCCATCGACAACCACGCGCCGTACCGCGAACTGCTGACCCACGGCTTCACCGTCGACGAGACGGGCCGCAAGATGTCCAAGTCGCTGAAAAACGTGATCGAGCCGAAAAAGATCAACGACACCTTGGGCGCCGACATCATGCGTCTGTGGGTAGCGTCGACCGATTACTCGGGCGAAATCGCCGTGTCGGACCAGATCCTGGCCCGTAGCGCCGATGCCTACCGCCGTATCCGTAATACCGCACGCTTCCTGCTGTCGAACCTGACCGGTTTCAACCCGGCCACCGACATCCTGCCGGCCGAGGACATGCTCGCTCTGGACCGTTGGGCCGTGGACCGTACCCTGTTGCTGCAGCGCGAGTTGCAGGAACACTACGGCGAATACCGCTTCTGGAACGTGTACTCCAAGATCCACAACTTCTGCGTGCAGGAGCTGGGTGGTTTCTACCTCGATATCATCAAGGACCGCCAGTACACCACCGGCGCCAACAGCAAGGCGCGCCGCTCGGCGCAGACCGCGCTGTACCACATCTCTGAAGCGCTGGTGCGCTGGATCGCACCGATCCTGGCCTTCACCGCCGACGAACTGTGGGAATACCTGCCGGGCGAGCGTAACGAATCGGTGATGCTCAACACCTGGTACGAAGGCCTGACCGAATTGCCGGCCAACTTCGAACTGGGCCGCGAGTACTGGGAAGGCGTGATGGCCGTCAAGGTTGCGGTGAACAAGGAGCTGGAAGTTCAGCGCGCGGCCAAGGCCGTCGGTGGCAACCTGCAAGCCGAAGTCACCCTGTTTGCCGAGGAAGGCCTGAGCGCCGACCTGGCCAAGCTGAGCAACGAACTGCGCTTCGTACTGATCACCTCGACCGCGAGCCTGGCACCGTTTGCCCAGGCACCTGCGGACGCAGTGGCCACCGAAGTGCCGGGCCTCAAGCTCAAAGTGGTCAAGTCGGCCTTTCCTAAGTGCGCCCGTTGCTGGCACTGCCGTGAAGACGTCGGCGTGAACCCGGAGCATCCGGAAATCTGCGGTCGTTGCGTCGACAACATCAGCGGTGCTGGCGAGGTTCGCCACTATGCCTAATGCTTCCAGTCGTTTCGGACGTCTGGGTTTGCTCGTGCTGAGCGTGCTGGTCCTGGTCATTGACCAGGTCAGCAAGGCTCATTTCGAAGGCTCCCTGCAGATGTTCCAGCAGATTGTGGTCATTCCTGACTACTTCAGCTGGACCCTGGCCTACAACACCGGTGCTGCCTTCAGCTTCCTGGCGGACAGCGGCGGCTGGCAGCGCTGGCTGTTTGCCTTGATCGCGGTGGTTGTCAGCGCTGTGCTGGTGGTCTGGCTCAAGCGTCTGGGCCGTGATGATACTTGGCTCGCCATTGCCCTGGCCTTGGTGCTGGGCGGCGCGCTGGGCAACCTGTACGACCGCATTGCCCTGGGCCATGTGATCGACTTTATTCTGGTGCATTGGCAGAACCGCTGGTACTTCCCTGCGTTCAACTTTGCCGACAGCGCCATCACCGTCGGTGCAATCATGCTGGCGTTGGACATGTTCAAAAGCAAGAAAACCGGAGAGACCGTCAATGACTGATCAGGTATTGGCTGAGCAACGCATCGGCCAGAACACGGAAGTCACTTTGCATTTCGCACTGCGCCTGGAGAATGGCGACACGGTCGACAGCACGTTCGACAAAGCCCCGGCGACCTTCAAAGTCGGTGATGGCAACCTGCTGCCGGGTTTTGAAGCGGCACTGTTCGGTTTCAAGGCCGGCGACAAGCGCACCTTGCAGATCCTGCCGGAAAACGCCTTTGGCCAGCCCAACCCGCAAAACGTGCAGATCATCCCGCGCTCGCAGTTCCAGGACATGGACCTGTCGGAAGGCCTGTTGGTGATCTTCAACGATGCGGCGAACACCGAGCTGCCCGGCGTGGTTAAAACCTTCGATGACGCGCAAGTGACCATCGACTTCAACCACCCGTTGGCCGGTAAAACCTTGACGTTTGACGTTGAAATCATCGACGTTAAAGCGCTCTGACTGACGAAACCGGCGCTTATGGGGCCGGCTTGTGTGGGAGCTGGCTTGCCTGCGATAGCATCACCTCGGTGTACCTGATACACCCGGTCGTTTGCATCGCGGGCAAGCCCGGTTCCCACAGGGGCTTACTCCTGTAGAGTTGAGTTGATCCAATTTCTTGCCCTGCAAGACACGAGGCACAGCATGCAAATCAAACTCGCCAACCCCCGTGGCTTCTGCGCCGGTGTGGACCGGGCGATCGAAATCGTCAATCGCGCCCTGGAAGTGTTCGGGCCGCCGATTTACGTGCGCCATGAAGTCGTCCACAACAAATTCGTGGTTGAAGACCTGCGCGCACGCGGGGCTATCTTTGTCGAAGAACTCGACCAGGTGCCGGACGACGTTATCGTCATCTTCAGCGCCCACGGCGTGTCCCAGGCAGTACGCACCGAAGCGGCGGGCCGTGGCCTCAAGGTGTTTGACGCCACCTGCCCGCTGGTGACCAAGGTGCATATCGAAGTCGCGCGCTATAGCCGCGACGGCCGTGAATGCATCCTGATCGGCCACGCCGGTCACCCGGAAGTCGAAGGCACCATGGGGCAGTACGACGCCAGTAATGGCGGCGCCATCTACTTGGTAGAAGACGAAAAAGACGTGGCCGAGTTGCAGGTTCAAAACCCTGATCGCCTGGCCTTCGTGACGCAAACCACCCTGTCGATGGACGACACCAGCCGTGTGATCGATGCCCTGCGCACGCGTTTCCCGGCAATTGGCGGCCCACGCAAGGATGACATCTGCTACGCCACGCAAAACCGCCAGGACGCCGTCAAGCAACTGGCCGACGAATGCGATGTGGTTCTGGTGGTCGGCAGCCCCAACAGCTCCAACTCCAACCGCTTGCGCGAACTGGCTGAACGCATGGCCACGCCGGCCTACCTGATCGATGGCGCTGAAGACATGCAGCGCAGTTGGTTCGACGGCGTTGAGCGTATTGGCATCACCGCAGGGGCTTCCGCTCCAGAAGTGCTGGTGCGCGGTGTGATTCAGCAACTGCAAGCCTGGGGCGCCACCGGCGCGGATGAATTGGCCGGTCGCGAAGAGAACATCACGTTCTCCATGCCCAAAGAGCTGCGGGTTCGTTCGCTGCTCTGAGTGCCACGGTGCCGGAGCCGCACAGCGCCTGCTCGGTGGCCTCACTGCGCAGGCTGATGCGCCCGCTGGGCGCCAGCACCACTTGATAGAGGCTCTGTACCGGGTCGGTGCCGCAGATGTGCACCGTACCGGCGCGGAAGCCACCTCCCGCAAACACCGGCTCACCCAGCCCGCTGAAGCGTACCTGGCTCTTGACTGGCCCATTGCCCGCCATCAGCACGCGCCCATTGCCCTGCCGTTCCAGCAGTATAGGGTTGTCGGTACCCGGCTCGCCGCGCCCGCTTGTATCCACGATGATTTGCCATCCTCGGCTCCAATCGTTCTCCAGCGCCTGAATGATCACTGCGCGATTGCGGGTGATTGCCTCAGTGCGCGCCAACCGCAGGCCTTCGGCAAGTGAGTGTGCCGCGCTGCGTTGCTGCTGCGACGCAAGCAACCCCTTGAAGGCGGGCACTGCCACGGTCACCAGGATGCCGCCCAGTAACAGGCCGAACAGAAGTTCGATCAGGGTGAAACCGCGTTGTTGCATAGTCTGTCCCTCCATGGGCAAGGGTAAAAATGGGTTTGGAGACCTAGGTATAGCGCCCGGCGGCGGGGCTGAATGATGGCCTTTATGTCCAAAGTATTTCCCTTTGTTCCGATAGCAGCGCGAGCCAAAAACCGGCGCTAGTCTTGGGTCTCACAGCAGCATTGCGCTGCTTTTTTCAGCCTTCGACACGGATGACGACGGTAATGCTTGCCTGCCCGAACAGACTTTTTCCCTGCGTGCTGCCTCGACAGCAAACCGGCATGACCTTGATCGAAGTGCTGGTGGCGGTGCTGATTCTCGCCGTCGGGTTGCTGGGCGCCGCAGTGACCCAGCTCAATGCACTCAAGTACACCGACAGCTCAAGGATGACCAGCCAGGCCAGTTTCATTGCCTACGATATGCTCGACCGAATCCGCGCCAACTCAGGCGCCGACTATGCATGGGGGGTCGCGCAAACCGCCCCCGTCCTTAGCGCGACGGCCAGCGTGCGGGACCTGGACCTGCATGACTTCGAAGCCAATATCATCGGCTTCGCCGGCGAGGACGCCAAAGGCTCGGTGGTGATCAGCGGTGGCGAGGTAACCGTGAGCATCAGTTGGGATGATGCCCGTGGGGCGAATACGCCCGGGGCGCGGGAAACCTTCACCCTCACCAGCCGCATTACCAGCGACCCGCAGGTGCCTCAATGAGAAGCTTTGTCCGTGGCTTCAGCCTGGTGGAGTTGTTGCTCGCGCTGGCTGTCGGGTTGCTGCTGGTGCTGGGTGTCAGCCAGGTGACGATCAGCGCTCGCGCGACTCAAGCCAGCCAACAGGCCGCCATGCTGCTGCAGGATGACGCGCGGTTTGTGCTGGGCAAGATGATCCGGGATATCCGCCAGGCGGGCATGTTCGGCTGCCTGGCGACAGCCTCTATCGACAACGCACCGTCAGCCTTTGATCAACCTGTGGGTTGGCATTCTGCAGGCAGTTCCTGGTCGCTGACGCTGGTCACCGCCGATGTCGCAGGTGAGGGCGGCACGCCTGACTGGACGGTGCTCTCTGACTGCCTCGGCACGGCCCAGGCCTACGCGGGGAATTCACCGCCACCGATGCCAGGGCAGATCCGCTTTGCGCTGCGCCAACTCACCTACACCTATGAAACTGGGCAATTGAAGGTCAGTACGCCTGCGGCGCCGGCCAAGGCGGTGCTGTTGGATAACGTGCAGGCCTTCGACATCAGTTTCGGCGTGGCGGGCAAACCAGGTTCGCCTCAGGTAGCGCGCTATGACGCCAGCCCGGCGGATGAATCGCTGATCCGCAGCGTACGCCTGCGCATGACGCTGCAAGATCCGACCGGGCGTGTGAAAGATCAGGCCTACAGCGTCGTCGCAGCCCTGCGAAACCGGTTGGGGTAGGGCAGCATGTTCAATCATCAACGCTTTTATGCAGGGCAAGCCGGCATCGTTTTACTGATCAGCCTGGTGTTTCTGCTGGTGCTGTCACTGATCGGCCTGGCATCGATGCAAGGGGCGGTGTCCCAACAAAAGATTACCGGCAGCGTATGGCATCGAAACCAGTCATTCCAAAGCGCCGAAAGTGGCCTGCGGTTGGGTGAGTCGGTGATCCGGCGGGCAGGCGCGACACTGCCGGTGTGTCGGGCAATCAATTCCTGTGCGCCGCCGGTCGAGTCGTCGCAGGTGATAGAGGCTGGCACAAACCCCGTGTCAGCAGTTACTTGGGTTGCCCTGAAGGGCGGCCTGTATGGCGTGCAATCCCTGGGAGTGGGCGTGGGGATGGCGGGTTTGCCTGCCGAAACACCGGCCGCGTTGTACCGCGTGACGGCGGTTGGGAGCAGTGGCCAAGTGCGCACGGTGCTGGAGGCGGTCTATGCACAGGCAGAGGGCGGTCTGTGCATTCATCGGGTGCTATGGCGACAACTTCACTAGTAAGGAGCGTATCAATGGGCAAGGATTGCCAAGGTTTTACCCTGATCGAGTTACTGGGTGCGGTCGCGATCATCGCGTTTTTGGCCGGGATTGCTTACCCCGCGTATACCGGGCAGGTGAAAAAAGCCTACCGCGCGCAGATCGTTGCACTGTTGATTGAGCAGGCGCAGCACCTCGAACGTTTTTACACGCGCCACGGCACTTTTATTGATGCAAGCGGCGCCAGTGCCGGCAATGATCACTATAGAATCAGCACTGCATTGAGCCCCCAGTCATTCACACTGGTCGCCTCGCCTGCAGTCGGCGCCATCATGGCAAATGACCCATGCGGTGAGTTCAGCTTGTCCAGCACCGGCGTGCGCAGCAACCCGGGCGCGATACCTGAAATGTCGCGCCAGGCGTGTTGGGGGCAATGATGAGAGTACTGGATGAATGGGCGCCGGGTGCGCTTTTCCCTTTTTATCGGCTGGATCAAATGATGGCTAAGCAACAGCAAGTGGTGATTGTCGGTGGCGGTGTCATCGGCTTGTTGATCGCGTTTAACCTGGCCACGGAGGGGCAGGCCGTGGTGCTGCTGGAGCGGTCGGGGCTTGGGCAGGAGTCTTCCTGGGCGGGTGGCGGCATTGTTTCGCCGCTGTATCCATGGCGCTACAGCCCGGCGGTCACCGCACTGGCCCATTGGTCGCAGGATTTTTACCCGCAGTTGGCAGAGCGGCTGTTTGCGGCCACCGGGGTTGATCCAGAGGTTCACACCACAGGCCTTTACTGGTTGGACCTGGAAGATGAAGCCCAAGCGTTGGCTTGGGCTGCCCGAGAAGGTCGCCCGTTGAGCAAGGTAGATGTGTCGGCCGCCCATGATGCCGTGCCGGTGCTGGGCGGTGGATATTCCCAGGCGATCTACATGGCGAACGTGGCCAATGTGCGCAACCCGCGTCTGGTCAAATCCCTCAAGGCTGCGCTGTTGGCGTTGCCGGGCGTGACCCTTCATGAGCAGTGCGAAGTGGAGGGGTTTGTTATTGAAGATGGCAACGTCGTGGGTGTAAATACCGCTGCGGGGCCGATCCTGGGCGATCAGGTGGTGCTGGCTGCGGGCGCCTGGAGCGGCGAAATACTCGGCAAGCTGGGCCTGTCGCTGCCAGTGGAGCCGGTCAAAGGCCAAATGATTTTGTACAAATGTGCGTCGGATTTTTTGTCGAGCATGGTGCTGGCCAAAGGGCGTTATGCGATCCCGCGGCGTGACGGGCACATTCTGATCGGCAGCACGCTGGAGCATGAAGGGTTCGACAAGACCCCGACCGAGTCGGCCTTGGAAAGTCTCAAGGCGTCGGCGGTGGAGTTGATTCCCGCGCTGGCAGACGCGCAGGTCGTAGGTCACTGGGCCGGTTTGCGCCCCGGTTCACCGGAAGGTATCCCTTACATCGGTGAAGTGCCCGGTTTCAAAGGGCTTTGGCTCAACTGCGGGCATTATCGCAATGGGCTGGTGCTCGCGCCGGCATCCTGTCAACTGTTCGCTGACTTGCTGTTGGGGCGTCCCCCGATCATTGACCCGGCGCCGTATGCGCCCGCCGGTCGGATCAACGCTGAATAGACTTCGGCCCTTGTTCCAGGTGCGCCTGGGTGCAGTACCACTCCTGGCGTGAATTGAGTGCGCGATCCTGCGGCAGGTGCACGCCGCAGTGGGCGCAGCGCACCATCAGGGCCGCGCTCGGCTCGGCGGAGCGTTGCTGTTTAGCCGCCGGGCTTTTGAATTTGCGCCAGAACCATACCGCGGCAGCAATGACGGCAATCCAGAACAGTAGACGAAGCATGATGGGCAGTTTCTCGACAGGGAATGCGCCAGTTTAGCCAAGCGCGTGGCAAGCGCACAGCGCAATAACAAGACGCCCACAAAAAAGGAGCCTCGAGAGGCTCCTTCTTGATGACGCTGTGTGCAATCAGTCAAACACGCCGAAGGTCATGTAGCTGAACCACGAACGGTCTTCATTGTTGCCCAGGGCCTGGGGTGCTTCTTCTTCGATCACGTCGCCATTGGCGTCATGCGGCTTGAGCTCCGAAGGAATGGCTTCCTTGGCGTCCTGGAACTGCTTCATCACGTCCTGGTTGGCGCGGGTTTCGCCCGGCGGCAACGGTGGACGGGAACTGATCAGGCCCAGGGTGTATTTGCTCAACCAGGAACGGTTGTCTGCTTCAGCTACCCGAGGCACGAACTGGCCGTCTTTCAGACTTGGGGAGTCCGGGTAGTTGAGCTTCAGGGTTTCCAGGCTGGTGGTTGCCAATGCATCCAGGTGCAATGCCTGGTAAGCCTGGGTCATCACCGCCAGGCCATCACCCACGGATGGGGTCTCCTGGAAGTTCTCAACTACATAACGACCACGGTTGGCGGCAGCTACATACGCCTGACGGGTCAGGTAGTAGTCGGCCACGTGAATCTCGTAGGACGCCAGCAGGTTGCGCAGGTAGATCATGCGCTGCTTGGCGTCCGGCGAGTAGCGGCTGTTGGGGTAGCGGCTGGTGAGCTGGGCGAACTCGTTGAAGGAGTCGCGGGCAGCACCGGGGTCACGCTTGGTCATGTCCAGCGGCAGGAAGCGCGCCAGCAGGCCAACATCCTGGTCGAACGAGGTCAGGCCCTTCATGTAGTAGGCGTAGTCCACGTTCGGGTGCTGCGGGTGCAGGCGGATGAAACGCTCGGCGGCGGATTTTGCAGCTTCAGGCTCCGCGTTCTTGTAGTTGGCGTAGATCAGCTCGAGCTGTGCCTGGTCGGCATAGCGCCCGAACGGATAGCGCGACTCCAGGGCCTTCAGCTTGGCTGTGGCACTGGTGTAGCTATTATTGTCCAAGTCTTTTTGAGCTAATTGATACAGCTCGACTTCGCTCAGGTTTTCGTCGACGACTTCCTTTGTTGACGAGCAAGCAGCAGTCATGGCGAGGATGGCGATCAGCAGCAGGTGTTTCACTTGCATGGCGGCTTGCGTCCCTATGACGGCCGCTGTCTTGGGCGGGGCCGTCCTGTTATGATGAGCGCCCCGTTGAAAGCCTCGGGGCAAAAGACGCCGTATTTAACCACAAGCGCGCAGCCGAAACCAAAGGCTGTGCCACGCCTAGTCTGAGCATGTCCGATAAAATTGAACTTCGCGCAGAGGTGCCGTCCGAATTGGGCGGCCAACGCCTCGATCAAGTCGCCGCACAATTATTCGCTGAGCACTCGCGCTCGCGCCTTTCCGCCTGGATCAAAGACGGCCGCCTGACTGTGGATGGAGCGGTTATCCGCCCGCGAGACATAGTCCATGGCGGTGCGATTCTTGAGCTGACTGCCGAGCAGGAAGCCCAGGGAGAATGGGTCGCCCAAGACATCGAGCTGGATATCGTCTATGAAGACGATGACATCCTGGTCATCAACAAACCTGCAGGCCTGGTGGTTCACCCGGCGGTCGGGCACGCTGATGGCACTTTGCTCAATGCCTTGTTGCACCACGTGCCGGACATCGTCAACGTGCCGCGCTGCGGCATCGTGCACCGCCTGGACAAGGACACCACCGGCTTGATGGTGGTGGCCAAGACCATTCAGGCGCAGACGCAGTTGGTCACACAATTGCAGGCCCGCAGTGTCAGCAGGATCTACGAATGCATCGTGATCGGCGTGGTGGTGGCGGGTGGCAAGATCAACGCCCCGATCGGCCGCCACGGCCAGCAGCGCCAGCGTATGGCTGTGATGGAAGGCGGCAAGCCGGCCGTCAGCCACTACCGTGTGCTGGAGCGTTTCCGCTCCCACACGCATGTGCGGGTGAAGCTGGAGACCGGCCGCACGCACCAGATTCGCGTGCATATGGCGCACATCAACTTCCCGTTGGTCGGAGATCCGGCCTACGGTGGTCGCTTCCGTATTCCGCCAGCGGCCAGCCAGACCATGGTTGAATCGCTGAAAACCTTCCCGCGCCAGGCACTGCATGCACGTTTCCTGGAGCTGGATCATCCGACGAGCGGTAAGCGGATGAGCTGGGAATCGCCTCTGCCGGACGATCTGGTCTGGTTGTTGTCGCTGCTCAAGCAGGATCGCGAGGCGTTTGTAGGATGAGTGACTGGCTGATTCCTGACTGGCCCGCGCCGTCGGGAGTCAAAGCCTGCGTCACCACCCGTGCGGGCGGCGTCAGTCTGGCGCCGTTCGACAGCCTTAATCTGGGCGATCATGTCGAGGACAGCCTTGAGGCCGTCCTTGAAAATCGTCGCCGTCTTACCGACGCTTTTACTATCCAGCCTGCCTGGTTACGCCAGGTTCACGGGATAACCGTGGTGGAGGCTGACCCTTCGCGTATCGCTGAAGCCGACGCCAGTTGGACCAGCACACCCGGCATTGCCTGCACCTCAATGACCGCCGATTGCCTGCCCGCGTTGTTCTGCAACCGCGCCGGCACACGTGTGGCGGCTGCCCATGCCGGTTGGCGCGGGCTGGCGGCCGGTGTATTGGAGGCTGCGTTTGAAAGCTTGAATGCCGAGCCCGATGAAGTACTGGTGTGGCTAGGCCCGGCCATTGGCCCGCAAGCGTTTGAGGTCGGCCCCGAAGTGCGTGAAGCCTTCATGCAGCAATTGCCGACCACGGCCGAGGCCTTTGTACCTAGCCGCAACCCCGGCAAGTACATGGCCGATATTTACCAGTTGGCGCGCCTGCGCCTGGCCGCGCGCGGTGTCACCGCTGTATATGGTGGCGGTTTATGCACCGTTACCGACCCACGCTTCTTTTCCTATCGTCGCAGCCCGCGCACCGGTCGGTTCGCCTCCCTTATCTGGCTTGAGCGCTAGACTCTCCTGACTTGGGTCAATGCTGATCCACATCAAGGATCAGTTGCTTGAATCTTCCAGAATCCACCCCATCTATAAGGGTATCTGGCAGGTTTCTTCATTCAGGATGTGTATTTCTAGCTCCGGCCTGCTCAAAAGGAAGGTGACTAATGCGTATTGATCGTTTAACCAGCAAATTGCAGTTGGCACTCTCGGATTCCCAATCCCTGGCGGTCGGCCTCGACCACCCGGCGATTGAGCCTGCGCACTTGATGCAGGCGCTCCTGGAACAGCAAGGTGGTTCTATTAAACCCTTGCTGATGCAGGTGGGCTTTGACGTCAACAGCTTGCGCAAGGAGTTGAGCAAAGAGCTCGACCAACTGCCGAAAATCCAAAACCCTACCGGCGACGTGAACATGTCGCAGGACTTGGCGCGCCTGCTTAACCAGGCCGATCGCCTGGCCCAGCAGAAAGGTGACCAGTTCATTTCCAGCGAACTGGTGCTGCTCGCCGCGATGGACGACAACAGCAAGCTTGGCAAATTGTTGTTGGGCCAGGGCGTGAGCAAAAAAGCTCTGGAAAACGCCATCAACAACCTGCGTGGCGGCGAGGCGGTGAATGACCCCAATCATGAGGAGTCGCGCCAGGCCCTGGACAAATACACCGTCGACCTGACCAAGCGCGCCGAAGAAGGCAAGCTGGACCCGGTGATCGGCCGTGACGACGAAATTCGTCGCACCATCCAGGTGTTGCAACGCCGCACCAAGAACAACCCTGTGCTGATCGGTGAGCCTGGCGTGGGTAAGACCGCGATTGCCGAAGGCCTGGCCCAGCGCATCATCAATGGTGAAGTGCCGGACGGCCTTAAAGGCAAGCGCTTGTTGTCGCTGGACATGGGTTCGCTGATCGCCGGTGCCAAGTTCCGTGGCGAGTTCGAAGAACGCCTGAAGTCCCTGCTTAATGAACTGTCGAAACAGGAAGGGCAGATCATTCTGTTTATCGATGAACTGCACACCATGGTCGGCGCCGGCAAGGGCGAAGGTTCGATGGACGCCGGCAACATGCTCAAGCCGGCGTTGGCGCGCGGTGAGTTGCATTGCGTTGGCGCGACCACGCTCAACGAATACCGCCAGTACATTGAAAAGGACGCGGCCCTTGAGCGCCGCTTCCAGAAAGTATTGGTGGAAGAACCGAGTGAAGAAGACACCATCGCCATCCTGCGTGGCCTCAAAGAGCGTTATGAGGTGCACCACAAGGTGGCGATCACTGACGGCGCGATCATTGCGGCGGCCAAACTGAGCCATCGCTATATCACCGACCGTCAGTTGCCGGACAAGGCCATCGACCTGATCGACGAAGCGGCCAGCCGCATTCGCATGGAGATCGATTCCAAGCCGGAAGTGCTCGACCGCCTGGATCGGCGCCTGATTCAGCTGAAAGTTGAATCCCAGGCACTTAAGAAAGAAGAGGACGACGCAGCGAAGAAACGCCTGGAAAAACTTCAGGAAGAAATCCTGCGTCTGGAACGCGAGTATTCGGACCTCGAAGAAATCTGGACCTCGGAAAAAGCCGAAGTGCAGGGTTCTGCGCAGATCCAGCAAAAGATCGAGCAGTCCCGTCAGGAGCTGGAAGCAGCGCGCCGTAAAGGCGACCTGAACCGCATGGCCGAGTTGCAGTACGGGGTGATCCCGGACCTGGAGCGCAGCCTGCAAATGGTTGACCAGCACGGCAAGCCCGAGAATCAGCTGCTGCGCAGCAAGGTGACCGAGGAAGAAATTGCCGAAGTGGTCTCCAAGTGGACCGGCATTCCCGTGTCGAAAATGCTTGAAGGCGAGCGCGACAAGCTGCTGAAAATGGAAAGCCTGCTGCACCAGCGCGTCATCGGCCAGGAAGAGGCCGTGGTGGCAGTGTCCAATGCGGTACGGCGTTCGCGGGCCGGTTTGTCCGACCCGAATCGTCCGAGCGGCTCGTTTATGTTCCTCGGCCCAACCGGCGTGGGTAAGACCGAGCTGTGCAAGGCATTGGCCGAGTTCCTCTTTGATACTGAAGAGGCCATGGTGCGCATCGATATGTCCGAATTCATGGAGAAACACTCGGTGGCGCGCCTGATCGGTGCTCCACCAGGCTATGTGGGATATGAAGAAGGCGGTTACCTGACCGAAGCCGTGCGGCGTAAGCCTTACTCGGTGATCCTGCTGGATGAGGTCGAGAAGGCCCACCCGGATGTGTTCAACATCTTGCTGCAGGTGCTGGAAGATGGCCGGTTGACGGACAGCCACGGGCGCACTGTGGACTTTCGCAATACGGTGATCGTGATGACCTCTAACCTGGGCTCGGCGCAGATCCAGGAGCTGGTCGGTGATCGTGAGGCCCAGCGCGCTGCGGTGATGGATGCGCTGACCTCGCACTTCCGCCCGGAATTTATCAACCGGGTCGATGAAGTGGTGATCTTCGAGCCTCTGGCGCGGGATCAGATCGCGGGTATTACCGAGATCCAGTTGGGCCGTCTGCGCAGCCGCCTGGCCGAGCGTGAGCTTGACCTGGAGCTGAGCAGCGAGGCGTTGGACAAGTTGATCGCGGTGGGTTACGACCCCGTGTACGGCGCACGGCCTCTGAAACGTGCGATACAGCGCTGGATCGAGAACCCGTTGGCGCAGTTGATCCTGTCGGGCAGCTTCATGCCGGGGACCAGCGTGGCGGCCACGGTGGAAAACGACGAAATCGTCTTCCACTAAGCCCAGACTGTAAGGCGATAAGAGGAGGCCCCGCATTGCGGGGCCTTTTTTTTCGATAGGGCGTTGAACTGTAAGGCAAAGGCTTGTAAAGTGCGCCCCGCAGCAACGTCAGCCCACGGGTTTCTTCTCCCCAAGAAGAAATCAGAAACAAGCGCAAATCATTGTCTTAAAAGCAATTTAAAGGGTTGACAGGGGTTTTTAAGATTGTAGAATAGCGCGCCTCAGAGACGTGAACGTAGCGATACGGACAAGCCGATGAGAAGGTTGTAAAGCAGTAGAAGTTGTAAATTTGAAATATGTAGTTCCGTGATAGCTCAGTCGGTAGAGCAAATGACTGTTAATCATTGGGTCCCAGGTTCGAGTCCTGGTCACGGAGCCAATTTCAAAACCGGGGTATAGCGCAGTCCGGTAGCGCGCCTGCTTTGGGAGCAGGATGTCAGGAGTTCGAATCCCCTTACCCCGACCATTTTTGGGTCGTTAGCTCAGTTGGTAGAGCAGTTGGCTTTTAACCAATTGGTCGTAGGTTCGAATCCCACACGACCCACCATTTTTGAGACCAGTTAACGCTGGAATCGAATCTTAAGATCAGAGGCCAAAAGCACTGATCGAAGAAGGCGACTGAGAGGTCGCCTTTTTTTTACCGGGGTATAGCGCAGTCCGGTAGCGCGCCTGCTTTGGGAGCAGGATGTCAGGAGTTCGAATCCCCTTACCCCGACCATATTAAAAATCCTCGTATCGAAAGATACGGGGATTTTTTTTGTGCGCGCAAATCTTAAATATTACGCAAAAAATGTGGGAGCTGGCTTGTCGAATCGTCGCACCGCTGCGATAGCGGTGTATCAGCCTGTGCATCTTGTGCTGATCGATCGCCATCGCGGGCAAGCCAGCTCCCACATTAGTTTGTGCTGTTAATGGAGCTTGAGCCGAGGCTCAGTCCCACGCCCAATCTTGCTGCCCAGCATCAGCATTGCCGTGCGGAAGAACCCGTACAGCGCCATCTGGTGCATGCGGTACAGCGACACGTAGAACATCCGCGCCAGCCAGCCTTCGAGCATCACGCTGCCCGTCAGATTGCCCATCAAGTTACCCACCGCCGAAAAACGCGACAGCGAGATCAGCGAACCGTAGTCGGTGTACTTGTAGGGCGGCAGGTCCTTGCCTTCGATCCGCAGTTTCAGCGACTTGGCCAGCAGTGAAGCCTGCTGGTGAGCGGCCTGGGCGCGTGGCGGCACATTGCGGTCGGTGCCCGGTTGCGGGCAGGCGGCGCAGTCGCCAAAGGCGAAGATGTTTTCATCACGGGTGGTTTGCAGCGTCGGCAATACCTGCAATTGATTGATGCGGTTGGTTTCCAGCCCGTCAATATCCTTGAGGAAGGCCGGTGCGCGGATACCCGCAGCCCAGACCTTGAGGCTCGCTGGAATGACCTGGCCGCTGCTGGTGATCAAGGCATCCGCGGTCACTTCGCTGACCGCCGAGTTGGTCAGTACCGTTACCCCAAGTTTCTCCAGGGTTTTGTGCACAGGCCCGCCGATCCGCTCCGGCAGCGCGGGCAATACCCGTGGGCCGGCTTCGATCAGGGTGATGTGCATGTTTTCCGGTTTAATGCGGTCCAGGCCATAGGCAGCCAGCTCATGGGCGGCGTTGTGCAGTTCAGCGGCCAATTCGACGCCCGTCGCACCAGCGCCGACGATAGCGACGCTGATGTTCTCTTCCACGTCGGTCTGGCCCGCATGGGCGCGCAGATAGTGGTTGAGCAATTGTTGATGGAAGCGCTCGGCCTGTTTGCGGGTGTCGAGGAACAGACAGTGTTGCGCCGCGCCCTCGGTGCCGAAATCGTTGGTGGTGCTGCCGACTGCGATCACCAGGCTGTCATAACCCAGCACGCGCGCAGGCACCAGCTCACGGCCTTCTTCATCGAGGGTCGCGGCCAGCTGGATTTTTTTCTGTTCACGGTCAAGCCCGCTCATGCGCCCCAGTTGGAACTCGAAGTGGTTCCATTTGGCCTGGGCGACGTAATTGAGCTCGTCTTCCGAAGAGTTCAGCGAACCGGCGGCCACTTCGTGCAGCAGCGGTTTCCAGATATGGGTGAGGTTGGCGTCCACCAGCGTGATGCTGGCGGTGCCGCGCTTGCCCAGAGTCTTACCCAGGCGGGTAGCCAACTCCAGGCCGCCGGCGCCGCCGCCGACGATAATAATACGATGGGTCATGGGGATATCTCGCAAGGCTAAAAGAAATCGGAGCAGTTACCCTCGCGAGCGCGATGCAGCTCATAGCGTCAGGTAACTCAAAAGGCGGCTCAGCAGGCCGAGCCCGATCACCACCAACAGCACCACACCCAGGAGCAGCCACGGCCGGAAAGGCTTGCGCTCGACTCGGTTTTGGGAGAGTTGCAGGTACTCTTCGACATGCTGTTGGTCATCGGGGTTCAGGCGGCTGGTCATAAAGGCCTCGTCAGGTAGACGTTGCAAAAGGGCGCCACGTTACAGCCAGAAGGTTGGCGGGCTCGCCACAAGCGTAGCCGGTGCCCGCGTCACAGGCTGATGCCCACATCGAATACTATGCTGCGCCCCAGGTTGTTGCGCAAGAAGTCCGGTGCGTCCGGGTGGGCAAACAGTACGCGCGCAAAGGTCGGGCCTACCAACGACAGCGAGCGCCAGCCTTGGCGCAGGTATTCGGTAGGCGGTGGGAAATGGCTGTTGAGGTCCAGCACTTCACGCTTGAGGCTGGTGAAGGCAATCAGGTCCAACTCGCCCAGGTCTATGCCGCGTTCTTTGTAGTTATGTGCCTTTTTGCGCAACGTCGGCGCCAGGCGCAGCAGGAATTCATGGGCCGGAATGCGCCGTGGCTTGGCTTCGCGTCGCACCAACTGGCTCAAGGAAAACGCACTGCGCCGCCGCAGCAACTCATCACGCCATTCGTCGTTCAGGCGCCGGCCTTCATCCAATACGAAAAAAACTTCGAAACTGGCGTCGCGAAACAACACGTCCGGCGGCTCTTGGCCGGCGGGGTGAAACTCTTCGGCACGGTAAGGCACGTTCAAGCCTTGCAGCAGGCGCTGGCAGACCCAACGCTCACGCTCCCATTTGCGGGCATTGGACAGGAACGCATTGGCTTGTTCGGCCGCTACGGTGAGCAGGCGCAAATAATCTGAGTCATCCATATTGGCAGCTTAGCGTCCAATTGATGACCGCAGGAAGTCTTGCTTTGAAACGCCGGTGTAGACTGCTCATTCAACAGCAACTGCATGGACGAGGTGTGTGGTGAGGTTTTCTGCAAAGGCATTACGCTCGTGATCAGCGCTGCAGTGTTGGCGCCGCAAACGCTCATCATTGGCTGGCTGTTTTACGCGCCATTGGTCATGTGGGCGATCCTGCGCGCACCGTGGGTCGAGTTGTTTGCCGACCGGCGGCGCCAGCATTTGCTGTTCGGCACCGTGTTTGCCCTGTTTATGCTCTGGCTGGTACGGCGGGATTTCGACACCGGTGTGTCTTACCACTTTATCGGCATGACCGCCGTGACCCTGCTGCTGGATTGGCCCCTGGCTATCGTCGGCGGGTTGGCCGCGCAATTGGGTTTGGTGCTGCTGGGGCGCCAGGACCTGGCGGCGGTCGGGGTCAATGGTTTGCTGCTGATTGGTTTGCCGGTGCTGGTCACCGAGACCTGCGCGCTGCTGGTGGAGCGGGCGCAACCGCGCAACCCCTTTGTGTATATCTTCTGTTCCGGCTTTTTCGCCGCAGCGCTGTCGGCACTGCTGTGCCTGCTGGCGGCGTTGGGGTTGTTGTGGTTTGACGGCCGTTTTGCCATGCCCGAGTGGCTGGAAGACTTCGTCGGTTACCTGTGGCTGATCATCTTCCCCGAGGCGTTTATCAACGGCATGGTCGTCAGTGCCCTGGTGGTGTTCTGCCCGGAATGGCTGGAGACCTTCAACCGTACGCGCTACCTGTCGGCGCCGTGGAAGGATGACGATTCGCGGCGTTGATCCAGATCAAATCCCAGGCGGCCGCGCAGGCCCATGCTCTGCGAAATTTTACTGAGCAGGGCGGGGCACAGACTATGAGTGTGTACGAATGGGCGCGGCAAGAGTTGCGCAGAAGCCAGGATGCGGCACAGGAAATCGGTTTTGACCCAGGCCTTACCCTGCGCGCCATGCTCAGTGCGGTGGTGCAGCAGAGCAAGGGTGTGCGCAGTTTTGAAGACCTGGCCGACGAGCTGCAATACCTTGCAGAAAACCTCGACGACCAGCAGGAATACGCCTTTATGCGGCCTTAGTGGCGCGGCGGCAGGTCTTCTGAGAACAGCTCGTCCTCGGCATCCGGGCTCACCGGAATCTTGTGTTCTTCCGCGGCCCAGGCGCCAAGGTCGATAAGCTTGCAGCGGTCCGAGCAGAACGGCCGGTTGAGGTTGTCGGGTTTCCATTCCACGGGTGCGCCGCAGGTTGGGCAGTCGACGGTCAAGGGTTGGCTCATGATCGGCCTCCACGCAAAGTAAGGTAAAAGTGGTGCAGTCGCTCGACCTCGCTGTGCAGCCAGGCGAGGTCCTTGTCGTTGACCAGCACGTCATCGGCATGGTTCAGACGGTCTTCACGGCTGGACTGAGCCTTGAGGATCGCCTGCACCTGCTGTTCGCTGATGCCGTCGCGCTGCAGGGTACGCTGAATCTGCAGCGATTGCGGCACGTCGATCACCAGGATGCGCTGGGTCATGCTGTACTGGCCGGACTCGATCAGCAGCGGTGAGACCAGGATCGCGTAAGGCGATTGCGCACGCGCCAGATGGCTGCGAATTTCTTCGCCAATCAACGGGTGCAGCAGGGCTTCCAGCCAGCGACGTTCTTCGGGAACTTCAAAGATCAGCTTGCGCAGGGCGGCGCGGTCCAACTGGCCGTCCGCCTGCAGCACACCTGCACCAAAATGCTCGGCAATGCGTGCGAGTGCTGGCCGGCCGGGTTCGACCACCCAGCGTGCGGCATGGTCGGCATCGACCAGGTCAATGCCCAGGTCGATAAAGTGCTGGGCGGCCGCGCTTTTACCGCTGCCGATGCCGCCGGTGAGGCCTAGAATCCAGGGTGTTGCGACACAAGTGGTCATCTGAAACCGACAGACTGCAAATAGAAGTCGGTTATTTGACCACCCCAGAGCAATGCAATCCAGCCGGCAATTGCCAGGCACGGGCCAAATGGCATCGGCACCGATGCCTGGGACTTGCGCAAACGCATCAGGACAAGGCCTGCGAACACGCCCAGCAGCGACGCTATCAGCAGCGTCATCGGCAGGATCTGCCAACCACCCCAGGCACCGAGCAGGGCCAATAGCTTGAAATCGCCATAACCCATGCCGTCCTTGCCGGTGACCACCTTGAACACCCAGAACACGCTCCACAGGCACACATAGCCTATGACTGCGCCCCACAGCGCATCGGGCAGCGTCGCCAACAAGCCGCCGCTATTGAGGACCAGCCCCAGCCACAGCAGTGGCAACACCAGCACATCCGGCAGCAGTTGATGATCGATGTCGATCAGGCTCATCGCCAGCAGGCCCCAACTCAGCAGCATCACTGCGCCAGCTTGCCAGCCGAAGCCAAAATGCCAGGCGACCATGGCCGAGAGCAGCGCACAGGCCAGTTCGGTAAAGGGGTAACGCGCGCTGATAGACTCGCGGCAGCGGGCGCAGCGCCCCTTGAGTAGCAGGTAGCTGAGTACCGGGATATTTTCCCAGGGGCGAATCGGCTGGCTGCAATGCGCACAGCACGAGTTGGGATGCATCAGGTTGTAGACAGGGCCGGCGGGGTCGGCCGGCAGGCCGAGTATTTCCTGGGCCTGGGCGCGCCATTCGCGCACGAGCATCTTCGGCAGGCGCCACACCAGCACGTTGAGAAAGCTGCCGACGATCAGGCCGAGCACCAACGCCATCCCGACAAAGACCCAGGGTTGTTCACCCAGCAGCAGGCTCAAAACGCCGACCCCAACTGGAACACCGGCAGATACATCGCAATCACCAACGCGCCGACAATGCCCCCCAACACCACCATGATCAGTGGCTCCATCAGGCTGGTGAGGTTATCGACCAGGTTCTCCACATCGGCTTCATAGTGGTTGGCGACTTTTTCCAGCATGAGGTCCAGGGTGCCCGACTCTTCACCGATGGCCGTCATCTGGATGGCCATGCTGGGGAACAGCCCGCTGTGGGCCATGGACTGGTTCAACGGCACACCTGTGGATACATCGTGCCGCATATGTTCGATCGCCTTTGTGAACAATCCATTGCCTGCCGCGCCTGCCACGGAGTCCAGAGCCTGCACCAATGGCACGCCCGCGGCAAAGGTGGTTGAAAGTGTACGGGCGTAGCGGGCGATGGCTGAGCGCCTCAGCAGTGTGCCAGCCAGGGGCGCGTTCAACAAAGCGGCATCCAGCCCGTCACGAAACCCCGGGTAAGCCCGATAGGCATGGCGCAGCGCAGTTATTGCCATACCCAGCCCCAAGGCAAGCATCCACCAGGCGTGCTGCAGGAAGTTGGACAGCGCAATCACCAGCAAGGTAAAGCCCGGCAGTTGGCCGTTTACCCCGGCGAAGATGTTCTGGAACTGCGGCACCACGTGAATAAGCAAAACTGCGCTGACCAGGCAGGCGACGACGATTACGGCGATAGGGTAGGTCATGGCTTTTTTGATTCGCGCCTTGAGCTGCTGGCTTTTTTCCAGGTGAATCGCCACCCGTTCGAGCAATGTTTCCAGGGCGCCTGCCTGTTCGCCTGCGGCAATCAGGTTGCAATACAAGTCATCAAAGTGACGCGGCTGTTTGCGCAGCGCTGCTGCCAGGCTACTACCGGCGGCAATCTCCTGCTTCAAGCCTTTTATCAACGCGCGCATCTGCCGGTTTTCGAAGCCTTCGCAGATGATGTCGAACGCCTGCAGCAGCGCAATGCCTGCCTTTAACAGGGTCGCCAATTGGCGCGTGAACAGCGCGATGTCGGCGGGTTTTATCGGCGCGGCAAAATATGGCCGGTGCGAAGCCTTTTTGCGCACGCGCCCGGGGTAAATCCCCTGCTGGCGCAGCTGTGCCTTGATCAGTGCCAGGTTATGCCCGGTGGCTTGCCCGGACACCCGGCGGCCTTTGCGGTTGGTGCCTTCCCAGGCGTAGATCGTTGAAGCGTCATTCATGGCACAGGTCCGCACACAGGTCGTCGTAGATTTATAGCTTAGTCAGATGACGGATTCGGACCGCTCGTGGGCGCACGATAAAATGTCAGAATGTGCGTCTTACCCACAATTGGGCGCTCACGGATGAGTACACTGGCGCCGCTGCACACTGCGGGGCGCAGGACGCGCCTTGATAAGGTTTTTATTCTGGAGAGTGAATGTGATGCGTCAGAAAGGCTTTACCTTGATCGAGTTGTTGATCGTCGTGGCAATCATCGGCATTTTGGCCACCATCGGTCTGCCCATGTACACCAAGCACCAGGCCAAGGCCAAGTTCACGGCGGGGCTGGCTGAAATTGCGGCGTTGAAGGCCGGTTTTGAAGACACCCTTAACCAGGGCACTGTGCCGACCTTGCCTTTGATTGGTGGCACCAGCCCGACTGCCAACTGCACGATCACCGTAACCGGCGATGTGGCCACGGGCGTCGGTTCCATTACCTGCGAAATCCTCGATGCACCTGCGCCGGTACTGGGCAAGACCATCACCTTGACGCGCAGCGCCACCCTGGGTTGGGCCTGTGCCACCACGGTCGAGGCGCAGTACGCCGCCAAGGGTTGCGGCGCCGACGGGGCGTAATGCCTGCCGGGCGGTCAGCGAGTTTGTTGCTGCCTGCCCAATGCGGTGCTAGCTTTAGCCCACCGCCCGTGTAGCTCAGTTGGTAGAGCAGCGCACTCGTAACGCGAAGGTCGCAGGTTCGACTCCTGTCTCGGGCACAAGGCAACACTGTTTCAACGGCGACACTGTTTCAAAGGCAACGTTTTCAGATGATCCCAGAATGGTTCTGAAGGCCAGACGAGGCGGCATTCGTGCCCACTTTTTTGTATCTGCGCAACCTTGATGACCCAGATGCATCCCCATTCCATGATCTAAGAGAACAACATGACCACACAAGAAATGACCCAGGAACAGCGGCACGAAGCAGCCCTCAAAAAATACGTCGCGGAATCGCCGGAACTGCTCGACGAGATCAAGGACCTGAGCGCCGATGATCAAAAGGACCAGATCCAGTGGGCCTTCGAGGATGAGGCCGAGGCCCAGGGCCTGCAGCCATGGGAACTGACCCTCAAGTACACCTCGACGCCGCAAGAGTTCGAAGCGGCGCGCCTGGCCTTGCACAAGGAGGCCGCCGAGGTACTGGGCGTTGACTGGAACGAGTATTGCGGGATGAATAATCTCGCGATCTGAGCGCGAAATTGAAGGAGCGAGCAACCTCGCTCCTTTTGCTCGGATGTTGCTTGCTCAGGTGCTCAGGCGCATCGACAAATCCACCGCCTTCACATCCTTGGTCATCGCACCGATGGAAATGTAATCCACCCCGGTCTGCGCGATAGGCAGCAAGGTGGTTTCATTGATCCCGCCGCTGGCTTCCAGCTTGGCCTTGCCGGCATTCAGGCGCACGGCCTCACGCATGTCATCCAGGCTCAATTCGTCGAGCATGATGATATCGGCGCCCGCCGCCAGTGCTTCACGCAGCTCCTCCAGGCTTTCCACTTCGATTTCCACTGGCTTGCCCGGCGCGATCTTGTGGGCGGCGGTAATCGCCTCGGCAATCCCGCCACAGGCGGCGATATGGTTTTCCTTGATCAGGAACGCGTCATACAACCCGATGCGATGGTTGTGGCAACCGCCGCAAGTCACGGCGTACTTCTGCGCCAGGCGCAGGCCCGGCAGGGTTTTGCGGGTGTCCAGCAACTTGACCTGAGTGCTGGCGACAAAGTCCGCCAAGTACTGCGCGCGCGTGGCGACGCCTGACAACATCTGCAGAAAATTCAGCGCACACCTTTCGCCGCTCAGCAGTGAGCGTGCCGGGCCTTCAAGGTGGAACAGCACTTGATTGGGGCTCACACGCTCGCCGTCGGCCACCTGCCAATGCACTGCAACCCGTGGGTCGAGCTGGCGGAACACCGCGTCCACCCAGGCGGTGCCGGCGATAACGGCTGCGTCGCGGGTAATGATGGTGGCCTTGGCCAGCCGTTCGGCCGGGATCAGTTGCGCAGTGATGTCGCCGCTGCCGATGTCTTCCAGCAGTGCGCGGCGCACGTTGGCTTCGATTTCGGCGGTGAGGTCGGCAAGAAGGAGATTCGGCATAACAGGCTCCACAAACAAAGTGCCTCGATTATAGGGGCAGCGCGCCGCCGAACCCATACTCGCCACTCATTTACAGCGCATTGGCAGAGTTCACTGGCGCAACAGCCCCCATTTGCAAGATAATCGCGCGCCTTGCGATTGGCGTCATAGCTTTGACGTCCTTGGAGATAACCGGTGTTTGCAGCCCGATGGGGCCTGTAGCCGATTTTTCCCCAACTCATCACCGCCGTTTCAGGAGGCCAGGATGCACATTGACGGAAAGGTGGTGCCCATCAATCGGGCACAGGCCACGCCATCGCCGCTCGCGCGCCTGCCGGTGGTGTTGCTGCAGGTTCGCGACAAGGCTGCACAGCAGTTGCAGCAAGGTTTGCAGGAGCTGTTCGATAACGCTGACGACACCTTGTTTGAAATGGCCGACAAGGCCCGCAGCAACGTCGACCACCATATTTTCTTTGAAGCCATGCGTGACCTGCGCCTCAAGCGCAAGAATTTCGAGCGCGTGTTCATGGAGCAATTGTTCGCCGCATTTATCGACCTGGGCCAGGCCGAGCGCGGTGAGTTTCACTTGGTGCCGATGGTGTCCTATGAGGCGGCGCCGGGTACGTCCAGTGATGAGCTGGAAAAAGCTGTCGCGCTGGAGGCCATGCTCGGCCGGGTGCGCCATCGCGATGGCCTGGCGCTGGGGCAATTAACCGCGCGCCTGGGCGCGTTGCTCGGCAACCCCCTGGATGAGCGCGATAACCCGCTTGGCCCGGCACTGCTGTGCGAGTTCTTCCTGCGTGCGGGGCGCAGCCTGGGGGTGGAGATTCGCGTCAAGCTGATCATGCTCAAGCTGTTCGAAAAGTATGTGCTCAGTGACGCCGACCAACTGTACGCCGAGGCCAACCAACTGCTGGTTGCCACTGGCGTTTTGCCGCAGCTCAAGGCTGTGCCGTCACGCCGCCCAGGTGGGCGTGAAGCTCGCGAGCAGCAGCGCGAAGGCAGTGTGCAGGCCGTTGATCAGCCCTTGGATGAAAACGGCCAGCAAGCCTTCGCCGCGTTGCAGAAGTTGCTCGCTGCCGTGCGTGGCAGCGTCGCGCCCACCCTGGAAGCCAGCGCCGAACCCCAGCCCATCGCCACCCGCGATTTGCTGCGCCTGCTCTCCCACCTGCAGCAATATGTGCCGGAGCCCGAGGCCGAAGACGACTTCGACCTGCGTAACCAGCTTGAACAGTTGTTGACCCGCGTGAGCGTCAAGAGCGGTAAATCCCGTGTGGTGGAAGACGCCGATGAGGATGTGATCAACCTGGTCGCGCTGTTGTTCGAGTTCATCCTTACGGATCACAGCGTGCCTGACGTATTCAAGGCCTTGATCGCACGCTTGCAGATTCCGCTGTTGAAAGTGGCGGTGCTGGACAAGAGTTTTTTCAGCCGCGCCAGCCACCCGGCGCGACGTCTGCTCAATGAAATCGCCAGCGCCGCCATGACATGGAGCCCGCGCGATGATTATCAGCGTGACAGCCTGTACCTGCGCACTGAGCAGGTGGTGCAACGGCTGTTGAATGAGTTCGTTGAAGACCTGGCGATTTTCCCCCAGGTGCTGGCGCAGTTCAGTGCCTCTACTGCCGACGAGCGCCACCGCAGCGAGTTGCTCGAACAGCACACCTGTGAGGCCGAAGAAGGCCGGGTGCGCAAAGACGCCGCGCGTCAGCGGGTGGCCGAGGTGCTCAATCGACGGTTGGTGGGCCGAGTGTTGCCGCAGTCCGTGGTGCAGTTTATCCAGCAGGCCTGGAGCCAGGTGCTGTTGCTGGCCAGCCTCAAGCAGGGCGAGCAGTCAGTGCAATGGCAGGCGGCCGTGCGCACCATGGACGAATTGATCTGGAGCGTCAGCCTGCAAAAAGACACCGAGGCCGGCCGGCACTTGCTTGAGCAGCTGCCCGGCCTGCTCAAAGCCTTGCGTGATGGGTTGACCAGTGCTGCGTTCGACCCCTTCAGCACCCGCGAATTTTTTCTACGTTTGCAGGCCATGCACCTGCAGTCGTTCGAAGGCGAGCGCCTGGACACGCTGATCGAGGTGCGTGAGCCGTTTTCGCTCAGTAGCGAGGTGCCTGACGCCATCCCGAGTCTGCCCAGTGATGATCCGGAGTTGCTCAAGGTCCAGCAGTTGCACATTGGTCACTGGTTTGAGTTCCAGCAGGAGGACGGCAGCCGGCTGCGTTGCAAGCTGAAGGCCATCATGGCGCCGGCCAACCGCTATATTTTTGTCAGCCGCACCGGGCTCAAAGCCCTCGAGAAAAGTGCCGGCCAATTGGCCATGGCCCTCAAGCAGGGCGCGCTGCGCAGCCTTGATGAGGGGCTGCTGTTCGACCGCGCGCTGACGTCGGTGATTGGCACGCTGCGCCAACTCAATCGCGGCAAGTGATCGCAACCGCAGGGCTGAACGCGGCATACTGGTAACACCTCGTCTCATTCAAGGAACCCGTATGCAGTTGGACCCCACCAGCGGTTGGTGCCAGGGCATCCGTCATTGCCCGTCGCCCAACTTCAACGAGCGCCCCGCCGGCGAGATCTCACTGTTGGTGGTGCATAACATCAGCCTGCCACCGGGGCAGTTTGCTACTGGCAAAGTGCAGGAGTTTTTCCAGAATCGCCTGGACGTCACGGAGCATCCCTACTTTGAAAGCATTGCCAGCCTACGGGTGTCTGCGCATTTTCTGATTGAACGCGACGGCTTGGTGACACAATTTGTGTCGTGCCTGGAGCGTGCCTGGCATGCCGGGGTGTCCAGTTTCGAGGGGCGTGAAGTGTGCAATGACTTTTCCCTCGGGATCGAACTGGAAGGCACGGACGAGCTACCGTTCACCGATGCGCAATATGTGTCGCTGATCGACCTGGCCCGGCAACTGTTGTCGGCCTACCCAGACATTACCCAGCAGCGTATTTGTGGTCACAGTGATATCGCACCGGGACGCAAGACCGATCCAGGCCCGGCTTTTGATTGGACGCGCTTTCGCAGCGCCCTGCAGGATGGAGGACACGCACGATGAGTTTCCTGGTGTTGGTGCTGGCGGTGTGGATCGAGAAGTTCTCGGCCCTGCGTCGGCGGTTGCAACGTGACGGCGGATGGCTGCGCGAGCTGGCCAAGCTGGAGTCGAGCCCGCGCATGGGCAAGCAGCCTTGGCTGATCCTGGTACTGCTGGTGTTGTTGCCGGTGGCCGTGCTGGGGTTGTTGCTGTTGGTGCTGGAGCCCGTGGCTTATGGCCTGTTGGCGCTGCCGGTGCATTTGCTGGTGGTGATCTACAGCCTGGGGCGCGGCGACCTGCTGGGCGAGCTTGGGCCGTTTCGCGACGCCTGGCGGCGCGGTGACCTGCAAGCTGCCGAGCACGTTGCCGAGCGCGACCTGAAGGTGGCCGCCGACAGTGGCGAGCAACTGCTGGAGCGGGTTCAAGGCCATTTGCTGTGGCAGGCCTACCAAAGCTTTTTTGCGGTGATTTTCTGGTATTTCCTGCTTGGCCCGGTCGCGGCCCTGGCTTATCGCCTGTTGGCATTGGCCAGCGAGAACAGCCAGAACCCGCTGGTCGCCGAACGCGCCGGGCAATTGCGTCACGCATTTGATTGGCTGCCGGTGCGTCTGTTGGCGGCCAGCTTTGCCCTGGTGGGTAACTTTGTCGCGGTCAGCCGGGTGATGCTGCATGAGCTGTTGAGCTGGGACATCAGCGCTGCGCAACTGATGGAAAAAGTCGGCTTGGTGGCGGCTGAAATTCCACCACCGGTGGTGGGGGCCGATGGCATCAACAGCCTGGATCGTCTGTGGGAACTGCTGCTGCGGGCTGCGGTGCTGTGGTATGCCGGGTTCGCGATCTGGACGGTGTTGCCTTAGCTCCTCGCAACAGGATGGCTGCATGCGGTCAAAGTGTGGGAGCTGGCTTGCCTGCGATGGCCATAGGTATCTACACAACCGGTTAGGCTGTTGTGGCGAGCAGGCTTGCCCTGCGTTGGGCTGCGAAGCGGCCCCAAACCCAGACGCTGAGTTCTTTCAGGAAAATTGCAGTGCCTTTACTGGGGCTGCTTCGCAGCCCAACGCAGGGCAAGCCTGCTCGCCACAGGAGAAAGTGGCTGCCTTCAAAAGTTGTGTAGATACCTATGCTGCGATCGCATCAACTCGGTATGCCTGATACACCAAGGTGCCTGCATCCCCACATTGGGTCTGTGGTGAATTTCCAAGCCGTTAACCTTACGTTACAAAACTCCCTTTCAAATTGAGCTATACAGTCAGAGCGCCAAATAGTGGCTATCTGCCGCCGCCCTGCGCCTCAATAAAAATAAGAAAGGGAGCTCACCCGTGAAGCGCTTGCTCTATCCCGCTGTCGCCCTGATGAACCGCCTGAGTTTTGGCATGAAGTTCAGCCTGATCAGCGTGCTGTTCCTGCTGCCGATGCTGGCGACCAACTATTTTCTGGTGCGTGACTCCTGGTCGCAATTCCAGGGCACCCGCATTGAACTGCAAAGCCTCGATTTGCTCGGCAGCAGCCTGGCCCTGCGGCGCGATCTGGAGACCCTGAACAATCAGGTGCAGATCAACGCGGTGCTGGGGCAATCAGGTAAGGCCGGCGACCTCGAAGGCAAGATCAGTACCCTTGAGCAGAGCGTACTGAGCCGCCTGCAAAGCCTCAACGCCATGACCGTCGACCCTGAGCAAGCCAGCGCCTTCGAGGGCAAACGCGACGAGTTAATCGCCGCCTTCAAGGCTCAGCAGCAAGAAACCTCGCTGCTGAGCAAAAGCGCGCTGATCGGCAAATTACTCAACAAGGCGCAGATGTTGAGCCAGATCATCGCCAGCCAGTCCGGCTTGAGCCGCGACCCTCAGAGTGATTTGCGCCAGCTCAGTGAGCTGCTCACCAGCGTCACCGCGCAAGTCACCCAAACCCTCGGCGAGGGGCGGGCCATGGGCGCGTACTCCCTCGGCCAGGGCTTTCTCAATTCATCCTCCAGCACGCGCTTTGACGAACTGTTGCAACAGTTGGAAAAACTCCAGGCTGAATACGCCTTGAAGCTGCAGGATGCCCTGGGCGCCAGTACCGCCGCGCACACGGCGCTCGACAGCTTGGCCCAGGCCAGCAGTGCCAGCCTCAAACAAGGCAGCGAGTTGTTTGAAGAGCAGGTCGTCATGGCGCAAACCCTCGACGCGCCGTGGCAGGGGTTCTACGAAGATGTCAGCCGACTGATGGCCCAGACCTACCAGCTCAATGACACCACCCTGAGGTTCCTTGAGCAGCAACTGCAGCAGCGCCTGGCGCAAAACCGCACGCACATGGTGGTGCTGGTGTGTGCCCTGGTGGCGGTGTTCTTGCTGATCTTCTATTTGTATGCAGGCTTCTATGCCTCCACGCGCACCACCTTGCGCCGACTGGGCGCGATGATGGACAAGGTGGCGGCCGGCGACATGACCGTCACGTTTGTGGCCCACAGTCGCGATGAACTGGGCGACCTGGGCCAAGTGTTCAACGGCACCGTGGCCAAGATTCACGACTTGATCGAACGCGTGGGGCACACCGTTAGCCAGGTCGAGCTGCAAGCCGGCCAGGTGCAGGCCGTGTCTTCGCAAAGCAATCAGGCGGTGTCCGGCCAGCGCAGCCAGATTGAACAGGTGGCGACGGCGATGAACCAGATGTCTTCCACCGCCCAGGAAGTGGCACGCAGCGCGGCGGCGGCGGTCAACAGCGCCCATAGCGTCAACGACGAAACCGTCACCGGCCGTGGCCTGGTGCAATCCCAGCAGGGCAGCATTGCGCGCCTGGCGTCGGAGATTGATGAATCGGTGCGGGTGATCAATCAACTGGCCGCCGACAGCCAGTCCATCAGCAGCGTGCTGGAAGTGATCAAAAGCATCGCCGAGCAAACCAACCTGCTGGCGCTCAATGCGGCGATCGAGGCGGCGCGCGCCGGTGAGCAGGGGCGTGGTTTTGCGGTGGTGGCCGATGAGGTGCGCACCCTGGCCCGGCGCACGCAGCATTCCACCGAAGAAATCGAACAGATGATCAGCCGTTTGCACAGCGGTGTAGGCGCAGCGGTGAAGGCCATGGGCACCAGCCATACCATGGCCGATGGCACCGTGGCTCAGTCGGAAAAGGTCCAGCAGGCCCTGGAAAATATCCTTGGCGCCGTGGGCATGATCGTCGATCAGAACCAGCAGATCGCCGCCGCCGTCGAGCAGCAAACCGCAGTCGCGCAGGATATCGACCAAAACATCGTCGAAATCAATCGAGCCGGCGAACATGCGGCCCAGGGCGCGCAGCAGACCGAGGCCGCCAGCCGGCAGCTGTCGTTGCAGGTCATTGAACTGAAGCACTTGATCGGGGCGTTTCGTGTGTAAGACCTGCGCGTAGGAATAGGCTTGATGGTTTGTGGTGCCTGTCCTTATTTTTCGGTGTGCCTGTTTTGATCATGTGATTGGGTGAGAATTTGTTTCACCCAATCCGGGTACTCGGGAGGCAACGCGATGACGGCGGTTATCGGCATCAAAGGGCACTGCGCCCATTGCGACATCACCTTCGAACTCAAGCCCTGGCAATTGAACGCCATTGCCATCCGTGAGCCGTTTGATTGCCCGTATTGTCAGCGGGTCCTGGAGTTGAACTGCCCCAGGCAACTGCGCCAGTTCAAATCCTTGGACCACTGGGCCATGGTGCACCCCAGCATGATGGTACTGACCAGCGCGGTGCTGATCGTGGCGATGGTGGCCGAGTGGCTCGGCCTGATCAGTATGGTCGGGCAGCTCAACGTTTCATTGATAGTGGTACTTATGCACTTTCTGACGCTGCGTTACGTGCGCCACCGGCAGCGACTGACCTTGGATTTGCAGGTGGTCAACGTGCTACCAGTTGAACAGCTCGCACGCGTTGCGTGTGCTCGTTTCGGCCAGCACTGAAGGGCTGATGCCCATGCGTTCGGCCAAGGCGTCGCAGATAGCCGGCAGGTGTTGCGGGCTGTTGCGCTGGCCGGGGTACATGGCCGGCGCCATGTCCGGCGAATCGGTTTCCAGCACCAGCGCCTCAAGCGGCAGCTGGGTCAGCACCTTGTGCATACGCAGCGCCTGGGGCCAAGTGGCCGCGCCGCCCAGGCCCAGTTTAAAGCCGAGTTTGATGTATTCGCGGGCCTCCTCAACGCTGCCGGCAAACGCATGAATGATGCCGCCGCGCGGCAGGCGGATGCGTTTGAGGGTGGCGATCACTGCCGCGTGGCTGCGGCGCACGTGCAGCAGGGCTGGAAGCTGGAAATCCACAGCCAGTTTCAGCTGCGCTTCAAACAGGCTTTGCTGACGTTCGCGGTCCAACTGTTCGAGGAAGTAATCCAGCCCGATCTCACCGACGGCGCACAGTTGCCGATGGCCCTGTAGACGGGTCAGCCAATCACCCAACTCGATCAGGTCGGCGGGGCGATGATCCTCCAGATACACCGGGTGCAGGCCGAAGGCGGCAAATAAACTTTCATCGTCCTGCACCAGATCCCACAGCCGTTGCCAGTTCTGCTGATACACACCCAGCACCACCATGCGCTGCACGCCGAGTTGGCGGCTGTGGGCGAGGACTGCCCGGCGATCCGTGTCGAAATCCGGGAAGTCCAGGTGGGTGTGGGTGTCGATCAGCTCCACGCTCAAGCCTCGTGAATGCGCTGCTTGAAGGTCCGGCCGATGGCATGCACGCCGGGCTCATACTGTTCTTCTTCGATGGCCGCCAGGGCCAGGCGCAGGGCGGTGTCGGCGATCAGTTGATGTTGCTGGGCCATGGCGTTGACCGGCAAGGGCAGGAAGTCGAGCAGTTGGGTGTCGCCGAACGTGCCCAGGCGCAACGGCCGGGACTTGAGCGGGAAGTCATGCAACGCGTCGAACACACCTTGCAGCAGCACGTAGGAAGTCGTCACCAGCGCGTCAGGCAAATGCCCCAGGCGTTGCAGGAGTTCTTCCATCAGTTGGCGGCCACAGTCACGGCTGAAGGCTTCACCCTGCTCGATCAGCACGTCGCCCTTGAAGTCTCTCAAGGCTTCACGGAAACCGGCAGCGCGTTCCTGGCTGATGCTCAGTTCGGGGTGTGCGCCGATCAGCGCGATCTGCTTGGGCAGCGGCTGCAACAGGCTGCTGGTGAGTTGCTGGCAGGCCTGGCGGTCGTCGCTGACCACCGAGCAGAACTGCCCGGGTTCCATCACCCGGTCGATGGCGATCACCGGCAGGCCCTTGGCTTGCAGCTCACGGTAGCTGTCATCGCTGGCCGGCAAACAACTGGCCACGAACAGTGCATCGCAGCGCCGCGCGCGGAACAGTTGCAGCAGTTGGCGTTCGCTGTCGGCTTCATCATCGGAGCTGGCGATCAGCAGTTGGTAGCCGCGCGCCCGCGCGCCTTGTTCCAACAGCTTGGCGATGCGTGCGTAGCTGGGGTTTTCCAGGTCGGGCAAGATAAAGCCCAAGGTGCGCGTGTGCCGACTGCGCAGCCCGGCGGCCTGAGGGTTGGGCGTAAAGCCATGGGCTTCGACCACAGCACGCACACGCTCGACGGTGGCGCTGCTGATGCGTTGCTGTTCGGCCTTGCCGTTGATGACATAGCTGGCGGTGGTAACGGACACACCGGCCAGACGTGCGATATCACTGAGTTTCAAACCGGGATTTCCTTGTTTTTTAGAGCTTGCCCCGACATTTTGTCCAATCGTAACCGATTCCTGCACACGACTATTGTCTGAGCTCAAGTGCCGAGTGGTCCTTCAAGCTTGCATAATTAGCGCATAATCTGCCATAAATTCTAGATTAAACGTTTCAGCAAGCGTATTTTTACGATGTTCGCCACTGAGTGACTACTGCCAATTGACCACTCAGTCAGTTATTTATGAACGCGCCTGCGCTGATTTATTCAAAACAATACCTAGTGCCCACAGTGCACTAACTAGGAGAACGGCATGCTTGAGCTCACTGTAGAGCAGATTTCCATGGGCCAGGTGGCTGTGGATAAATCTGCTGCCTTGCACCTGCTCGCGGAAAAACTGGTGGCCGATGGCCTGGTCGCCGAGGGTTATCTGAGCGGCTTGCAAGCCCGTGAAGCCCAAGGCTCGACTTTTCTCGGCCAAGGTATTGCCATCCCCCACGGTACGCCGGAAACCCGTGACCAAGTGTTTTCCACGGGCGTACGCCTGCTGCAATTTCCCGAAGGGGTGGATTGGGGCGACGGCCAGATCGTCTACCTGGCGATCGGCATCGCGGCCAAATCCGATGAACACCTGCGCCTGCTGCAACTGCTCACCCGCGCCCTCGGAGAAACCGACCTGGGCCAGGCGCTGCGCCGTGCCGGCTCCGCCGAAGCCTTGCTGAAACTGCTGCAAGGCGCACCACAGGAACTGGCGCTGGACGCGCAGATGATCAGCCTGGGCGTATCGGCCGACGATTTTGAAGAGCTGGTCTGGCGTGGCGCACGCCTGTTGCGTCAGGCCGATTGTGTCAGTAATGGTTTCGCCGCCGTGTTGCAGCAAGTCGACGCGCTGCCGTTGGGCGATGGCCTGTGGTGGCTGCACAGCGAGCAGACGGTGAAGCGCCCAGGCCTTGCGTTTGTGACGCCGGACAAACCGATGCGTTACCTCGGCCAGCCCCTGAACGGCCTGTTCTGCCTGGCCAGCCTGGGTGAGGCGCATCAAACCTTGCTCGAACGCCTGTGCGCCTTGTTGATTGAAGGTCGCGGCCAGGAATTGGGCCGCGCTACCAGCAGCCGGGCGGTGCTTGAGGTGCTCGGCGGTGAATTGCCGCCGGACTGGCCGAGCGTGCGCATCACCCTGGCCAATGCCCATGGTTTGCATGCACGGCCGGCGAAGATCCTCGCGCAATTGGCGAAAAGTTTTGACGGCGATATCCGCGTGCGCATCGTTGATGGCCCGGTGGGTGCCGTCTCGGTGAAAAGCCTGAGTAAGTTGCTGAGCCTCGGCGCCCGTCGCGGCCAGGTGCTGGAGTTTGTCGCTGAACCTGCGATTGCCGGTGATGCATTGCCCGCGCTGTTGGCAGCGGTGGAGCAAGGGCTCGGTGAGGAAGTCGAGCCGCTGCCGACCGTGAGTGCCCAACCTGCCATCCTTGATATTGAACCCGCGATCAGCGCGCCTGTGTCCGGCAGCCAGGTCCAGGCTATCGCCGCCGCGCCTGGCATTGCCATTGGCCCGGCGCATATCCAGACCCAACAGGTCTTCGATTACCCGCTGCGTGGCGAGTCTGCAGCCATTGAGCGCCAGCGCCTGCACGCCGCGCTCACCGAGGTGCGCGCTGATATCCAGGGTTTGATCGAGCGCAGCCAATCCAAGGCGATCCGCGAGATTTTCATTACCCACCAGGAAATGCTCGACGACCCGGAGCTGACCGACGAGGTCGACACGCGCCTCAAGCAGGGCGAAAGCGCCGAAGCTGCGTGGATGAGCGTGATCGAAGCCGCGGCCAAACAGCAAGAGTCGCTGCAGGATGCCTTGCTCGCTGAGCGCGCCGCCGACCTGCGTGATATTGGTCGCCGGGTGCTGGCGCAATTGTGCGGCCTTGAAACCGCCCAGGAGCCAAGCGAGCCTTACATTCTGGTGATGGACGAAGTCGGCCCCTCTGACGTTGCCCGCCTGGACCCAACCCGCGTCGCCGGCATCCTCACCGCCCGTGGCGGCGCCACGGCCCACAGTGCCATCGTTGCGCGTGCCTTGGGCATTCCTGCTTTGGTAGGCGCCGGCGCGGCGGTGTTGTTGCTGGCCGCTGGCACACAGCTATTGCTCGACGGCCAGCGCGGTCGATTGCATGTCGACCCCGACGCGGCCACGCTGCAACGCGCCACGGTCGAGCGCGACACCCGCGAACAGCGCCTGCAAGCGGCCTCGGCCCAGCGTCACGAACCGGCCATGACCCGCGATGGCCATGCCGTGGAAGTGTTCGCCAATATCGGTGAAAGCGCCGGCGTTGCGACGGCGGTGGAGCAGGGCGCCGAAGGCATCGGGCTGTTGCGCACCGAACTGATTTTTATGGCTCACCCGCAAGCACCGGATGAAGCCACCCAGGAAGCCGAATACCGCCGTGTGCTCGACGGCCTTGGCGGTCGCCCGCTGGTGGTGCGCACCCTGGATGTGGGCGGCGACAAACCGCTGCCGTATTGGCCGATTGCCGAGGAAGAAAACCCTTTCCTCGGTGTGCGCGGCATTCGCCTGACCTTGCAGCGCCCGCAGATCATGGAAGCGCAATTGCGTGCGCTGTTGCGCTCGGCGGACAACCGCCCGCTGCGCATCATGTTTCCCATGGTCGGCAGTGTCGATGAATGGCGAGCCGCCCGCGATATGACCGAGCGCCTGCGCCTGGAAATCCCGGTGGCCGACCTTCAACTGGGCATCATGATCGAAGTACCGTCTGCCGCTTTGCTCGCGCCGGTACTCGCCAAGGAAGTCGACTTTTTCAGCGTCGGCACCAACGACCTCACCCAGTACACCCTGGCCATCGACCGTGGCCACCCAACCCTGTCGGCCCAGGCCGATGGCCTGCACCCGGCCGTGTTGCAACTGATCGACATCACCGTGCGCGCCGCCCATGCCCATGGCAAATGGGTCGGCGTGTGTGGCGAACTGGCGGCGGACCCGCTGGCGGTGCCGGTGCTGGTCGGGCTGGGTGTGGATGAGTTGAGTGTGTCAGCCCGCAGCATTCCCGAAGTGAAGGCGCGGGTGCGTGAATTCAGTCTGAGCGAGGCCCAGGGCCTGGCGCAAAAAGCGCTTGCGGTGGGTTCGCCCGCGCAAGTGCGAGCCCTAGTGGAGGCCGTGTAAATGGCGAAGATTCTGACCCTGACGCTGAACCCGGCGTTGGACCTTACGGTACGCCTGGCACACCTGGAACCCGGTGCAGTCAACCGCAGCGAAACCCTGTTGACCCATGCTGCCGGCAAGGGTGTGAATGTCGCCCAGGTGCTGGCGGACCTCGGGCATGAGGTGAGCGTGGGCGGTTTTCTCGGCGCCTCAAACCCTGAGGCTTTCGAGGCATTGATCGCCAGCCGCGGGTTTGGCGACGCGTTCATCCGCGTGCCGGGCGAAACACGTAGCAACATCAAGATTGCCGAGCAGGATGGTCGGGTCACCGACATCAATGCGCCGGGGCCGCTGGTGAGTGAGCAGGCGCAAAAACAACTGCTCAAAATGGTCGCGATCATCGGCCCTGAATTCGATGCGGTGGTGGTCGCTGGCAGTTTGCCGCGTGGCGTCAGCGCACAGTGGTTTCAGGAACTGATACACGCGTTGAAAGACCTTGGTTTGAAAGTCGTCCTCGACACCAGCGGCGAAGCCTTGCGCGCGGGCATCAAGGCCGGCCCGTGGTTGATCAAACCCAACACCGAAGAACTCGCCGAAGCCCTCGATTGCGCCACCGACTCCATCGCACAGCAGGCCCAGGCCGCCGAGCGTTTGCATGCTCAAGGCGTGGAGCATGTGGTGGTCTCCCACGGCGCCGAGGGCGTGAACTGGTTCAGCCCAGGCACCGCGCTGCATGCCACGCCGCCCAAGGTCAGCGTCGCCAGCACGGTGGGTGCGGGCGATTCGTTGCTGGCCGGGATGCTGCACGGTCTGCTCAGGTTTGATCTGCCGGAAACCACCTTGCGCCGGGCCACGGCGATTGCCGCCATGGCGGTCACGCAGATCGGTTTTGGCATCAGCGATGACGCGCAGTTGGCGCGCCTCGAAAGCGGCGTCCATGTGCGCACGCTGACAGAACAATAAGAGGGTTTGTGATGAAGTTAGCCATTGTTACCGCCTGCCCGAACGGCATGGTCACCAGTGTGCTGTGCGCCCGCTTGTTGGACGCCGCCGCGCAGCGCCAGGGCTGGAGCACCAGCACCGAAGTCGTGGATGTGCAGCACCCGGAGCGGGCGTTGTCCCAAGCGACTATCGACGCGGCCGAGTGGGTGTTGCTGGTCAGCAGCACGCCGGTGGATATGCAGCGGTTTGTCGGCAAGCGTGTATTCCAGAGCACGCCGGCCCAGGCGCTGGCGGATGTCGACGCGGTGCTGCGCCGTGGTGCCGAAGAGGCCCAGGAATACGTCGCCAGCCAAGCGCCGGTGGCGGCGAAGAATGCCCCGCGTATCGTCGCGATCACGGCCTGCCCGACCGGCGTGGCCCACACCTTCATGGCCGCCGAAGCCTTGCAGCAAACGGCCAAGCGCCTGGGCTATGACTTGCAGGTCGAGACCCAGGGGTCGGTGGGCGCACGCACGCCGTTGAGCGCGCAGGCCATCGCCGATGCCGATGTGGTGTTGCTGGCGGCGGATATCGAAGTCGCCACTGAGCGTTTCGCCGGCAAAAAGATTTACCGCTGCGGTACCGGCATCGCCCTCAAGCAGTCCGAGGCCACGCTCAACAAGGCGCTGGCCGAAGGCGCGGTAGAAAACGCCGCCAGCGGTGCGGTCGGCAAAAAAGAAAAAACCGGCGTGTACAAGCACCTGCTTACCGGCGTGTCGTTCATGTTGCCGATGGTGGTGGCGGGCGGGCTGTTGATCGCCTTGTCGTTTGTGTTCGGCATCCATGCTTTTGAAGAAAAAGGCACCTTGGCTGCCGCCCTCAAAACCGTCGGCGACCAGGCCTTTATGCTGATGGTGCCGTTGCTGGCGGGCTACATCGCTTATTCGATTGCCGACCGTCCGGGCCTCGCGCCGGGCATGATCGGCGGCTTGCTGGCGGGCACCTTGGGCGCCGGGTTTATCGGCGGCATCCTCGCCGGTTTCCTTGCCGGTTACTGCGTCAAGCTGATCACCCGCGCGGTGCAATTGCCGCAAAGCCTGGAGGCGCTCAAGCCGATCCTGATCATCCCGCTGCTGGCAAGCCTGTTCACGGGCCTTGCGATGATCTATCTGGTCGGCCCGCCGGTGGCGCGGTTGCTCACGGGGCTGACGGATTTTCTCAGCACCATGGGCACCACCAATGCGGTGCTGCTGGGCATTTTGTTGGGCGGCATGATGTGTGTGGATTTGGGCGGGCCGATCAACAAGGCGGCGTATGCGTTTTCTGTCGGCCTGCTGGCCGCGTCCAGTGGTGCACCGATGGCGGCGACCATGGCCGCTGGGATGGTGCCGCCAATCGGCATGGGCATCGCCACCTTGCTGGCGCGGCGCAAGTTCGCCCAGACCGAGCGCGAGGCGGGCAAGGCCGCAATGATCCTGGGCCTGTGCTTTATCTCTGAAGGCGCGATTCCATTTGCCGCCAAAGACCCGCTGCGGGTGATCCCGGCCAGCATCGCCGGTGGCGCGTTGACCGGCGCGCTGTCGATGTATTTCGGCTGCAAACTCGCCGCACCCCATGGTGGTTTGTTTGTGTTGGTGATTCCGAATGCAATGAACCATGCGCTCCTGTATTTGCTGGCGATTGTGGCGGGCAGCTTGGTGACTGGGCTGGTGTATGCGCTGATCAAGCGTCCCGAGGCGGCGGAGCTGTCGATCACTTCAGCCAAGGCCTGACACTGTTCAAAATGTGGGAGCTGGCTTGCCTGCGATTGCTTTCTGTCAGTCACCCTTTCAGTGACTGATTCACCGCTATCGCAGGCAAGCCAGCTCCCACCTTTGATCTCCAGTGTTCTTACGGTCGGTGTCACATCCGCTTCATGCTCCCGTGTTTAAGTTGCCCTTTTGATACTCAAGAGGGCACCTGCATGAGCCACTTCGATCTCGGCCGTCGCCGCGTGATGCAAGCCGTTGGCGCCGGTTTGTTGCTGCCGGGCCTGGCGCCGGCAGTGATCGCCTCGGTCAAGGACCGCCCCCAACTCACCGACGGCGTGCAGTCCGGCGACTTGCTGGGCGATCGGGCGATGATCTGGAGCCGCAGCGACCGCCCGGCGAAGATGGTGGTGGAGTGGGACACCCGCAGTGTGTTCAGCAACCCGCGCAAATTTATCTCGCCCCTGGCCGACAGCCGCACCGACTTTACCGCCCGCGTCGAACTCACCGGGCTGCCGGTCGATCAGGCGATTTTCTACCGTGTGCACTTTGAAGACGCCCAGACCGGCGTGGCCAGCGAGCCGTGGTTCGGCCACTTGCGCAGCGTGCCGCAGCAGCGTCGTGATATCCGTTTTGTGTGGAGCGGCGACACTGTCGGCCAGGGCTTCGGCATCAACCCGGACATAGGCGGCATGCGCATTTACGAAGCCATGCGCCTGCGCCTGCCGGACTTTTTTATCCACAGCGGTGACACCATCTACGCCGACGGCCCAGTGCCGGCCCAGCTGACCGTTGAAGACGGGCGCATCTGGCGCAACATCACCACTGAAGCCAAGAGCAAAGTCGCCGAAACCCTCGACGAATATCGCGGCAATTATCGCTACAACCTGCTGGATGAAAACGTGCGCCGCTTCAATGCCGAAGTGCCGCAGATCTGGCAGTGGGACGACCACGAGGTGATCAACAACTGGTCGCCGAGCAAGATGCTCGATGAGCGTTACCAGACCAAGGACATCAACACCTTGGTCGGCCGCGCACGCCAGGCCTGGCTGGAGTATTCACCGATGCGCCGCCAGAGCGCCGATGGCGGTGGGCGCATCTATCGCAAGCTCAGCTACGGGCCGTTGCTGGATGTGTTCGTGCTGGACATGCGCAGTTATCGCGGGCCTAACGACGACAATCTGGGCGGCGAAAAGCCCTTTATGGGCCGTGAGCAACTGGACTGGCTCAAGCGCGAACTCAAGGCCTCCCAGGCGCAGTGGAAAGTCGTGGCCGCCGACATGCCTATCGGCCTCGGCGTGCCCGACGGTGAAGTCAGCCCCGGCGTGCCACGTTGGGAAGCCATCGCCAACGGCGACCCAGGCCCGGCCCAAGGTCGTGAGCTGGAGATTGCCGAACTGTTAGGGTTTTTGCGCGCGCAGCAGGTGCGCAACCATGTGTGGCTGACGGCGGATGTGCATTACTGCGCGGCGCATCATTACCACCCGGACCGCGCGGCGTTTCAGGATTTCGAGCCGTTCTGGGAGTTTGTGGCCGGGCCGCTGAATGCGGGGAGCTTCGGGCCTAATCAACTGGACAAAACCTTTGGACCGGAGGTGGTGTTCCAGAAGGCTCCGCCTGCGCAGAACACTTCGCCGTTTGCCGGTTTTCAGTTTTTTGGTGAAGTGCAGATTGACGGGCAGACGGCGGAGTTGACCGTGATCTTGCGTGACTTGGATGGGGTCTCGGTGTTCGAGCAAAAGCTGCAGCCCGCCTGACCTGCAATGCACGTAAAACTGTGGGAGCTGGCTTGCCTGCGATGGCATAACCCTGGTGTCACTTTTACACCGAGGTGCCTGCATCGCAGGCAAGCCAGCTCCCACAGTTGCTCCTCGGTGTTTATGAGGGCTTAGTACACATCCCGTCGATAGCGGCCCTGCTCAATCAAACGCTCCACCGCTTCGCTGCCCAGCACCTCGTGCAGCACTTGATCCACACCCGTGGCCATGCCCTGCAAGCTGCCGCACACATAAATCGCGGCGCCTTCGGCCAGCCATCTACGCAATACGTCTGCCGATTCGCGCAGGCGGTCCTGTACGTAGATTTTCTCTGCCTGGTCGCGGGAAAACGCCAGGTCCAGCAGGGCCAGGTCACCGCTGGCCAGCCAGCCTTGCAGCTCGTCCTGGCACAGGTAGTCGTGGGCAATATTGCGTTCGCCGAACAACAGCCAGTTGCGCTGCTGGCCATCGGCGATGCGCGCTTTAAGCAAACTGCGCAGGCCGGCCAGGCCGGTGCCGTTGCCCAGCAGGATCAGCGGCACCGGCGCTTCGGGCAAGTGGAAGCCACTGTTGCGGCGCAGACGCAGGCTGACGCCGGAGCCGATGGCGGCGTATTCGGTCAGCCAGCCCGAGCCCAGGCCCAGGCTGCCGTCGGGGTGGCGCTCCTGGCGCACGATCAGCTCCAGCACGCCGTCGCTGGCGATCGAGGCGATGGAGTATTCGCGCATGCCCAAGGGCACCAGCGCGTTGACCAGCGCTTGTGCGTGCAGGCCCACCAGATGCGCGCGGTTGTCCGGCAGTTGGCGGGTGGCCAAAGCCTGGTTGAGGGTTTGCGCCAGGCCGTCGATCAACACACCATCGCTGCCGACCAGGCCCAGGCCTGCGAGGAAATGCTCGATGGCCCACGGGCAATTGCGCGGCAGCACTTCCACCAGGTCACCGGCCAGCCAGCTTTGCGGCGCAGGCGGCGTGAGGCCCAGCAGGTAGATGTCTGAGCCAACGCTGTCGCGGTTAAGCAGGGTGCGATGGGTGAGGGTCCAGATTTCAAACTGAGGCGCCTGCCAGGCCGCTGCCGGTGCTTGGCCGGTGATTTGGCCCAGTTGTTGTTGCCACATCAGCAGCGCTTCGCTGTCGCCGCTGTCGACTTCCACCGGCGCGAATAACGGCGTGCCGCCCTGGTGGGTCAGCCAGAAGTGCAGGCGCCGGGCAAAACCGCAGAAGTGTTCATACTGGCGATCACCGAGGGCCAGCACCGAGTAGTTCAAGCCTTTGAGCGACAGATCCTGGCCGAGCACGCTGCGCTCAAACCCCCGGGCGCTGTCTGGGGCTTCGCCGTCGCCGAAGGTGCTGACCACGAACAGCGCATGCTGCGATTGGCTCAGGTCGTGCTGGCTGACGCTGCCCAGCGGCTGCACTTTCACCGGCAAGCCGGCGGCCTGCAATTGCCCGGCGGTTTGCCAGGCCAACTGCTCGGCAAAACCGCTCTGGCTGGCAAAGCCGATCAGCCAGGCCGGCGCATCGCTGTGGTTGGCGCCGAGGCCGTTGCGGGCGTCGCGCACCTGGCGCTTTTTGCGGCGACGGTCCAGGTACAGCAGCCAGCCGGTGATAAAGAACAACGGCATCATCAGCGAACTGAGGGTGAGGAGGATGCGCCCGGTCCAACCGAAGTAGCTGCCGGTGTGCAACGCATAAATGCTAGTGAGCAATTGGGACTTGAGCGTCTTGCTGGCGTACGGGGCGTGGGTTTTGACCTCGCCGGAGGACGGGTCCAGGTTGATCTGGTTCAGCGCGCGGTCGTGGGGCGATGTGTTGAGCAGGTAATACACGATGGCCGGCTGCCCGGCGACGGCCGGCATGCGAATGTTGTAGGCGATCAAACCGGGGCCGGCGTTGGCGTAGATGCTGCTCCATATGGCGTCGTAGTTGGCCACCGGCGCCGGGCCTTCGGGCGGCGGGCCGCGTTTGCGCAGGCGCTCGTTTTGCGGTGCGTCGGACAGCAGTTTGTTCAGGCCCTGACTGTACCAGTCGTAGGACCAATACAGGCCGGTGAGCGCCGAGAACAGATAGAACAGCAGGCACCAGGTGCCGAACACCGAGTGCAGGTCCCAGTTGAAGCTGCGGCCTTTCTTGCGCCAGTCCATCGTCAGCCAGGCGCGCCAGCTTGCCACTTGGCGCGGCCAGCGCAGGTACAGGCCCGAGAGGCAGAAGAACACCAGGATGAGGCTGCAGGCGCCGGTGATGTTACGCCCGGTTTCGCCCATGGCGAGGAAACGGTGCAACTGCAAGATAAAGCCGAGCACATCCTGGCCGACGGCGTCACCCATGTAGTCGCCGGTGTAGGGGTCGAAGTAGCGCATCTGGCCACGCCGTTCGCCCGGCGGGGCGGTGAAGAACACGCGCGCGGCGTTGCCGCTGTCGCTTTCCACCCACAACATCGATACGGTCTTGCCTTCGGTGGCCTCAAGCTTGCGCACCAGTTCGGCAGGCGGCAGCACACCGGCTTCGCGTTTTTCGACCTTCAAGACTGTGGGGTTGAGCGCCCGCAGGATTTCATCCTGAAACGAGACCGCAGCCCCGGTTATCCCCATCAACGCCAGCACCAGCCCGGCAGTGATGCCGAAGAACCAGTGCAATTGGAACAGGGTTTTTTTCAACACGTCGGACCGCCTCGCTCATCTGGATGTCGTTGTCACGGCGCGCATTATGCCGTGGGTTAACGAGAAAAATTCTGTTTTACACGCAAAAGCCCCACGCATCCGATGCGTGGGGCTTTTGGCTGAACGTTGACCGGGTTTAGAAGTGGAAACTGGTGGTCAACAGCGCCGTACGCCCGGCGGCCTGGTTGGCAAAGTGCGCCGCGTAGGCTTTGTCGTAGTAGGTCTTGTCGGTCAGGTTTTGCACGTTCAATTGCAGGTCGACGTTCTTGGTCAGCTTGTAGCTGGCCATCGCGTCGTAGCGGGTGTAAGCCGGCACGTACACGGTGTTGGCCGGGTCGCCGTACACCTGATCGACGTAGAACGCGCCGCCGCCGATGGTCAGTTTTGGCGTGATGTCGTAAGTGGTCCACAGGCTGAAGGTGTTCTTCGGCGTGTTGGGCATTTGGTTGCCTTTGTTGGAGCCGGCAGATACTACGTTTTGACGGTTGCCGATCTTGCCTGGGTCGACCAGTTCGCTTTTCAGGTAGCTGTAGCCGGCAAACACTTGCCATTGGTCAGTGAGCTTGCCGCTGGCCGACAGTTCCAGGCCATCGACACGGGATTCGCCGCCGTTTTCGAAGGTGTTGGAGTCCACCAGGATTCGCGTGTTTTTCTTCTCGGTACGGAACACTGCTGCCGTCAACGACAGGCGGTTGTGGAACAGGTCCCACTTGGTGCCCAGCTCGTAGTTGACGGTCTCTTCGGGTTTCAGGTCGCTGGTGTTGATGCCGGTGACGAAACCATTGGTTTCTTGCCCTTCACCCACCAGCCCGCCGACTGGCTGCGCCGAGGTGGCGTAGGAGGTGTAGATGCTGCCGTTTTCCAGCGGCTTCCAGACCAGACCCGCCTGCCAGTTGAAGAACTGGCTGTCGTCCTTGAGCTTGCTGCGCCCGGCTACGGCGTTGGTGTTGGCTTGGGTATCAAAGGTGTCGTAACGCACGCCGACGTTCAGCAGCCATTTCGGGTCCAGCTCGATGGTGTCGAACACATAGGCTGCGCGGCTGGTGGCCTTGGTGTTGGTGCCCATGTAGTTGCGTGCCACGCTGCCGGTCCAGGCGTCATCCGGTGTCGGGTTGCTCAGCGAGGTGCACTGGCCGCCCAGGCTGCCTTTGGCCACGGTGCAGGTCGGGTTGCTGTTCGGGCTGACGGTGTAGCTGCTGACGCGGGTTTCTTCACCGGTGAGTTCCAGGCCGGTGGAGTACGAGTGTTTCATGCCCGCCAGTTGGAAGTTGCCGAACAGATCAGTCTGGTTGGTGGTGGTGTCGGTGGTTGACACGCGGGTGTTGGCGCGGCGCCACACGGTGCCGAAACGGCTGACGTTGCGCTGGCTGTCATCCGGCTGAGTGAGTACGTAATCCTGGCCGGTGCTGCCATGGCGCAGGGTGTTTTTCAGCGTCATGTTGTCGTTCAGGTCGTGCTCGATGGAGAACGTGCTGATGTCGGCGCGGGTCTTGCGGAAATCGCGGTCTTTCAAGCCGTAGAAGTTATTTCTGTCGCCGCCATCGGTGGGTTTGTCATGCCCGTGGGCAGTGGCGGTCGGCGAGCTGTAGCCATACGGAATGCCCGAGTCCGGCAGGTCGTCGCTTTCCATGTGGTAGTAGCTGAAGTTGACGCGGGTCGGTGTGCCCAGGCCGAAAGTCAGCGACGGTGCCACGCCCCAGCGGTCGTAGTTGATGGTGTCGCGGCCGGCCACATTCTGCTCGTGGCTCATCAGGTTCAAACGGAACGCGGCGTTGTCGAGGAACTGACGGTTCACGTCGAGTACGTAGCGGCGGGTCTGGTCGGAGCCGTAAGTGAAACCGCCGTTGGTGAAGTCACGCGCCTGTGGCGTCTTGCTCACCAGGTTGATGCTGCCGCCGGCCGAGCCACGGCCGCCGAACGAGGAGTTGGGGCCTTTGCTGACTTCGATCGATTCGATGTCGAAGATCTCGCGGCTCTGGCCGCCGGTGTCGCGCACGCCATCCAGGTAGGTGTCGCCCTGGGCGTCAAAACCACGGATGAACGGGCGGTCGCCCTGGGGGTTGCCGCCTTCGCCGGCGCCAAAGGTGATGCCCGGCACGGTGCGCAAGGCATCCTGCAGCGACGTGGCGGCAGTGTCTTTCAACACTTGCTGCGGCACTACGGTGACCGAGCGCGGGGTGTCCACCAGCGGCGCGGTGTATTTTTGCGACGAGACTTTTTCGACCTGGTAGGAGGTGTTGTCCTGTTCCTGGCCGGTGATGCTGGTGGCGCCGAGGGAGATGCTGTTGCGCTCGCCTTTTTGTTCGGTGCTTTCGGCCGCTTGCGCCAGTTGGGCGGCAGAGCTGGCACTGAGTGCAACGCCGATGGCCGAAGCCAGCATGCGTGGTGAACTGGCAGGTGTTTTTAGCGTAGTGCGCGACATAACAAGTCCTTTCCCCAAGGAGGTGAGGTCGCGGAATATAGGGTCAACAAGACTTTCTATCAATTGCGATACATTACTATTCGCACTGAATTTACATTCTTTACACTTTTGCCTTACGGTTTTTACCCACTCATTCGTCCGCCGCGTTTTACAGGGCAGATAAGAATCAATACCATTAGCGCCTCTCTGTTTTCAGGTATTGCCCCATGTTGCTGCATATTCCCGGCCTGTTCTCTCGCGAGGAGGTGCTGCGCATTCGCCAAGCCCTGGAAAACACTGAGTGGGCCGACGGTAAAATCACCGCCGGGCACCAATCCGCCAAGGCCAAGTACAACCTGCAATTGCCCGAAGGCCACCCGCTGGCCAAGGAAATCGGCGCGGCGATGCTGGAGCGTTTGTGGAACAACCCGCTGTTTATGTCGGCGGCACTACCGCACAAAGTTTTCCCGCCGTTGCTCAACTGCTACACGGCCGGTGGCAGTTTCGATTTTCATATCGACAATGCCGTGCGCCAGGCGCGCGGCAGCTACGAGCGGGTGCGCACGGATCTGTCGTCCACGCTGTTTTTCAGCGACCCGGAGGAATACGACGGTGGCGAACTGGAAATTCAGGACACTTTTGGCCTACAACGGGTAAAACTGCCGGCGGGCGATATGGTGCTGTACCCCGGCTCCAGCCTGCACAAAGTCAACGCCGTGACCCGTGGCACGCGCTACGCCTCATTTTTTTGGACCCAAAGCCTGGTGCGCGAAGACAGCCAGCGAACGTTGCTGTTCGAAATGGACGGCGCTATCCAGCAACTGACCACGGACGTACCCGACCACCCGGCGCTGATCCAGCTTACCGGCACCTACCACAACCTGCTGCGCCGCTGGGTTGAGGTGTAAGCATGGGCTTTTTATTGCGCCGTGAAGAAGTGCTCAATGTCGAGCAACTGCAAAGCATGCTCGACGACTCCCCGGTGCGCGCCGCCCAGGCGATTTTGATGGCGGCCAAGGAAGGCGTGGTCGACGCTCAAGCGTTGCTCGGGCAAATCCTGCTGGAAGGGCGCGGCATTGCACGCGATGAAGCGCTGGCACTGCGCTGGTTCCAGATCGCGGCCCATGGCGGGCATTGGATGGCGCGCAATATGACCGGGCGTTGCCTGGAGCATGGTTGGGGTTGCGCCGTCGATGAAGCAGCGGCTGCGCGCAATTATCGTCTGGCGGCAGAAGCTGGATTGGATTGGGGGCAGTACAACTACGCCAACTTGCTGGCGACCGGCCGCGGTGTTGCGCAAGACCGAGCGCAAGCGTTGGCGTTTTACCGGCTGGCCGCAGAGCAGGGCCATGCCAAGTCGATGAACCTGCTGGGGCGTTATCTGGAAGACGGCCAGTATTGCCCTCAGGATCTGGATGCGGCCGTAGCGTGGTATCGCCGTTCAGCCGAAGGCGGGGATTTTCGCGGGCAGTTCAGTTATGCGGCGGTGCTGGCTGATAGGGGCCAGATCGAGGAGGCGCTGGGTTGGCTGCGCCAGGCACTGGCTGGAGGGAACCTCAAGTTTTTGCGCACCGCGCACAAGGCGCTGTTAAATGCAGCGCAGCCGGAAATCAGGTCTTTGGCTAAAGATTTCGAGCAGCGAGTGGCTCAATTAAACGATAAGCGGCATGGGTTAGCAGTTGCCGCACCGCTCTAAATCACTATGATTGAAGCTGATTCAGATTTAATCATATGTTTCGCAATGCTGCGAAGAGAGGATTTATGGGCGCCGACACTAAAGTACTGACCGCTCACGTCCCCACCGCCTTGGCGCAAAAAGTCGATCAGATGGCGGCACGGATGGATCGTTCGCGGGGCTGGATCGTTAAGCAAGCGCTCGCCGATTGGGTCGATATGGAGGAAGCACGCAGCCGGCTGACACGAGAGGCCATGGCCGATGTCGATGCCGGTCGGGTGATTGATCAGCAAGCGGTTCAAGCCTGGGCGGATAGTTTAAGCACTGATTCGCCGCTGCCGGTACCTCGCTGATGGAGTTGAAGTGGACCAGTAAGGCCTTATCGGATCTGGCTCGACTTTTCGACTTCCTGGCCGTCGTAAATCGCATGGCGGCGGCGCGTACGGTGCAGTCACTTTCCCAAGCACCTTTGAGCTTGTTAAGTAACCCGCGCATCGGTGAACGCGTTGAAGAATTTGAACCGCGGGACGTAAGACGACTGTTGGTTGGTCATTACGAAATGCGCTACGAAATTCAAGAATCAACACTCTATATTTTGCGTTTATGGCACGTGCGCGAAGATCGTTGAAACGTAGCCCCCATAAAAAAACCCATGACATGTCATGGGTTTTTTGTGTGCGCGGATCTTACACGTAGTAAGACTTCAGCGGCGGAAAGCCGTTGAATTCAACCGCGCTGTAGCTGGTGGTGTAGGCACCGGTCGACAACCAGTACAAACGATCACCAATCGCCAGGTTCAGCGGCAGGCCGTACTTGTAGTTTTCGTACATGATGTCGGCGCTGTCGCAGGTCGGGCCGGCGATGACCACTTCTTCCATCTCGCCTTTCTTCTCGGTCCAGATCGGGAACTTGATGGCTTCGTCCATGGTTTCGATCAGGCCGGAGAATTTGCCCACATCCGTGTACACCCAGCGCTCGACGGCGGTGCGCGATTTACGTGCAACCAGTACCACTTCGCTGACCAGGATACCGGCGTTGGCGATCAACGAACGGCCCGGTTCCAGGATGATTTCCGGCAGGTCGTCGCCGAAATCTTCCTTGAGGAAGCGGATGATTTCTTCGGCATAGGTTTCCAGGCTGTTGGTACGGGTGATGTAGTTGGCCGGGAAGCCGCCGCCCATGTTGATCAGCTTGAGGTGGATGCCGTCTTCTTCCTTCAGGCGTTCGAAGATCACTTTGACCTTGGCGATGGCGGCATCCCATACGCTGATGTCGCGCTGTTGCGAGCCGACGTGGAAGGAAATGCCGTAAGGCACCAGGCCCAGGTCGCGGGCGAGGATCAGCAGGTCCATGGCCATGTCGGTCTGGCAGCCGAATTTGCGCGACAAAGGCCAGTCAGCCGTGGTCGAGCCTTCGGTGAGGATACGCACATACACTTTGGAACCCGGCGCGGCCTTGGCGATGTTGCGCAGGTCGGCTTCGGAGTCGGTGGAGAACAGGCGCACGCCTTTATCAAAGAAGTAGCGGATGTCCTTGGATTTCTTGATGGTGTTGCCGTAGCTGATACGGTCCGGGCTGACGCCACGGTCCATCACTTTATCCAGCTCGTAGATCGAGGCGATGTCGAAGCTCGAACCCTTGTCTTTCAACAGGTCGATGATCTCGACGGCCGGGTTGGCCTTGACCGCGTAATAGACTTTGGCGAATTCGAAACCGGCGCGCAGGTCATCGTAGGCCTGGCTGATCATCGCGGTGTCGATCACCACGAACGGGGTTTCTTGCTTGTCGGCGAACGCCTTCATTTTGTCAAAAGTGGCGCGCGCGAAATAATCTTCGACGTTGATCGACATGCTGGGAACTCCTAAGGGCAAACTGTAGTAATCAATGGGTGCAACTGAACGTCCTCCGTATCCCCACTTTGGTTCGCCTACTTCCCAAGGCATGTCGCCGAAAGCAAAAAGGCCATGGGATAACCGCGTCCCTTGGCCTTGCTGTCTCGTCGTCAGTACTTGAGCCGGATGGATCGTTTCCAGCATGGACGTTCGGCGCGAACTTTAGGACGTGAGGGGCCATAGATCAACTAAAAATGTCGCGTTTTTGCACGCGTTCGTCGCGGGACCCGGTGCAGCTACTTATGTAACCGACAGGTGTGACGGATTGATGTTCCCCCGGGAGTGTTATTTGAGGGGAATTTGGAGCGCTTTGTGGCGAGGGAGCTTGCTCCCGCTGGGGCGCGAAGCGGCCCCAAAATCAGTCAACCCCGTTTACCTGAAACTATTGAGTCGTCTGTTCTGGGGCTGCTGCGCAGCCCAACGGGAGCAAGCTCCCTCGCCACAGAAGTTAATCAGGCCAGTGCTGTCTCGGCAGGCGACACGATACTGGTCTTGCCCCCACGCGACTTACCGGAACTCAGGTACTCGGCAATCGACTCTTGCGTCACTTCACCGAGGAACACCCGCTCGGCGTCCATCACCGGCAACCACGAACGGTTGAACTCATACATACGCGACAACAGGATGCGCAAATGCTCGTCGTACGCCGCCGTGGCGTTGAACTCGCGCAGGTACTGCCCGCAGGTACCGGTCTGACGGTGCAGGTCGCGACGTCGTACATACCCCAGTGCCTTGTTCTCGGCGCAGGTGACCACCACATAACGGCGGTCAGTTTCATCCATCAGCTCCAGCGCATCCGCCACCGGAGTTTCCGGGCTCACCGACGGGGCGTTGTCGGCTGCATCTTCGGCTTTCACCAAGAGCAGGCGCTTGAGGGTGCTGTCCTGACCGACAAAGTTACTCACGAACTCGTCAGCCGGGTGCGCTAGCAAGGTGTCCGGATGGTCGATCTGCAGCAGCTTGCCGGCGCGGAAGATCGCAATCTTGTCGCCCAGCTTGATGGCTTCATCGATGTCGTGGCTGACCATGATCACGGTCTTGTTCAGCGCCCGTTGCATCTCGAAAAACTCGTTCTGGATCATCTCGCGGTTGATCGGGTCGACCGCACCGAACGGTTCGTCCATCAGCAGCAGCGGGGCATCGGCGGCCAGCGCGCGGATCACGCCAATGCGCTGTTGCTGGCCACCCGACAGTTCACGCGGGTAGCGATGCAGGTACTGCTTGGGTTCGAGCTTGATCATGCTCATCAACTCGCGGGCGCGGTCATGGCATTTCTGTTTGTCCCAGCCGAGCAGCTTGGGCACGACCACGATGTTTTCCTCGATGGTCATGTTCGGGAACAGGCCGATCTGCTGGATCACATAGCCGATGTTGCGACGCAGGGTCACTTCGTCGAGGTCGGTGGTGTCTTCACCGTTGATCAGAATCTTGCCCGAGGTCGGCTTGATCAAGCGGTTGATCATTTTCAGCGTGGTGCTCTTGCCGCAGCCCGACGGGCCGAGGAATACGCAAATTTCGCCTTCGTTGACGGTCAGGCTTACGTCGTTCACGGCGGAGACAGTCTTGCCGTTGCTTTGAAAAGTCTTGGTCAGGTTTTGAAGTTCGATCATTTGAGCAGTCCTTTTGGAGTCAGCGAGCGTTGCAGCCATTGCAGAAGCAGGTCGGCGAAGATGGCCAGGAGACTGACCAGCACGGCGCCCACGATCAGCATCGACATGTCGCTGCGGCTGATGGAAGCCAGAATAAGTACACCCAGGCCACCGGCGCCGATGGTGGCGGCGATGGTCATTACACCAATGTTCATCACCACGGCGGTGCGCACACCGGCGAGGATCACCGGCACGGCAATCGGCAGTTCGACCATGCGCAGGCGCTGGCCGAAGGTCATGCCGATGCCTTTGGCGGCTTCGCGAATGCCAGGCTCGACGCCGGTCAGCGCCAGGTAGGTGTTACGCATGATCGGCAGCAGTGAGTAGAGGAACACCGCGGTAATCGCCGGCATCGGCCCCAGGCCCTGGCCGAACTTGGAGTAGAACGGCAGCAGCAGGCCGAACAGCGCGATGGACGGCACGGTCAGCAGCACCGTGGCGCTGGCTTGCAGCGGGCCGGCCAGGGTCGGGAAGCGGGTCATCAGCACGCCCAGCGGCACGCCCACGACAATCGCGAGAATGACCGCAATGCCGACCAGGGTGATGTGCTGCCAGGTCAGTTGCAGGACAAGTGCCCAATCAAGATGGGAAAAGGCGTTCAGGAATTCCATGTCTTCTCCTCTTATTGGCTGATGGGATGTTGGCGCAGAAAATCTGCGGCCACGGCGGATGGGCTTTCATGGTCGACGTCGACCCGTGCGTTCAACTGGCGCATGGTGGCGTCGTCAAACAGCGCAGCCAGCGGCTTCAGGTCGGCGGCCAATTGTGGGTGGGCGTCGAGATAAACCTGACGCACCACGGGCGCTGCGGTGTAGTCCGGGAAGTAGTGCTTGTCGTCTTCCAGCAGCTTCAATTTGAAGGCATTCAGGCGACCGTCGGTGGTGTAGACCAACCCGGCAAACACCTGGCCATTACGCAGCGCGGTATAGACCAGGCCGGCGTCCATCTGCCGAGTGTTTTTACGCGTGAGGTTCATGTCATACAGCTTGACCATGCCGGCCATGCCGTCGGAACGGTTGGCGAACTCGGTGTCCAGGGCTACCAGGCGGTTTTCCTTGGTTTTTTCCGCCAGGGCTTGGGTCAGGTCGCTGATGCTATTGACCTGCGGGAACTCCTTAGCCACGTTCTCCGGCAATGCCAGGGCGTAGGTGTTGCTGAATTTCGACGGCGACAGCCAGACCAGGCCTTTTTTCGCGTCGAGTTCTTTCACCCGAGCGTAAGACTGTTCGCTGTCGAGCTTCTCGTCGATATGGTTGTAAGCCACCAGCGACACGCCGGTGTACTCCCAAATTAAATCAAGCTGCCCGCTTTCCTGGGCACTGCGTGCCAGGTTACTGCCCAGGCCGCCGGTCACACGGGTGTCGTAGCCCTTAGTGCGCAGGTACTGGGAAGTGATTTCGGCGAGCAGGGTCTGTTCGGTGAACACCCGGGCGCCGATGCGAATCACCGGTTTTTCGGCGGCTTGCGCAATGCCTGCAAACAGCAGGACGCAGCTCAATATCAAAGTCAGTTTTTTCATGTGATTTCCTTTGCCAAGCCTTAAGACGCACGCACTCCGCGTTCCAGCCAGAGGCGGCTGGCCATGGTCACCAGACCGTCGAGCAGCAATGCCAGCAGCGCGGTGCACGCGGCGCCGAGCAGCAGTTGCGGCTGATTGTTCAGGGCGATGCCGGGGAAAATCAGGCTGCCCAGGCTGTTGGCGCCAATCAGGAACGCCAGCGGGGCGGTGCCGACGTTGATCGCCAGGGCCACGCGCACGCCGCCGATGATGATCGGCACGGCGTTAGGCAGCTCCACGCGAAACAGCACCTGGCGCGGCGTCATGCCGATGCCGGTGGCGGCTTCTTTGAGTGAGCCTTGAACGTTTTTGAGGCCTTCGTAGGTGTTGCGCACAATGGGCAGCAACGAGGCGAGGAACAACGCGAAGATGGCCGGGCCGCTGCCGATGCCGAGGACGCCGAGGGCGATGGCCAGTACGGCCAGGGGAGGGACGGTGTTGCCGATGTTGAAGATCTGCATGAAGCGTTCTGCGCGCCCGACCATGTTCGGTCGGCTGAGCAGGATGCCGGCGGGGATGCCCACAACGAGGGCGGCCAGCATGGAGACTAGAACGAGGATCAGGTGTGCTTGCAGGTAAAACAACAAATCGTCGCGGTACAGTTCGATCGTGTTGATGCCGATCCAGTGGACCAGCAGGGCCAGGAGTGCGACGACAACCGCACCTCCTATCAGCCCTTTGCCATAGCGAATAGCCACAGGCGGACTCCTTTTTTTCTTTTGTCGGCGAACACATTCTCCGGCGGCAATGCCATTGCTGGCTGCCTTCGAATGTGTTCGCGAAAAGCAGCTCGCCGATACCGGCAACGCGGTATGCGATCGAGCCATGAGCGCAGCCTCGTCAGGCTAACTTGCTGATTTTTCAGCCCCTGTTCCGAGTGCGGTAGCAGGGGAGTGGACGTCTCTACCTTTTAAAAGGTTCCATACTTGGCAGCATTTAGCCACCCCCAATCGGGTGAACGGTGGTCCGGCGCCTGGGGTTTGCGCTATACTCGCCGCCCTTTTTTGACTCACCTGCCAGGCGATTTCCCATGACCCACCAGGCCGCCGAAGTCGCGAAACGCCGCACTTTCGCCATTATTTCCCACCCCGATGCCGGTAAAACCACCATCACCGAGAAGCTGTTGCTGATGGGCAAGGCAATCGCTGTGGCCGGCACGGTGAAATCCCGCAAATCCGACCGCCATGCGACATCCGACTGGATGGAAATGGAAAAACAACGGGGTATCTCCATTACCACGTCGGTCATGCAGTTCCCGTATCGCGACCACATGGTCAACCTGCTCGACACCCCCGGCCACGAAGACTTCTCCGAAGACACCTACCGCACCCTCACCGCGGTGGACTCGGCCTTGATGGTTCTCGATGGCGGTAAGGGCGTTGAGCCACGGACCATCGCGCTGATGGACGTCTGCCGTCTGCGTGATACGCCCATTGTCAGCTTCATCAACAAACTCGACCGCGATATCCGCGACCCGATCGAGTTGCTGGATGAAATCGAAGCCGTCCTGAAGATAAAGGCCGCGCCGATCACCTGGCCGATCGGCTGCTACCGCGACTTCAAGGGTGTGTACCACCTGGCCGACGACTACATCATTGTCTACACCGCTGGCCACGGTCACGAACGCACCGAAACCAAGATCATCGAGAAGCTCGACTCGGACGAAGCCCGCGCCCACCTGGGTGACGAGTACGACCGTTTTGTCGATCAGCTGGAATTGGTGCAGGGCGCCTGCCACGAGTTCAACCAGCAGGAATTCCTCGACGGCCAGCTGACGCCGGTGTTCTTCGGTACTGCACTGGGCAACTTCGGTGTCGACCACGTGCTCGACGCCGTGGTGGATTGGGCGCCGAAACCCCTGGCCCGGGTTGCCAACGAGCGCACCGTGGAACCGGTCGAAGAGAAATTCACCGGCTTCGTGTTCAAGATCCAGGCGAACATGGACCCCAAACACCGCGACCGTATCGCCTTCATGCGCATCTGCTCCGGCAAATACGAAAAAGGCATGAAGATGCGCCACGTGCGCACCGGCAAGGACGTGCGCATCGGCGACGCCCTGACATTCTTCTCCTCCGAGCGTGAACAGCTGGAAGAGGCGTTTGCCGGCGACATTATCGGCCTGCACAACCACGGCACCATCCAGATCGGCGACACCTTCACCGAAGGCGAAGCCCTGGGCTTCACCGGCATCCCGCACTTCGCCCCGGAACTGTTCCGCCGCGTACGCCTGCGTGACCCGCTCAAATCCAAGCAACTGCGCCAAGGTTTGCAGCAGCTGGCGGAAGAGGGCGCCACCCAGGTGTTCTTCCCTGAGCGCAGCAACGACATCATCCTCGGCGCCGTCGGTGTGCTGCAGTTCGATGTGGTCGCCAGCCGCTTGAAGGAGGAATACAAGGTCGAATGCTCCTACGAGCCAATCACCGTGTACTCCGCGCGCTGGATCGATTGCAGCGATAAGAAGAAGCTGGAAGAGTTCTCCAACAAGGCCGTAGAAAACCTGGCGATCGACGGCGGTGGTCACCTGACCTACCTGGCACCGACGCGGGTCAACCTGGCGCTGATGGAAGAGCGCTGGCCGGATGTGAAATTCCGGGCGACGCGTGAGCATCACTAAGGTCTGTGCGGTACACCAAAGGGCGAAGCTGTCATGGCTTCGCCCTTTTTTGTGTGCGCGACGCTGGTCCATTGTGGGAGCTGGCTTGCCTGCGATGGCGGTCTGTCAGTAACCCTATCAGTGGCTGGCCCACCGCTATCGCAGGCAAGCCAGCTCCCACATTTTGATCTTCATCTGTCCGGGCCATTGGCGCGAACCCCGCATCCGGTCTAGCGTTTTCAAATACTTCACCCACTCACCGACGGATCCGGAGGCGACCTTGCGTATAACTCAACGTGCCGTCCAGCTGATGCTGCTGGCAGCCCCAGGCTCAGCCCGCGCCCAAGGAATATCAAGAAAACCCCTACAATGACGGTGAGGACAGGATACGTGAGGCCTGATTGGCATAAACCCGAGAACGGAACTAGCTTCATTCACAGCGCCGGTCGAACGCTGGCGCACGTGTTTCACTGACTGGACGGAAATCGACCATGACTATCTTTCAACGTTTGGTGCTGTTGCTGAAAGTGTTGGTGATGTTATCGCTGGGCGCTTCTTCGGCGTGGGCCAGTACGGCTGTGCAGAGCCAGGTCCCAGGCTATGTGGCGGCGAAGACGGCGCAGGTGGGTGGTTTGCAGTTGGCCAAGAGCGAGTCTGAGGCCGGTGATGAAGACCAGGGCGGCTCAAAGGATGATGATGACCAGCAAGCGCCGCCAGATGACGATGACAACTCTGAAGGTGACAGCGATACCTGAGTCGAGATGAAAAAAAGCCCCGCCTGCCGGACTGATGCGCAATCCGACGGGTGGGGCGGTAGAACTCCTCTAAGTCGATCGTTCCCACGCTCCGCGTGGGAATGCATCCTGTGACGCTCTGCGTCACGCCTTAATCGAGCGACGGGACGCAGAGCGTCCTGGGCGGCGTTCCCACGCAGAGCGTGGGAACGATCCACTGTCTCGCCCTACAAGGCTTAAGCCACAAACTGCTCCGCATAGTGGCAAGCCACCTGACGGTTATCCAACGCTCGCAACTGCGGCTCCTCACTGCTGCACCGCGCCGTGGCATACGGGCAACGTTTGTGGAAAGCGCAGCCAGGCGGCGGGTTTAGCGGGTTGGGCAGTTCGCCGACGATCTTGATCTTCGGCTTGTTCGGGTCCGGGTGGATGGTCGGGGTGGCCGACAGCAGCGCCTGGGTGTAGGGGTGCAGCGGGCGCGCGTAGATGTCTTCCTTGGGGCCGACTTCCACGGGGCGGCCGAGGTACATCACCATCACGTCGTCGGCGACGTGTTGCACCACCGCCAGGTTGTGGGAGATGAACACGTAGGCGGTGTTGAATTCCTGCTGCAGGTCCATGAACAGGTTGAGTACCTGGGCCTGGATCGACACGTCCAGCGCCGAGGTCGGCTCATCCGCCACCAGCACTTTAGGCTGCAACATCATGGCGCGAGCCAGGGCGATGCGCTGGCGCTGGCCACCGGAGAACATGTGCGGGTAGCGCTGATAATGCTCAGGGCGCAGGCCCACTTGCTTCATCATGGCCTGCACTTTCTCGCGGCGTTCGGCGGCGGACAGGTTGGTATTGATCAGCAGCGGTTCGCCGAGCTGGTCACCGACCTTCTGGCGCGGGTTCAACGAGGCGTACGGGCTCTGGAACACCATCTGCACGTCTTTGCGCAATTGCTTGCGCTGGGCCTTGTCGGCGCCGGCGACTTCCTGGCCGGCGATTTTCAAGGAGCCGGACGACGGCTCTTCAATCAGCGTGAGCGCACGGGCCAGGGTGGATTTGCCGCAACCCGACTCGCCTACCACGGCGAGGGTCTTGCCGGCTTCCAGTTCAAACGACACACCATTAAGCGCGCGCACCAGTGCATGGCCCTTGAACAGGCCACGGGACACTTCGTAGTGACGGGTGAGGTCGCGGGCGGTAAGAACGACGGCCATTACGCCACCTCCTGGTTCAAGGGGTAGAAGCAGCGCGCGAGGCTGTTGCTTTTCGGGTCAAGGCCGGGGCGCTGGGCACGGCAGGATTCCTGCACGTACGGGCAACGTGGCGACAGCAGGCAACCCTGCGGGCGGTCATAACGACCAGGCACGATACCCGGCAGCGTGGCCAGGCGCGTGGCGCCCAGGCTGTGCTCGGGAATGGCCTTGAGCAGTGCTTCGCTGTACGGGTGCGCCGGAATGTCGAACAGTTGCGGCACCTGGCCGACTTCCACGGCCTGGCCGGCGTACATCACGCACACGCGCTGGGCGGTTTCAGCCACGACCGCGAGGTCGTGAGTGATCAGCACCAGGCCCATGTTCTGCTCTTTTTGCAGGGCCAGCAGCAGTTCCATGATCTGCGCCTGGATGGTCACGTCCAATGCCGTGGTCGGCTCATCGGCGATCAGCAGCTTCGGCTCGCCGGCAATCGCCATGGCGATTGCCACGCGCTGGCTCATACCGCCGGACAGTTGGTGCGGGTAAGCATCCATACGGCTGGCGGCGCCTGGGATTTCTACCTTTTCGAGCAGTTCGATAGCGCGTTTGCGGGCTTGCTTGCCGGACATTTTCAGGTGCAGGCGCAGCACTTCTTCGATCTGGAAACCCACGGTGTAGCTGGGGTTCAGCGCGGTCATCGGGTCCTGGAACACCATCGCCAGGTCTTTGCCGACGATCTGGCGACGCTGGCGGTTGCTCAGCTTGAGCATGTCCTTGCCGTCAAAGTTCAGCGCGTCGGCAGTAACGATACCGGGGTGCTCGATCAGGCCCATCAGCGCCATCATGGTCACGGATTTACCCGAGCCCGACTCGCCAACGATCGCCAGTACTTCGCCTTTGTCGACGGAAATGTCGAGGCCATCGACCACCGGCACGGCGGTCTTGTCGCCGAAGCGCACGTTGAGATTCTTGATTTCTAACAGTGACATGGGAATCTCCTCAGGCGGCGTTCTTGAGTTTCGGGTCCAGCGCATCGCGCAGGCCGTCACCCATCAAGTTGATTGCCAGCACGCTGAGCAAAATGGTCAAACCAGGCAAGCTCACCACCCACCAGGCGCGTTCGATGTAGTCACGGGCCGAAGCCAGCATGGTGCCCCACTCAGGGGTTGGCGGTTGTACGCCCAGGCCCAGGAAGCCCAGGGCGGCAGCATCGAGGATCGCCGAGGAGAAGCTCAAGGTGGCCTGTACGATCAGCGGCGCCATGCAGTTGGGCAGCACGGTGATGAACATCAGGCGTGGCAGGCCGGCGCCGGCGAGGCGGGCGGCAGTCACGTAGTCGCGGTTCAGTTCGCCCATTACCGCAGCGCGGGTCAGACGGACATAAGACGGCAGCGACACGATAGCGATGGCGATGACGGTGTTGATCAGGCCAGGGCCGAGGATTGCGACGATGGCAACAGCCAGCAGCAGCGATGGCAGGGCCAGCATGATGTCCATCAAGCGCATGATGGTCGGGCCAAGCACGCGTGGGAAGAAACCGGCGAACAGGCCCAGCAGGATGCCCGGGATCAGCGACATCACCACCGACGACAAGCCGATCAGCAACGACAGGCGCGAACCCTGGATCAGCCGCGAGAGCAGGTCACGGCCCAGCTCGTCAGTACCCAACAGGAACTGTATTTGCCCACCTTCCAGCCAGGCCGGTGGGGTGAGCAGGAAGTCGCGGTATTGCTCGCTGGGGTTATGTGGCGCAACCCACGGGGCGAAAATCGCGCAGAACACGATCAGCAACATAAACAGCAGGCCGGCAACCGCGCCTTTGTTTTTGGAAAAGGCTTGCCAGAATTCTTTGTACGGGGACGGGTACAGCAGGCTTTGATCGACTGCTACCGCTTGAGTAGGTGTGCTCATGGTCATGATCTCAGCGCTGGTGACGGATGCGTGGGTTGGCGAAGCCGTAGAGGATATCCACCACGAAGTTCACCATGATCACCAGGCAGGCGATCAGCAAGATGCCGTTTTGCACCACCGGGTAGTCCCGCGCGCCAATGGCTTCGATCAGCCATTTGCCGATGCCGGGCCACGAGAAGATGGTTTCGGTCAGGACCGCACCGGCCAGCAGGGTGCCGACTTGCAGGCCGACCACGGTCAGTACCGGGATCAGCGCGTTACGCAGGCCGTGCACGAATACCACGCGCGCCGGCGACAGGCCTTTGGCCTTGGCGGTGCGGATGTAGTCTTCGCGCAGTACTTCGAGCATCGACGAACGGGTCATGCGCGCAATCACCGCCAGCGGGATGGTGCCGAGCACGATGGCCGGCAGGATCAGGTGGTGCAGGGCATCCCAGAACGCGTCCGGCTCGTCAGCCAGCAAGGTGTCGATCAGCATGAAGCCAGTGCGCGGCTCGATGTCGTAGAGCAGGTCGATACGCCCGGAAACCGGGGTCCAGCCCAGGCTCACCGAGAAGAACATGATCAGGATCAGGCCCCACCAGAAGATCGGCATCGAATATCCCGCGAGGGAGATGCCCATCACCCCATGGTCGAACAGGGATCCTCGTTTAAGGGCCGCGATCACCCCGGCCAACAGGCCCAGGATACCGGCGAACAACAGGGCGGCCATGGACAGTTCCAGGGTCGCAGGGAAGAGGGCGGTGAATTCGGTCCACACGCTGGTGCGCGTGCGCAGGGATTCGCCGAGGTCGCCGTGGGCGAGCTTGCCTACATAGTCAAAGTATTGCGCATAGAGTGGCTTGTTCAGGCCAAGGCGTTCCATTGCCTGTGCGTGCATCTCGGGGTCGACACGGCGTTCGCCCATCATGACTTCTACGGGGTCGCCGGGAATCATGCGAATCAACGCAAACGTCAGCAACGTGATGCCGAAAAACGTGGGGATCAATAACCCCAATCGGCGGGCAATAAAACTAAACATCTTGTTGTGTACCTCAATCAGCCGGTTAGGCAGGTTCGGCACCGTCAATGTCGACGGTGCCGAGCGTCTTCTCTTATTTACTTCACCTGGGTGGTGGCGAAGTTATTTGTACCCAGAGGGCTTTGGGTAAAGCCTTCTACGTTCTTGCGCATGGCGGTGAACAATTTCGGGTAAGCCATGGGCAGCCATGGTTGATCTTTTTCGAAAACGTCCTGTGCTTGTTCATAGAGCGCAGCGCGCTGGCCGGGTTCAGCGATCGCGCGCGCTTTGTCGATCAAGTCTTGAAACTCTTTGTTACACCAGCGGGCGTAGTTTTCGCCGTTTTTCGCTGCATCGCAACTCAGGTTTGGCGTGAGGAAGTTATCCGGGTCGCCGTTATCACCGACCCAGCCGGCCGAAACCATATCGTGCTCGCCGTTTTTGGCACGCTTGAGCATCTCGCCCCATTCCATGACTTTGATGTTTACTTTCAGGCCGATCTGCGCCAGATCCGCCTGCATGCGCTGGGCGCCGAGCATCGGGTTGGGGTTGGTCGGGCCGCCACCGTTACGGGTGAACAGGGTGAACTCGGTGCCTTCCGGCACGCCGGCTTCCTTGAGCAGGGCGCGGGCCTTGTCGAGGTCACGGGGTGGGTTTTTAAGCTTGTCACTGAAACCCAGCAAGGTTGGCGGGTAAGGGCCGGTGCCCACCACGGCATTGCCTTTGCCGAACAGGGCTTCGGTATAGCCGGCCTTGTCGAATGCGATGTTGATCGCGTGACGCACCCGTGCATCGCTCATGTACTTGTGGGTGGTGTTCAGTGCGGTGTAGCTGGTGGTCATCGCCGCCAGTTCATCGACTTTCAGGTTCGGGTCTTTCTTGATGCTTGGAATGTCATCCGGCTTGGGGAACAACGCGATCTGACATTCGTTGGCCTTGAGCTTCTGCAGGCGCACGTTGTTGTCGACGCTGATCGCCAGGATCAGCGGGTCGACTGCCGGTTTGCCGCGGAAGTAGTCGGGGTTGGCCTTGAACCGCGCCTGGGCGTCTTTCTGGTAACGGATGAAGACGAACGGGCCAGTGCCGATTGGCTTGGCGTTGAGGTCTTCGGTCTTGCCGGATTTGAGCAACTGGTCAGCGTATTCCTTCGAGTGGATTGAAGAGAACGCCATGCCCAGGTCGGCAAGGAAAGGTGCTTCAGGACGGGTCAGGGTAAAGACGACGGTGTGATCGTCGGTCTTCTCTACGCTCTTGAGCAGTTCCTTGAAGCCCATGCTTTCAAAGTACGGGTAGCCCACGAGGGACTTGTTGTGCCAAGGGTGATTCGGGTCCAGCTGGCGCTGAAAGCTCCAAAGCACGTCGTCGGCGTTCATGTTGCGCGTGGGTTTGAAGTAGTCGGTGGTGTGGAACTTTACATCGTCACGCAGGTGGAAGGTGTAGGTCAGGCCATCAGCGCTGATCTCGGGCAGGGCCTTGGCCAGTGCCGGTACAACTTCGGTGGTGCCGGGCTTGAAGTCCACCAGGCGGTTGAACATGGTTTCAGCGGCGGCGTCGGCGGTTACTGCGGTGGTGTACAGAACCGGGTCAAAACCTTCCGGGCTGGCTTCGGTGCAGACCACCAGCGGTTTGGCTGAAACGCCGATCGCAACGCTCAACAGCGCAGCGGCAATGGCAGCTTGTAGCGGGAGCATTTTCATTCAGAGCCCTCTGCAATCGATTGAACCAGACAAGCGTAGACGGCGGGCTCGTGATGAGCCCGCCGTCTACCTGGCGCTAATTAAAGAATGTTGAACGGGATGGTGGTGACCAGACGGAACTCACGGAGGTTGCCGTCAGCCTGGTTGGCGCTGGCGCGGTGAGTCACGTAGGTACCACGGATGGTGGTGGCCTTGAGTGGGCCGCTCTGCAGGGCGTAGGAAGTACCGATACCGTATTCCTGGTGTTTCTCGCCATCCTGGTTCTGGATGCCGTTGTAAGCGAAGCCTTTCACGCCGCCATCGCCGGTGTAGTGAGTGCCGTCGATGCCCCAGCCGCGAGCCGAGTAGATGTTGAACTTCAGGCCCGGCACGCCGTATTCGGCCATGTTGAGGCCGTAAGCGACCTGGAACGATTTCTCGTTCGGGCCGTTAAAGTCGGACGTCAGGGAGTTGGCCAGGTAGATGCCGTTGGTTTCGTGCAGGTAGTCGAAGTACTCGTTACCGTTAACTTCCTGGTACGAGAAGGTCAGGCTGTGAGCCTGGTGAGTCAGGCCCAGCGACAGCGAGTAGGTGTCGTTGTCGATCTTGCCCATCAACTTTTTGCCTTCGTCGACGGTCTTGTAGTAGTTCAGGCCGGTGGTCAGGGCCAGGGTCTGAGCATCACCCAGTTCGTGGGTGGCGCCGAAGTAGTACTGGTTCCAGAAGTCTTTGACTTGAGCGCCAAAGAAGCTGGTTTTCAGGCTCTTGAACGGCTGATAGTTCACACCGGCGGTGTAGACGTGATCCGCTTCCTGGCCATTGCCGTATTCACTGCGGAATTTCGACAGGCTCTGTTCGGTACGTGGCGACACGCGGTCGAAGTAAGCGCCCTGGAACGACAGGTTGCTGAATTCTTCGCTGTTCAGGGCGAAACCTTCGAAGCTCGATGGCAGCGCACGGTTGCCGATGGTGTCGACGATGCCGCTGCTGAAGTTCTGGCGACCGGCGGTCAAGGTGGTGTTCGACACACGGAACTTCACGTTGGCCAGGCCCAGTTTGCTCCACTGGTCGACTGCATCACCGTTGGAGTCGGCCAGGGTACGGTTGGAACCACCCTTGATGTCGCGCTTGCTACGGTCCAGAACCAGAGCGTTGTAGACCGCCACTTCGGTGCTCACGCCGACGGTGCCTTGGGTGAAGCCCGAGGTGGCGTTGAGGATGGTGCCTTGTACCCAGTTGGTACGGTACGCGTCAGTGCGGGTTTCGCCGTGCTTCTGGTAGCTGAATTTGCTGCCGCGGAAGCGTTGTTCGTTGGCGAACCAGTTACGGGTGGTACCGCCCAGGCTAAATCCATCGACAAAGCCTTTGGCCTCGCTTTGGGCGCTGGTGCCGGCCAATGTGGTTGGAACGAAGTCCTGGCTCTGGGTTTCAGCGAAGGCGGTTGCCGTGATGCTGCTGATGGCCAGGGCCAGAAGCGCTTTGCTGCTCAGTTTCATGGGTGGAGCTCCTTTGGTTCTCTTTTTAATGCCGGTCTTTTTAGGTGAACCGGCTATTGGGTGTGTAACTCGTTCAAGCTATTGCAAACGTTTGCCGTAGGATAAATCCCAACAAAAGGCTGCACGTTTGCTACGGAGCCGATTTGGCTCCGCACCATCCGGTTATTTTCTTATGGGTTGAAACTGACGCCCGAGAACACGTTGCGGCCGAAGGGGCTGACTTTGAAACCTTCGACTTTGGCGCTTAACGGCTGGTTGACCGTCGAGTGGGCGACTGGCGTGATTGGCACTTGCTGTTTAAGCAATTGCTGCGCCTGTTTGTACAGAACAGTCCTTTGTTCGCGGTCGGTCACGACCTTGGCTTGCTTGATCAGCTTGTCGTACGCCGGGTCACACCACATGGAGTAGTTGTTCCCGCCGATGGCGTCGCAGCTGTAGAGGGTGCCCAGCCAGTTGTCCGGGTCACCGTTGTCGCCGGTCCAGCCGATCAGGCTGATATCGTGCTCGCCGTTTTTGGTGCGCTTGATGTACTCGCCCCATTCGTAGCTGACGATCTTGACCTTGAGGCCGATCTTGGCCCAATCGCTTTGCAGCATTTCGGCCATCAGCTTGGCGTTGGGGTTGTACGGGCGCTGCACCGGCATGGCCCACAGGGTGATCTCGGTGCCTTCTTTAACGCCGGCGGCCTTGAGCAGTTGCTTGGCTTTTTCCGGGTTGTAGGCGGCGTCCTTGATGCTGTCGTCGTAGGACCACTGGGTCGGCGGCATGGCGTTGACCGCCAGTTGGCCCGCGCCCTGGTACACGGCATTGAGGATGCTTTGCTTGTTCACCGCCATGTCCAGCGCCTGGCGCACTTCGAGCTGGTCGAAAGGTTTGTGGCGCACGTTGTAGGCGATGTAGCCGAGGTTGAACCCCGGCTTGGTCAGCAGTTGCAGGTTCGGGTCGGCCTTGAGCGCGTCGACGTCAGCGGGGCGCGGGTGCAGGGTCACCTGGCACTCGCCAGCCTTGAGCTTCTGCACCCGCACCGAGGCGTCGGTGTTGATGGCGAAAATCAGTTGGTCCAGCTTGACGCGGCTCGGGTCCCAGTACTGCTTGTTGCCCACATAACGGATCTGCGAGTCTTTCTGGTAGCGCTGGAATACGAACGGGCCTGTGCCGATCGGCTTCTGGTTGATGTCGCTGGGTTTACCTTGTTTAAGCAACTGTTCGGCGTACTCGGCCGACAGGATCGAGGCAAAGCTCATGGCGATGTTTTGCACAAACGCGGCATCAACCGTGTTCAGGGTCATCACCACGGTGTAAGGGCCGGTCTTCTCGACCTTGGCGATGTTCTTGTTCAGGCTCATCCCGTTGAAGTATGGAAACTCGGTGGGGTAGGCCTTGCGAAACGGGTATTCAGGGTCGAGCATGCGGTTGAAGGTGAACAGCACGTCGTCGGCGTTGAAGTCGCGCGTCGGCTTGAATTCCTTGTTGCTGTGGAACTTCACCCCTTCACGCAGGTGAAAGGTGTAAGTCAGGCCGTCTTCGGAAATATCCCACTTGGTTGCCAGCCCAGGCACCACGTCAGTCGCGCCTTTTTCGAATTCAACCAGGCGGTTGTACAAGGGCTCCGCCGCGTCGTTGTCGGTGGCGGTGGTGTACTGCGCGGTGTCGAACCCGGCCGGGCTGCCTTCAGAGCAGAACACCAGGCTCTTCTTTTCGGCGGCTTGGCCCATCGTGGCCACAGCCAGCAGGCTGGTGCCAAAAATTGCGGATAGAACAGTGGTATGGCGCATGACGATCCCGATCCTTGTTTGTTGTTGTCACCAGCGAACAATCACCCAGGCGTCAGGCCTGGGAGACATCACTGATCCCACATACAGCAAGTGCCTTTCCTAGGTTGGAGCCTCTGCTGTCCTACGACGGTATGGGTCGCGGAGCTTGCAGTAAATGCGCCAAAACGGATTGACCTTGTAGGCAACGGATGCACATGTCGCAGTTCATTGCTGTAGGACGGCAATGTTGCGGATGTGGTCTGTTTCCTGCGGTCTGGGCGGATGCAATAACGGCGACGTTATGAAACGTCGCCGCTACTGAGCCTTACTTGCCGCTTACGCTAACGCCGTAGAAGGAGTTCAAGCCAAACGGGCTGATCTTGAAGTCCTGCACGGTGTTGCGCATGGGTTGATACACCGTCGAGTGCGCGATAGGTGTCATCGGGACTGCATCTTTGAGGATATGTTGCGCCTGCTTGTACAGCTCGGTGCGTTTGGCGACATCCGATGTGGCTTTGGCTTCTTTGACGATGCCGTCGAATTTCTTGTCGCACCATTTGGAGAAGTTGTTACCGGACAGCGAGTCGCAGCCGAACAGCACGTTCAGCCAGTTGTCCGGGTCACCATTGTCACCGCTCCAGCCAATGATCATGGCCTGGTTCTCGCCGCCTTTGGAACGCTTGATGTACTCGCCCCACTCGTAGCTGACAATGTTGACCTTCAGGCCGATCTGTTTCCAGTCGTTCTGCAGCATCTCGGCCATCAGCTTGGCGTTCGGGTTGTACGGACGTTGAACCGGCATGGCCCACAGGGTGATTTCGGTGCCTTCCTTGACGCCCGCTTCCTTGAGCAAAGCCTTGGCTTTGGTCACATCATGCGGGGCATCCTTGATGGTGGTGTCGTAGGACCACTGGGTCGGCGGCATGGCGTTGACGGCCAGTTGGCCTGCGCCCTGGTACACGGAGTCGATGATCTGCTGCTTGTTCACCGACATGTCCAGCGCTTCACGTACACGCAGGTCAGACAGTGGGTTGGCGGCGGTCTGGCCCTTGAGCACCGGCATAACGTTGTAAGCGATGTAGCCCAGGTTGAAACCGGCCTGGTGCGGCAGTTTCAGGTCCTTGTCTTCACCCAGCGCCTTGAGGTCGGCTGGACGCGGGAACAGGGTCACCTGGCATTCGTTTTTCTTCAGCTTCTGGATACGCACCGACGGGTCAGTGGTGATGGCGAAGATCAGGTTGTCGATCTTCACGTCTTCAGGCTTCCAGTAATCCTTGTTGCCGGTGTAACGGATGTTGGAGTCTTTCTGGTAGCTCTTGAACACGAACGGGCCAGTGCCGATTGGCTTCTGGTTGATGTCCTGTGCCTTGCCTTCTTTCAACAGTTGGGCGGCGTATTCAGCCGACTGGATCGACGCGAAGCTCATTGCCAGGTTCTGGATGAAAGCGGCGTCCACAGTGCCAAGGGTGAACTTGACGGTGTGGTCATCGACTTTCTCGATGTTCTTGATGTTGGTGTCCATCCCCATGTCCGTGAAGTACGGGAACTCGGTGGGGTAGGCTTTGCGAAACGGGTCGTCCTTATTGATCATGCGGTTGAACGTGAACAGCACGTCATCAGCATTGAAGGTACGGGTCGGCTTGAAGTACGAGGTGGTGTGGAACTTCACGCCATCACGCAGGTGGAAGGTGTACGTCAGGCCATCCGGGGAAACGTCCCAGCTGGTGGCCAGCCCAGGAATCACAGCAGTGCCGCCGCGTTCGAACTGGGTCAGACGGTTGAACATGGTTTCGGCCGAGGCATCGAAGTCTGTTCCGGTGGTGTACTGGCCTGGGTCGAAACCGGCCGGGCTCCCTTCGGAGCAGAACACCAGGTTAGTCGCCGCTTGGGCGAATGGAGCTGCGGCCATAAGGCCAGCACTCACTAAAAGCGGAAGGACTGCGTGTTTAAGCATGTTGGCCTCATGATTTGTTGTCATTTTTGGTGGTGAGGGCGACCTCGTGAGTCGGCCTGCGGATACTTATGCAGGGGCCATACCCATTGCAAGATGCTGAACCGTTGCGAGAGGCAAACTGTGGTACGAACGTACAGGAATGTCGCATTTATGAAAGTTTGTACATAAATGCATATATATAGAGGGTTTTTTCGGTGCATTGTGCGCACCAAAAAGGCCCAGCCGAGGCGTCTGGCGCACTCGGTTGGGGCGATGATGTTACTTATCTAGACTGACACCATAGAACGGCGTAAGCCCAAACGGGCTGATCTTGAAGTTTTGCACTTCCTTACGCAGTGGCTGGAAAACCGTCGAGTTCGCAATAGGTGTTATAGGTACTTGTTCCTTAAGTATTTTTTGCGCCTGTTGATACCACTTGATGCGTTGCTCGCGGTCGTTGCTGACCTTGGCCTGTTGCACCAGCTTGTCGTAGGCCGGGTTACACCATTTGGCGTAGTTACTGCCCTTGACGGCGGCACAACTGTAGAGCACGCCGAGCCAGTTATCCGGGTCGCCGTTGTCGCCGGTCCAGCCATAAATCATGGCGTCATGCTCGCCATTTTTGGCGCGCTTGATGTATTCGCCCCATTCGTAGCTGATTATGTTGGCCTTGATACCGACCTTCGCCCAATCCTGCTGGATCATTTGTGCCGACATGCGTGCGTTGGGGTTTGAAGCACGCTGTACCGTCATGGCCCACAAATTGATGGTGGTACCTGGTGCAACCCCTGCTTCTTTTAGTAGCGCCCGGGCCTTGGTCGGATCGTAGGGCGCGTCCTTGATAGTGGGGTCATAAGACCACTGCGCCGGTGGCAGTGCGTTCTGCGCCAATTGTCCGGCGCTCTGGTAAACGGCCTTGATGATCGCGGGCTTGTCGATGGCCATGTCCAGCGCCTGGCGCACTTTGAGCTGGTCCAGCGGCGGATGCGTCACGTTGTAGGCCAGGAAACCCAAGTTGAAACCGGCCTGTTGCAGCACGCGCAGGTTGGGGTCTTGTTTCATTATTTCAATGTCGGACGGACGCGGGTAACCGCTGACCTGGCATTCACCGGCCTTGAGTTTCTGCAGGCGCGCGGCGGCGTCCGGGGTGATGGCGAATACCAGATTGTCGAGCTTCACATCCTCGGGCTTCCAATACTGCTTATTGGCCACGTAGCGAATCTGCGAATCTTTCTGGTAGCGCTTGAACACAAACGGGCCCGTGCCCACCGGCTTCTGATTGATCTGCTCGGCTTTGCCTTCTTCTAACAGTTGGGCGGCGTATTCGGCTGATTGCACCGAAGCGAAGCTCATGGCCAGGTTCTGTACGAACGAGGCATCGACATTGTTCAGGTTGAACTGCACGGTGTGGTTGTCGAGTTTCTCGACGTTTTTGATCGTGGTGTTCAAACCCATGTCAGTGAAGTAAGGCGATTCTGACGGGTAAGCCTTGCGAAACGGGCTGTTGGCATCGAGCAAGCGATTGAACGTGAACAGCACATCATCCGCATTGAAGTCACGGGTAGGGGTGAAGTAGTCGGTGGTGTGGAATTTGACGCCATCGCGCAGGTGGAAGGTGTAGGTCAGGCCGTCTTTGGAGACCTCCCAGCTTGTTGCAAGGCCAGGCTCTACCTCGGTGCCACCGCGCTTGAACTGGGTCAGGCGGTTAAAGACGGTTTCGGCTGAGGCATCGAAATCGGTGCCGCTGGTGTACTGGCTGGGGTCGAAGCCGGCGGGGCTGGCTTCGGAGCAGTAGACCAGGGTAGTCGCCGCCTGAGCGGTCGGCATCAAGGCCAGGAGGCCGGCGGCAAGGAGCAACGGTTTTAAGGTGATTCTTTCCATGGAGACCCCTGAAGTGGTGGGCATATAAAAGCTGCCCAAACGGAAGCGACGGTCACCGAGGTTACCGCCGTTCAGGGTTATCAGGTAGAGACTCTGGTTCACTTAATGCAGTCAGATGATGCCCTTCGGCAGGTTCTCGCTGTTATGGTTGTGGGAAGGTCATTGGCTTATAAGTAAATGCCCACCATGAAAACGGATTCCAATAGGGATTTTTCTTTACGGGTTTGAAGTTTATGGTTTTCGCCAATTCTTTGGCGACGTATTTTTCAGCTTCGTCTCTGGCCAATGCCCTATCGGCATCAGTCAGCGGGGAGTTCTGAGTTTGTTTTAGGGCTTTCAAATATTCTTTTTCTACTTTTTCAATCGCGGCATTTATTTCTTCCGGCACGAGGTTGCCTGTGAGCGTGCCACGATAGCCTTTGACGGGGCGCTGTATGAGCCTCTGAAACTCAGCCGCGAAGGAGGCATCTCCACCACTTGCAGAGTCACATGTCAGCAGCCGTATATTGTCAAACGTCTCCGGGTGAATACCTGCGTCTTTAAGTGTCTGAAGTAGCTCGTCGGGCGTATGGAGTTTTCCGGCATATGAAACTTTCGCGATACCAGTAGCAGGGTCGACGCTCCCATGGACGAGTATGTTGAGTCGTTCTGCACTGCCTTTTTTGTTGAAATCGGTAAATGTGTAGAGTTTTTTGTCAAGGGCGTTTAGGTCATTGAGTTCTCCACTCAGAATTACGTTTTTTTCAGGCGTAGAAAAAAGAGCCTCGCCGGTCGGTAAGTCTTCAATGGACCTTAGAATCGAACGTTTACTGTTTTGCGCTTCGATTGTCGGGGGCACGCCTTCTGTCTCAATGGCCGGTGGCGTACTCGGTTCGTTTGGCGCGGCGTGGGTGGCGGGGTGTATATCGCTTTCGCTCGACACTTTTATGTTTCGCTCAAAATTAAAACTCTTGGTCTGCTCATTGTATTTCCAGCCGTAAACTTCGCTGCCCGCGGTAGTAGGTCCGATGGGGGCTTCACCCAACCCTGCATCCGTCCCAATTTGTGCAACTTCGTGCGCGAGTTGCAGGGCAGATATCACCGCGGCAGCAGTGCCGCCAACGCGATCGCTGGCTGTCATACCCGTGGCGGCGTCATGAATGCCAAACACGATATTGCCCGTATTGCCGACAACGGGGACGTAACCGAAGGTATTGCCCCACGCCTCTTTCGCGGCCTTCCACGATTGCTTCGAGGCACCAAACACCTGCGTCTGATCGTCCGATTTTGCATTTTTGGTGTTCATCTCCTGATAGGCGTGGGCAATACCGGAGTTAAGGCTTCCAAACTTTAAATAATAGTGTGAATTTCGCGACTGGGTATAATTAAAGGTCTCCTCCACCGGTACAACTTTTTCGCTGGTTTTACCGGCACGCCCCGGGTAGGTGGCACCTTTACCGATAATCAAATTTTCGAGTACATCGCCCGCCGGGGGCCAATGGGTATTTTGGCCGCCCTGCCTGTCCTTGGAGTTGAAACTCCGTAGCAACTCATTGCGGTTTTCTTTTGCCCAACTGGCAAATTCATTATCTCCGTCTATTTTACTGACCTTGCCGTTCTTCAAGTCAATCATCAGGCCTCTATTGGGCCGGTGATCATAATCGCCATGGTAGTTTTTGTAAGGGATAAACGCATACCCGGCGAGCGGATAGCCGTAGATATTTGGAATAACCACGTTGCCGTTTTTGTCTAGTGTTCGGTCGATGGCTTCTTGTGCCTCAGCCCCGAGCGCCTTATAACTTTCCTTGTCGTTGCGCAGACTGTGCAAGGTGCCCCGCACTACATAGGCATCGGCCAACCCTGAGCGCTTCGCCAGTGCGCCCGAATGATCCGCCATGGGCTTGATTATCTCGTTTTTCCAATGATGCTGAAGCTTGGCGCCCATCGACTCCAAGTCGTTAATTTTATTTCGGTCTTCTGGCCTGATTTGCATGCTTTGGGCATTAATCACGCCGCCTCCCGCGGGCCTATCGTGCTTAAGGGCTCCGGCTGCAATCTCCCATGCAAAGTAGGTGCGCTCGTCTTTGCTGGTCAGGTGAGAAGCACCATTAAGCTCCTTGGTGTAAGCGGTGAACGTCACCGTGATTGTTTCATGCGGGTCATACCCGGCTGCCAGCAAACCGCCACTGAAGTAACCTGCGGGTTCCATGTATTGACGGGCATCTTGGAATTTAATATTCCTTTCGCCTTCGCTACCGTGTTCCACAAGCTTTAACTTCCACCTTACGCGATCCGCATAGTCACCCATACGTGCCTCCCGTTCTTGCAGGGAGGCGTTCGCCGCGGGTGGAGTGACGCTCCATCCATAAATGACTCCCGGGATATTACCCGGTTTAAGATCGTCGAAGGGCGAGTGTCCATGAAACCCACCGCGATAAAACGGCTGGCCCCTCGGTAAACCTCTTGAATTTCTATCCGGAGGGGTTAGATCGCGAGTGACGCGATTGCCCATGTGTGTTTGTTCTGGATAGTTTGAATCCAAGGGAGTAGTTGGTGTAGCGCAAGCGTGCAGCGAAGAGGGTGCCATTGTTTGCATGGTCGGCTCGATTTACTGAGTGGGTTGTGAACTTAACTGTCGATCCTCACTGGGCAGCAGGCGGCCGCAAGTTTACGCTGCGGTGCAATAGCAGGCATCGCACAGAGAACGTCGAATAAACACGTTGCTTGTTAAGTTAAGGCAGCAGTGATGATCACTCAGTGGGGGGCTGGACGCGTCGAGTTCCACTTTACACCCTGGTTGAGCACGTAAAGTTGATGCTTAAACTTATTCCGACTGTGCAGAAGAAAAGTTTTACATGAAGGTACTGTCAACTGTTGCATGGCAGTTTGAGTGGGAAAGCTTTCCACTTGAAATTTTACGGTCGTCGTTAATGAAATGTTGCTGTATGGCGTTCGAGCGCGGCGATGTGAGTTGTGATTTTGCGATGTCGGTGTGGGGCTGTTGGGCGACATAAGCGCGGTCAAAAAAAAGCGCAGCCTGTCAGGCTGCGCCGTTTCTAATATCGCAAAGGGTTTAGTGCAAGACCTCAATCACCCCATCAGCGCTCATGTTGACCTGGCTGGTGCCGGCTTCTACTTCTGGCGTTGGCGCCGAATCCGCCATGGCCGCCTTCATCATCATCCCGCCATTGCGGGCGTAAGGCATCGGGTAACCATTGGTGTTGAAGTTCAGGTTGACGATCTTGTAGCCCTTGCCACCCAACGCGTCAGTTGCGAGCTGGGCACGGGCCTTGAACGCGGCGACCGCATCCTTGAGCAACGCATCTTCGCTGGCCTTGCGCGTGGTGTCGGCGATGGCGAAGTCCATGTTTTCCATTTTCAGGGTGTTCAACAGCTCGCCAGTGAGTTTGGACAGTGCCGGGAAGTCGGCGCTTTCCAGACGCAGTTCGGCGCGTTCGCGCCAACCGGTGATCTTCTGGTTCTTGCTGTCGTAGATCGGGTAGCTGTTGCGGCTGCCTTGGCGCAGGGTTACGGCTTTGACTTCACGTGCCTGGCCCAACGCCTTGTTCATGGTGTTGGTGATTTCGGCAGCAAGCTTGGCCGGGTCGGCATTTTGCGATTCGGTGTACAGCGTGACGATCATCTTGTCGCGGGCAACCTCCTGGCTGACCTCGGCGCGCAGGGAAATCTGGTTGTAGTTCAGCCCTTCGGCTGCCAAAGCGGGGAGGCTGGCAAGGGTGGCGACGCCCAGGGTGATAACAGCTGCACTGCGAGTGAAACGAGACATGGAAGCTCCTTAAGGTGTTCGTATCGGGTATGACTGTAGACGGTGGTATCGGGTTCTTCGGGTTTACACATTCGCTACAAGTTGTGATGGCGCCGACGAACGGTCGTTTGGCCGGCCTGCGTCAAAGAGCCACACGCGCCGTGCCAGCGGGTCTGCTTCGTTTATACTCGTGCCGATCCGCCTGCAGCGCTCACCGGGAGAGCTCATGCTCGCCGCCGTAAAACTGACTTCCGCCACACGCCAGAACCTCTGGCGCCTGACGTTCATCCGCACCCTGGTACTGGCCGCACAGGCCGGCTCCGTCGGGCTTGCCTATTGGTTCGACCTGCTGCCGCTGCCGTGGCTGCAACTGGGTGTGACCCTGGCGTTTTCCACTGTGCTGTGCGCGTTCACGGCCATCCGCCTGCGTACCACGTGGCCTGTGACCGAGTTGGAATACGCACTCCAGTTGGCCTGCGATCTGTTTATCCACAGTGTGTTGCTTTATTTCTCTGGTGGTTCCACCAACCCGTTTGTTTCTTACTACCTGGTGCCACTGACCATCGCCGCCGTGACCTTGCCATGGCGCTATTCGGTAGTGCTGTCGGGTATTGCGCTGACGCTCTATACCTTGCTGCTGGCGCAGTTCTATCCGTTGCAAACCTTTCCCATCGCCCGTGAAAACCTGCAGATCTACGGGATGTGGCTGAGCTTCGCGCTGTCTGCTGCAGTGATCACGTTCTTCGCTGCACGCATGGCCGAAGAACTGCGCCGTCAGGAAGAACTGCGCGCCATTCGCCGCGAAGAAGGCCTGCGTGACCAGCAATTGCTGGCCGTCGCCACCCAGGCCGCGGGTGCCGCCCACGAGTTGGGCACACCACTGGCGACCATGAGCGTGCTGCTTAACGAAATGACCCAGGACCATCACGACCCGGTGTTGCAAGAAGATCTCGGCGTGCTGCGCGAACAGGTCAAACAATGCAAGCAGACCTTGCAGCAACTGGTGCGCGCCGCCGAAGCCAATCGCCGCCTGGCGGTGGAGATGCAGGACGTGACCCAGTGGCTCGACGAAGCCCTGAATCGCTGGCACCTGATGCGCCCCGAAGCCAGTTACCGTTTTCATCTATTAGGGCAGGGCAGTGTGCCGCGCATGGCGCCGCCGCCGGACCTGACCCAGGCCTTGCTCAACCTGCTGAACAACGCCGCCGACGCTTGCCCCGAAGGCTTGGGCGTGCAGCTGGACTGGGACGCGGAAAACGTCACCATCAGCATTCGTGACCACGGCGCGGGCGTGCCGCTGGCCATTGCCGAACAGATCGGCAAACCCTTCTTTACCACCAAGGGCAAAGGCTTCGGCCTCGGCCTGTTTTTGAGCAAGGCCAGCGTGACCCGCGCGGGCGGCTCAGTGAAGCTCTATAGTCATGAGGAAGGTGGCACGCTCACCGAGCTGCGCCTGCCCCGTGTCGCACGAGGAGATATCGATGAGTGACGAGATCCAAGTCGAAGGCGAAGAACTGCCGCACCTGTTGCTGGTAGATGACGACGCCACCTTTACCCGCGTGATGGCGCGCGCCATGAGCCGTCGTGGCTTTCGCGTGAGCACCGCAGGTTCGGCTGAAGAAGGCCTGACCATCGCCCAGGCCGACCTGCCGGACTACGCCGCGCTCGACCTGAAAATGGATGGCGACTCCGGCCTGGTGCTGCTGCCCAAGCTGCTGGAGCTCGACCCGGAAATGCGCGTGGTGATCCTCACCGGTTACTCCAGCATCGCCACCGCCGTCGAGGCCATCAAGCGCGGCGCCTGCAACTACCTGTGCAAGCCGGCGGATGCCGACGACGTGCTGGCTGCGTTGCTCTCAGAGCACGCCGACCTCGATACCCTGGTGCCGGAAAACCCGATGTCGGTGGACCGCCTGCAGTGGGAACACATCCAGCGCGTGCTCACCGAACACGAAGGCAATATCTCCGCCACTGCCCGTGCCCTGGGCATGCACCGTCGCACCCTGCAACGCAAGCTGCAGAAGCGTCCTGTACGGCGCTGAACAAAGTCTGAACAATCTGCTTCAGGCTGCACAGCGCGCTGAACCGATCGTCTATGATCGGTTCAAACGCCTGTCACATTTTCTTACAGAGCCTGAACGATGAGTCAGAACGCTGAGTATTCCGCGGTCAACGACGCGGTGCGTGGGCAATTCTTGCGCCGAACCTGGGCGATGATCACACCGTATTGGCGTAGTGAAGAGAAGGGCAAGGCCTGGTTGTTGCTGGCTGTGGTGATTGGTCTGACGCTGTTCAGCGTGGCGATTTCCGTGTGGCTTAACCACTGGTACAAGGATTTCTACAACGCCCTGGAAAAAAAGGACACTGCGGCCTTCTGGCAACAGATCATCTATTTCTGCGGCATCGCTGCAGTGGCTATTCTCGGCGCGGTCTACCGCCTCTATCTGACCCAGATGTTGACCATTCGCTGGCGCGCGTGGCTCACCGAAAAGCACTTTGCACGCTGGCTTAACAACAAGAACTACTACCAGTTGGAGCAGGGCGGCTACACCGATAACCCGGACCAGCGGATTTCCGAAGACCTCAATAGCTTTACCTTGAACACATTAGCTCTGGGTTTGGGCCTGCTGCGCAATGTGGTCAGTCTGGTGTCGTTCTCGATTATCTTGTGGGGCGTGTCGGGCAGCATCGAAGTGTTCGGTATCACCATCCCCGGCTACATGTTCTGGTGCGCATTGCTGTATGCCGCCGTCGGCAGTTGGCTGACGCACCTGATCGGCCGTCGTTTGATCGGCCTTAGCAACCAGCAGCAACGGTTCGAAGCAGACTTGCGTTTCTCCATGGTGCGCGTGCGGGAAAATGCCGAAAGCATTGCTTTGTACAATGGCGAGTCAAACGAGAATCAACGTTTGAGTGCGCGGTTCGGCAAGGTCTGGCACAACTATTGGGACATCATGAAGGTGTCCAAGCGCCTGACATTCTTCACCGCAGGCTATGAGCAGATCGCGGTTGTCTTTGCATTTATCGTGGCGGCACCGCGCTATTTCGCCGGCAAGATCGAACTGGGCGAGCTGATGCAAATCAACTCGGCGTTCGGCAATGTGCAGGGCAACTTCAGCTGGTTTATCACCGCTTACTCCGACCTCGCCAGCTGGCGTGCCAGCAGTGACCGTCTGCTGAGTTTTCATGAGGCCATGAGCCGCAACGAACAACGTGCTCCGGCCATCGATGTGCGCCCGCAAGGCGAGCAACTGGTGGTCAAAGACCTGGGCATGGACCTGGCCGACGGCCGCCACCTGCTCACCGACGCCGACATGACGGTAGAGCCTGGCCAGCGTGTGATGCTCAGTGGGCGTTCCGGTAGCGGTAAAAGTACATTGCTGCGCGCCATGGGCGACTTGTGGCCGGCGGGCCACGGCAGCATTTGCCTGCCGGCGGCGCGTTATCTGTTCCTGCCGCAAAAGCCTTACTTGCCGATTGGCAGCCTGAAGGCCGTGTTGAGTTATCCACAAGACGACAGCACCTACCCGGCCGAACGTTATGCACAGGTCCTGGAAACCTGCCGCTTGCCGCATCTGGTCAGCCGTCTGGATGAGGCCAACCATTGGCAACGCATGCTCTCGCCCGGTGAGCAGCAACGTCTGGCCTTTGCGCGTGCCTTATTGTTCGCGCCGCAGTGGCTGTACATGGACGAAGCCACCTCGGCGATGGATGAAGAGGATGAAGCGAACCTGTATCAAGCGCTGATCGATGAACTGCCGGGCCTGAGCATCGTCAGTGTCGGCCATCGCAGCAGCCTCAAGCGTTTTCATGGGCGGCATGTGCGGATTGAAGGCGGGCTGTTGCAGGAGCAACAACCGGCTTAAGGTCTTACGCGGTCAATGTGGGAGTCGGGCTTGCCCGCGATGGCGGTGTGTCAGGCAATGGAAGCTTTGCTGATACACCGCTATCGCAGTCAAGCCAGCTCCCACAGTTGACCGGTGTCGCCTGCTTGATTGAGGCCCACAAAAAAGCCCGGCTGATCATCGATCAACCGGGCTTTTTAGTGTTTGAAAAAACTTACTTCTTCAAACCGTAATGCTCATCCAGCATGCCTGGGGCGTTCGGCGTTTTTGGCGCGTAGTCCCGTGGCGGCTCCTGGTTTTCCCGCGGTGGCGTCAGGCGCTCCCGTGGGGCTTGCGGTGCATCGGAATGCAACGCGGCCAGCAGGCGCTGGCGGGTGATGTCGTCGAGGGCGAGGCGGTTGGCGCCATCGGCGAGATGATCCTGTACTTCCTGGTAGCTCTGGGTGAGCTTCTTGACCAGGGTCGCGGTGCTGTTGAAGTGGGTAACAACCTCGTTCTGATAACTGTCAAAACGTTCCTGAATGTCATCCAGCTGACGCTGCGTGCGGTTAGGCGCGGCATTCGGCAGCAGGCGGGCAACCAGGAATCCAATGGCGACACCGGCAACCAGGGCAAGAGTCGGCAACAACCAAACTAAGAGCGAGTGTTCCACGAGTCCTTCCTCTATAAACGGCTTTGCTTTACGTTAACGGCTCAAACCTGCGCTGTATACCGCGATTAAGCTCGCAATGATGCCATGCACAGACTTTTAGCTAGACGAGTCGACCCTTTGAGAGGTCACGGAGTTCATTCCTTGCTCATGCGTGAAACCCCCGTTTTGATCGCTGGCCCGGTGGGCCAATTGGAAGCCTTGTACCTGGATCACCCCGAGCCACGTGGCCTGGCGCTGATCTGCCACCCTAACCCGGTGCAAGGCGGGACCATGCTCAATAAAGTCGTTTCGACCCTGCAACGCACTGCCCGCGATGCTGGTTTGATTACTTTACGTTTCAATTACCGTGGCGTCGGCGCGAGCGCCGGTACTCACGACATGGCCACCGGTGAAGTGGACGATGCCGAAGCGGCGGCCACCTGGCTGCGGGAAAAGCACCCCGACCTGCCGATCACCTTGCTCGGCTTTTCCTTCGGCGGCTACGTCGCGGCCAGCCTCGGTGGCCGCCTGGAAGCCAAGGGCGAAAAGCTTGCGCACCTGTTCATGGTTGCCGCTGCGGTGATGCGCCTGCGCGATAGCGACGTGCTGCCCCAAGGCTGCCCGTTAACCCTGATCCAGCCGGAAACCGACGAAGTGGTCGACCCACAGACCGTGTACGACTGGTCCGCCGCCCTGAAACGCCCCCATGAGCTGCTGAAAGTGGCAGAATGCGGACACTTTTTTCATGGCAAGCTCACCGACCTCAAGGATCTGGTGCTGCCGCGCCTCTCGAATTGATAGCAGTCTGATAAGCGATTACCCATGACGACTCGTACCCGTATCCTCACCGGCATCACCACCACCGGCACGCCGCACCTGGGCAACTACGCCGGTGCGATCCGCCCTGCGATCCTCGCCAGCCAGGACGCGAATGCCGATTCCTTTTACTTCCTGGCCGACTACCACGCCCTGATCAAGTGCGATGACCCGCAGCGCATCCAGCGCTCGCGCATGGAAATCGCCGCGACCTGGCTCGCCGGTGGCCTGGATGTGAACCGGGTGACCTTCTATCGCCAGTCCGACATCCCGGAAATCCCAGAACTGACCTGGCTGCTGACCTGTGTTGCCGCCAAGGGCCTGCTCAACCGCGCCCATGCCTACAAGGCCTCGGTGGACAAGAACGTTGAAGCCGGCGAAGACCCGGACGCGGGCATCAGCATGGGCCTGTACAGCTACCCGGTGCTGATGGCGGCGGACATCCTGATGTTCAACGCGCACAAGGTGCCGGTCGGCCGTGACCAGATCCAGCACGTGGAAATGGCCCGCGACATCGGCCAGCGTTTCAACCACCTGTTCGGCAACGGTAAAGAATTCTTCACCATGCCTGAGGCGTTGATCGAAGAAAGCGTCGCCACTTTGCCGGGCCTCGATGGCCGCAAGATGTCCAAGAGCTACGACAACACCATCCCGTTGTTCACCAGCGCCAAGGACATGAAAGACGCGATCTCGCGGATCGTCACCGACTCGCGTGCGCCCGGCGAAGCCAAGGACCCGGACAATTCGCATCTGTTCACCTTGTTCCAGGCGTTTGCCAGCAAGGCTCAGGAACAAGAGTTCCGCGCCGATCTGCTGCAAGGCCTGGGCTGGGGCGAGGCGAAGAGCCGCCTGTTCCAACTGCTCGACAGCCAACTGAGCGAGCCGCGTGAGCGTTACCACCAGTTGATGTCGCGCCCCTCGGACATGGAAGACCTGCTGCTGATCGGCGCCAAGAAAGCCCGCGCCGTGGCCGCGCCGTTCCTTGCCGAGCTGCGTGAAGCCGTGGGCCTGCGCTCGTTCGTCAACCAGGCCGCCGCGCCGGTGGCGGCCAAGAAGAAAGCCGCGAAGGCTGCGCGCTTCGTGAGCTTCCGTGAAGACGACGGCAGCTTCCGCTTCCGCCTGCTGTCGGCCGATGGCGAGCAATTACTGTTGTCGCGCAACTTTGCCGACGGCAAAGCGGCGGGCGCAGTGACCAAGCAACTGCAAAGCGGCGACGCGCTGGATGTGCGCAATGAGGCCACAGGCTTCAGCGTATGGCTGGACGGTGCTGCCGTGGCCGACAGCGCTGAATTTGCCGACGAAACGTCGCGTGATGCTGCCATCGCCGCCTTGCGCGTTGCGTTGACCCCCATCGAGGATTAACCCGACCAAGGGTTGATTGCCATTATCCAGGGCCGTCGTTACAGTGACGGCCCGTTTTTGTTGCCTTGCTAACGAAATTATGACGCCCCTAGAACGATATCAAGCTGATCTGAAACGCCCTGAATTCTTCCATGACGCGGCCCAGGAAAATGCGGTGCGTCATTTGCAGCGCCTGTACGACGACCTGGTCGCGGCCTCGCACAACAAGCCAGGGATGTTCAGCAAGCTGTTTGGCAAGAAAGACCACACGCCGGTCAAAGGCCTGTATTTCTGGGGTGGCGTGGGCCGCGGCAAGACTTATCTGGTCGACACCTTCTTCGAAGCGCTGCCGTTCAAGGAAAAGGTCCGTACGCACTTCCACCGCTTCATGAAGCGTGTGCACGAAGAGATGAAGACCCTGCCGGGCGAGAAAAACCCGCTGACCATCATCGCCAAGCGCTTCTCCGAAGAGGCAAGGGTGATCTGCTTCGATGAGTTCTTCGTCTCCGACATTACCGATGCCATGATCCTCGGCACCTTGATGGAAGAGCTGTTCAAGAACGGCGTGACCCTGGTCGCCACCTCGAACATCGTTCCCGATGGCTTGTACAAGGACGGCCTGCAACGCGCACGTTTCCTGCCGGCCATCGCGCTGATCAAGCAGAACACCGAGATCGTCAACGTCGACAGCGGTGTCGACTACCGTTTGCGTCACCTTGAGCAGGCTGAACTGTTCCACTTCCCGCTGAACGAAGCGGCGCATGAAAGCCTGAAAAAGAGCTTCCGCGCGCTGACGCCGGAATGCACCCAGGCGGTGGAAAACGACAAGCTGATGATCGAGAACCGCGAAATCATCGCCCTGCGTACCTGCGATGACGTGGCCTGGTTCGAGTTCCGCCAGCTCTGCGACGGCCCGCGTAGCCAGAACGACTACATCGAGTTGGGCAAGATCTTCCACGCGGTGATCTTGAGCGGTGTGGAGCAAATGAGCGTCACCACGGACGACATTGCGCGCCGGTTCATCAACATGGTCGACGAATTCTACGACCGTAACGTCAAGCTGATCATCTCGGCCGAAGTCGAGCTCAAGGACCTCTACACGGGCGGTCGCTTGAACTTCGAATTCCAGCGCACCCTGAGCCGCTTGCTGGAGATGCAGTCCCACGAGTTCCTGTCGCGCGGGCACAAGCCGTAAGCAATGTGCATGAAATGACCAAGGCCTGCAGTGATGCAGGCCCTTTTTATGGGTGTTCTCCAGAACAATGGAGATCACCTGTGGGAGCCGGGCTTGCCCGCGATGGCGGTGGTTCAGGAACAAATGTACTCACTGATCCACCGCCATCGCAGGCAAGCCAGCTCCCACATGGGTTTGTGGTTACCTTGGCTTACGCGGTCTGCAGTGATGCAGGCCTTTTTTATGGGTGTTCTCCATAACAATGGAGATCAAATGTGGGAGCCGGGCTTGCCCGCGATGGCGGTGGGTCAGGAACAAATGTACTCACTGATCCACCGCCATCGCAGGCAAGCCAGCTCCCACATGGGTTTGTGGTTACCTTGGCTTACGCGGCCTGCAGTGATGCAGGCCTTTTTTATGGGTGTTCTCCATAACAATGGAGATCAAATGTGGGAGCCGGGCTTGCCCGCGATGGCGGTGGGTCAGGAACAAATGTACTCACTGATACACCGCTATCGCAGGCAAGCCAGCTCCCACATGGGTTTGTGTTTACTTTGGGTCAGGCGGCTTGCTGGAACTGCTGGCGATACTGGTTCGGCGACAGCTCGGTGTGCTGCCTGAACAGCCGCGCGAAGAAGCTCGCATCGTCGTAACCCACCTCGTAGCTGATGGTCTTGATGCTCTTGCGGCTGCCTGAAAGCAGGCCTTTGGCCGTCTCGATGCGCAGCCTTTGCAGGTAATGCAGCGGCTTGTCACCCGTGGCCGTCTGGAAGCGGCGCATGAAGTTGCGGATGCTCATGCCGTGTTCCCGGGCGACGTCTTCGAAGCGGAACTTGTCGGCAAAGTGCTCTTCGAGCCAGTGCTGGATCTGCAGGATGATCACGTCCTGGTGCAGCTTCTGCCCGCCAAAACCGATGCGCCCTGGCGCGTAGCTGCGCTGCACTTCGTAAAGAATGTCGCGGGCCACGGCCTGGGCAATGTTGGCGCCGCAGAAGCGTTCGATCAGGTAGATGTAAAGGTCGCACGCTGAGGTAGTGCCGCCGGCGCAGTACAGGTTGTCGGCGTCGGTGAGGTGCTTGTCCTGGTTGAGCTGTACCTTGGGGAAACGCTCGCTGAAGGCGTTGAAGAAGCGCCAGTAAGTGGTCGCCTCCTTGCCATCGAGCAACCCGGCTTCGGCGAGCCAGAACACCCCGGTGGCTTCACCGCACAACACCGCGCCACGTGCATGTTGCTCGCGCAGCCAGGGCAGTACTTGCGGGTAACGGGTGCACAGCGCGTCGAAGTCGTCCCAGAAGGCCGGCAACACGATGATGTCGGCGTTTTCCAGGCCGCCGTCCACCGGCATGATCACATCGCTGAAGCTACGTACCGATTGCCCGTCGGGGCTGACCAGGCGCGTTTCAAATGCCGGGGTCAGGCCCAGGCCTTGCTGCTTGCCGTAACGCAGGCTGGCGAGGTGGAAGAAATCCTTGGCTTGCATGAGGGTGGAAGCGAATACCCGATCAATGGCCAAAATGCTGACGCGCCGCAAGGGCGTGGAGATTTGGTTAGACATAATTTCATTTATTCTTATAGGGGAAAGTGGTCACCAGACGGCTGGATCGTCTTATTTTTTGTCGCATGTGTCCAGTGTCCTGTGACGCCTTCGCGGCATAGGCTCTGTGGGCTGGTCTTTGTCCGACAATCCACGCAGGTGACCCATGATCCCCAGAACCTTGTTCAGCTCGGAGCACGAACTCTTCCGCGAGAGCGTGCGTACCTTCCTCGAAAAACACGCTGCGCCGTTCCATGGAGAGTGGGAAAAGCAGGGTTACATCGACCGTAACCTGTGGAGCAAGGCGGGGGAGGCGGGGATGCTGTGCTCCCATCTGCCGGAAGAATATGGCGGGCTGGGCGCGGACTTTTTGTACAGCGCGGTGGTGATCGAAGAGATCAGCCGCCTGGGCCTTACCGGCATTGGCTTTTCCCTGCATTCGGACATCGTCGCGCCGTACATCCTGCATTACGGCAGTGAGGCACTGAAGCAAAAGTACCTGCCCAAATTGATCTCCGGCGAGATGGTCACGGCCATTGCGATGACCGAACCGGGCGCCGGCTCTGACTTGCAGGGCGTCAAGACCACCGCCGTGTTGGACGGCGACGAGTATGTGATCAACGGCTCCAAAACCTTCATCACCAACGGCTACCTCGCCGAGCTGGTCATTGTCGTGGCCAAGACCGACCCCAAGGCCGGCGCGAAGGGCACCAGCCTGTTTCTGGTAGAAGCCGATACGCCGGGCTTCGACAAGGGCAAGCGCCTGGAGAAGGTCGGCATGAAGGCCCAGGACACCTCGGAACTGTTCTTTCAGGACGTGCGCGTGCCCAAGGGTAACCTGCTGGGCCAGGCAGGCATGGGCTTCGCCTACCTGATGCAGGAGCTGCCTCAGGAGCGCCTGACGGTAGCGATTGGCGCGCTGTCATCCGCCGAAGCCGCGCTGGCGTGGACCCTGGACTACACCCGCGAGCGCAAGGCGTTCGGCAAGGCGATTGCCGACTTTCAGAACACTCGATTCAAACTGGCGGAGATGGCCACCGAGATTCAGATCGGCCGCGTGTTTGTCGACAAATGCATGGCGCTGCACCTGGAAGGCAAGCTTGATGTGCCCACCGCCGCGATGGCCAAGTACTGGGCCACGGACCTGCAGTGCAAGGTACTCGACGAGTGCGTGCAATTGCACGGTGGCTACGGCTTTATGTGGGAATACCCGATTGCGCGGGCTTGGGCGGATGCGCGGGTGCAGCGCATTTATGCGGGGACCAATGAGATCATGAAGGAGATTATTGCGCGGGCGCTTTGACGCCCATCGGATCGTTCCCACGCTCTGCGTGGGAATGCATCCGGTGACGCTCTGCGTCATACCTTCAAGCGCGGACGCGGAGCGTCCAGGGCGGCATTCCCACGCAGAGCGTGGGAACGATCATTTCGGCTCAATCAAGGCGCTGGATTCGGATGATCCTTCTGAATCGCCTCAATCCCTTCCAGCACTTCCTTGGACAGCTTCAAATCAGCACTGGCAATGTTGCTGTCCAGCTGCTCCAGGCTCGTGGCCCCAATAATATTACTGGTCACAAACGGCTGTTGCGTCACAAATGCCAGCGCCATCTGCGCCGGGTCCAGGCCATGTTCCCGCGCCAGGGCCACATAACGGCTGCACGCGGCTTCCGACTGCGGGTTGAAGTAGCGGCTGAAACGGCTGTACTCGGTGAGGCGCGCCTTGGCCGGGCGTGCGCCATTTTCGTATTTGCCGCTGAGCATGCCGAATGCCAGCGGTGAATAGGCCAGCAAGCCGCATTGCTCGCGAATAGCCACTTCCGCCAAACCCACTTCAAAGCTGCGGTTGAGCAGGTTGTAGGGGTTCTGGATCGACACGGCGCGGGCCCAGCCACGGGCTTCGGCCAGGGCCAGGAACTTCATGGTGCCCCACGGGGTTTCGTTGGACAGGCCGATGTGGCGGATCTTGCCGGCTTTTACCTGCTCGTCCAGCGCTTCGAGGGTTTCTTCCAGCGGGGTCAGGTCGTCTTCGTCCTTGTGCTTGTAGCTCAATTGGCCAAAGAAGTTGGTGCTGCGCTCCGGCCAGTGCAACTGGTAGAGGTCGATCCAGTCGGTTTGCAGGCGCTTGAGGCTGGCATCCAGGGCGTCGACGATGTGCTTGCGGTTGTGGCGCAGGTGGCCGTCGCGGATGTAGTCGATGGTATTGCCGGGGCCGGCGATCTTGCTGGCGAGGATCCAGTCGGCACGGTCGCCGCGGCTCTTGAAGTAATTACCGATATAACGCTCGGTGGTGGCATAGGTGTCGGCCTTGGGCGGCACCGGGTACATTTCTGCGGTGTCGAGGAAGTTGATCCCTGCGGCCTTGGCCCGTTCGATCTGTGCGAAGGCCTCTGCCTCGCTGTTCTGCTCACCCCAAGTCATGGTGCCCAAGGCGATCGCGCTTACGTTCAGATCGGTGCGGCCCAGCTGTCGATAATCCATCGGGTACTCCTTCGGGGAAAACAATCATAAAAGCAGGTTGAATTTTTTTTCGCAATCTGCATAATTGCCCACCTCTTTCTGCAGTGGAAGTGATGCGCCGCCTGCCGAAGAATCTTGCCGTTGAACGGACGCGCCGACCCGAGCCCCCGATAGCGTCTGTATCCGGCTGCCTTTGACTTGTCAAAGTACGCACTATTCAGTAAGATCCGCCGTCTAATTTACAGGGCGGCCCCTGAGGCTATTAAAGAATGACAACTTTTACTGCAAAACCGGAAACAGTTCAGCGCGACTGGTTTGTCGTCGACGCCGCTGGTCAGACCCTGGGTCGTCTGGCCACTGAAGTCGCCAGCCGTCTGCGTGGCAAGCACAAGCCTGAGTACACCCCTCACGTTGACACCGGTGACTACATTGTCATCATCAACGCCGAGCAGGTACGTGTTACCGGCAACAAAGCGCAAGACAAAATGTACTACCGTCACTCCGGTTTCCCAGGCGGTATCAAGTCTTCGAACTTCGAAGGCCTGATCTCCAAGAAGCCTGAAGCCCCGATCGAAATCGCGGTCAAAGGTATGCTGCCTAAGGGCCCACTGGGTCGCGATATGTTTCGCAAGCTGAAAGTCTATGCGGGCGCTGTACACCCTCATGCTGCTCAGCAGCCCCAAGAACTGAAGTTTTAACGGAATAGTTCATTATGTCGGCGACTCAAAATTACGGCACTGGCCGTCGCAAAACCGCTACCGCTCGCGTTTTCCTGCGTCCGGGTACTGGTAACATCTCGATCAACAACCGCACTCTGGAAAACTTCTTCGGTCGCGAAACTGCCCGCATGGTAGTTCGTCAGCCGCTGGAACTGACCGAGACTGTTGAAAAGTTCGACATCTACGTCACCGTTATCGGTGGCGGTGTAAGTGGTCAAGCTGGCGCAATCCGCCACGGTATCACTCGCGCTCTGATGCAGTACGACGAAACCCTGCGTGGCGCTCTGCGCAAAGCTGGCTTCGTAACTCGCGATGCTCGTGAAGTTGAACGTAAGAAAGTCGGTCTGCGTAAAGCGCGTAAGCGTCCGCAGTACTCGAAGCGTTAATTCGCTTTACGTTCCACAAAAACGCCCAACTCCTCACGGAGCTGGGCGTTTTTTATTGCCTGCGATTTATGCATAAATTTCGCCGTGACAACTTGCCACATCCGTAGACGCCCTATACTACAAGGCCTGGAGGCTGAGCCCAGGGCAATTCCCTTGTCATACGTGGGGCTTTTCATTACCATCCGACAAAATTTTTATAAGTAAAGATTCAACACTTAGTAGACGCCTGATTTAACAGGCCAAAAAGCTGATGGGAGAGGACTGAATGAGCAATGACGGCGTGAATGCAGGCCGGCGTCGCTTCTTGGTAGCAGCCACATCCGTGGTGGGTGCTGCAGGAGCGGTGGGGGCTGCGGTCCCGTTCGTGGGGTCATGGTTTCCCAGTGCCAAGGCGAAAGCCGCAGGTGCACCGGTGAAGGTGAATGTCAGCAAGATCGACCCAGGCCAGCAGATGATTGCTGAGTGGCGCGGTCAGCCGGTTTTCATCGTTCGTCGTACTGAGGAGATCCTGGGGAATCTGAAGAAAATCGAAGGTCAACTGTCTGACCCCGACTCGAAGAACTCCGACCAGCCCGCCTACGTCGATAAGGAAATCCGTTCGATCAAGCCAGAGATCCTGCTGCTGATCGGTATCTGCACCCACTTGGGTTGCTCGCCTACCTTCCGCCCGGAAGTTGCTCCTGCCGACCTTGGCAAGGATTGGGTCGGTGGCTACTTCTGCCCTTGCCACGGCTCCCATTACGACCTCGCCGGTCGCGTCTACAAGTCACAACCCGCACCACTGAACCTGCCAGTGCCGCCACATCACTACGAGACTGACAGTGTCATTGTCATTGGCGTCGACGAGGGGGAGAAAGCCTGATGAGCAAGTTCATGGATTGGGTGGATGCGCGCTTCCCCGCCACTAAAATGTGGGAAGACCATCTCAGCAAATATTACGCGCCAAAAAACTTCAACTTCTTCTACTTCTTCGGCTCGCTGGCCTTGCTGGTGCTGGTCAACCAGATCGTCACCGGTGTGTGGCTGACGATGAGCTACACGCCGTCGGCGGAAGAGGCGTTCGCCTCCGTCGAGTACATCATGCGTGACGTCGAGTACGGCTCGATCCTGCGTCTGCTGCACTCCACCGGCGCGTCAGCGTTCTTCATCGTCGTGTATATGCACATGTTCCGCGGCCTGCTCTACGGCTCGTACCAGAAGCCACGCGAACTGGTGTGGGTCTTCGGCATGCTGATCTACCTGGCGCTGATGGCCGAGGCCTTCATGGGTTACCTGCTGCCGTGGGGCCAGATGTCGTACTGGGGCGCCCAGGTGATCATCTCGCTGTTTGGTGCGATCCCGGTGATCGGCAACGACCTGACCCAGTGGATTCGCGGTGACTACCTGATCTCCGGCATCACCTTGAACCGCTTCTTTGCGTTGCATGTCGTTGCATTGCCTATCGTGATTCTGGGCCTGGTGGTGCTGCACATCCTGGCGCTGCACGAAGTGGGTTCGAACAACCCCGATGGTGTGGACATCAAGAAGCACAAAGACGAAAACGGCATCCCGCTGGATGGCATTCCGTTCCATCCGTATTACACCGTCAAAGACATTGTCGGTGTGGTGGTCTTCCTGTTCATCTTCTGCTCGATCGTGTTCTTTTTCCCGGAGATGGGTGGTTATTTCTTGGAGAAGCCTAACTTCGAACAGGCCAACGCCTTCAAGACGCCTGAGCACATTGCACCGGTCTGGTACTTCACGCCGTTCTACGCGATCTTGCGTGCTATCCCCGACAAGCTCATGGGCGTAATGGCCATGGGCGCGTCGATTGCGCTGCTGTTCGTACTGCCATGGCTCGACCGCAGCCCGGTCAAGTCGATGCGCTACAAAGGCTGGCTGAGCAAGATCTGGCTGTGGGTGTTCTGCATTGCATTCGTGATCCTGGGCGTGTTGGGCGTATTGGCGCCGACCCCTGAGCGCACGCTGCTGTCGCAGGTCTGCACCTTCCTGTACTTCGCCTACTTCATTCTGATGCCGTTCTACACCCGGCTCGAGAAGACCAAACCGGTTCCGGAAAGGGTGACTGGCTGATGAAAAAGTTATTCGTTGCTTTGATCCTTGCGGCGCTGCCGCTACTGTCCTTCGCCGCCGAGCACGGCGCGGAGCTGGAAAAAGTCGATATCGACGTGTCCGACAAGGCCGCCATGCAAGATGGCCTGCGTACGTTCACCAACTACTGCATGGGCTGCCACAGCGCCAAGTTCCAGCGTTACGAGCGTGTCGCCGATGACCTGGGCATTCCCCATGACCTGATGCTCAGCCACGCCGTGTTCACCGGCGCCAAGATCGGCGACCACATGAACATCGGCATGCAGCCTGCGGATGCCAAGGCCTGGTTCGGCGCTGCGCCGCCCGACCTGACCCTGGTGGCGCGCGTGCGCGGCACCGATTGGCTCTATGGCTACCTCAAATCCTTCTACGAAGACCCGGCGCGCCCTTACGGCGTGAACAACAAAGTCTTCCCGAACGTCGGTATGCCTAACGTTCTGGTCGGCCTGCAGGGTCGCCAAGTGGTAGGATGCAAGCAGGTTCAGGTCGTTGAAGACGGCAAGAAGCAATATGATCCGTTGACCGGCACGCCTTTGACACACGAAGCGTGCGATCAACTGACCATCGTGCCCAAGACCGGTACGCTGAACGAAGAGCAGTTCGACGAGAAGGTCAAGAATCTGGTGACCTTCCTGGCCTACTCGGCCAACCCGGTCAAATTGCAGCATCAGCGCATCGGTACGTATGTGTTGCTGTACCTGGCCTTCTTCTTCGTATTCGCTTATCTGCTTAAACGCGAATACTGGAAGGATGTGCATTGATCCAACCGTAAGCAATTGCTGTTAATCTTGCGCGCCCAGCGGCATCTCTGAATACGTAGCGGTCTGGTTGAACCAGGCACTACAGGGATGCTCTCTGGGCGCGCTCGTTTTTGAGCTTTCCATAATTTCAACAAGCGAGGAGGACCGCCATGGGCGTGACCAATCGGTTGGCCTGTTACTCCGACCCCGCCGACCACTATTCCCACCGAGTACGCATCGTGCTCGCAGAGAAGGGTGTCAGCGCCGAGATCATCAGTGTGGAGGCAGGTCGTCATCCGCCGAAACTGATCGAAGTGAACCCTTACGGCAGCTTGCCCACCCTGGTCGATCGTGACCTGGCGTTGTGGGAGTCAACCGTGGTGATGGAATACCTGGATGAGCGTTACCCGCATCCGCCTTTGCTGCCGGTGTATCCGGTGGCGCGTGCCAACAGCCGCCTGCTGATCCATCGGATCCAGCGTGACTGGTGCGGGCTGGTGGATGTGATCCTGGATACGCGCAGTAAAGAAGCCGTTCGTGTGCAAGCGCGCAAGGAATTGCGCGAGAGCCTGACCGGCGTTTCGCCGCTGTTCGCCGACAAGCCTTTTTTCCTCAGTGAGGAACAAAGCTTGGTGGATTGCTGCCTATTACCCATACTCTGGCGCTTGCCGATCCTGGGCATTGAACTGCCACGGCCGGCCAAGCCGTTGCTTGATTACATGGAGCGCCAGTTTGCGCGTGAGGCTTTCCAGGCGAGTCTGTCTGGTGTCGAACGCGACATGCGCTAAGGCTTAAGGAGCCGCTGATGAACTCCAGTCGACCCTATTTGGTCCGCGCGCTCTATGAGTGGATTGTGGACAACGATTGCACCCCGCACATGCTGGTCAACTCTGAATTTCCCAAGGTTGACGTGCCGCAGGGTTTTGCCAGTGACGGGCAGATCGTGCTGAACGTATCACCGAGTGCAGTGCGTCACTTGCACATGGACAATGAAGCCGTCAGCTTCGAAGGGCGTTTTGGCGGCGTGCCGCATACGCTGTTCGTGCCGATTGGTGCCATCCTCGGGATCTATGCCCGGGAAAATGGCCAGGGCATGGTGTTTGATCTGGAATCGCCTTTCGAGGACGACGAAACGATCGAAGGCGAGGACGGTGATGATGTACCGCCACCAGACTCCGAGCCGCCGCGTCCAAGCGGTCGGCCAAGCCTGAAAGTGGTGAAGTAAGCGGCGTTCACCCTTGGGTGAAGTCTAAAAATGCCTCGGCCTGTGCCGGGGCATTTTTTTGCGCAAAGGATATGGATGAAAGTCGTGACAGAACGGTGATCGTACAACCGCCATGGGCTATGATGCGGACTCAAGTTCGCCGAGAAAGATCATTCGTCATGGAAAACGCCAACATCGCCCCTCGTCTTCCCCGCAAGCGCCGCAGCCTTGCCCAGGAATTGGTCACGGTGTTGTCCGAGCAGATCCGCGACGGCCAGCTCAAGCGTGGCGACAAGTTGCCCACCGAGTCGGCCATCATGGAAGCCCATGGGGTCAGCCGCACGGTGGTGCGTGAGGCTATCTCACGTTTGCAGGCGGCGGGGCAGGTGGAAACCCGCCACGGTATCGGCACCTTTGTGTTGGACACGCCAAGCCCGAGCGGTTTCCGGATCGACCCGGCCACGGTGGTGACACTGCGGGATGTGCTGGCGATTCTTGAGTTGCGTATCAGCCTGGAAGTGGAATCGGCTGGCCTTGCCGCGTTGCGCCGCAGTGACGAACAGCTGGCAGCCATGCGCGCGGCCCTTGATGCGTTGAATGAAAGCGCGGCCCACGCAGGGGATGCGGTGGCGTCAGACTTTGCGTTCCATCTGGAAATTGCGCTGTCCACCGGCAACCGCTACTTCACCGACATCATGACCCACCTGGGCACCAGCATCATTCCGCGTACCCGCCTGAATTCGGCGCGCCTGGCCCATGATGACCAGCAGCACTACATGGGCCGCCTGAGCCGCGAACACGAAGAGATTTATGAGGCGATTGCCCGCCAGGATTCGGACGCGGCCCGCGCGGCCATGCGCCTGCATTTGACCAATAGCCGTGAGCGGCTGCGCCATGCCCATGAAGAGGCGCAAGCACAGCGCGGTTAACCGCCAAACCCGTTCTAGTGTGGGAGCTGGCTTGCCTGCGATGGCTGAGTGTCAGGCAACTGATACTGTGTGCACGCACCGCTATCGCAGGCAAGCCAGCTCCCACATTTTGATCTCCTTGGCCTGGAGTTGATCGTTCCCACGCTCTGCGTGGGAATGCCGCCCTGGACGCTCCGCGTCCCGATGTGCGCGAGTATCTCAAGCCCCGTGCAACGTGACGCAGAGCGTCACAGGATGTATTCCCACGCAGAGCGTGGGAACGATCATTTATGAGGCAATTGCCCGCCAGGATTCGGACGCGGCCCGCGCGGCCATGCGCCTGCATTTGACCAACAGCCGTGAGCGGCTGCGCCATGCCCATGAAGAGGCGCAAGCACAGCGCGGTTAACCGCCAAACACGTTCTAGTGTGGGAGCAGGCAAGCCAGCTCCCACATTTTGATCTCCTTGGCCTGGAGTTGATCGTTCCCACGCTCTGCGTGGGAATGCCGCCCTGGACGCTCCGCGTCCCGATGTGCGCGAGTATCTCAAGCCCCGTGCAAGAATGCCGCCCTGGACGCTCCGCGTCCCGATGTGCGCGAGTATCTCAAGCCCCGTGCAAGGTGACGCAGAGCGTCACAGGATGTATTCCCACGCAGAGCGTGGGAATGATCAGTGGCAGGTCGGTTGGTACGATCAGTGTCAGGCCGGCTGGTTGGGCTTGTAGTCCTTGAGCAGCAGGTAAGTGCTCCAGCCCCACCAATCATTGGTCCAGTGCTTGTCGTTCAGGTCATTCACGTCCTTGCGGCGCAGCACTTTGTCACCCTCCAACTTGAACAGCGGCGAAAAGTTGTTCGCCGGGTTCTGCGCAGCATTCAGGTCCGGCACATACAGCGGTGCCTTGAAGCTGGCCGGGGAGGGCGCGACACCGCTGATAAAGGTCTCGAAGATCTCATCGGCCGAGGCCTGCACTGCACGTTTAACCATGGCCCGATTGTCCGCGTCGATCGCATCGAAGTAGCGCTTGTCCCCATAGGCGTGCCATTGATCACCCTTGGCATTGCGTACCTTGAGCCCGAACTTGCTGTCTTCGTCGTGCATGAAGCGGCTGATCAGTGAGCCCAACTCTCCTGGCGTGACCACCGCCGCCAATTGCTTGCGCGGCACGCGCAGGTGGCCGGCAGAAAACAGATCGGTCAAAAAGTGATCGGCAAAGCTGTTCATTGCATACGCCAGTTCCAGCGCCTGGTCGGTGCCAGTCTGGTGCGCGATGACCGCCTGTTGCAGTGCCGCCGTATGGCCGGCCAGGTACGCCGACAGCGCCCATTCGCCAAAGTGGTCGGCGTTGTCTGCTGCCAGCTTCAAGTAACGCCCCAGTGGAATCAGCGCCGAAACCGCACTGCCGCCGCCGGTAATGCGGTTCCATTCTTCGGACAACGTATCACCCAGCGCGTCATAGGCTTCATGGGGTTGTTTGCCGTCGCGGATGGCCTGGTTGACCGCGTTGATCTCCTTTTGCATGACTGCGAGGATTTTCCCGGCTTCTTCACGCGAGGCCGGTAGCACCGCCAGTGAGTTGAAAGCGGCGGTAAAACGTTGCACACGGTCGGCCGGGGAGGCGCCATCGCTGATGGCCTGGCCGGGAATGCCATAGAAGTCACCGCCCAGGGCAATCACTTGGCCGTAGGTCAGCGCCAGACCGTTGGGCAGGTGCAATTCGACTTGCCGCGCAGGAATCGCCGGGGCGTCCTTGACGAAACGCAGCAGCGTGTCATCGCCGATGGCAGTGTGTTCACCGCCTTCAAAACGTAGGGTGGGCGGTGTTTTTTCGGGTGCTGCGAGTTCAAGACCTGACATGTTAGCTCCTTGCTATGTCGTAGGAATCTTCCGTAATAACTGTATATGCATACAGTCATTCAGAGCATAGAGGAATAATTTCCTACGTCAAGAAGCTGCGTTTAAACACGTGCCTGCGGATGAAGCCCGATGAATTGCAGTTGACGAATCATTTTATAGTTGTACGATGACGTACGACATCATCAAAACCAACAACAACCTTTCGACAGAAAGTCTTCATCCAGGGTGTTCGAATAATGAATCCACAAGAACTGAAGTCCATCCTCTCCCACGGTCTGCTGTCTTTTCCGGTAACCGATTTCAATGCCCAGGGTGACTTCCACCAGGCGGGCTACATCAAGCGTCTGGAATGGCTGGCCCCTTATGGCGCCACCGCCTTGTTCGCCGCCGGCGGCACCGGTGAGTTTTTCTCCCTGGCCGCCAGCGAATATTCCCAAGTGGTGAAGACCGCTGTTGATACCTGCGCCACCAGCGTGCCGATCCTCGCCGGTGTCGGCGGTTCGACCCGTCAGGCCATCGAATATGCGCAGGAAGCCGAGCGTCTTGGCGCCAAAGGCTTGCTGCTGTTGCCGCACTACCTGACCGAAGCCAGCCAGGACGGCGTCGCCGCCCACGTTGAGGCCGTGTGCAAGTCGGTCAAAATCGGCGTAGTGGTCTACAACCGCAATGTTTGCCGCCTGACTGCACCCTTGCTCGAACGCCTGGCCGAGCGCTGCCCGAACCTGATCGGCTACAAAGATGGCCTGGGTGATATCGAGCTGATGGTGTCGATCCGCCGCCGTCTCGGCGACCGTTTCAGCTACCTCGGCGGCCTGCCGACTGCCGAGGTTTACGCCGCTGCCTACAAGGCCCTGGGCGTGCCGGTGTACTCCTCGGCGGTGTTCAACTTCATCCCGAAAACCGCGATGGACTTCTACCACGCGATTGCCCAGGACGATCACGCCACTGTTGCCAAAATCATCGACAACTTCTTCCTGCCTTACCTCGATATCCGCAACCGTAAAGCCGGTTACGCGGTGAGCATCGTCAAGGCGGGCGCCAAAATTGCTGGTTACGACGCAGGCCCGGTGCGCACGCCGCTGACCGACCTGCTGCCGGAAGAATACGAAGCCCTGGCCGCGCTGATCGACAAGCAAGGTCCGCAGTAACTTATCAACAAGGCCGCTGAGTAATCAGCGGCCTTTTGCGTCAGGAGAAGATTTGTGTCCCAAGCCAAACGTTTTGAAAACTACATCAATGGCGAGTGGGTGGCCGGTGCCGACTACTGCAATAACATCAATCCGTCGGAGTTGTCCGATGTCATTGGCGAATACGCCAAGGCCGATGTAGCCCAAGTCAACGCGGCCATCGATGCCGCCCGCGCCGCGTTCCCGGCCTGGTCGACGTCCGGCATCCAGGCACGCCACGATGCACTGGATAAAGTCGGCAGCGAAATTCTCGCCCGCCGCGAAGAACTTGGCACCTTGCTGGCTCGGGAAGAGGGCAAGACCCTGCCCGAAGCCATCGGCGAAGTGACCCGCGCCGGTAACATCTTCAAATTCTTCGCGGGCGAATGCCTGCGCTTGTCTGGCGATTACGTGCCATCGGTACGCCCAGGCGTGAATGTTGAAGTCACTCGCGAAGCCCTCGGTGTGGTCGGCCTGATCACGCCGTGGAACTTCCCGATTGCCATCCCTGCGTGGAAAATCGCTCCGGCCCTGGCCTACGGCAACTGCGTGGTGATCAAACCGGCAGAACTGGTGCCGGGTTGCGCCTGGGCCTTGGCCGAAATCATCTCCCGCGCCGGTTTCCCGGCCGGTGTGTTCAACCTGGTGATGGGCAGCGGCCGTGTGGTCGGCGATGTGTTGGTCAACAGCCCGAAAGTCGACGGCATCAGTTTTACCGGTTCGGTTGGCGTCGGGCGTCAGATCGCGGTCAGCTGCGTGTCGCGCCAGGCCAAAGTACAGTTGGAGATGGGCGGTAAAAACCCGCAGATCATCCTCGATGACGCCGACCTCAAACAGGCCGTCGAGCTGTCGGTACAGAGCGCGTTCTACTCCACCGGCCAGCGTTGCACCGCCTCCAGCCGCTTGATCGTCACCGCCGGTATCCACGACCAGTTCGTCGCGGCCATGGCCGAGCGCATGAAGTCGATCAAAGTCGGCCACGCGCTCAAAAGCGGCACAGACATTGGCCCGGTGGTCTCCCAGGCCCAGTTGGACCAGGACATGAAGTACATCGACATCGGCCAAAGCGAAGGCGCGCGGCTGGTCAGCGGTGGCGGCCTGGTGACCTGTGACACCGAAGGCTACTACCTGGCGCCGACGCTGTTTGCCGACAGCGAAGCCGCCATGCGTATCAGCCGTGAAGAGATCTTCGGCCCGGTGGCCAATGTGGTGCGTGTTGCGGATTACGAGGCGGCGCTGGCCATGGCCAATGACACCGAGTTCGGCCTGTCGGCGGGCATCGCCACCACCTCGCTCAAGTACGCCAACCACTTCAAGCGCCACTCCCAGGCCGGGATGGTGATGGTCAACCTGCCGACCGCTGGCGTGGATTATCACGTGCCGTTCGGTGGCCGAAAGGGTTCGTCCTATGGTTCGCGTGAGCAAGGTCGCTATGCGCAAGAGTTCTACACAGTGGTGAAAACCAGCTACATCGGTTCGTAATACCTGCGAGCCCTGCTTGTGTGGGAGCTGGCTTGCCTGCGATAGCATCACTGCGGTGTACCTGACACACCGCGGTGCCTGTATCGCAGGCAAGCCAGCTCCCACACAAAGCCGGTCCCGCATACAACAAGACCATTACCCGCAAAAAAAATAATTAGTGGGAGTACATCTTCATGCAAGCGACCAAGCCGACTCACGTCCGCTATTTGATCCTGCTCATGCTGTTCCTGGTGACCACGATCAACTACGCCGACCGAGCCACTATCGCCATCGCCGGCTCCAGCCTGCAAAAAGACCTCGGCATCGACGCGGTCACCCTCGGTTATATCTTCTCTGCATTCGGTTGGGCCTACGTGGCCGGGCAAATCCCCGGTGGCTGGCTGCTGGACCGGTTCGGTTCAAAAAAAATCTACGCGCTGAGCATCTTCACCTGGTCGTTGTTCACCGTGCTGCAAGGCTATGTGGGTGAGTTCGGGGTTTCCACCGCGATTGTTGCGCTGTTTATGCTGCGCTTTTTGGTGGGCCTGGCTGAGGCGCCTTCGTTTCCCGGAAACGCCCGTATTGTGGCGGCGTGGTTTCCTACGGCCGAACGCGGCACTGCTTCGGCGATTTTCAACTCGGCGCAGTACTTCGCTACGGTACTGTTTGCACCGCTGATGGGCTGGATCGTCTACAGCTTCGGCTGGCAGCACGTGTTTATTGTGATGGGCGGCATCGGCATCCTGTTCTCGCTGATCTGGCTGAAACTTATCCACAGCCCGCGCCAGCATCCGATGATCAACGAAGCCGAGTTCAACCACATCGCGGCCAACGGTGCGATGGTCGACATGGACCAGGACAAGACCAAAGGCCAGAAAACCGACGGGCCGAAGTGGGATTACATCCGCCAACTGCTCACCAACCGCATGATGCTCGGCGTGTACCTGGGCCAGTACTGCATCAATGGCATCACCTATTTCTTCCTGACCTGGTTCCCGGTGTATCTGGTGCAGGAGCGTGGCATGACCATTCTCAAGGCGGGGTTCATTGCATCCTTGCCGGCCATCTGCGGCTTTATCGGTGGCGTACTCGGCGGCGTGATTTCCGACTACCTGCTGCGCAAAGGCCATTCGCTGACGTTCGCGCGCAAGGCGCCGATCATTGCCGGCTTGTTGGTCTCCAGCAGCATCATCGCGTGTAACTACGTTGACGTTGAATGGATGGTGGTGGGCTTCATGGCTTTGGCCTTCTTCGGCAAAGGCGTTGGCGCACTGGGTTGGGCGGTGGTGTCCGACACCTCGCCGAAACAAATCGCCGGGCTCAGTGGCGGCTTGTTCAATATGTTTGGCAACCTGGCGTCCATCAGCACGCCGATCGTGATTGGTTACATCATCGCCACCACCGGCTCGTTCAAGTGGGCGTTGGTGTTCGTCGGCGCCAACGCGCTGTTGGCGGTGTTCAGCTACTTGGTGATCGTCGGCCCGATCAAGCGCGTGGTGCTCAAAGAGCCGCCAAGCAAAGGACCGGAACTGACTAACCTTACCCAAGCGCACTCCTGAGGGGCGATGTAATGCAGTTGATTGAACATGCCGACTCGCCGCGCTCGATTCGTTTGCACGCGCGCGACAATGTGGTGATCGTGGTGAACGACCAGGGCGTGCCGGCCGGCACCGAGTTTCCGGACGGCCTGGTCACCGTGGATTTCATTCCACAGAGCCACAAGGTGACCCTGGAAGATATCCCCGAAGGCGGTGAGATTATTCGCTACGGCCAGACCATCGGCTATGCGCTGGCGCCGATTCCGCGTGGCAGTTGGGTGCAGGAAGACCAATTGCGCATGCCGACTGCGCCGCCGCTGGACAGCTTGCCGCTGTCGACCGAGGTGCCAGCAAGGCAGGCGCCGTTGGAAGGCTTCACGTTTGAGGGCTACCGCAACGCTGACGGCACCGTGGGCACGCGCAATATCCTCGGCATCACCACCACGGTGCAATGCGTCACTGGTGTGCTGGACCATGCGGTCAAGCGCATCAAGGACGAGTTGCTGCCCAAGTACCCGCACGTTGACGACGTGGTGGCGCTGACCCACAGCTACGGCTGTGGCGTGGCCATCACCGCGACCGATGCCTACATCCCGATCCGCACCGTGCGCAACCTGGCGCGCAACCCGAACCTGGGCGGCGAAGCGCTGGTGATCAGCCTGGGCTGCGAAAAGCTGCAGGCCGGGCAGGTGATGCACGACAACGACAGTTCTGTCGACCTCAGTGAGCCTTGGCTGTACCGCTTGCAGGACTCCAGCCACGGGTTTACCGAAATGATCGAGCAGATCATGGCACTGGCCGAAACCCGCTTGAAGAAACTCGACCAGCGTCGCCGGGAAACCGTGCCGGCGTCCGAGCTGATCCTGGGCATGCAATGCGGCGGCAGTGATGCGTTTTCCGGCATCACCGCCAACCCGGCGTTGGGTTATGCCTCGGATTTGCTGTTGCGAGCCGGGGCGACGGTGATGTTTTCCGAAGTCACCGAAGTGCGCGACGCCATCTACCTGCTGACGTCGCGCGCCGAGAGCAAGGAAGTTGCCCAGGAACTTGTCAGGGAAATGGACTGGTACGACCGTTACCTGGCCAAGGGTGAGGCGGATCGCAGCGCCAACACCACGCCGGGTAACAAGAAGGGCGGGTTGTCGAACATTGTCGAGAAGTCCCTGGGCTCCATCGTCAAATCCGGCAGCAGCGCGATCAATGGCGTGCTTGGCCCGGGTGAGCGGTTCAAGGGCAAGGGCCTGATCTTTTGCGCCACGCCGGCCAGCGACTTTGTCTGTGGCACCTTGCAACTGGCGGCCGGGATGAACCTGCATGTGTTCACCACCGGGCGTGGCACGCCTTACGGGCTGGCGATGGCGCCGGTGGTGAAGGTCTCAACGCGCACGGAACTGGCGCAGCGCTGGCCGGACTTGATCGATATCGACGCCGGGCGTATCGCCACCGGGCGTGCGACCATCGAGGAGCTGGGCTGGGAGCTGTTCCACTTCTACCTGGATGTGGCCAGCGGCAAGAAACAGACGTGGGCGGAGCGGCATAAGCTGCATAACGACATCACCCTGTTCAACCCCGCGCCCATCACCTGAGACCAGCACGGACTCTGTGGTAGCTGGCTTGCCTGCGATGGCGGTGTATCAGTAACGAATGCATCGACTGACACTGCGCCATCGCAGGCAAGCCAGCTCCCACATTTGCTCGGGGTTGCCCAGACGAACCGGGCTGCATGGCTTATCATTAGCCACCTGACGACACCCACCAAGGTTCTCCCCGGCATGCTGGCTATCTTCCTCACCACCCTGACCATCACCGCGCCGGTGTTTGCCATGCTGTTTTTGGGTGTGCTGCTCAAGCGCATCAACTGGATCAACGACAACTTCATCCACGTTGCATCGTCGCTGGTGTTCAACGTCACCATGCCGGCGCTGCTGTTTCTCGGCATCCTCCACGCCGACCTGCATTCGGCGCTCAAACCCGGTTTGTTGATCTACTTTGCCGTTGCCACGCTGCTGAGCTTTGCTGTGGCCTGGGGCTGGGCGATCTTTCGCTGCCCGCGTGAAGACCGTGGCATTTATGCCCAGGGCGCGTTTCGCGGCAATAACGGCGTGATCGGCCTGGCGCTGGCGGCCAGCATGTACGGCGACTACGGCATCTCCCTTGGCGCGATTCTCGCGGCGCTGGTGATCCTGTTCTACAACACGCTGTCGACCATTGTGCTGGCGGTGTACAGCCCGGTGATCAAGTCCGACCCGTGGAGCATTTTCAAAAGCGTGATAGCCAACCCGCTGATCATCAGTGTGATCGTCGCCGCGCCGTTCGCGATCTTCAAGATCGGCTTGCCGGGGTGGCTGGAGTCGTCCGGGCAGTATCTGGCGGACATGACCTTGCCGCTGGCGCTGATCTGCATCGGCGGCACCTTGTCATTGGCGGCCTTGCGCAAAAGCGGGAGCATGGCCTTGAGTGCCAGCCTGGTGAAGATGATCGGCCTGCCGCTATTCGCGACGTTGGGCGCGTGGCTGCTGGGCTTTCGTGGGCCGGAATTGGGGATTTTGTTTCTGTATTTCGGCGCGCCGACGGCGGCGGCGAGTTTTGTCATGGCCAGGGCGGCTGAGGGCAACCATGAGTTGGCGGCGGCGATTATTGTGATCACCACGTTGATGGCGGCGGTGACCACCAATATCGGGATTTTTGTGTTGCAGGCGGGTGGGTGGATCTAAGGTTTGTGGTGTGCTTGAGGGCCAATCGCAGGCAAGCCAGCTCCCACATTTTGAATGTATTCACAGTTCAAATGTGGGAGCTGGCTTGCCTGCGATGGCTATCTAACAGTCACTACTGGTCTGCCTGATACGCCTCAATCACTTCCTGCGCCGCCCGAAACGCATCAATCGCCGCCGGCACACCCGCGTACACCGCGCAATGCAGCAGCGCTTCGCGAATCTCTTCCACCGTGCAGCCATTGTTCAGTGCGCCGCGCACGTGGCCCTTGAGTTCTTGCGGGCACTTGAGTGCGGTCAGGGCTGCCAGGGTGATCAGGCTGCGAGTCTTCAAGGGCAAGCCTTCGCGATTCCACACGCTGCCCCAGGCATGTTCGTTGACAAAATCCTGCAGCGGCTGGGTGAACTCGGTGGCGTTGCCCAGGGCGCGATCGACGAACACGTCGCCCATCACCTGGCGACGCATCTCAACCCCGGGCTTTCTCTGATCGGTCATTGCGCTTCCCTCTTGTGTTGGCGGCGCCAGGCTCGCAGCGTGCTGAGTACCAGAAACGCCACCAGCGCCGGCAGGACGTAATACAGCATCAGTTTTTCAAGACGGGTAGCCAAGGGCATGCCGAACGTGAACGAGACCACATGCAATGCGTACACCAGGTACAGGCCCAGAAAGACCAGGCCTTCGGCGCGGGTGACTCGGTAACCGGTGTAGAACACCGGCAGGCACAGCGCCACCACGCCGAGCATTACCGGCAAGTCGAAATCGAGGGCGTTGGGCGATACCGACAGCGGTGACGGCGCTACCAACGCGGTAAACCCCAGCACACCGAGCAGGTTGAACAGGCTGCTGCCGATCACATTGCCCACGGCAATCTCGCGCTCGCCGCGCACGGCGGCAATCAGCGAAGTGGCCAGGCACGGCAACGAAGTGCCGACGCCGATCAAGGTCAGGCCGACGATGCGCTCCGACAGGCCCAGGTCGCTCGCCACGTCCACCGCCGCGCCCAGCAGCAAATGCCCGGCCAGCACCAGAATCAGCAGCCCGCCGAGCATCAGCAACACGCTGCTCAACCACGGCGCTCTGGCCACGGTGTCCAGCGTGCGCGGGCGCCGGGAATGGCGGGTCTGGTAATGCAGCACACCCAGGTAGGCCACCAGCGCTGCGAGCAGTACCAGCCCGTCAACGGGCGTCAACGTTTCATTGGCTGACAGGGTAAACACCAGCAGCGCGGCGCAAATCATCACCGGGATGTCCAGGCGCACCAGTTGTCGCGACACCCGCAGCGGGATGATCAGCGCAGACAGGCCCAGGGTGACGAGGATGTTGAATATGCTGCTGCCGATCACGCTGCCCACGGCGATATCGGTATTGCCGGCCAGGGTGGCTTGCAGGCTGACGGTCATTTGCGGCGCGCTGCTGCCGAAGGCAACGATGCTCAAGCCGATGATCAGCGGCCGCACCTTGAGGCTGGCCGCCAGGCGCACGGCGGCGCGCACCAGGATTTCGGCGCCGAGAATCAGCAGCAGCAGGCCGCTGACCAATTCGAGCAGGCTGAAGGGCGAGAGGGCGGTGAGTACGGAAATGGCCAAGGCTCCTGTCAGTTGCTCAGCGCTTGCACGCGAACCCGTGCGGTGCCGCTGCCCAGCATACCGAGTTGCTCAGCCGCTTTGCGGGAAACATCGATCAGACGGCCACGGGTGTGCGGGCCGCGATCATTGATGCGCAGCACGACGGATCTGTTGTTGTCGAGATTGGTCACCTTGACCCGCGTGCCGAAGGGCAGGCGCCGATGGGCGGCGGTCAGGGCATTCTGGTTGAAGGGTTCACCGCTGGCGGTTCTATTGCCATGGTGCTTGGCGCCGTAATAGGAGGCGGTGCCGGTTTCGTCGTAGCCGTTGGGGTCGATGAGGCCGCTGGCGCAACCGGCCAACAGAGAGAACAGGGCCAGGAGGCCGAGTAGACGCTTCATGTTCAACAAACCCCCAATTGATCGTTCCCACGCTCTGCGTGGGAATGCAGCCCGTGACGCTCCGCGTCACAAAAGCGGACGCGGAGCGTCCAGTGAGGCGTTCCCACGCAGAGCGTGGGAACGATCAAGTGTCAGCCTTCGAGCTTGCTTTTGAGCAGTTCGTTCACCTGTTGCGGGTTGGCTTTGCCTTTGGAGGCTTTCATCGCCTGGCCGACAAAGAAGCCGAACATCTTGCTGCGCTTGGCTTCGTCTGCCGCACGGTATTGTTCAACTTGCTCGGCATTGGCGGCGAGCATCTCATCGAGCACGGCCGAAATAGCGCCGCTGTCGGTGACTTGCTTGAGGCCACGCTTCTCGATGATGTCGTCGGCGCTGCCTTCGCCTGCGGCCATCGCTTCAAACACGGTCTTGGCGATTTTGCCGGAGATAGTGTTGTCTTTGATGCGCAGCAGCATGCCGCCCAACTGCTCGGCGGTCACCGGGGCTTCGTCGATCTCCAGGCCCTGTTTGTTCAACAGGCTGCCCAGCTCAACCATCACCCAGTTGGCCGCCAGCTTGGCGTCGCCGGCAATGCTCACGACTTTTTCGAAGTAGTTGGCTTGCTCACGGCTGGAGGCCAATACGCTGGCATCGTAGACCGACAGGCCGAACTGTTCCTGGAAACGCTCGCGTTTTTGCGGCGGCAGTTCCGGCAGGGTGGCACGCACGTCATTGAGGAACGAGTCCTCAATGATCACCGGCAACAGGTCCGGGTCGGGGAAGTAACGGTAGTCGTTGGCTTCCTCTTTGCTGCGCATGGCGCGGGTTTCGTCTTTGTTCGGGTCGTACAGGCGCGTTTGCTGGATCACCTTGCCGCCGTCTTCGATCAGCTCGATCTGGCGACGCACTTCGGTGTTGATCGCCTTCTCGATGAAGCGGAACGAGTTGACGTTCTTGATCTCGCAGCGTGTGCCGTACTCGGCCTGGCCTTTTGGCCGCACCGACACGTTGCAGTCGCAACGCAGCGAACCTTCGGCCATGTTGCCGTCGCAGATGCCCAAGTAGCGCACCAGCGCGTGGATGGTCTTGACGTAGGCCACGGCTTCCTTGGCGCTGCGCATGTCCGGCTCGGAAACGATCTCCAGCAGCGGCGTACCGGCGCGGTTCAGGTCGATACCGGTGGCGCCGTTGAATTCTTCATGCAGGCTCTTGCCGGCATCTTCTTCCAGGTGCGCACGGGTCACGCCGACACGCTTGATGGTGCCGTCTTCCAGCGGGATATCCAGGTAGCCCTTGCCGACGATCGGCAATTCCATCTGGCTGATCTGGTAGCCCTTGGGCAGGTCCGGGTAGAAGTAGTTCTTGCGCGCGAACACGTTGTGCTGGCCGATCTCGGCGTCAATCGCCAGGCCGAACATCACCGCCATGCGCACCGCTTCCTCGTTCAGCACTGGCAGTACGCCGGGCATGCCCAGGTCGACCAGGCTGGCCTGGGTGTTGGGTTCTGCGCCGAACGTGGTGGCGCTACCGGAGAAAATCTTCGATTGGGTGGCGAGCTGGGTATGAATCTCCAGCCCGATCACAACTTCCCATTGCATAGTGTTCTCCTCAGAAGCCGGTAGGGGTGCGAGTGTGCCAGTCGGTGTTCAACTGGTACTGGTGCGCCACATTGAGCAGGCGGCCTTCCTGGAAATACGGGGCGAGCAATTGCACGCCGACCGGCAGGCCATCGACGAAACCTGCGGGCATGGACAAGCCCGGCAAGCCCGCGAGGTTGGCGGTGATGGTGTAGAGGTCTTCCAGGTACTCGGCGATCGGGTCGCCGGTCTTGGCGCCGATCTTCCAGGCCGGGTTCGGCGTGGTCGGGCCGAGGATCACGTCGACTTCTTCAAAGGCGGCCATGAAGTCGTTCTTGATCAGGCGACGGATCTTTTGCGCCTTGAGGTAGTACGCGTCGTAGTAACCGGCGGAAAGCGCGTAGGCACCGACCATGATCCGGCGTTGTACTTCGGCACCGAAGCCTTCGCCACGGGAGCGTTTGTACAGGTCGGTAAGGTCTTTCGGGTTTTCGCAGCGGTAGCCGAAGCGCACGCCGTCGAAACGCGACAGGTTCGAGGAGGCTTCTGCCGGCGCGATCACGTAGTACGCAGGAATCGCGTGCTGGTTGTTCGGCAGGCTGATTTCCTTGATCACGGCACCGAGCTTTTCCAGCTCTTTAATGCTGTTGTGCACCAGTTCGGCGATACGCGGGTCGAGACCGGCGCTGAAATACTCTTTCGGCACGCCGATACGCAGGCCTTTAAGCGAGGTATTAAGGCTGGCGCTGTAGTCCGGCACCGGCTCATCGATGCTGGTGGAGTCCTGTTTATCGAACCCGGCCATACCTTGTAACAATATTGCGCAGTCTTCAGCCGTGCGTGCCAGCGGGCCGCCCTGATCGAGGCTGGAGGCATAGGCAATCATGCCCCAACGGGAAACGCGACCGTAGGTCGGCTTCAAACCAGTGAGGTTGGTGAAAGCGGCGGGCTGGCGGATCGAGCCGCCGGTGTCGGTGGCCGTGGCCGCCGGCAGGAAACGCGCGGCAACAGCAGCAGCCGAGCCGCCGGAGGAACCGCCGGGCACGTGCTCCAGGTTCCACGGGTTTTTTACCGCACCGTAGTAGCTCGACTCGTTGGCCGAACCCATGGCGAATTCGTCCATGTTGGTCTTGCCCAGGGTCACGGCCCCGGCGGCCGCCAGCTTGGACACTACGGTGGCATCGTAGGGTGCCTTGAAGTTGTCGAGCATCTTCGAGCCGCAGCTGGTGCGAATGCCCTGGGTGCAGAACAGGTCTTTGTGGGCGATGGGTGCGCCCAGCAGTGCGCCGTTTTCACCGTTGGCGCGACGTGCGTCGGCGGCCTTGGCCTGGCTCAGGGCCAGTTCCTCGGTGAGGCTGATAAAGCTGTTGACCTTGGGGTCCAGCGCGGCAATTCGCGCCAGCAGGGTCTGGGTCAGCTCTTCGGAAGAAAACTTTTTGTCGGCGAGACCGCGGGCGATCTCGGCCAGAGTCATGTGATGCATGAAAGGCTCTTTCCCTTTAGTCGATGACTTTCGGAACCAGGTACAGGCCGTTTTCGACCGCTGGCGCGATGGACTGGTAGGCCTCGCGATTATTTCGCTCGGTCACAACGTCTGCACGCAGGCGCTGGCTGGCTTCCAGCGGGTGAGCCAGGGGCTCGATGCCGTCGGTATTTACGGCCTGCATTTGGTCGACCAGCCCGAGAATGCTGTTCAGGGCTGCGGTGGTCTGTGGAAGATCGGCGTCATTAAGGCCAAGCGAGGCCAGATGCGCGATTTTTTCCACGTCGGAGCGTTCAAGCGCCATGGGTTTCTCCAGTGGAAAACAGAACGGAGGGCATCCGTGTGTTAGATTGTCGGAACACTACCGCATTTCTACGGTCATAAGGCCGCGATTGTGGGGGTTGGTGCACAGAAAGTCGGCCAATTTAGCACATTGGCGCCTTGCCCAAAATCCCTGTCGTTGTTAGAGTTTGCCGCACTTTTTTACCCACGCGTTGCCTAGGGTCCTTTCCCCATGTTCAAGAAACTGCGTGGCATGTTTTCCAGCGATCTTTCCATTGACCTGGGCACTGCCAACACCCTTATTTACGTGCGCGAGCGCGGTATCGTTCTGAATGAGCCATCGGTTGTGGCCATTCGGACCCATGGTAATCAGAAAAGTGTCGTTGCCGTAGGCACCGAGGCCAAGCGCATGCTCGGCCGTACACCAGGCAATATTGCTGCCATTCGTCCGATGAAAGACGGCGTGATCGCCGACTTCAGCGTCTGCGAAAAGATGCTGCAGTACTTCATCAACAAAGTTCACGAAAACAGTTTTCTGCAGCCCAGCCCTCGTGTGCTGATCTGCGTTCCGTGCAAGTCCACCCAGGTGGAGCGTCGTGCCATCCGTGAATCGGCCCTTGGTGCCGGTGCCCGTGAAGTGTTCCTGATCGAAGAGCCTATGGCTGCCGCAATCGGCGCCGGCCTGCCGGTTGAGGAAGCACGCGGTTCGATGGTGGTGGATATCGGTGGTGGTACTACCGAGATCGCCCTGATTTCCCTGAACGGTGTGGTGTATGCCGAATCCGTGCGTGTAGGCGGCGACCGTTTCGACGAAGCGATCATCACGTATGTACGCCGTAACTACGGCAGCCTGATCGGTGAGTCCACTGCTGAGCGCATCAAGCAGGAAATCGGCACCGCTTACCCGGGCGGCGAAGTTCGCGAAGTCGACGTTCGTGGTCGCAACCTGGCCGAAGGCGTTCCACGTGCCTTCACCCTGAACTCCAATGAAGTGCTGGAAGCTCTGCAAGAGTCCCTGGCCACCATCGTTCAGGCTGTGAAAAGCGCCCTGGAGCAATCGCCGCCGGAACTGGCTTCCGATATCGCCGAGCGTGGCCTGGTGCTGACCGGTGGTGGCGCCTTGCTGCGCGACCTCGACAAGCTGCTGGCCCAGGAAACCGGCCTGCCGGTGATCGTCGCCGAAGACCCGCTGACCTGCGTTGCCCGTGGCGGTGGTCGTGCACTGGAAATGATGGATAAACACACCATGGACCTGCTCTCCAGCGAATAAGATCGTTGGTTGCACCATGCTTCGCCCGCAGGCAGCACTTTGCAGTGCTGCCTGTTGGCGTTTATCTTCTTCAATCTGCATCCAGGCCGGTTTGATGCCGTATGAATAAAGAGAACATTTGCCTGGGAGGAGCGGCTTATTAAACCGCTTTTCGCCAAAGGCCCCTCATTGGGCGTGCGCTTATTGGTGCTGGTCGTGCTTTCGGTCGCGCTGATGGTGGTCGATGCCCGCTTTGCACTGCTCAAGCCCGTGCGCAGCCAGATGTCGCTGGTGTTGATGCAGACTTACTGGATCACCGACCTGCCGCAACGTCTCTACCAGGGCGTGGCCAGCCAATTCGGCAGCCGCACCGAGCTGGTCGCCGAGAACGAAAAACTCAAGACTGAAAACCTGCTGCTGCAGGGGCGCATGCAAAAGCTCGCGGCCCTCACCGAGCAGAACGTTCGGCTGCGCGAGTTGCTCAATTCTTCGGCATTGGTCAACGAGAAGGTCGAAGTGGCCGAGTTGATCGGCATGGACCCAAATCCCTTTACCCACCGCATCATCATCAACAAGGGTGAGCGCGACGGTGTAGTGCTGGGCCAGCCGGTGCTTGATGCCCGTGGCCTGATGGGCCAGGTGGTGGAGCTTATGCCCTACACCTCACGGGTATTGTTGCTGACGGACACCACCCACAGCATTCCGGTACAGGTCAACCGTAACGGCCTGCGGGCGATTGCCAGCGGCACCGGCAACCCGGAGCGTCTGGAGTTGCGTCACGTTGCCGACACCGCCGATATCAAGGAAGGCGACCTGCTGGTCAGCTCCGGTTTGGGTCAGCGCTTCCCGGCGGGTTACCCGGTGGCGACGGTCAAGGAAGTGATCCACGATTCCGGCCAGCCTTTCGCTATCGTGCGTGCCGTGCCAACCGCTGCCTTGAACCGCAGCCGCTATCTGTTGCTGGTATTCAGCGACAATCGCACTCCGGAAGAGCGCGCCAACGACGCCGCCCAAGCCCAGGAAGCGGAAGACAAGCAGAACGGTATAACGCCGATCGTTCCCGCAACGGTGCCCAAGCCCGCATTTGTTGGGCCGCCTGCACCGGTGGCAACTCCGGCAGCGCCGGTGGCGACGCCCGTTAAACCTGCCACCCACAACGCCCGCCCGGCGAAACCCGCCGCAACCAAACCGCCTGCGTCGACGCCTGCCGCCACACCAGCCGCTCGACCAGCGGCCGCTGCCCCGGCAACCACGCGGCAGAGGGAGGAATAATGGCCGGTACTCATTCACGCAATGGTTGGATCGTCTGGCTGACCTTCGCCATCGGCTTATTGCTCAGCGTCTCGCCGCTGCCGCAATTCATGGAGATCCTGCGACCGCTCTGGCTCGCGTTGTTGCTCGCGTTCTGGTCGCTGACCCTGCCGCATAAAGTCGGGATGGTCACGGCGATGTGCCTGGGCTTGGCGGAAGACGTGCTCTATGGCACTTTGCTGGGTCAGAACGCATTGATCCTCACGCTGATTACTTTCCTGGTGCTGTCGTTGCAGCAGCGTTTGCGCATGTTCCCGATGTGGCAACAGTGCCTGGTGATCCTGGTGATCTTCGGCCTGGCGCAGTTGGTGCAACTGTGGCTCAGTGCCTTGACCGGCAACCGCCAACCGACCTTGGCGCTGGTGTTGCCAGCGTTGGTCAGTGCGCTGCTGTGGCCTTGGGTCAGTTTCGGCCTGCGTGGGTTACGTCGTCGCTATAAAATCAATTGAATGGATTGCGAGGCTCTGCCTGGTTATCAAACTCTACAGGGAGAGTCTGCAATGAATTCGCTTTACCTGGCCTCGGGCTCACCGAGGCGGCGTGAACTGTTGACCCAGATCGGTGTGCCTTTCACCGTGGTCAGCGCCGCCATTGATGAAACCCCTCTTACTAATGAACCCGCCGTTGCCTACGTCGAGCGCCTTGCGCGCGGCAAGGCCGAGGCGGGTTTTGCTGCGCTTGAACAAAGTGTGCAGGCCTGTGTGCTGGGTGCGGACACGGCGGTGATCGTGGATGGCCAGATCCTTGGCAAGCCCGTGGACCAAGCCGATGCCTTGGCGATGCTGATGGCGCTTTCAGGTCGTGAACATGAAGTGCTCACTGCCATTGCCCTCACCGACGGCCATCGTTGCGAAACGCGTTGTGTAAGCAGTCGTGTACGTTTTCGCGCTATTTCTGTCCAGGAAGCTACATCCTACTGGCACAGTGGCGAACCTGCGGACAAGGCCGGCGGCTATGCTATCCAGGGGCTGGGTTCGGTGTTTGTCGCCGGGCTCAATGGCAGCTATTCCGCTGTGGTCGGCCTGCCGGTGTGCGAAACCGCGCAACTGCTCGGCCAATTCGGCATACCCTGTTGGCAAAACCTTACCGCGCGCTGAACGCCTTTATTTGCGCGCCAAGCCTTAAGCGATCGGTCACTATTGTGAAAACGCCTGAACGAGACCCAGCCATGAGTGAAGAGATTCTGATCAATATCACGCCGATGGAATCGCGCGTGGCGGTGGTAGAAAACGGTGTTCTGCAGGAAGTGCACGTCGAGCGCACCCAGAAGCGCGGTATTGTCGGCAATATCTATAAAGGCAAGGTGGTGCGCGTATTACCGGGCATGCAGGCGGCTTTCGTCGACATCGGCCTGGACCGTGCCGCGTTTATCCACGCCTCGGAAATTTCCCTGCGTGAAGGCCCGGCGGTAGAAAGCATCAGCGCCCTGGTGCACGAAGGGCAGAGCCTGGTGGTGCAAGTCACCAAGGATCCGATCGGTTCAAAAGGCGCGCGGCTGACGACGCAACTGTCGATCCCCTCGCGCTATCTGGTGTACATGCCGCGTACCGCGCATGTGGGTATTTCCCTCAAGATTGAAGACGAAGCCGAGCGCGAGCGCCTGAAAAAGGTGGTCAGCGACTGCGTAGCGGCCGAAGGCATCAAGGAAGCCGGCGGGTTTATCCTGCGCACCGCCGCTGAAGGCGCCGGTGCTGACGAAATCCTCATGGACATCCGCTACCTGCGCAGGCTGTGGGATCAGATCGGCGCACAGATCAAAACCATTGGTGCGCCGAGCGTCATCTATGAAGACCTCGGTCTAGCGTTGCGTACCTTGCGTGACCTGGTCAGCCCAAAGATCGAGAAAATTCGCATCGACTCGCGGGAAACCTTCCAGCGCACTACGCAATTCGTGGCCGAGCTGATGCCGGAAATTGCCGACCGCCTGGAGCATTATCCTGGCGAGCGGCCGATCTTCGACCTGTATGGCGTCGAAGATGAAATCCAGAAAGCCCTGGAGCGCAAAGTGCCGCTCAAGTCCGGCGGCTATCTGGTGGTCGATCCGGCGGAAGCCATGACCACCATCGACGTCAACACCGGCGCGTTCGTGGGCCATCGCAACCTCGAAGAAACCATCTTCAAGACCAACCTCGAAGCGGCCACCGCGATTGCCCGTCAGCTGCGCCTGCGCAACCTGGGCGGCATCATCATTATCGACTTCATCGACATGGAAGACGAAGAGCACCAGCGCCAAGTGCTGCGCACCCTGGAGAAGCAGCTGGAGCGTGACCACGCCAAGACCAACATTATCGGGATCACCGAGCTTGGTCTTGTGCAGATGACCCGCAAGCGCACCCGCGAAAGCCTTGAGCAAGTGCTGTGCGAGCCGTGCAGCAGTTGCCAGGGGCGTGGAAAGTTGAAGACCCCGGAAACGGTTTGCTACGAGATTTTCCGCGAAATCTTACGGGAGGCACGTGCCTACCAGGCGGAAGGCTATAGAGTGCTTGCCAACCAGAAAGTGGTCGACCGATTGCTGGATGAAGAGTCCGGTAACGTTGCTGAGCTTGAGGGTTTTATCGGGCGCACCATTCGTTTCCAGGTCGAAACCATGTATTCCCAGGAACAATACGACGTGGTGCTGCTCTGATCCCCAATCGCTTTCTTTATTCGAGACCGGCAGGCGTTGATCTGCCGTCCGCTAACTGCCTTGAGGGTCGCCTGACATGGAGCGTCTGACACGCTTTTTTGCCGCCTTGACCCGTTGGGGCCTGGGCCTGTGCGCCTTGCTGCTGGTACTGGCGGCGGTGTACGTGAGCCTGGGTCGTGAGTTGGTCCCACTGGTGGCGGAGTACCGCGCCGAAGTTGAAGCCAAGGCGCAGGCTGCGGTGGAGATGCCCCTGCACATCGGCAGCCTCGAAGGGCGCTGGAGTGGTTTCGCGCCGATATTGCTGGCCCACGACGTGATGGTCGGCGAAGGCAACAGCGCCTTGCGCCTGGATCAGGTTGAAGTGGTGCCGGATATCTGGGCCAGCCTGATGGCGCGCGAAGTGCGTATCGCCCACCTGGAAGTCAGCGGCCTGCAGTTGAGTGTCAAGGAAGACCAGGACGGCCACTGGGCGCTGCAAGGTTTGCCGGTGCAGGATGACCAGCCGTTGGACCCGCAGCAGTTGCTCACGCGCATGCAGATGGTCAAGCGCGTGTCGTTGCTCGACAGCCAGGTGACATTGCAGCCGTTCGAGCAAGCGCCGTTGACCCTGACCTATGTGGGCCTGAGCCTGCATACCGGCAACACCCGCCAACGCCTGGATGCACGCGTCACCCTGCCGGACGGCCAGCCTTTGGCGCTGAGCCTTCGTAGCCGTATTCGCGCAAGCGCATGGAAAGAGGGCGAAGTCGAAGCCTACCTGAGCCTGCCTCAAAGTGACTGGGCCAAATGGATTCCCGCCAGGCTGACCCAGCAATGGAAGCTCACTCAGTTCAAAGCCGGTGGCGAGTTCTGGCTCAATTGGGGCAAAGGCACCGTCCAAAGTGCCGTGGTGCGCCTCAACTCACCGCAAGTAAAGGGCAGTTACGCCGACCGCAAACCTGTGCATATCGAAAACCTCGCCCTGACCGCCTACCTGCAACGCAGTGACAGTGGCCTTAAGGTGTTGTTCGATTCACTGGCGATGAACATCGGCGATACCCGCTGGGAATCACACCTGCAACTGCAACAAAGCGTGGCGACCGACAAAGACCAGGAAACCTGGAAGCTTCAGGCTGACCGCCTTGACCTGACCCCTGTTACCCCGCTGTTGAATGCCTTGGCGCCATTGCCGGAAGGTTTTGCCAAAACCATCGAGCACCTCAAGGCCACGGGCGTGTTGCGCAATGTGTTGGTGGATTTCCGTCCGCAGGACGCCACCGATAAAAAACTCAGCTTCGCCGCCAACCTTGAACGCATCGGTTTTGACGCGTACTTCGGTGCGCCAGCCGCACGGAACGTATCCGGGAGTATCAGTGGCGATTTGGGCCAAGGTGAGTTGCGTATGGACAGCAAGGATTTTTCCCTGCACCTGTACCCGATCTTCGCCAAGCCCTGGCAGTACATCCAGGCCAACGCGCGCCTGACATGGAAGCTGGATAAAGAAGGCTTCACCCTGATTGCCCCTTACATCAAGGTGCTGGGCGAGGAGGGCAAAGTGGCTGCCGACTTCCTGATTCGCCTGCACTTCGACCATGCCCAGGAAGACTACATGGACCTGCGGGTCGGTATGGTCGATGGCGATGGTCGTTTCACGCCCAAGTATTTGCCGGCCGTGTTGAGCCCGTCCCTGGATGAATGGCTGCGCACCGCAATTCTTAAAGGCGCCGTGGACCAAGGGTTCTTCCAGTACCAAGGTTCGCTCAACCATGACGCGCTGCCCGCTGCGCGCAACATCAGCTTGTTCTTCAAGGTGCATGACGCCGAACTGGCCTTCCAGCCGGGTTGGCCGCATGTGAGCAAGGTCAATGGCGAAGTGTTTGTCGAGGAGAGCGGCGTGCGCATCCTGGCCAGCAAGGGCCAATTGCTCGACACCAAGGTCAAGGACGTGTACGTCAATATTCCCCACGCACCGGCCGGTAAAGACAGCCACCTGCTGATCACCGGTGGGTTTGCGGGCGGCCTGGGTGATGGTTTGAAGATCCTTCAGGACGCGCCGATAGGCACGGGTTCAACCTTTGCCGGCTGGAAGGGCGACGGCGACCTGCAAGGCAATCTGGACCTGGACATTCCGCTGGTCAAAGGCACCGAGCCGAAGATCGTGGTGGACTTCAAGACCGACAAAGCCCGTCTTCAATTGGCGGAGCCGACCTTGGACCTGACACAGCTCAAGGGCGATTTCCGCTTCGACAGCAGCAAGGGCTTGAGTGGCCAGAACATCTCGGCCCAGGCATTCGATCGACCGATCACCGCGCAAATTGTTGCCGATGGCAAGCCAGGCAACATCAGTACCCGCGTCACCGCCAAGGGCCAGGTCACGGTCAAGCGCCTGACCGATTGGTTAAAAATCAGCCAGCCGTTGCCAGTGTCCGGTGATATTCCGTACCAGCTGCAACTCACACTGGACGGCGCCGACAGCCAACTGATGGTCAGTTCCAATATGAAGGGTGTGGCGGTAGACCTGCCGGCGCCCTTCGGCATGCCTGCCAGCCAAGGCCGTGACAGTGTGTTCCGCATGACGTTGCAAGGTGCCGAGCGTCGTTACTGGTTCGACTACGGCGAATTGGCGAGCTTTACCTTTGCCTCGCCGCCGGACAAATTCAATGATGGGCGCGGGGAGTTGTTCCTTGGCGCCGGCAATGCTGTGTTGCCCGCAGCCAAAGGCTTGCGTATTCGCGGTGTGCTGTCGGAACTGGATATTGACCCATGGAAAAAACTCGCCAACCGCTACGCCGGTAACGACCCAGGCGGCAGCGCCAAACAGTTGCTCAGTGGTGCCGACTTCAAAGTGGGCAAACTGATCGGTTTTGGCACCCAGCTTGATCAGGCCAACCTTCAGCTGGACCGCAAGCCTGCCGCCTGGGGTTTGCAGCTCGACAGCCAGCAGGCCAAGGGCACGGTCAACCTGCCGGACGCCAAGGGCGCGCCGATTGCGATCAACCTGCAATACGTGAAGCTGCCGGCGGTGGACCCGACCGCGCAGGCCGACGAAAACGCACCGGACCCGTTGGCGGATATCGACCCCAAGGACATCCCCGCGCTGGATATCGCCATCAACCAGCTGTTCCAGGGCCCCGACCTGGTGGGCGCCTGGTCGCTGAAGATCCGCCCGACTGCCAAAGGCCTGGCCTTCAACAACCTCAACCTCGGCCTCAAGGGCATGCAGCTTAATGGTGCCGGCGGTTGGGAAGGCGCGCCCGGCGCCAGCAGCAGCTGGTACAAGGGCCGCCTGGACGGCAAGAACATTGCCGACGTGCTCAAGGGCTGGGGTTTTGCGCCGACCGTGACCAGCGAAGACTTCCACCTGGATGTGGATGGCCGTTGGCCGGGTTCGCCGGCCTGGGTTGGCCCCAAGCGTTTCTCCGGTAGCCTGGATGCGTCATTCCGTAAAGGCCAGTTTGTCGAAGTGGAAGGTGGCGCCCAGGCCTTGCGGGTGTTTGGTTTGCTCAACTTCAATTCGATCGGTCGCCGTTTGCGCCTGGACTTCTCGGACCTGCTCGGCAAGGGCTTGAGTTATGACCGGGTCAAAGGCTTGCTGGCCGCCAGTGATGGAGTGTTCGTCACCCGTGAACCCATCACCATGACCGGCCCGTCCACCAACCTCGAGCTCAATGGCACCCTGGACCTGGTGGCTGACCGTGTCGACGCCAAGCTGCTGGTCACGTTGCCGGTGACCAACAACCTGCCGATTGCCGCGCTGATTGTCGGCGCGCCCGCCATTGGCGGCGCGTTGTTCCTGATCGACAAGCTGATCGGTGACCGTGTTTCGCGCTTCGCCAGCGTGCAATACAAGGTTCAAGGCCCGTGGAAGGATCCAAAAATCACCTTCGACAAGCCATTTGAAAAGCCAAACTGAGAGCCTGTGGAGTAGCATGGCCGCATGCCTATTATGGAGTGTCGGCCCATGCCCTTTGCGGTAATTCAAATGGTCAGCCAGAGCGATGTGCTGGCCAACCTGGCCCAGGCCCGGCGCTTGCTGGAGCAGGCGGCAGCAGGCGGTGCGAAGCTTGCGGTACTGCCGGAGAACTTCGCTGCCATGGGTCGCCGCGACGTGGCCGATATCGGTCGCGCCGAAGCCTTGGGCGAAGGCCCGATCCTGCCCTGGTTGAAACAGACCGCCCGCGACCTCACCTTATGGATAGTGGCCGGCACTTTGCCGTTGCCGCCCAAGGACCAACCGCACGCCAAGTCCAACGCTTGCTCGCTATTGATCGATGATCAGGGCGAAATCGTCGCCCGGTACGACAAATTGCACCTGTTTGATGTCGATGTTGCAGATGCCAGGGGGCGTTATCGCGAATCTGACGACTATGCTTTCGGGAGCAATGTGGTGGTGGCGGACACGCCGGTGGGGCGCTTGGGCCTGACGGTGTGCTACGACTTGCGGTTTCCCGAGCTGTACAGCGAGCTGCGTGCGGCGGGGGCGGAGTTGATTACTGCGCCTTCGGCCTTTACGGCGGTGACCGGCGCGGCACATTGGGATGTACTGATTCGGGCGCGAGCCATCGAAACCCAGTGCTATTTATTGGCCGCCGCTCAAGGCGGTGCGCACCCGGGGCCACGGGAAACCTTTGGCCACGCAGCCATTGTCGACCCTTGGGGGCGTGTGCTGACACAACAGGATCAAGGCGAAGCGGTGTTGTTGGCCGAACGCGATAGCAGTGAACAAGCGTCGATACGGGCGCGCATGCCGGTGGTCAATCATCGGCGCTTTTTCTCGCAGGGCGCGCAGCGGCCTGCTTCAGAACGATGAATTTAAGGCCAAACCTATGAGCGAGTTGTTGTCCTCAGTCAGTGAACACCTCCTGGCACCCGGTGGCGTGACCATCGACAGTTTGCAAACCGTGCTCGGTGATCTGGCCGGGCCGGGCATCGACGCGGCCGACCTGTATTTCCAGGGCCAGATTTCCGAGTCGTGGGCCCTCGAAGACGGCATCGTCAAGGAAGGCAGTTTCAACCTTGACCAAGGCGTAGGCGTGCGCGCGCAATCCGGTGAAAAGACTGGTTTTGCCTACAGCAACGCCATCACCCTTGAAGCCCTCGGCCTGGCGGCGCGCGCGGCACGCTCGATTTCCCGCGCCGGCCAGAACGGCACTGTGCAGGCTTTCAGCACTCAGGACGTGGCCCAGCTGTACGCGCCGGATAACCCGCTGGAGGTGATCAGCCGCGCGGAAAAGGTCGATTTGCTCAAGCGTATCGATGCGGCCACTCGTGCGCTCGACCCGCGTATTCAGCAAGTAACGGTGAGCATGGCTGGCGTGTGGGAGCGCATTCTGGTGGCGTCCACGGACGGCGGGCTGGCGGCGGACGTGCGGCCGCTGGTGCGTTTCAACGTGAGTGTCATTGTTGAGCAGAACGGCCGCCGCGAGCGCGGTGGTCACGGCGGTGGCGGGCGTACCGACTACCGTTATTTCCTCGCTGAAGACCGCGCCATGGGTTACGCCCGTGAAGCGCTGCGTCAGGCGCTGGTCAACCTGGAAGCCATTCCGGCGCCGGCCGGTACCTTGCCGGTGGTGTTGGGCTCGGGCTGGTCTGGCGTGCTGCTGCACGAAGCCGTGGGCCACGGCCTGGAAGGCGACTTCAACCGCAAAGGCAGTTCGGCCTACAGCGGGCGCATGGGCGAGATGGTTGCATCCAAACTCTGCACCATTGTCGATGACGGCACCCTGGCCGGCCGGCGTGGCTCGTTGAGTGTCGACGACGAAGGCACGCCGACCGAATGCACCACGCTGATTGAAAACGGCGTGCTCAAGGGCTATATGCAGGACAAGCTCAACGCCCGCCTCATGGGTGTGGCGCGTACCGGTAACGGCCGTCGCGAGTCTTACGCGCACCTGCCGATGCCGCGCATGACCAACACCTACATGCTCGGTGGCGAAAGCGACCCCGCGGAAATCATCGCCTCGGTAAAACGCGGGATCTACTGCGCCAACCTCGGCGGCGGCCAGGTCGATATCACCAGCGGCAAGTTTGTGTTCTCCACCAGCGAAGCGTACCTGATCGAAGACGGCAAGATTACCGCGCCGGTCAAAGGGGCGACGTTGATTGGCAATGGGCCGGAAGCCATGAGCAAGGTGTCGATGGTCGGTAATGACCTGTCGCTGGACAGCGGCGTGGGCACCTGCGGTAAGGATGGGCAGTCGGTGCCAGTCGGCGTCGGTCAGCCAACCTTGAAAATCGATGCGATCACCGTGGGTGGCACGGGGTCGTAATGGCCGGAGCTTCGGGTGGCGAAGACCGCCACCCGGGGAAGAGGGTCAACGCAGGCCGCGTTGAGTCTCGTCCAGCTCACGGATGTATTTGAAGATTTTACGGCTGGTGGCCGGCGCCTTGTTATGCGCCTGCTCGTGCTGGGCCTGACGGATCAGGGAGCGCAGTTGCTGGCGGTCCGCGTCCGGGTAGTCCAGCACGAATTTCTCCAGCACCGCGTCATCGCCCGAGATCAGGCGGTCACGCCAGCGCTCCAGGTTATGGAAGCGTTCGTTGTACTGGCGAGTGGAGGCATCGGTTTGATCGAGCAAGGCCAGAATGGCATCAGTGTCCTGATCGCGCATCAGCTTGCCGATAAACATGATGTGCCGTTTACGCGCGATATTCGCGGTGTGCTTGGGAGCATCCGCAAGCGCCCGGCGCATTTCGTCGGTCAGTGGCAATTTGGCAATCAAGTCTTTCTTGAGCGTTGTAAGGCGCTCGCCGAGGTCAACCAGCGCATGCAGCTCGCGTTTGACCTGGGTTTTGCTTTTCTCCCCGTCGAGGGAGTCGTCGTAAGAATCAACCATGGTGGCAGTCCGCAAAGAAACGCCGCCATGATAACCAGTCGGGGGCCGCTTGTCCGGCCCGGTCGCTCGATGGCCTTAACCGAAAGCAGAATTTGAGTGGAGAAAACCATGAGTGCAGCCCAAAGCGTCGGTCCGCAAGCGTTACCGGCACTGCAGGAACAAGTCGAGCAGATCCTTGCCGAGGCCAAGCGCCAGGGGGCCAGCGCCTGTGAAGTAGCCGTGTCGCTGGAGCAGGGGCTGTCGACGTCGGTGCGCCAGCGTGAAGTGGAAACTGTTGAATTCAATCGCGACCAGGGTTTTGGTATCACGTTGTATGCCGGGCAGCGCAAAGGCTCGGCCAGTACTTCCGCCAGTGGGCCGGAAGCAATTCGTGAAACCGTGGCGGCGGCGCTGGCGATTGCCAAGCACACCTCCGAGGATGAAAGCTCGGGCCTGGCCGACAAAGCGCTGATGGCCAAGGACTTGAAGGATTTCGATCTGTTTCACGCCTGGGACATCACGCCCGAGCAAGCGATCGAAAAGGCACTGATCTGCGAAGCAGCGGCGTTTGATGCCGATGCCCGCATCAAGAACGCTGATGGCACCACGTTGAGCACTCATCAAGGCTGCCGTGTCTACGGTAACAGCCATGGTTTTATCGGTGGTTATGCCTCCACTCGCCATAGCTTGAGCTGCGTGATGATCGCCGAAGCCAATGGCCAGATGCAGCGCGATTACTGGTACGACGTGAGCCGCCAGGGCGAATTGCTCGCCGATCCAGTCAGCATCGGTCAGCGCGCGGCGCAACGTGCAGCGAGCCGCCTGGGCGCACGCCCGGTACCAACGTGTGAGGTGCCGGTGCTGTTCTCGGCTGAGCTGGCCGGTGGTTTGTTCGGCAGTTTCCTTGGCGCGATTTCCGGTGGCAACCTGTACCGAAAATCTTCGTTCCTTGAAGGCGCGATTGGCCAGAAACTGTTTCCTGAATGGCTGACGATTGATGAGCGCCCGCACCTGATGCGTGCCATGGGCAGTTCCTCATTCGATGGTGATGGCCTGGCCACCTATGCCAAACCGTTTGTCGAAAAGGGCGAGTTGGTGTCCTACGTGCTGGGCACTTACGCCGGTCGCAAGCTGGGCCTGCCAAGCACGGCGAACGCCGGTGGCGTGCACAACCTGTTCGTCACCCATGGCGATGAAGACCAGGCAGCGCTGTTGCGTCGTATGGGCCGAGGCCTGCTGGTCACCGAGCTGATGGGCAGTGGCCTGAACATGGTGACCGGTGATTATTCACGCGGTGCGGCGGGTTTCTGGGTAGAAAATGGCGAGATTCAATTCGCCGTCCAGGAAGTGACTATTGCCGGCAACATGCGCGATATGTTCAAGCAGATCGTCGCAGTGGGTAATGACCTGGAGCTGCGCAGCAACATTCGCACCGGTTCGGTGCTGATTGAGCGGATGACCGTCGCCGGCAGTTAACGGCGCGACGCTTCATCAAAAAGGCACGCCATCCTCAAGATGGCGTGCCTTTTTTAATGGCTGCAATTTGCTGCTCTTGTTTTGATTCTCAATATCATTTAATAATAAATATCATTACCGAATGAGCATGGATCATGAGTTCTGTCCTGCATGAGGATCCGTACCTGGAAAGTTGGCGTTGGATGAGTCGTCAGATTCGCTGCGGCCTTGATCCTAATGAACCGCGACTGATCGAACATTACCTCAACGAAGGGCGATACCTGGCGTGCTGCACCGCGACCCATCCGTGGACGATCGCCGAAACGTCATTCCGCCTTTTGATCGACACCGCGGGCGACATCGCCTTGCCCTGGCACTGGCGATCCATGTGCCTGGACCAGGCCTGGCGCCCACTTCGCGACCTGGAAAAACTTTCCCACTGTGCCTGCCGCCTCAAGCGCTGGCAGACCTTTGCCTGGCAATTGGCGACCTGCGAATTGCTGCCGTCTATTTCTCACTCCGACCTGGTGCAAGGATCAAACGATGAGTAACACCCGTATCGAACGCGACAGCATGGGCGAGCTGCAAGTGCCTGCCGAGGCTTTGTATGGCGCGCAGACCCAGCGCGCGGTGAACAATTTTCCGATCAGTCATCAACGCATGCCGACGCAATTCATTCGCGCCCTGATCCTGGCCAAGGCCGCCGCCGCGAAGGTCAATGTCGACCTCAAGCAAATCAGCGAAGGGCAGGGCAAGGCCATCGTTGACGCGGCCCAGGGCTTGCTCGAAGGCAACTTCATGCCGCACTTCCCGGTGGATATTTTCCAGACAGGCTCCGGCACCAGCTCGAACATGAATGCCAACGAAGTGATTGCGACCTTGGCCAGCCGTTTGCTGGGTGAAGCGGTTAACCCCAATGATCATGTGAACTGTGGCCAAAGCAGCAACGACATTATCCCAACCACCATCCACGTCAGCGCAGCCTTGGTGCTGCATGAGCAAACGCTGCCGGCCTTGCTGCACTTGGTGCAAGTCATCGAGCAAAAGGGCGAAGAGGTCCACCCGTTCATCAAGACCGGCCGAACGCACCTGATGGACGCCATGCCGGTGCGCATGAGCCAGGTGCTTAATGGTTGGGCGCAACAGCTCAAGGCCAATATCGGCCATTTGCAGGATTTGCTGCCGAGCTTGCAGGCGCTGGCACAGGGTGGCACGGCGGTTGGTACCGGGATCAATGCGCACCCCGAATTTGCTGCGCGTTTCAGTCAGCAACTGAGCATCCTTAGCGGGGTGAAATTCACCCCCGGCAAGAACCTGTTCGCGCTGATCGGCTCCCAGGACACCGCCGTTGCCGTTTCCGGCCAGTTGAAAGCCACTGCGGTATCGCTGATGAAAATCGCCAACGACCTGCGCTGGATGAACTCCGGCCCGCTCGCAGGCTTGGGTGAAATCGAATTGGAAGGCTTGCAGCCAGGCTCCTCGATCATGCCGGGCAAGGTCAATCCAGTGATTCCGGAGGCCACCGCCATGGTTGCCGCCCAGGTCATCGGCAATGACACGGTGATCACTGTGGCGGGTCAGTCCGGCAACTTCGAGCTGAACGTGATGCTGCCGATCATCGCCCAGAACCTGCTTAGCAGCCTCGAATTGCTGGCCAATGCCAGCCTCCTGCTGGCCGACAAAGCCATCGCCAGCTTCAAGGTCAACGAAGCCAAGCTTAAGGAAGCGCTGTCGCGCAACCCGATCCTGGTCACCGCACTCAACCCGATCATTGGTTACCAAAAGGCCGCTGAAATCGCCAAGAAGGCCTATCAGCAAGGCCGCCCGGTGATCGATGTCGCTCTTGAGCACACCGACTTGTCACGTAGCCAACTGGAGATCCTGCTGGACCCGGAAAAGCTCACGGCCGGCGGCGTGTAATCACCGACCCTGCTTTGGAGGCGCACCATGGAGCACTGGAAACGCACGATCGAACGGGCCAATCGCTGTTTTATGGCGGGCGAGCTGGTCGACGCTCGTGAGGCCTATTTGCAAGCCCTGGCCCTGGCGCAAGTGTTGTTCGAGCGTTGGGCGGATGCCGACGAAGCAGTGGCGGCTTGCGTCATTTCCCACCACAACCTGGCGGACCTGCACCTGCGCCTGAACCAGCCGGAGGAAAGCGCGGAATACCTGTGCGCCATTCACCAACGGCTGTTGCAGACCATGCAGGACCCGCGTCTGAACCCGCAATTGCGCGAGGCGGCGCTGCGCCAGAGCAGCAAGACCTACGTCGAACTGTTGAATTTCATCAGCGATCACGGCGAGTACCCGCGTACCCATCGCCTGCTGGGCGGTACTGCGGCGCAACCGATCACTCCACACTACGGAGCACATTGATATGACCTACACCTTGCCTGCCCTGCCTTACGCCTACGACGCCCTGGAGCCGCATATTGATGCGCAAACCATGGAGATTCACTACACCAAGCATCACCAAACCTACATCAACAACCTCAATGCAGCGGTCGAAGGCACGGAGTTTGCGGGTTGGCCGGTAGAGAAGTTGGTGTCCAGCGTGCAGCAACTGCCGGAAAAACTGCGTGCTGCCGTGATCAACCAAGGGGGTGGTCACGCCAACCACTCGTTGTTCTGGGCGGTGATGTCGCCGAAGGGCGGCGGTAAACCCGACGGCGCGCTGGGCAAAGCCATCGACGAGCATTTGGGCGGCTTCGACAGTTTCAAAGAGGCCTTCACCAAGGCCGCCTTGACCCGCTTCGGCAGCGGCTGGGCATGGCTGAGTGTCACCCCGCAGAAGACACTGGTGGTGGAAAGCAGTGGCAATCAGGACAGCCCGTTGATGAGCGGCAACACGCCAATACTGGGCCTGGACGTGTGGGAGCACGCCTATTACCTGCTGTATCAGAACCGTCGCCCGGAATACATCAACGCCTTTTATAGCGTGATCAACTGGCCGGAAGTCGCCGCACGCTACCAGGCCGCCCTGGCCTGATATTCAACCTATAACAAGATCTAAGGCCGACTATGGGCACTGAAACACTGGCGATCAGCAGCGGGCGAATGTTTCGTTATGCGTTTGGCTCGCTGTTGCTGTTGGCAGGGACTGCATTGCTGGTGGCCCATGGGCTGGCCTGGCTAAACCTTGAACCGCGTATCCTGCGCGCCTTGCAGGGCGGCGCTATCTGCGCGCTCGGCACGGCACTGGGCGCGGTGCCCGTGCTGGTCATACGCCGCATGCCGGTAGCGCTGAGCGATACCTTGCTGGGCTTTGGTGCCGGGGTAATGTTGGCGGCGACGGCTTTCTCGCTGATCGTGCCCGGTATTGCGGCCGCTGAAGGCCTGGGGCTCTCGCCTTGGGGTGCCAGTGGTTTGATCAGCTTCGGCATCATGCTGGGGGCGTGCGGGCTGTATCTGGTAGACCGCAAGGTTTCCGGCGCGAGCCCGGAGATGCTGGTGGTTACGGCGGGTAAACCCGTGATTGCGCCGCGTATCTGGTTGTTTGTGTTCGCCATCATTGCTCACAACATTCCGGAAGGTATGGCAGTGGGCGTTTCTGCCGGTGGTGGCATGCCGGACGCCGACAGCCTGGCCATGGGCATTGCCTTGCAGGATGTGCCGGAAGGTTTGGTGATTGCACTGGTGTTGGCAGGCGCGGGCATGTCGCGGGTCAAGGCGTTCTTGATCGGCGCCGCGTCAGGCTTGGTCGAGCCGGTGTTTGCCGTGCTGTGTGCGTGGTTGGTGAGCCTGGCTGAGGTTCTGTTGCCATTGGGGCTTGCGCTGGCGGCGGGGGCTATGTTGCTGGTGGTGACTCACGAAGTGATCCCGGAATCGCGCCGCAACGGTCACGAAAAGCTTGCCAGCCTGGGGTTGTGCGTCGGGTTTTGTTTGATGATGGTGATGGATACCGCATTAGGGTGAGGCCATTGCAGCCTCACACCTGTCTCAAAGGGTGGGTTTACTCACCCTCGTCAAAGTAGTTATTGATCAACTTAACCAGGGCGTCCATCGCTTCCTGCTCTTGTTCGCCTTCCGTCTTCAAGTGAATCTTGGTGCCCTTGCCCGCAGCCAGCATCATCATGGCCATGATGCTTTTGCCGTCGACCATCGATTCCGGCGTGCGCCCGGCGCGGATCTGGCAAGGGAACTGCCCGGCAACGCCGACAAATTTGGCCGAGGCGCGGGCGTGCAGGCCCAACTTGTTGATGATTTCAATTTCCAGAGCGGGCATCGCGGGGGTGTTCCTTTCAGCTAAGGTCGCGGTGGCGAACCTGGACGTTCTTGAGGGTTTGTTGCAGCACCTGGCCCAGGCGTTCGGTCAGGTAGACGGAACGGTGGTGGCCGCCGGTGCAGCCGATGGCAATGGTGACATAAGCCCGATTACTTGCAGCAAAGCGCGGTAACCATTTGAGCAGGTAGCTGGAGATATCCTGGAACATCTCCTCGACATCCGGTTGCGCAGCCAGGTACTCGGCTACTGGCTGGTCCAAACCAGACTGGTCACGCAGCTCCGGCTTCCAGTAGGGGTTGGGCAGGCAGCGCACGTCGAACACCAGGTCGGCATCCACCGGCATCCCGCGCTTGAACCCGAACGACTCAACCAGAAAGGCCGTGCCTGGCTCCGGCTGGTTCAGCAGGCGCAGCTTGATGGCATCGCGCAACTGATACAGGTTGAGGTCCGTGGTGTTGATCTTGAGATCCGCGAGGTCAATGATCGGCCCCAGCAGCGTGGTCTCATCCTCTATGGCTTCGGCCAGGGAGCGATGCGGGCTGCTGAGAGGGTGACGTCGACGGGTTTCGGAGAAACGCTTGAGCAGCGTCTCCTCGTCGGCATCCAGGTACAGCACATCGCAATGAATATGCTTGGCGCGTACTTCCTCGAGCAGTTGCGGGAAGCGCTCGAGGTGGCTGGGCAGGTTGCGGGCGTCAATCGAGACGGCCACCAGTGGCTGCGGCAGTTCAGTGTGGATCAGGGCGCGTTCGGCCAATTCCGGCAGCAGGCCCGCCGGCAGGTTGTCGATGCAGTAGAAACCGTTGTCCTCAAGAACATTGAGGGCGGTGCTTTTACCCGAGCCGGAGCGGCCGCTGACGATGATCAAACGCATGGTTACTGCCCGCTTTGCTCATCGAGTACAACCTGATAAAGCGCCTCGTTGCTGCTGGCACTGCGCAGTCTGTCGCGTACTTCTTTGCGGTCGAGCATGCTGGCTATCTGCCGAAGCAGTTCCAGGTGCGCATCGGTGGCGGCTTGCGGGACCAGCAGAACGAACAGCAGGTCAACCGGGGCGCCGTCGATGGCGTCGAAATCGATGGGGGCTTCGAGGTGGAGCAAGGCGCTGACGGGTGTCTCGCAGCCTTTGAGGCGGCAATGAGGAATGGCGATGCCGTTGCCAAAACCGGTTGAACCGAGTTTTTCACGGGCGATCAGCGCGTCGAATACATCCTGCATCTCCAGATCCGGCACTTCGCGCGCGATCAGGTTGGCAATTTGTTCGAGGGCTTTCTTTTTGCTGCCGCCCGGCACGTTCACAAGGGAACGGCCGGGGGTCAGGATAGTTTCAAGTCGGATCATGGGTGGGGAGTGTTAGCGGCCTGTGCCTTGAAGAAGGCTCTGCTGCTTTTCCTTATGCTTTTTAAGTTGGCGGTCAAGCTTGTCAGTCAAGGCATCAATTGATGCATACATGTCTTCATGCTCGGCATTGGCGACTACTTCGCCACCGGGTATCTGGAGAGTCGCCTCAATTTTCTGCTGAAGCTTGTCGACCTTCATGATGACTTGCACATTGGTGATTTTGTCGAAATGACCCTCAAGCCGTTTCAGCTTCTGCTCGACGTATTCGCGCAATGGAGGGGTGACTTCTACATGGTGTCCACTGATGTTGACTTGCATACAGCTTCTCCTTCGTTGCCAGTGCATAAAGCGGTGGGTAGGAATACCCACCACTGGAACGCTATGGCCCGCCCGTCACATCAAACGCTTACGCTCGCTGGAAGGCGCGATCCCGAGGGACTCGCGGTACTTGGCGACGGTTCGACGGGCGACCTGAATGCCTTGTGCCTCCAGTAAACCAGCGATCTTACTGTCACTCAATGGCTTTTTCTGATTTTCCGCCGCAACCAGTTTTTTGATGATCGCGCGGATCGCCGTGGACGAGCATTCACCGCCTTCGGAGGTGCTGACGTGGCTGGAGAAAAAGTATTTCAGCTCATAAATACCCCGTGGGGTATGCATGAATTTCTGCGTGGTTACCCGTGAAATCGTCGATTCATGCATACCTACCGCTTCGGCAATGTCGTGCAGAACCAGTGGCTTCATCGCCTCGTCGCCATATTCCAGGAAGCCGCGCTGGTGCTCGACGATCTGGGTGGCCACTTTCATCAGGGTTTCGTTACGGCTTTGCAGGCTCTTGATGAACCAGCGCGCTTCCTGCAACTGGTTGCGCATGAAGGTGTTGTCGGCACTGGTGTCGGCGCGGCGCACAAAGCCTGCGTATTGTGGGTTGACCCGCAGGCGAGGCACCGATTCCTGGTTCAACTCCACCAGCCAGCGTTCGTTGTCTTTGCGCACGATCACGTCGGGCACGACATATTCGGCTTCGCTGGACTCGATCTGCGAGCCGGGGCGCGGGTTGAGGCTCTGTACCAGCTCGATGACTTGGCGCAGGTCGTCTTCCTTGAGCTTCATGCGGCGCATCAACTGGCTGTAGTCGCGGCTGCCCAGCAGGTCGATGTAGTCGGTGACCAGGCGCTGGGCTTCGGCGAGCCACGGGGTCTTGGCCGGCAGTTGGCGCAGTTGCAGCAACAGGCATTCGCTTAAGGTGCGAGCGCCAATGCCGGCAGGCTCGAACTGTTGGATGCGATGCAGGACGGCTTCGATTTCGTCCAGTTCGATGTCCAGTTCCGGGTCGAAGGCTTCAAGAATCTCGTCGAGCGTTTCGTCCAGGTAGCCCTGATTGTTGATGCAGTCGATCAGGGTTACGGCGATCAGGCGATCGGTATCGGACATCGGCGCCAGGTTCAGTTGCCACAGCAAGTGGCTCTGCAGGCTCTCACCGGCGGACGTGCGAGTGGTGAAGTCCCACTCGTCGTCGTCATTGCTGGGCAGGCTGCTGGCGCTGGTCTGGTAGACGTCTTCCCAGGCGGTGTCCACGGGAAGCTCGTTGGGAATGCGTTCGTTCCATTCACCTTCCTCAAGGTTGTCCACCGTAGGGGCGGTTTCCTGATAGGACGGTTCCTGCACGTCGGGGTTGGGTTTTTGCTCGATGTTGTCGGCCAGCGGGTCTGCATTGTCGAAGTCGTCGCCTTCTTCCTGGCGTTCGAGCATCGGATTGGACTCCAGGGCCTCCTGGATTTCCTGTTGCAGGTCCAGGGTCGACAATTGGAGCAGGCGGATGGCCTGTTGCAGCTGCGGTGTCATCGTCAGCTGCTGGCCCATTCTCAGGACTAGCGATGGTTTCATGGCAGGGGCTTAACACCTTATTCGCCGGCGCAATGCGCCATCCACGACAGGGCGCGTGAGCGCCAAACATAAGCAAATTATATGCCTGATATCAGGGGCTTTGCCTAGAGCGCGGTAACAATAAAAAAACTGAGGTTTTTATTGACTTGCACGCGCCCCGGGCAATGGCCTGATACCACCGTGTTTACAGGCGGAACTCGTGACCCAGGTACACTTCCTTCACCAGTTCATTGGCCAGGATAGTGGCGGAGTCACCTTCTGCAATCAGTTGCCCATCGTTAACGATATAGGCGGTTTCGCAGATATCGAGGGTCTCACGCACGTTGTGGTCGGTGATCAGTACACCGATACCCTTGGCCTTGAGGTGATGGATGATCTGCTTGATATCGCCAACCGAGATCGGGTCGACACCGGCGAAAGGTTCGTCCAGCAGGATGAACTTCGGTGCGGTGGCCAGGGCACGTGCGATTTCCACACGGCGACGCTCGCCACCGGACAAGCTCATGCCGAGGTTGTCGCGGATGTGGTTGATATGGAACTCCTGCAACAGGCTTTCCAGCTCTTTGCGACGGCCGTCACGGTCGAGTTCCTTGCGGGTCTCGAGGATCGCCATGATGTTGTCGGACACTGACAGTTTGCGGAAGATCGACGCTTCCTGGGGAAGATAGCCGATGCCGGCGCGTGCACGACCGTGCATGGGCTGGTGGCTTACGTCCAGGTCGTCAATCAATACACGGCCCTGATCCGCCTGGACCAGGCCAACAATCATATAGAAGCAGGTGGTCTTGCCGGCGCCGTTGGGGCCGAGCAAGCCGACGATCTGGCCGCTGTCGATCGACAGGCTGACGTCGCGTACGACCTGACGGCTTTTATAAGCTTTGGCCAGATGCTGGGCTTTCAGGGTTGCCATCAGTTCGTCTTCTTCGCAGCGGGTTTTGGCGCAGGGGCGGCAGCGTCTTTCTGCTTCGGCTGGATAACCATGTCGATGCGCGGCTTCGGTGTGCCGATTTTTGTGCCATTGGCGCGACCGGCGGTAGCGATCTGCTTGACGGTGTCGTAGGTGATTTTTTCACCTTCGGTAGTATTGCCGTCAGTACTGACAACCCGTGCCTGGTCAATCAGGATAATGCGGTTCTGCTGGGCGTGATACTGGATGGTCCTGCCGTAGCCTTTCATCGGTGCCGGGTCGGCAGCCGCCTGCTTCTGTTCGAAGTAAGCCAGGTTGCCCACCGAAGTCACCACGTCGATGTCGCCAGCCGGGGTGCGAGTCAGCGTTACCGTGTTGCCGGTAATCTTCATCGAGCCCTGGGTGATGATCACGCCACCGGTGTAGGTCGCGACGCCTTGTTTATCATCCAGCTGCGCATCGTCAGCCGAGATATGGATCGGTTGCTGGCTATCGTTCGGCAGAGCCCAGGCGCTCACGCTTCCCAGTGCTGCGCCCAGACCGAGCAAAATAGGGAGGGTTTTAACGAGCCTCATACTGTCCTCTTACGTTCGATAGCAGGTGTATCCTGCTTTCTTTCAAATACGCTTTCATTCCCTTGCCAGTCGATACACCGCCAGCGCCGTCAATTCTAACGTCTTGCTCGGTCTGCGCATATTGCTGTTGTGGGAAAACGGTCATGCGACTGCTGGTGATGATGGTGTCACGCTTGTGTTCATCGGTGCGCGCAACGCGTACCGAGTCGATCAACTCAACCTGGGTGCCGTCCGCATTGACCTCGCCACGTTTGCTGGTGACGTGCCACGGAAAGTCGGTGCCGCGGAACAGGTTCAGGTCCGGGTTGGTCAGCAAGCTGACGTCGGAGGCTTTGACGTGCTCCACCTTATCGGAGGTCATCTCGTATTGGACCTTGCCGTCAGGCATGAACTGCACCGTATAGGCATTGGTGGCGAAATTGTCGATCAGCCCCTCGTCAACCTGTGCTACAGGCTTGTCGAGAAAGCGCTCCGGGCTGATATTCCAGTAGCCCACCGCCAGGAACAGCGCGGCGATGACCCCGAATAACAGGAAGTTGCGAATCTTTTTGCTCAGCATAAAACGCTCTATAAGTAGGCGGCGTGGGCCGCTTCAAGACTGCCTTGGGCACGCAGGATCAATTCGCAGAACTCGCGGGCAGCGCCTTCACCGCCACGTGCGACAGTAATGCCATGGGCGTGTTCACGAACAAACGCCGCTGCATTGGCGACGGCCATGCCCAGGCCCACTCGGCGAATGACCGGCAGGTCAGGCAGATCATCACCCAGGTACGCAACCTGCTCATAGCTTAGGTTGAGTTGGCCAAGAAGCTCGTCCAGAACCACCAGTTTATCCTCACGGCCTTGATACAGGTGAGGAATCCCCAGGTTTTGTGCGCGGCGTTCCACAACCGGTGTCTTTCGACCACTGATAATTGCCGTTTGCACACCGGCGGCCATCAACATTTTGATGCCCTGGCCGTCGAGGGTGTTAAAGGTCTTGAATTCGCTGCCATCTTCGAGAAAGTACAGGCGGCCGTCGGTCAGCACGCCGTCCACGTCGAAAATCGCCAGTTTGATGTGTTTGCCGCGTTGCATCAGGTCGCTGGTCATTTACATCACTCCCGCACGCAGCAAGTCGTGCATGTTCAGGGCGCCGATCGGGCGGTCGTCACTATTGACCACCACCAGCGCGCCAATCTTATGGTCTTCCATGATCTTCAGCGCTTCGGCTGCAAGCATCTCGGGGCGGGCGGTCTTGCCGTGGGGCGTCATCACCGCATCAATGGTCGCGGTGTGGATATCGATGGTGCGGTCCAGGGTGCGGCGCAGGTCGCCGTCGGTGAAGACTCCGGCCAGACGCCCGTCGGCTTCCAGGATTACGGTCATGCCCAGGCCCTTGCGGGTCATTTCCATCAGCGCGTCTTTGAGCAAGGTGCCACGTTGCACGTGGGGCAGCTCATCCCCCGAGTGCATGACGTTTTCCACTTTGAGCAGCAGGCGACGACCCAGCGCGCCGCCCGGGTGCGAAAACGCGAAGTCTTCAGCGGTAAAGCCACGAGCTTCCAGCAACGCCACGGCCAGGGCGTCGCCCATGACCAGGGCGGCGGTGGTGGAGGAGGTCGGTGCCAGGTTAAGCGGGCAGGCTTCGTGGGCCACGTGCACGTTCAAATTGACTTCGGCAGCCTTGGCCAGCGTGGACTCCGGGTTGCCGGTGAGGCTGATCATCTTGATGCCCAGGCGCTTGATCAAGGGCAGCAAGGTCACGATTTCGTTGGTGGTGCCCGAGTTCGACAGCGCCAGGATAATGTCATCCTTGGTGATCATGCCCATGTCACCGTGGCTGGCTTCGGCCGGGTGCACGAAAAACGCCGTGGTCCCGGTGCTGGCCAGGGTGGCGGCGATCTTGTTGCCGACGTGGCCGGATTTGCCCATGCCGACCACCACAACGCGGCCCGTGCTGGCCAGAATCATCTCGCAGGCGCGTACGAAATCTGCGTCGATATGGGCCAGTAAACCTTCTACGGCTTCAAGCTCGAGGCGGATGGTGCGTTGTGCGGATTGAATAAGGTCGCTGGATTGGCTCATGTCTGAAATCGTATAGCCTGACGAAAAGTCGGCGATTATAGCGGTAATGATCAAATCCCTCACGCTAGTTATTCTGCAGGTGCCTGGGATTTATGCTCAGCCACGTGTTTTCCCTGTCCCGAATCTGAACAAGCGCTGTTCCGGCCTTGGGGGCTCTGTACCAGCAGTGATATAGTTCGCCGCCAGTTCGGTCGGCCCACCCCATGCCGCTAACTTTTGTGCATCTGTTGCAAACGAAAGTCGCAAGCATGGTGTCTGAGTGAAAGGCTGCATCCCAAGGAGATTAGATGAGTGCCGATAACGCCTACGCGGTCGAGCTGAAGGGTCTTACCTTCAAGCGCGGTTCGCGCAGCATCTTCAATAACGTCGATATTCGCATTCCCCGCGGCAAAGTCACGGGCATCATGGGGCCTTCCGGTTGCGGCAAGACCACTTTGTTGCGCCTGATGGGCATGCAATTGCGGCCCAGCGCCGGCGAAGTGTGGGTCAACGGCCAGAACCTGCCGACCCTGTCGCGCAGCGATCTGTTCGATGCGCGCAAGCATATGGGCGTGCTGTTCCAGAGCGGTGCCCTGTTTACCGACCTCGACGTTTTCGAAAACGTAGCGTTTCCGCTGCGGGTGCATACCCAGCTGTCCGATGAAATGATTCGTGACATTGTGCTGCTCAAATTGCAAGCCGTGGGCTTGCGCGGTGCCATCGACCTGATGCCCGACGAGTTGTCCGGTGGCATGAAGCGTCGTGTTGCGCTGGCGCGGGCTATTGCCCTCGATCCGCAGATCCTCATGTATGACGAGCCGTTCGTAGGCCAGGACCCGATCGCCATGGGCGTGCTGGTGCGCCTGATCCGCCTGCTCAACGATGCGTTGGGGATCACCAGCATCGTGGTTTCCCACGACCTGGCCGAAACCGCGAGCATTGCTGACTACCTTTATGTGGTCGGCGATGGCCAGGTGCTGGGGCAGGGTACGCCTGAAGAACTGATGAACGCTGATAACCCGCGCATTCGCCAATTCATGACCGGCGATCCCGATGGCCCGGTGCCTTTTCATTTTCCGGCAGCGGACTACCGCTCAGATCTTCTGGGGAAGCGCTGATGCGCAAGACATCTTTACTCGAGAAGGTTCGCCTTTTCGGCCGTTCCGGCATCGACTTGGTCGAGGTCCTGGGGCGTTCGACAATTTTTCTGTTTCACGCGCTGCTCGGGCGTGGCGGCATTGGCGGCGGTTTTGGCCTGTTGTTGAGACAGCTGCATTCGGTGGGCGTGATGTCCCTGGTCATCATCGTGGTGTCCGGGATATTCATCGGTATGGTGCTGGCGTTGCAGGGGTTCAATATCCTCTCCAGCTACGGTTCGGAGCAGGCAGTCGGGCAGATGGTTGCCCTGACGCTGCTGCGTGAGCTGGGGCCGGTGGTCACCGCTTTGCTGTTCGCTGGCCGTGCGGGTTCTGCATTGACCGCCGAAATCGGCAACATGAAGTCCACCGAGCAGTTGTCCAGCCTGGAAATGATCGGCGTGGACCCGCTCAAATATATTGTTGCCCCGCGCCTGTGGGCCGGCTTCATATCCCTGCCGCTGCTGGCGATGATTTTCAGCGTGGTGGGCATCTGGGGTGGTTCGTGGGTGGCGGTTGACTGGTTGGGCGTCTATGACGGCTCCTACTGGGGCAACATGCAAAACAGCGTGACCTTCAGCGGCGACGTGCTCAATGGCATCATCAAAAGCATCGTTTTCGCCTTTGTAGTGACCTGGATCGCCGTATTCCAAGGCTATGACTGTGAGCCCACTTCAGAAGGGATCAGTCGCGCCACCACCAAGACCGTTGTGTACGCCTCGCTGGCGGTACTGGGCCTTGACTTCATTTTGACCGCCTTGATGTTTGGAGATTTCTGATGCAAAACCGCACTGTGGAAATCGGTGTCGGCCTTTTCTTGCTGGCTGGCATCCTGGCTTTACTGTTGCTCGCCCTGCGAGTCAGCGGCCTTTCGGCCAGCCCCACCGCCGATACTTATAAGCTTTACGCGTACTTCGACAATATTGCTGGTTTGACGGTCAGAGCTAAAGTGACCATGGCCGGTGTAACCATCGGCAAGGTCACGGCAATCGATCTGGATCGCGACAGCTTCACTGGCCGGGTGACCATGCAAGTCGACAAGAAGGTAGATAATCTGCCGACTGACTCCACTGCATCTATCCTCACTGCTGGGCTGCTGGGCGAGAAGTACATCGGCATCAGCGTGGGTGGGGAAACAGCCCTGCTCAAGGATGGTTCGACAATCCACGACACACAGTCGTCGCTGGTGCTTGAAGACTTGATCGGTAAATTCCTGCTCAATACGGTCAATAAAGACGCCAAATGAGGAACCTGTTCATGATCTCTACCTTGCGACGTGGTCTGCTGGTGCTGCTGGCAGCGCTGCCGCTGATGGCTAATGCCGCTGCCGGCGGTTCTGCGCACGATCTGGTGCAGGACACCACCAACAAGATGTTGGCTGACCTGACTGCCAACAAAGAGCAGTACAAGCAAGACCCGACCAGGTTTTACGAAGCACTGAATACCATTGTGGGCCCGGTGGTCGATGCCGAAGGCATTTCCCGTAGCATCATGACGGTCAAGTATTCGCGCAAGGCTACCCCTGCGCAAATGCAAACATTCCAGGAAAACTTCAAGAAGGGCCTGTTCCAGTTCTACGGCAACGCCCTGCTGGAGTACAACAACCAAGGTATTACCGTCGCCCCAGCCGGGGATGAGTCGGGTGATCGCACCAGCGTTAACATGAGCGTCAAAGGCAATAACGGCGCCATCTACCCTGTGCAGTACACGCTGGAGAAGGTCAACGGCGAGTGGAAACTGCGCAACGTGATCATCAACGGCATCAACATCGGCAAGCTGTTCCGCGATCAGTTCGCTGATGCGATGCAGCGTAATGGCAATAACCTGGACAAAACCATCAATGGTTGGGCCGGTGAAGTCGCCAAAGCCAAGGAAGAAACCGACAAACAAGCCGGGAAGCCTGCGCAATGACCGAGTCGGCTGTTCGTCTGGGTGACGCCGGCGAGTTGTTCCTCAGTGGCGTGCTGGATTACCGCACCGGGCCTGACCTGCGCAAGCAGGGTCAGGCGCTGATCAACAGCAGTAACGCACCTGCGTTGGTGCTTGATTGCTCGGCGGTGACCAAGTCCAGCAGCGTCGGCTTGTCGTTGTTGCTGTGCTTCATGCGTGATGCGCAAGCCGCCAGGAAGCCGGTCAGCATCCGCTCAATGCCCGAAGACATGCGTGAAATCGCTCAGGTTTCCGGTATTACCGAACTGTTGGCGCATCCTTAATACACATTATTAAAGAAGCCCCCCCGTCAGAGTCCTGCTATGCGGGGTTCGCAGGCGCGGGGCTTTTTTGTATGATGTGCGACCCGTGCGCACTGGGCGCCGATAGAGGTTGAGCATGCAGGCCCTAGAAGTTAAAAGCTTCCTTGAAGGAAAGCTGCCGGAAACGATCGTAGAAGTTGAAGGCGAAGGCTGCAATTTCCAGCTGAACGTGATTAGCGATGAACTGGCGAAATTGAGCCCGGTCAAGCGTCAACAGCAGATCTATGCCCATTTGAACCCGTGGATCACCGATGGCAGCATCCACGCGGTTACTATGAAATTTTTCAGCCGCGCGGCCTGGGCCGAGCGTACCTGAGCCCCCAAGGCGTCGAGATTCTTATGGATAAATTGATTATTACCGGTGGTGCCCGCCTCGATGGCGAGATCCGCATTTCCGGTGCAAAAAACTCCGCCTTGCCGATCCTGGCAGCGACCCTGCTGTGCGATGGCCCGGTAACTGTGGCCAACCTGCCGCACCTGCACGACATTACCACCATGATCGAGCTGTTCGGTCGCATGGGTATTGAGCCGGTGATCGACGAGAAGCTGTCTGTCGAAATCGACCCGCGCACCATCAAGACCCTGATCGCGCCGTACGAACTGGTGAAAACCATGCGTGCCTCGATCCTGGTGCTGGGCCCGATGGTTGCCCGTTTTGGCGAAGCTGAAGTAGCACTGCCTGGCGGTTGCGCGATTGGTTCGCGTCCTGTCGACCTGCACATCCGTGGCCTTGAAGCCATGGGCGCGGTCATCGACGTCGAAGGCGGCTACATCAAGGCCAAGGCGCCGGAAGGCGGTTTGCGCGGTGCCAACTTCTTCTTTGATACCGTCAGCGTTACCGGTACCGAGAACATCATGATGGCTGCCGCCCTGGCGAACGGTCGCAGTGTGCTGCAAAACGCAGCGCGCGAGCCTGAAGTAGTCGACCTGGCCAACTTCCTGATCGCCATGGGTGCCAACATCACCGGCGCCGGCACCGACACCATCACTATCGACGGTGTGAAGCGTCTGCACTCGGCCACCTACAAAGTGATGCCGGACCGTATCGAGACCGGCACCTACCTGGTTGCCGCTGCCGTTACCGGTGGCCGCGTCAAGGTCAAGGACACCGATCCGACCATCCTGGAAGCCGTGCTGGAAAAACTCAAGGAAGCCGGTGCTGAAATCACTACCGGTGAGGACTGGATCGAGCTGAACATGCACGGCAAGCGGCCAAAAGCCGTAAACGTGCGTACGGCTCCTTACCCGGCGTTCCCGACCGACATGCAGGCGCAGTTCATTTCCTTGAACGCGATTGCCGAAGGCACAGGCGCCGTGATCGAGACCATCTTCGAAAACCGCTTCATGCACGTGTATGAACTGCACCGCATGGGCGCCAAGATCCAGGTCGAAGGCAACACCGCCATCGTTACCGGCATCGACAAGCTCAAGGGCGCGCCAGTGATGGCGACCGACCTGCGTGCCTCGGCCAGCCTGGTGATTTCGGCGTTGTGCGCCGACGGCGACACCTTGATCGACCGCATCTACCACATCGACCGTGGTTACGAGTGCATCGAAGAAAAGCTGCAGATGCTCGGCGCTAAAATCCGCCGCGTACCGGGCTAGCTCCTGGAACTGTAAACACCGTCACCTGTGGCGAGGGAGCTTGCTCCCGCTGGACTGCGCAGCAGTCCCGTTCTTGGGGGCCGCTTCGCGACCCAACGGGAGCAAGCTCCCTCGCCACAGGTCTGTGTTTGCTGTTAGCTGAATTTGTTTCAAATCGAGGCTGTAATGGCCTCGATCTGTGTCTGGCGCCGTTTGCGACCGGGCAGCAATAGCCTGATGAAGGACTGACGTTTCCCATGTTGACCATCGCACTGTCCAAGGGCCGCATCCTTGACGACACTTTGCCGCTTCTGGCTGAAGCGGGCATCGTGCCAACCGAGAATCCGGACAAGAGCCGCAAGCTGATCATCCCCACGACCCAGGACGATGTGCGCCTGCTGATCGTGCGGGCTACCGACGTGCCGACCTACGTTGAGCATGGCGCCGCCGACCTCGGTGTTGCGGGTAAAGATGTGCTGATGGAATACGGTGGCCAGGGCCTTTACGAGCCGTTGGACCTGCGTATTGCGCTGTGCAAGCTGATGACCGCCGGCCGTGTCGGTGACGTTGAGCCTAAAGGCCGCCTGCGCGTGGCCACCAAGTTCGTCAACGTCGCCAAGCGCTACTACGCCGAGCAAGGCCGTCAGGTCGACATTATCAAGCTCTACGGCTCGATGGAGCTGGCGCCGCTGATCGGCCTGGCTGACAAGATCATCGACGTGGTCGACACCGGCAACACCCTGCGCGCCAACGGCCTCGAACCCCAGGACTTCATTGCCGACATCAGCTCCCGCCTGATCGTCAACAAAGCTTCGATGAAGATGCAACATGCCCGTATCCAGGCGTTGATCGACACCCTGCGCAAGGCAGTGGAGTCTCGACACCGCGGTTGACTCACCCGCGCGGCCTTAGGCCGCGCCCGTCTATCCGCCTCATAGCCAGAATTCTCAGGTGCCCAAGCGGAAATGACTGCTAGTTTAGGGCGCCTGAGTTTTTGCCAATTCTATTGAGGCCCTCGCTATGACCACGTCCACTGCAATTGCCCGACTCAACGCTGCCGACCCGGATTTCGCCCATCATCTGGATCATCTGCTGAGCTGGGAAAGCGTGTCTGACGACTCGGTCAACCAGCGAGTGCTCGACATCATCAAGGCCGTGCGCGAGCGCGGTGATGCGGCGCTGGTGGATTTCACCCGTCAGTTCGATGGCCTGGACGTGAAGTCCATGGCCGACCTGATCCTGCCCCGTGAACGCTTGGAGCTGGCGCTGACACGCATCACTGCACCCCAGCGCGAAGCCCTGGAAGTGGCGGCGGCGCGGGTGCGCAGCTACCACGAAAAACAGAAACAGGATTCCTGGAGCTACACCGAAGCCGACGGCACCGTGCTGGGCCAAAAAGTCACGCCGCTGGACCGCGCCGGTCTGTACGTGCCCGGCGGCAAGGCCTCGTATCCGTCATCGGTACTGATGAACGCGATTCCGGCCAAAGTGGCGGGCGTGACCGAAGTGGTCATGGTGGTGCCGACCCCGCGTGGTGAAATCAACGAGCTGGTGCTGGCCGCTGCCTGCATCGCCGGTGTCGACCGCGTGTTCACCATTGGTGGTGCGCAAGCTGTTGCAGCCCTGGCCTACGGCACCGAAAGCGTGCCGAAGGTCGACAAGGTGGTTGGCCCCGGCAACATCTATGTCGCCACCGCCAAGCGCCACGTGTTTGGCCAGGTCGGTATCGACATGATCGCCGGCCCTTCGGAAATTCTCGTGGTGTGTGATGGCCAGACCGACCCGGACTGGATCGCCATGGACCTGTTTTCCCAGGCCGAGCACGACGAAGACGCCCAGGCGATTCTGGTCAGCCCGGACGCCGAGTTCCTCGACAAAGTCGCCGCCAGCATCAACAAACTGCTGCCGACCATGGAGCGCGCCGAGATCATCGAGAAGTCGATCAATGGCCGTGGTGCGCTGATTCTGGTGCGTGACATGGAACAGGCCATCGAAGTGGCCAACCGCATTGCGCCAGAGCACTTGGAGTTGTCCGTAGCCGACCCACAGGCCTGGCTGCCGTTGATCCGCCACGCCGGTGCGATCTTCATGGGCCGTCACACCAGCGAAGCCCTGGGCGACTACTGCGCCGGCCCCAACCACGTGCTGCCGACGTCCGGCACCGCGCGGTTCTCGTCGCCGCTGGGGGTGTATGACTTCCAGAAGCGCTCGTCGATTATCTTCTGCTCGCCACAAGGCGCCTCCGAACTGGGCAAGACTGCCTCGGTGCTGGCCCGTGGTGAATCGCTGAGCGCTCACGCGCGTAGCGCCGAATATCGCATCCTTGAAGAGGGGAAATGAGGCATGAGCAAATTCTGGAGCCCCTTCGTCAAGGACCTCGTGCCTTACGTACCCGGCGAACAACCGAAGCTGACCAAACTGGTCAAGCTCAACACCAATGAAAACCCCTACGGCCCTTCGCCCAAGGCGCTGGCCGCGATGCAGGCCGAGTTGAACGACAATTTGCGCCTGTACCCGGACCCCAACAGCGACCTGCTCAAGCAGGCCGTGGCCAAGTATTACGCGGTCGACGCCAGCAAGGTGTTCCTCGGCAACGGTTCCGACGAAGTGCTGGCGCACATCTTCCACGGCCTGTTCCAGCACGACTTGCCGCTGCTGTTCCCGGACATCAGCTACAGCTTCTACCCGGTGTACTGCGGCCTGTATGGCATCAAGTCCGCCCCGGTGCCGCTGGACGAGCAATTCCAGATCCGCGTGGCCGACTACGCCAAGCCCAACGGCGGGATCATCTTCCCCAACCCGAACGCGCCGACTGGCTGCGTGCTGGCGCTGGATGCAGTGGAGCAGATCCTCAAGGCCAGCCCGGATTCGGTGGTGGTGGTCGATGAAGCCTATATCGACTTCGGCGGTGAAACCGCCATCAGCCTGGTGGATCGCTACCCGAACCTGCTGGTGACCCAGACCCTGTCCAAATCGCGCTCACTGGCCGGTTTGCGTGTAGGCCTGGCCGTGGGCCACCCGGACCTGATCGAGGCGCTGGAGCGGGTCAAAAACAGCTTCAACTCCTACCCGCTGGATCGCCTGGCGATTGTCGGCGCGGCGGCGGCGTTTGAAGACCGTGAGTACTTCGAGAAAACGTGCAAGCGGGTGATCGACAGCCGCAACACGGTGGTCGCGCAGTTGCAAGGCAAGGGTTTTGAAGTGTTGCCTTCAGCGGCCAACTTCATCTTTGCCCGTCACCCACGGCACGATGCCGCGGGTTTGGCCGCAAAGCTGCGTGAGCAAGGCGTGATCGTGCGGCACTTCAAGCAGGAGCGGATTGCCCAGTTCCTGCGGATCAGCATCGGTACGCCGGAGCAGAACCAGGCGCTGATCGATGGCCTCGGCGAGCTCTAAGCCACACTGAAGATAAAAAAAGTGGGAGCTGGCAAGCCAGCTCCCACTTTTTTTTGCGTTGAGCCAGTTAGATCAACGGCTCATCCGGCTTCTTGTTCTTCCAGCCATCATTGCCCGGCAGCAGCAGGTTCAAACCAATCGCTACCACCGCACACAGGGCGATGCCCTTGAGGCCGAAATCATCCGGGCCAGTGCCGGTGCCGACCAGCACACCGCCAATCCCGAACACCAAAGTCACCGACACAATCACCAGATTGCGCGCCTCACCCAGGTCGATCTTGTGGCGGATCAACGTGTTCATGCCAACCGCCGCAATCGAGCCGAACAGCAGGCACAGAATCCCGCCCATCACCGGTACCGGGATGCTTTGCAGCAACGCGCCGAACTTGCCGATAAACGCCAGGCTGATGGCAAACACTGCCGCCCAGGTCATGATTTTCGGGTTGTAGTTCTTGGTCAGCATCACTGCGCCCGTCACTTCGGCGTAAGTGGTGTTTGGCGGGCCGCCGAACAGGCCGGCAGCGGTGGTGGCAATCCCGTCACCCAGCAGGGTGCGGTGCAGGCCGGGCTTCTTCAGGTAATCGCGACCGGTCACGCTGCCCACCGCAATCACACCGCCGATATGTTCGATCGCCGGGGCCAGGGCCACCGGGACGATAAACAGGATGGCCTGCCAGTTGAACTCCGGCGCGGTGAAATGGGGCAGGGCGAACCACGGCGCGGCGGCGATTTTCGCGGTGTCGACCACACCAAAGTAGAACGACATGGCAAAGCCGACCAGCACGCCGGAGATAATCGGCACCAGGCGGAAAATGCCTTTGCCGAATACCGCGACGATCAAGGTGGTCAGCAGCGCCGGCATCGAAATCAGCATCGCCGTCTGGTAATGGATCAGCTCGCTGCCATCGCCGGCTTTGCCCATTGCCATATTGGCGGCAATCGGCGCCATGGCCAGACCGATGGAAATGATCACCGGGCCAATCACCACCGGCGGCAGCAGGCGGTCGATGAAGCCCGTGCCTTTGACCTTAACAGCCAGGCCCAGGAAGGTATAAACGAAACCGGCCGCCATCACCCCGCCCATGGTCGCCGCGAGGCCGAACTGGCCTTTGGCGAGAATGATCGGGGTGATAAACGCAAAGCTCGATGCCAGGAATACCGGCACCTGCCGCCCTGTCACCACCTGGAACAGCAGCGTGCCCAGGCCTGCGGTGAACAGTGCGACGTTTGGATCAAGACCTGTGATCAGTGGCATCAACACCAGCGCGCCAAATGCTACAAACAGCATTTGTGCGCCAGACAGGATCTGGCGCCAAAGCGGGTCGTTGAATTCATCCTGCATGCTCACGCGTCCTTCTGCTTGGTGCCGAAGATCTTGTCACCGGCATCGCCCAGGCCTGGGATGATGTAGCCGTGTTCGTTCAAGCGCTCGTCGATGGAGGCGGTGTAGATCTGCACGTCCGGGTGAGCCTTTTCGACGGCAGCGATGCCTTCAGGGGCAGCTACCAGCACCATGGCGCGGATGTCCTTGCAGCCAGCTTTTTTCAGCAGGTCGATGGTGGCAACCATGGAGCTGCCGGTGGCGAGCATCGGGTCGATGATCATTGCCAGGCGTTCGTTGATTTCCGGGACGAGTTTTTCCAGGTAGGTGTGCGCCTGCAAGGTTTCTTCATTACGAGCCACGCCCACGGCGCTGACTTTGGCGCCCGGGATCAGGCTGAGCACGCCTTCGAGCATGCCGATACCGGCGCGCAGGATAGGCACTACGGTGATTTTCTTACCGGCGATTTTCTCCACTTGTACGGGACCGGCCCAACCGGGGATCTCGTAGGTTTCCAGCGGCAAATCCTTGGTCGCTTCATAAGTCAGCAGCGCTCCGACTTCCTGAGCAAGCTCACGGAAATTCTTCGTGCTAATGTCGGCACGGCGCATAAGGCCGAGTTTGTGTCGGATCAGCGGGTGGCGGATCTCGCGAGTGGGCATGGGAAAGGCTCCGGCGGCGGGCAAAAAAACCGGCCTAGATTAATCTATCCGAGGGTGTTGTCCTATAGACATCTAGTACGTTAGTCCATTAAGGCTTGATCGTTGCGCCTCACATGCGTACCTTTGCCCGCTTTTCTTGCCACAGCACCCCCTTGGAGAGCGCCATGTCCGCTGATCTCGAGCATATCCGTCAAATCATGCGCGAGGCTGACTGCCTGTACACCGAAGCGCAAGTCGAAGAAGCGATCGCCAAGGTCGGCGCACACATCAGCCGCGAAATGGCCGACACCAACCCGGTGGTCTTCTGCGTGATGAACGGCGGCCTGATTTTCGCCGGCAAATTGCTGACTCATCTGCAATTCCCGCTGGAAGCCTCCTACCTGCACGCCACCCGTTATCGCAACGAGACCAGCGGCGGCGACCTGTTCTGGAAAGCCAAGCCGGAAGTGTCGTTCATCGACCGCGACGTGCTGATCATCGACGACATCCTCGATGAAGGTCACACCCTGGGCGCGATCATCGACTTCTGCAAACATGCCGGCGCGCGCAAAGTGCACACCGCCGTACTGATCGACAAAGACCACGACCGCAAAGCCCGTCCGGACCTCAAAGCCGATTACGTCGGCCTGCCGTGCATTGACCGCTACATCTTCGGCTACGGCATGGACTACAAAGGCTACTGGCGTAACGCCAATGGCATCTACGCGGTTAAAGGGATGTAAACCATGGTGCGCTTTCTTGATCAGACGCTGTTTGCTGAATTGGCCGAGAAAGCGGCCGCCAGCCCCCGTGGCCGGCACCATCACAACTTCCATCAGATGGAAGAACCTTGCCATCGCCTGGCCGTTGGCCTGCAACCCGACACCTATGTGCCGCCGCATCGGCACCTGCGTGCCGACAAGGCGGAAACCCTGTTGGTGCTCAAGGGCAGCCTCGGCTTACTGGTGTTCAGCGATACCGGCGAGGTGATTGCCAAGCGCATTCTGCAGGCGGGCGGTGAGTGTGCAGGCGTCGATCTGCCGCCAGGTGTGTTTCATGGCCTGGTGGTGCTGGAGCCTGACAGTGTGATGTTTGAATGCAAGGCCGGGCCGTATCGCCCGATAGGCGAGGGCGAGTCACCCGACTGGGCGCCCCGCGAAGGCGATGCCGGTGTGGCCGAGTATCAACGCTGGATGCTCGCCCAGTTCGATTGAGCTACAGTGCTCGGCCTTCTTCTACGGAGCGGCCCATGAGCCTGTTGACACGCACCTGCGCCGCCCTGGCGTTGACTCTCAGTTTGCCACTGGCTGCCGCGCCCGCGCCGATGCACAGCCAGTTCCTGCCGCCCGATGACCTGACCCTGCGTGCGCAAACGCCCGATCAGCAGCAACTGCTGCAAGTTACCGAATATGCGGTGGTGGTGGGTAACCAGCGGCAGTCGACGCAACAGCCAATTCCGGTGACCTCGCCGTTGATGATCCGCCTCAAGGGGAAATCCCTGAACAAGGGCGCGACGATCAGTCAGGTGGTGCTCAATTTTGATGCCGAAAGCAAAAGCCTGAAAAAGCCGATGTTCGATGACGCCAGCAAAACCCTGACCCTGTCTTACCCAATGGCGCAATATCGAGTGATTGTCGACCTGCTGCGCAATGACACGGTGTATGTGCAGTTCCTCAGTTATACCAATGGGCATATCTGGGCGGATCTGCACACAGGGGCCGTACGCGCAAAGTAATTAAGCCGAATGCAGTCAATGTGGGAGCTGGCTTGCCTGCGATGGCGGCGGGTCAGTTGGCCCAACTGTCACTGATGCACCGCTATCGCAGGCAAGCCGGCTCCCACATGAGTGTTTGGTTGTTTTCGAAGGTGGTGTCTGGCAGGTAGACTCCCAATCCCGTGTAAATGTCTGCAGGCTGGAGTCGGTAATGCGTAAAGATAAGAAACAGGTGATTGGTGACGAGATCGGCGACGACCAGATCAAGTTGTTCCTGGATTTTGAGCCAGTCGACGCGACTTCACCGTCCCTGCACAAGCTGATCAAGGCCTACCGTGGCCTGCGTATCGACGACTTCGAGCGCTTCCTGGGCTTTTTCAAGGAAGCTGGCCTGGACCTGGATGGTAAGGACGAGCACGGCAAGACCTTCGTCGAGCTGATCAAGGACCAGCGCAACGCGCCTGAGTACATCGAGCTGATCGAAAACGCTCGCGGCTGATTATCCCGGCCACAAAAAAACGCCCCGAAGGGCGTTTGATCGTTCCCACGCTCCGCGTGGGAATGCCTCCACTGACGCTCCGCGTCAAGACCTCAAGCGAAGCTTTCAGCCTCGTTGCTTTGCGCAACCAGCTCCAGGCTGATGTTGTTCTGCGCATTGATCTTGCGATACAGCTCAGCGTCCGTCTCCAGCACTTTTTCCCTCGCCGGGAAGATCTCGTGCAGCTTGGCCGCCCACTCACCAGCAGCCTTGGCCGGGAAGCAGCGCTCGATCAGTTCCAGCATGATCGAAACCGTCACCGAAGCGCCTGGGGACGCGCCCAGCAGGGCCGCCAGCGAGCCGTCTTTGGCCGCGACCAGCTCGGTGCCAAATTGCAGCACGCCGCCTTTTTTCGGGTCTTTCTTGATGATCTGCACCCGTTGTCCGGCCACTTCCAGGCGCCAGTCTTCGGCTTTGGCTTGCGGGTAGAAGCGACGCAGTGATTCCAGGCGCTGCTCCATGGACTGCATCACTTCGCTGACCAGGTATTTGGTCAGGTCCATGTTGTCGCGAGCGACCGCCAGCATCGGGCCGATATTGCCGGCGCGAACCGACAGCGGCAGGTCGAGGAACGAGCCGTGCTTGAGGAACTTGGTGGTGAAGCCGGCGTATGGCCCGAACAGCAGGGATTTCTGGCCATCGACCACGCGGGTGTCCAGGTGCGGCACGGACATCGGCGGCGAGCCCACGGCGGCCTGGCTGTAGACCTTGGCCTGGTGGTGCTTGACCACTTCCGGGTTGTCGCAACGCAGCCACTGGCCACTGACCGGGAAGCCGCCGAAGCCTTTGCTTTCTTCGATGCCCGAAGCTTGCAGCAGCGGCAGGGCCGCGCCACCGGCGCCGAGGAACACGAACTTGGCGTCGACTTCGCGGGTGTTGCCGCTGTTGACGTCCTTGATGCTCACGGTCCAGCCCGCGCCATTGCGCTTGAGGCCGGTAACGCGCTTGCTGTACTTGACCTGGGCATCCGGTGCGCTGGTCAGGTGCGACAGCAGTTGGTTGGTCAGGGCGCCGAAATTGACGTCGGTGCCGTTCATCACGCGGGTGGCCGCGATTTTTTCGTCGAGCGGGCGGCCCGGCATCATCAGCGGCATCCACTCGGCCATCTCATTGCGGTCTTCGGTGTAATGCATGTCCGAGAACGCATGGTGCTGGCTGAGGGTTTCAAAGCGTTTCTTGAGGAAAGACACGCCTTTGTCGCCTTGCACGAAGCTCAGGTGCGGCACCGGGCTGATAAAGGACTTGGACGAGCCAAAGGTGCCCTTTTTGGTCAGGTACGCCCAGAACTGCTTCGACACCTCGAACTGGGTGTTGATGTGCACGGCTTTCTTGATGTCGATGGAGCCGTCGCCAGCCTGCGGCGTGTAGTTCAGCTCACACAGCCCGGCGTGGCCGGTGCCGGCGTTGTTCCACGGGTTGGAACTCTCCGCGGCACCCGAATCCATCAGCTCAACGACTTCCAGCTTGAGGCCGGGGTCGAGCTCTTTGAGCAATACGGCCAGGGTGGCACTCATGATGCCGGCCCCTACCAGTACTACGTCGACTGCTTCGTTATGCGCCATTTAACGCGTCTCCAAAATCTGCAGCACCAAATTGACGGCATGGCTGCCAGGAGTGACGGGGCGGTTCACGTGTTGCCCCAGGTTACCCATGGCCAGGATCGCCATGTCCGTTTCGCAATTCTTTGCAACTTCAGCACACGCTTCCTGCCAGGCTAATCTGCCTATGAACGCATTCATGGGCGCCTGTGGCAATTCGACTTATGGTCAAAGCGTGCGATTTGTGCAATCAAACCGTAGCGGACAGGCTCAAGCTCCGGTGTTTGAGGAGTACTCGGTCCTGTGTGGTTGGGCTGTTCCAGACGCTGATGGTGCTTGTACAAACGCCAAACTATTCATTTGCTCGCCACACTCTTGTGAAGTTGTGAAAACCCGTTTTTTTCACGCTCTTTTGAAGACGTGAACCTCAAAAAAGGGCTGCCCCAGCCTGGCACCTGGCCCGTAAACCCCTGCCGACACGCGGCAAGACGGGCAAACAACTCAAGTGGCCGAGCGCAATGGCAGCTCTGGCAGATTCGGTAAAGAGGGGTGGTTTGCAAAGAAAACAGCAAGCGCGCCAGCTTCACTCGATCTGTGTGGGCGGCTCTCTGTGGGCGATTGGGGGGTTAATACCGAGGCATTAACGATGCTGCGAGGCCCGATCAGGAGACGTCCTTATAATCGGGGGGAGATTGTAGCGAAGAACGCCAGGGAAATGGGCGTGTTTTGTGACTTTTATTAGGGCGTTCAGGAAGCCAGTGCGTGCCGCGAGTGCGTGTGGGCAACCCGTGGGCTGATTCGGGCGTTCATTGGCAGTGGGCGGTGCATCCAGCCCAGATGTGTCTCCGTGACTTCCACCCAGCCCTCGCCCACGGGTGGCAGGCTGCACTGCTTGAACGCCACGCAATGGCCATTGGCATCGAGCCGTGCGTAGTGGCGATGGCGGGGGTGGGACATGAACAATGATTTAAGAAGGCGCATGGCTTTGTACCTGTTACGTTACATGCTTGAAGGTTGCCAGTGTGCCATGACAGTGGAGTGACGAAATTATGCGAAATTGTAATTTCAGCCCGCCTTCAGCTGCCGTTCAGGATGGCTGGTGAGTGGCCCACATGCGCCGTTATACTGGCGGCCTGTTTGCACCTAGTCCTGGAGAAATGAGTATGTTGCAACGCCTGTTGTTCGGTTTGATCACTGTGACCAGTTTGACCCTGGTTGGCTGCGCCAACAGCCCGCAACAACTCAGCCCGCAACCTAAAGTCACGGCGCAACTGGCGCCTGTCGGCCACGGCCAGCCGGTATCGGTGCGCGTGGTAGATGGTCGTCCTTCGCCAACCCTGGGTTCCCGTGGTGGTCTGTACCCTGAGACCGCGCTGATTTCTGTACAAGGCCAGGACGTGCTGCCCAAGCTGCAAGCCCAGGCTGAAGCCGCCGTGCGCCTGCTGGGCTTCACCCCGGCCAACTCGCCGGGCGCGCCGCAGTTGACCATCACCCTGGCTGAGCTGAAGTACCAGTCGCCCAAAGAAGGCCTGTATGTGACGGAAGCCTCCATCGGCGCGACCTTCAAGTCCGACGTCAGTGCCGGCACACGCCGCTACAGTGGCCGCTACGGCGCGTCCCTGAACCAGCGCTTCGGTATGTCGCCGAACCAGGAAACCAACACCAAGCTGGTCAGCGACGTGTTGAGTGATGCCCTGACGCGCTTGTTCAAAGACCCGAGCATCGGTTCGCTTCTCAACGCGCAGTAACCGTCAGGCGGGCGCGCAACGCCCCCATCGCCGGGCTCAGCAATGAGCCCGGTTTTTTTATGCCTGTAGCCTTCATGCAGCCGTTTCGACATAAAAGTCCAGCACACTCACGCCAGTGAGCAGGTCCAGCTCCGGCAGGTCGGCATGCTGGTGCCCGCCGAGCGCGCAATACACCAGCCAGTGGCGGTCCTGGACGTTGAATGCGAGGCCGCCGACCAGCGCTTCCTGTTCATCGTTCTGGGCCATCAGGTACAGCCGATCCTGGTTTTGTGCGTGCAGCATGACAAGCTCCCAAGCGTTCGAAGGGCAACAGAGTGGCTTGTTAAGGTGACGTTCAGGTGACGCTGTAAATTACTGGATACATTAACCGTACATGGGGGACGGAACGTTTCAGCGGCAGGAGGCCAATATCATTCAGGTTTGTATCTGAATTGATACCAAGACACTCGTCTACCGAGGTTTGCGATGGCGCTGCCCGCACTGCTGATCAATGCTGTGGCTTTATTGGTGGCCTGCCCGGGTGCAGCGCTGCTGTTCATTACCCGCCTGCGCGAGCAGCGAGCGCTGGCCGACCTGACCGCCCAAAGCGAAGACCGCGCGATCGACCAACCGATGTTGTTTCTGGATGTGCGTACCGAACGGTCGCATCGCCTGGCTTACCGCGTCGGGTTTGCCTGCCTCGGCCTGGCGCTGGCCGTGTCCTGGCTCAGCACCCACCTCTAAAACCACCGAAAGACCAATGTGGGAGCTGGCTTGCCCGCGATAGCAGTGTGCCAGTCGATAGATTCGGTTCTGACACGCCGCCATCGCGGGCAAGCCCGCTCCCACATTTTGGTTTGGTATTTACAGAGGAATCCCGGCCTTGACCCGGTATTGATTCCTCACCGGCGTCGCATACTGCGTCACCAAGTACGGCCGGTGTTCCACCGGGCATTCATTCAAGCGCCGTTCCCACTCCGCTTTGGCCTTGGCCAGCTCATCGGCCGGGAACACCTCGGCTGCCGCCGGCACCTGCAATTGCGGGTCGGCGTCGCTCCACTGCGCATACGCCAGGTAATGCACCGGGAACAGGCGATAACCGCCGAGAATCTGGCGGTCCATTTCTACGGCCAACAGTTTGGTGTCTTCAAAGCGTTCGGTGATCGGCGGTGCGAAGTTCACGTGCACGCGGCCCTTGTAGCCGGTAATGCCCAGCGCAATGCTCACATCGTCTTCACCTGGCGCCTTGCTGTAGGTGCCGGTGGTGGCGCGGATGTAAAGCTCGCGGGCCTTGGCGCTGTCGCATGGGTCGTATTCATAGCTGATCGACACCGGCGTCAGGTTCAGCGACTGGATCACCTCTGCAAACGGCTCGTCCTTGCGGCTGACGTGGAACATCTTGAGGATCGCCGACTCGGTGCGATCATCCCCGTCCTTGGCCCGCCCTTCGGCCTGGGCGATCCAGATCGACTGGCAGTCGTTGCGGATCGAATGGTTGATATAGGCCGACAGCAGGTTATACGCCGCCATCTTCTCCTTTCGCCCGGTGATCGAGCGGTGCACGATAAAGCTCTTGTTCAGGCGCATCAGGTCGCTGACAAACGGCTTTTGCAGCAGGTTGTCGCCGATGGCGATGCGTGGCGTCGGCAGGCCGGCGTGGTACACGGCATAGTTGACGAAGGCCGGGTCCATCACGATATCGCGGTGGTTGGCCAGAAACAGATAGGCGGTGCCGGACTTGAGCTGCTCGACGCCGGTATAAGTCACGCCGTCGGTCGCCCGATCTATGGTGTGATCGACGTAGTACTCGACTTTGTCCTGCAGCGTGGCCACGGTGGTGACGCCGGCAAATTCACGGCGCAGTTTGCGGGCGATCATCGGCTTGAGCAGCCAGCCCAGGGCGCCGGCAAAGCGCGGGAAGCGAAAGTGAGTCAGGATGTCCAGAAAGGCCTTGTCACTGAACAGGCGCGCCAGCACGGCCGGGACTTCGCTGTCGTTGTAAGGTCGGATGGTATCGAATTCGCCCATCATGCTCTCTTGTTAGAAACGGCTAGGGTAAGTAAAGGAAATATCAGGGTGCGGCCGCAATATTGGCTCTGCCGTGAATAGCCCTGTAAATAGACCGGCGATTATACGCACAAGTCACCTGGGAGACCGCGATGGAAGAGGAGTCGTACGAATGTCCTTATTGTGGAGAGGTGGTCACGGCGTTGCTGGACCTGTCGGGAGGCGATCAGCAATATATAGAGGATTGCCCGGTGTGCTGCCGGCCCATTACTTTCGAGCTACAGGTGCATGATGACGAATGGATGCTGAACGTGCGCAGCGAAAACGAGTAACAGGTACACCCCATGCAGCGAATCTACGAACCGGAAAACCTGATGGAGGGCGAGCTGCTGCAACAGATGCTTGCCAGTGAAGGCATCGAGGCGCACCTGGTGGGGCGCCATTTGCTCGGTGGGACCGGCGAGTTGCCGATCTTCGGCCTGTTGGGCCTGGAAGTCGACAACGACCAGGCCGCCTACGCCCGCGAATTGATTACGGCCTATAACGGCGCGCAACCCATGCCCGGCGATGAACCCGACAGCTTCCCCGACGTGTTGGTCTGTTAGGCTGTCGGTCGGTTTACCCCAAGAGTCGTGTTGCCCCATGTGTGGACGTTATGCCCTGTTTCGCTGGAACCCTTCCTTTGCTGCCTTGCCGGGCTTCCCGGCCGACCAGCAGGCTCAGTGGAACATCTCCCCGAATGATTCGGTGCTGATCCAGCGCCTGAGCGAAGGTCAGCGCACCCTGGCCCGTGCGCGCTGGGGCCTCACGCCACCGTGGCTCACCGACCTTTCGCGCACGCCAGCCCACGCGCGCGCCGAAACCCTGGCCGAACAACCGATGTTTCGCGAAGCCTTGCGCCAGCGCCGCTGTTTGCTGCCGGCCAACGGTTTCTACGAATGGCGCGGCACCCAGCGCAAACGCCCGTATTGGCTGACGCCGGGTGAAGGCTCGACACTGTTTTTTGCGGCGATCTGGGAAGCGTATCCGGTGCAGGAGCAGGTGTGGCTGAGTACGGCGGTGGTGACCCAGGCCGCACAGAGTCAGCGGCGGCCGTTGATTCTGGATGCGGCAGGGCAAGAGGCGTGGTTGAATCCTGAGACGCCGCTGCACGTGTTGCAGGGCTTGTTGGCCAGCGAGCCTGCCGCGTTGCGCGAGCGGGTGTTGGCCAATATGGTCAATGATCCGAAGTTGAATGGGCCGGAGTGTCTGACCCCAGGTTGAGGTTGGCTTTGCTGGCCTCATCGCAGGCAAGCCAGCTCCCACATTTGAATTTGTGAATACATTCAACATGTGGGAGCTGGCTTGCCTGCGATAGCAGCCTTAAAACCTACGAAAACCTTAAACCTTGAACTGATTGATCAATCGCCGCTGCTGCTCCGCCAACTTGGTCAGGTCCGCACTCGCTGCGCTGGACTCATCCGCACCGCCCGCCACCTCATTGGCCACCTGGCCGATATTGATCACATTGCGATTGATGTCCTCGGCCACGGCGCTCTGCTCTTCGGCCGCGCTGGCGATCTGTGTGTTCATGTCGTTGATCACCGACACCGCCTGGGTAATGGTCTCCAGCGCTTCGGCCGCCTTCGCCGCGTGCTGCACGCTTTCGTCGGTACGGTGCTGGCTGTCTTCCATCACCCGAACCACATCCCGCGTGCCTTGTTGCAGCTGCTGGATCATGGTCTGGATTTCTTCGGTGGCTTTTTGGGTTTTCTGCGCCAGGTTGCGCACCTCATCGGCCACCACCGCAAAGCCACGCCCTTGCTCACCGGCGCGGGCCGCTTCGATGGCGGCGTTGAGCGCCAGCAGGTTGGTCTGCTCGGCAATCCCGCGAATCGCCGTGAGGATCGCGTTGATATTTTCGCTGTCCTTGGCCAGGGTTTGCACCACGCCGACCGCCTTGCCGATTTCTTCAGCCAGCGCGCCGATGGAAGTGGACGTGTCGCGCACAATACGCATGCCTTGGCTTGCGGCCTGGTCGGCATGGCTGGCGGCTTGCGCGGCCTGGGTGGCGTTGCGTGCCACGTCTTGCGCAGTGGCGGTCATTTCGTGCACAGCGGTGGCCACCTGGTCGATCTCGACCATCTGTTTATGCACGCCCTGGTTGGTGCGAATCGCGATGTCGGCGGTGTGTTCCGACGAGTCGCTGACCTTCTGCACCGAACTCACGACCTGAGTGATCATGCCCTGCAACTTGATCAGGAAGGTATTAAAGCCGTTGGCAATCGCGCCCAGCTCATCGGAACGATCACTGGTGAGGCGGCGGGTAAGGTCGCCTTCGCCCTGGGCGATATCGTTGAGCATGGCCACCATTTGCTTGAGCGGGCGGGCGATGCCATGGCCCACCAGCCAGATCACCAGCAAACCGATACCGGCGATCAACAGGCCGACCATGGCCATACCGAAGGTGTCGGTCTTGCGCTGGGCTTGCAGGTCGCTTTGCAGCTTCTGCGAGTCGGCCATTACCGCACTCAGCGGCAGTTGCAGCATCAAGGTCCAGCGCGCTTCGGCCTGGCCGATGTTGAAGGGCAGGAACAGCTCGATATGCCCGTGCTCCTTGTCGATGTCGTAGCGCACTTCGCCGACTTTCAACTGGCCGAGGTTGGCCAGTTCGTTGCTGTCGAGCAGGTCGCTGGCTTTTTCGCCAAGCTTGCTGGCGTCCTTGGTATAGGCCACCAGGCGACCGTTGCTGGAGATCAGCGCCAGTTCGCCGGCGCCGTTGTACAGGTTCTGGTCGGCGCGGGTGAGCATGTCCTGGATGAAGTTCACCGACAGGTCGGCGCCGACGATGCCCTGGAACGTGCCGTCGACCATGATCGGTTCGATAAACGAGGCGAGCATCACCATCGCATTCCCGACTTTATAAGGCGCCGGGTCAATGGCGCAGGGCTTCTTGCTCTCTTTGGAGCACAGGTAGTACTCACTGGCGCGCACGCCGGTGGACAGGATCTTCTGATCGTTGACGTCAGCGAGCTTATCCAGGCCCAGGCTGCCATCGGCGTTGCGGTACCACCACGGCAGGAAACGGCCGTCGGTGCCCATGCCGACAATCGCGGTGTTCACGTAGGCAGCGTCGTTATGGTCGATGGCATTGGGCTCCCAGCCGATGTAGGCGCCGAGGATTTTCGGGTTGCGCACCACGGTTTCATGCAGCAGGTTGATCAATTGCTCGCGGCCGACCTGCAGCGCGGGTTCGCCCTTGGCGTCTTTCATCGCCAGCAGGGCATTGGCGGTGGCCAGGCCTTTGGCGGTCACCAGTGGTGCCTCCAGTTCGCGCTGAATCAGCGTGGCCTGGGTTTGCGCCAAAGCGGTGAGGCGCTGCTCGATGATCTGATCAAATTGCGCCTGGGTGCGCTCCTGCACCAGCTCCTGGGTGCGGGCACCGGCAAACACTGCATAGAGCACCAGCACTGCGACCACACTCAGCACGATGGCCCCGGTCAGTGCGGCGACAGAAAACTGAATCGACTTGAATTTCATGGAGGCTCCAGGCGCAGGGCAGGTGGGCTGCCTTTTTGTATCGGCCATGGGCACTGGAGGCTTAAGGCTTGGCGGGCGAAATAGTGCGAGATGTCGCAAACGGGCAGTTCGCCGCCGCTGTGGGTGTGTGGGATGTATCTGAAAGTTAGTGGTTACACGTCGTGTGTATCTGGCGCAGATACACATGACCGCCTAGGATACGCGCCAGGATTTCAGGGAGAGCGTCATGAAAAAGTCATTGGTGGTAAGTGTACTCAGTGCAGCGATGCTGCTGGCCGGTTGCCAGGTGGTCAACACCACCAGTGGCGGTGCCGTTGGCGTTGAGCGCAAGCAATATATGTACAGCCTGTTGTCGAGTCAGGAAGTCGACCAGATGTATGCCCAGTCCTATCAAAAGACCTTGGGCGAGGCGAGCAGCAAAGGTGTCGTCGACAAGACGAGTGCCAACGCCAAGCGCGTGCAGGCGATTGCCAAGCGTTTGATCGTGCAAGTACCGGCGTTCCGCCCGGACGCGGCGCAGTGGCAATGGGAAGTGAACCTGATCAAAAGCGACGAGATCAACGCTAACTGCGGGCCAGGCGGCAAGATATTCGTATACAGCGCGCTGATCGACGACCTCAAATTGACCGATGACGAGTTGGCGGCGGTGATGGGGCATGAAATCGCCCACGCCTTGCGCGAGCACAGTCGTGAGGCCATGTCCAAAGCGTACGGTATCGAAATGGCCAAGCAGGGCGCCTCAGCCTTGTTGGGGTTGGGCCAAGACAGTATGGCGATTGGTGATGCTGCCGTTAAATACGGCCTGACGTTGCCCAACAGTCGCGGCAACGAGAATGAAGCCGACTTGATCGGCCTGGAGCTTTCGGCCCGCGCCGGCTACAACCCGAATGCCGCGATCACCTTGTGGAACAAGATGGCCAAGGCTTCCCAGGGCGGGACACCGGAGTTCATGAGCACTCACCCGGCCTCCGACAGCCGAATCGCCTCGTTGCAGGCGGCGATTCCGAAGGTGATGCCGCTGTACCAGCAGGCCAAAAAGTCCTGAGTTAACGCGGTCCAGTGTGGGAGCCGGGCTTGCCCGCGATGCAGGCGACTCGGTTTGTAAGGTGTACCGAGGTGATGCCATCGCAGGCAAGCCAGCTCCCACAGGTTTACATCGAGTTTAGATCCAGCCGCTGCTTTGCATGGCCTTGTACACCGCCACCACCGCCAGGACGAAAAACGCCGTAGCCGCCAGTCGACGAATCAAGGTCAGCGGCAGTTTTTCCGCCGCAAAATTCCCCGCCAATACCACCGGCACGTTGGCAATCAGCATGCCCAGCGTGGTGCCGATAATCACCAGCCACAACTCCGGGTACTGCGCCGCCAGCATCACCGTGGCGATCTGGGTCTTGTCACCGATTTCGGCGAGGAAGAACGCAATCAGCGTGGTCAGGAACGGCCCGAACTTGCGCGTGGTACTGGCTTCGTCATCGTCGAGTTTGTCCGGCACCAAAGTCCACAGCGCGGTGGCACAGAAGCTCGCTGCGAGGATCCAGTGCAACACCGCATCCGAGAAGAAACTGCCGAACCAGGCCCCCACGGCACCGGCGGCCGCATGGTTGGCCAGGGTCGCGGCGACAATGCCGGCGATGATCGGCCAGGGTTTGCGAAAGCGTGCGGCAAGGATGAGCGCGAGCAGTTGCGTCTTGTCGCCGATTTCGGCCAAGGCAACGATTGCGGTAGGAACGAGTAATGAATCCAGCATCAGGTAGGTTTCCAGGGGCGGGCCGACACGGCTATGACACGTACAGCCTTCCCGCCCCGGGTAAGGTGTGCGTGTCATAGGTCTTGTCAAACCCCGGTCCGTCTGTGCGGACTCCTGGGTCGCATACGCCATGGTCTGTTGACCAAGTATGTTGACGTATGCCGGACGAGCATGGCGCTCGTGGGAGACTACTCCCCTAGGACGGAGCGGATTCTGCCTAGGCAAAACCCATTCGGCAAGCGTTCTTTTTCAAATCGCCCTCAGCCGCGTTTGGCACGGTAAATGCGAAAACCATTGCCCTCGGCCTTGATCGCACACACGCCCAAGTGCTCTTCGATCAGCGGTTGATACTTGAGGAAACTGTTGGCGACCAAGCGAAGTTCGCCACCTTTTGCCAGGTGTTTCGCCGCTTTTCGCAGCAGGTTTTCCGTAGCGAAATAATCCGTATGTACACCGACATGGAACGGCGGGTTGCTTAAAATCGCGTTCAAACCCATCGGCGCGGCGTCGATACCGTCACCGGTCAACACCTCGGCTTCCAGACCGTTGGCCGCCAGAGTCAGGCGGCTGCTGGCGGCGGCGAAGGCGTCCACATCGAGCATCGTCACGCTGTTATGCGGGTAACGGCGCTTGACCGCAGCCCCGAGCACGCCGGCGCCGCAACCAAAGTCGAGCAGATGCCCGCTCGGTAGCTTATCCAGGTGCTCCAGCAGCAGCTCGGTGCCGCGATCCAGGCGGCCATGGCTGAACACGCCGGGCAGGCTCACCACCTTCAGCGGCCCTTCGGCCAGCGGCACCTCGAAGACTTGCGCCAGGCTTTCCAGCTCGACCGCTTGCGGGGCGTTGGCCACGGTGACTTGCCACAGCTGGCAATGCCGCGCGTTGTCGAGCTTGCGCGGCTTGCCGTACGGAATCATCTGCTTGGCGGCACTTTCGATGCCGCCCTTTTTCTCCCCGACCAAAAACAGCTCGGCGCCGGGCAAGCGTGCGGCCACGGCGTTGAGCAGGTAGTCGGTGAGGTCTTTGGATTTTGGAAGGAAAATCACTGCCGCATCAAACCCGCGTTCGGGCACGTTCACGCCGAACTGGCTGCGCTCGGGAAAGCGCGCATCCAGTGCGGCCTGATCGCCGGCATGCCAGCTCCAGCCGTGGGCATTGGGCAGTCGGCCGAGCAAGTCGTCAGCGGGCAAGCCTACCAGCAGCAGGTTGCCTTGAAAAAGTTCGGCCTGACGAAGCAGTACTTCACTGCGCGGATCCATAGTCTGCTCCTTGAAAAGGGGCGCAGTTTATCAACTGACGACGCGCAGCGGGGCACCGCTGAAAAAGCCTCGGGCGTTTTCGGCCAGTTGGCCGACGATACGCTGGCGCGCTTCGCGACTGCCCCAGGCGTTGTGCGGGGTGACGATCAAGCGGGGAATGTCGCCGGCCAGCAACGGGTTGCCATTCACGGGTGGTTCCACGCTCAGCACGTCGGTGGCCGCGCCGCCCAAATGGCCGCTGCGCAAGGCATCTGCCAGCGCCTGTTCGTTGATCAAACCACCACGCGCGGTGTTGACGATAAACGCGCCCGGCTTGAGCAGTGCCAGTTCACGGGTGCCGATAAAGTCGCGAGTGTGTTCATTGAGCGGGCAGTGCAAGGTCAGCGCGTCGACCTGTGCGAGCAGCTCATCCAGCGGCACGCGGTCGGCGCGGGCAGGGCGCCCGGGAATGGCGCCGAGCACCACGCGCATGCCAAAAGCTTCGGCCAGGCGTGCCACCGCGCCGCCCAGTTCACCATGGCCGAGCAGGCCGAGGGTTTTGCCTTCCAGCTCGACAATCGGGTAGTCCAGCAGGCAGAACTGCTTGGCCTGTTGCCATTTGCCTGCCGTTACATCCTGTTGATAGTCCTTCAGACGCGTCGCCAGGTTGAGCAGCAGCATGATCGTGTGTTGCGCCACCGATGGCGTGCCGTAGCCGTGGCAATTACTCACGGTAATGCCGTGTGCGCGGGCGGCGTCGAGGTCGATGTTGTTGGTGCCGGTGGCCGACACCAGGATCAGCTTGAGCTCAGGGCAGGCCGCCAGGGTTTGCGCGTTGAGGGGGATCTTGTTACTGATCACCACCTGGGCGCCTTGCACGCGTTCAAGCACATTCTGTGGCGTGGTGTCGGTGAACAGCTGCAAATCACTGAAGCTGTTGCGCAGCTCGCTGAGGTCGAGGTCGCCCAGGTCCAGGGACGGGTGATCAAGGAAGACGGCGCGGCGATTGTTCATTCTCAACTGTACCTTTTGCGACGAGGTTCGAAGGCGTAATCTGCCGAGCCTATCAGATGAAATAATCAGTTACTTAATGGAGTGAGCATGTACGTCGCCGAGTTTTTGACCGTAGCCCTGATTCACTTGTTGGCAGTGGCCAGCCCCGGCCCGGATTTCGCCGTGGTGGTGCGTGAAAGTGTTACCCATGGCCGTCGCGCCGGCACCTGGACCGCATTGGGCGTGGGTTCGGCGATTTTCCTGCACGTGGGGTACTCGCTGCTCGGCATCGGCTTGATCGTGTCGCAGTCCATTGTGCTGTTCAACGCGCTGAAGTGGGCCGCCGCTGCGTACCTGCTGTACATCGGCTTCAAGGCTTTGCGCGCGCAGCCGGCCAAGCCGCCCGCCGAGGGCGAGTTGCACCGTGAAGTCGGCGCGCGCACCCCACGCGGGGCGTTTACCGCAGGGTTTGTCACCAATGGTTTGAACCCGAAGGCCACGCTGTTCTTCCTGTCGCTGTTCACGGTGGTGATCAACCCGCACACGCCACTGGCGATCCAGGCCGGTTATGGCGTGTACCTGGCAGTGGCGACGGCGTTGTGGTTCTGCCTGGTGGCCATGCTGTTCAGCCAGCAGCGCGTGCGCGCCGGGTTTGCGCGGATGGGGCATTGGTTTGATCGGACCATGGGCGCGGTGCTGATTGCCATTGGTGTGAAGTTGGCGTTTACCAGCATGAAATAAAGCCACACGGGTAACACACGGCCACTGTGGGAGCCGGGCTTGCCCGCGATGCAGGCGCCTCGGTGTATCAGTTGCACCGAGGCGACGCTATCGCAGGCAAGCCAGCTCCCACAGGGAATCGCTATAAGGCTCCAGTAGTGGCGCAAAGCTAGCATTCATTGGCCGCTGCAAATCATTCCTTTGGCTGATTTGGCTGAAACATTAGCGCTCTACAGTGCAGGTCTTAGCCAAGACCGTGCAGTCAGATAAGGGATTCGTATGTTGCAGACCCGTGTTATCCCGCCCGCCGAAGGCGCTTACCAATACCCGTTGTTGATCAAACGCCTGTTGATGTCCGGGGCGCGTTACGAGAAGACCCGGGAAATCATCTACCGCGACAAGCTGCGTTACACCTACCCAACCCTGATCGAGCGGGTCGCGCGCCTGGCCAATGTGCTGACCCAAGCCGGGGTCAAGGCCGGTGACACCGTGGCAGTGATGGACTGGGACAGCCACCGTTACCTGGAGTGCATGTTCGCCATCCCGATGATCGGCGCGGTGATCCACACCATCAACGTGCGCCTGTCGCCGGAACAGATTCTCTACACCATGAATCACGCCGAGGACCGCTTTGTGCTGGTCAACAGCGAGTTCGTGGGGCTCTACCAGGCGATTGCCGGGCACCTGACCACCGTCGACAAGACCTTGCTGCTCACCGACGCTGACGCCAAGACTGCCGAGTTGCCGAACCTGGTCGGCGAGTACGAAACCCTGCTGGCGGCCGCCAGCCCCAAGTACGACTTCCAGGACTTCGACGAAAACTCCGTCGCCACCACCTTCTACACCACCGGCACCACCGGCAACCCCAAGGGTGTGTACTTCACCCATCGCCAGTTGGTGCTGCACACCATGGGCGTGGCCACCATCATGGGCAGTGTCGACAGCGTGCGCCTGCTGGGCACCAACGACGTGTACATGCCGATCACACCGATGTTCCACGTCCACGCCTGGGGCTTGCCGTATGTGGCAACCATGCTCGGTTTGAAGCAGGTCTACCCCGGCCGTTACGACCCGGAATACCTGGTGGAGCTGTGGCGCAAAGAAAAGGTCACCTTCTCCCACTGTGTGCCGACCATCCTGCAAATGGTGCTCAACGCCAAGGCCGCCCAAAACGTGGATTTTGGCGGCTGGAAAATCGTCATCGGCGGCAGCGCGCTCAACCGCACGTTGTATGAAGCGTCCAAGGCGCGGGGCATTCAGCTGACGGCCGCGTATGGCATGTCCGAAACCGGGCCGCTGGTGTCCTGCGCCCATCTCAACGAAGAGTTGATGGCCGGCACCGAAGACGAGCGCACCACCTACCGCATCAAGGCCGGCGTGCCCGGGCCGTTGGTGGAAGCGGCAATTATCGACGGCGACGGCAACTTTTTGCCCGCCGACGGCGAGTCCCAGGGTGAACTGGTGCTGCGTGCGCCGTGGCTCAGTGAAGGTTATTTCAATGAGCCGCAAAAGGGCGCCGAACTGTGGGAAGGCGGATGGATGCACACCGGTGACGTGGCCACCCTGGACGCGTTTGGCGTGATCGATATTCGCGACCGCATCAAGGACGTGATCAAGACCGGCGGCGAGTGGATTTCGTCATTGGCCCTCGAAGATCTGGTCAGCCGTCACCCGGCGGTACGCGAAGTAGCGGTGGTGGGCATCGCCGACCCGCAATGGGGCGAGCGCCCGTTTGCGTTGCTGGTGGTGCGTGATGGCCATGTGATAGGTGCCCGAGAGCTTAAGGAGCACCTCAAGCCGTTCGTGGAGTTGGGGCACTTGAGCAAGTGGGCGATTCCAAGCCAGATCGCCGTTGTTACTGAAATTCCCAAGACCAGTGTCGGCAAACTCGACAAAAAACGTATCCGCGTTGACATCATCGAGTGGCAGGCCAACAACAGTACGTTCCTGTCCACGCTCTGACCCCCTTCGCCGCGCCCGTTCGGGCGCGGCAATGCTCTAACTCGCGGCTTCACTTGTGATTTCAGAATTTTCAGCCATCCTTCCCGCGCCGGCCTTCGTCGGCGTGGCGAAAGGGTTGTGGCAGACAGGTTGGTGATGCAAATCACACTTTAGAGGGATCAAGCGCTACCCCCTGCTGGCTATAGTCCCACTCAGAGTTTTTCACGGATGTTGCGCTGCGGGCCATGGGGGCCCGGTTGCCGTTCGGCATTGGGATCGTTGTATTCCGGCCGTTACATGCATCCAGAAGAAAGAACTCACTGCCATAACAATAATGCACATGGAGTAGCGTCGATGACCTCAGTAAACCAGTTCTGGCGCCGGGCAAGACTGCCCCTGGCCGTCAGTCTCGCTTCTACGCTCGCCGGGCCCGCATTCGGCGTCAGTTTCAACATCGGTGAAATCGAAGGCAGCTTCGACTCATCCCTGTCGGTGGGGGCGAGCTGGTCGACTGCCGGTCGCAATAAAGACCTGATCGGTGCCAACAACGGTGGCAGGGGGTTGTCGCAGACCTCCGATGACGGCCACTTGAACTTCGACAAGGGCGATTCCTTCTCGAAGATCTTCAAGGGTATCCATGACCTTGAGTTGAAATATGGCGACACCGGCATCTTTGTGCGTGGCAAGTACTGGTATGACTTCGCGCTGCAAAACGAAGACCTGGACTTCAAGAACGTCAGCAACAACAACCGCAAAGAGGGCGCCAAGTCTTCCGGTGGGCAGATCCTCGATGCCTTCATCTACCACAACTACACCATCGCCGATCAGCCGGGTAACGTGCGGTTTGGCAAGCAGGTGGTGAGCTGGGGTGAAAGCACCTTCATTGGTGGCGGTATCAACTCCATTAACCCGATCGACGTGTCCGCGTTCCGTCGTCCGGGCGCCGAGATCAAGGAAGGCTTGATTCCGGTCAACATGTTCTACGTCTCGCAGACGCTGACCGATAACCTCTCGGCCGAAGCGTTTTATCAGCTGGAGTGGGACCAGACCGTCACCGACAACTGCGGCACATTCTTCTCCCAGCCGGACGTCATCTCGGATGGTTGCAGCAATAACCTGCGGGTGCTGAACAAGCGCTCCACCATCCCTGGCGCGGCCTTGCCCACCCTTAACGCCCTGGGCGTGGACGTGAACAACGAAGGTGTGCTGGTACGTCGCGGCGGTGACCGTGATGCACGCGACAGCGGCCAGTTCGGCGTGGCCATGCACTACAACTTCGAGCCGCTGGACACGGAGTTCGGTGCGTACTTCATGAACTATCACAGCCGTGCGCCGATCTTCAGCGCCACCGGCGCGCCAAACTCGGCCTACACCCGTCCGCTGGGGCCGCTGGCGGCTTTGCGTCCGTTGATCGTGGCAGGCAGCTCCCAGTACTTTGTTGAGTACCCGGAAGATATCCGCCTCTACGGCTTGAGCTTCTCCACCACGCTGCCTACCGGCACCGCCTGGAGTGGTGAATTGAGCTACCGGCCAAACGCGCCGGTGCAACTGAGCACCACCGATATCCTGTACGCGGGCGTCACGCCGATTCCGGGCTTTGGCAATGCATCGGTGCTCAAGGGCACACCGGGCCAGGACCTGCACGGCTACAACCGTAAGGAAGTGACCCAGTTCCAGACCACCTTCACGCACTTCTTCGACCAGGTCATGGGCGCTTCTCGCCTGACAACCGTGGGCGAAATCGGCGTGACCCATGTGGGCGGCCTGGAGAGCAAAAACCAGGCACGTTATGGCCGTGATCCGGTCTTCGGCCCTGGCACGCTACCCGGCGGCTTCTGCAATGCGCTTAACAATTCGACAGCCAACGGCGCAGGCCTGCCCAATGCGTCCGGCCTGAACACCAATTGCAACAACGACGGCTACACCACCGCCACGTCCTGGGGTTATCGCGCCCGGGCCATTTGGGAATACCCGGATGTGTTTGCCGGTGTGAACCTCAAGCCCAACGTCGCCTGGTCCCATGACGTCAAAGGTTATTCGCCTGGCCCTGGCGGCAACTTTGAAGAAGGTCGCAAGGCCGTCAGCCTGGGTGTGGATGCCGAGTACCAGAACACCTACACCGTCAGCCTCAACTACACCAACTTCTTTGGTGGCAAGTTCACCACCGTGGATGACCGTGACTTCATCGCGCTGAGCGCCGGCGTGAACTTCTAAGCACAACCTCTTTAAGCAGTCTGTTTTCAGGAAGAACCAGAACATGAAAATAACTAAAAGTCTGTTGCACGTGGGTGTGCTTGGGCTGTCGATCCTGGCGAGCAACGTCATGGCGGCAGTCTCGGCGGATGAAGCCGCCAAGTTGGGCACGACCCTGACGCCGATGGGCGCTGAAATGGCCGGTAACGCGGCCGGCACCATTCCTAAATGGTCGCCGCTGCCTACCAACGCCGGCGCCGTGGATGCCCGTGGCTTCCTGGCCAACCCGTATGCCAGCGAACAGCCGCAGTTCACCATCACCGCGCAGAACGTCGAGCAGTACAAAGACAAGTTGGCGCCGGGGCAGTACGCGATGTTCAAGCGCTACCCGGACACTTTCAAGATGCCGGTCTACCCGACCCATCGCGGCGCTACCGTGCCGGCCGATGTGTTTGCCTCGATCAAGAAGAACGCCACCAGCACCAACCTGGTGTCCGGCGGCAACGGCCTGGAAAACTTCGAAACCGCGATTCCGTTCCCGATTCCCAAAAGCGGCGTGGAAGTCATCTGGAACCACATCACCCGCTATCGCGGTGGCAGCGTGACCCGCCTGGTAACCCAGGCCACGCCGCAAACCAATGGCTCGTTCAGCCTGGTGTACTTCCGCGATCAGTTCGTGTTCCGCGACAAAATGAAGGACTACGACCCGAAAAACCCGGGCAACGTGCTGTTCTACTTCAAGCAGCAAGTGACTGCACCGGCGCGTCTGGCCGGTGGCGTGCTGCTGGTGCACGAAACCCTGGACCAGGTGAAAGAGCCGCGTTCGGCGTGGGTCTACAACGCCGGCCAGCGCCGTGTGCGCCGGGCGCCGCAAGTCTCCTATGACGGGCCAGGTACCGCCGCCGATGGCCTGCGTACCTCCGACAACCTCGACATGTACAACGGTGCCCCGGATCGCTACGACTGGAAGCTCGAAGGCAAGAAAGAAATCTACATTGCCTCCAACAGCTACAAGATCGACGATCCGAAGCTCAAGTACGCCGACATCATCAAGGCCGGCCACATCAACCAGGACCTGGCTCGCTACGAGCTGCGCCGCGTCTGGCATGTGGTTGCGACCCTGAAGGAAGGCCAGCGCCACATCTATGCCAAGCGTGATTTCTTCATCGACGAAGACACCTGGCAAGCGGCGGTCATCGACCACTATGACGGTCGTGGCCAACTGTGGCGCGTCGCCGAAGCCCATGCCGAGAACTACTACGACAAGCAAGTGCCGTGGTACGCCATCGAAACCCTCTACGACCTGCAGTCCGGCCGCTACCTGGCCCTGGGCATGAAGAACGAAGAGAAGCAGGCCTATGACTTCGGTTTCACCGCTTCCACCGCAGACTTCTCCCCGGCGGCCTTGCGCCAGGATGGGGTTCGCTAAGTTGTTTTAACTGAGGCCGCACCCTCAGCGTGAAGCCCCGACTGGTTCGGGGCTTTTTTATGCGGGGATATTTTTTGTCGCAGTTCTTTTTCAGGCAAATGTCGCAAAGATCTACAAACCCGCCGCTTTTACCGCTAGTCTGCGGACATCTGCAATGCCGACAACAGCCTTCTACAAGAGCCCGGCGATGACTGATCTGTCCCGAATCCAAGGCCCTGCAAGCGCGGTGATTCCGACCCTGGAAGCGCGTTTCTACAGGCCGCCTTTACCTGATGGCTATGTGCTGCGCCCGCGCCTGTGCGAACGCTTGAGCGCGGGTCTTGCAGGGCGACTGTTGCTGGTGAGTGCCCCAGCCGGGTTCGGCAAGAGTTCGTTGGCGGTGGAGTTTTGTCAGAGCCTGCCGGCGCATTGGCAAAGCCTGTGGCTGGGCCTGAGCCCGCGAGATAACGACCCCGGCCGCTTCCTTGAGCGCTTGCTCGACGGCTTGCAGCAATATTTCCCGCAACTCGGCGCCCAATCCCTGGGTTTGCTGAAAATGCGTCAGCGTCACCAACCCTTTGCCTTTGAAGAATGGCTCGACGGCTTGCTCGACGAGCTGACGCTGCACCTGTCCACGCGCGCGCCCTTGCTGCTGGTGCTGGATGACTACCATCTGGCCCAGGGCCCGGTGCTGGACCGCTGCCTGCAATTTTTCCTCAATCATTTACCCGATGGGCTGCTGGTTTTGGTCACCAGCCGCCAGCGCCCGGACTGGCACCTGGCGCGGCTGCGACTCTCGCGCCACCTGCTGGAGCTGCACGAACAAGACCTGCGCCTGACCCACGACGAATCGCTGGCCGTACTCGACAGGCACAGCAGCTCGTTGCGCGGCGAAGCCCTGGACAACCTGATCCGTCGCAGCGAGGGCTGGGTGGCTGGCCTGCGCTTCTGGTTGCTGGCCCTTTCCGAAGCCGGCAATGAGGCCGCGTTGCCACAACATTTGCACGGTGGCGAAGGGCTGATCCGCGACTACTTGCTCGAAGAAGTCATTGATTGCCTGCCAGCAGAAGTTCAAGCCTTCCTCTACGACACTGCGCCTCAGGATCGTTTTTGCAGTGAGCTGTGCGACGCCGTGCGCGAAGCCCACGACAGCGCGCATATCCTCGGTTATTTACAGGCCCACCAAGTGTTTCTGGTGCCGCTCGATGAGCAGGGCCACTGGTATCGCTACCACCATCTGTTTTCCGACCTGCTGCGTACCCGTCGTGCGAGCAGTGCCACCGTGCCGATTGCCAGCCTGCACCTGCGTGCCTGCCGCTGGTTCAACACCCAGGGCTTGATCGATGAAGCGGTGGAACAGGCGTTGCGCGCCGGCCACCTGGATGTGGCGGCGAACCTGGTGCAGAACCTGTCGGAGGAGCAACTGCTGGCCGAACAGAACGTCGGCATGCTGCTGCGCTGGAAGATGGACTTGCCCGACAGCCTGCTGATCAGCACGCCGCGTTTGATCGTGCTCTACAGTTGGGCATTGGGGCTGGCCTGCCAACTGGATGCGGCCGAAGAACTGTCTGGCTACCTCAGCCGCTTCCTGCCGGCACCGTCGGCCACTGCGCAAAAGTCGATGCTGGCACAGTGGCTGGCGCTGAGCGGGATTATCGCTCGAGGCCGAGGCGATCGTGAGTTGACCCTGCGCTACTGCAGCGAGGCGTTGGAAAGCTTGCCGCAAAAACGTTACGGCCAGCGCCTGATGTGCCTGTCGACCCTCTCAAACCTGGCAATCGTCGATGCCGACCTGTGGCGTGCCCGTGGCCTGAATCGCGAATCCCTGGAGCTGGCGCAGCGCGTCGGTAACCCGCTGTTCGAGGCGTTGGCCCATTACGATCGCGCGCGGGTGTTGCAGGCGCGGGGCGAAATCCTGCGTTCCCTGGACGAAGTGCGCCAGGGGCTGCAACGTCTGCATGGCTTGGCGCCGCAGCGGCTGTACGCGGTGCGCGCGCGGTTGTCGCTGTACGAGGGCTATCTGCTGCTGGTGCGCTATCAGCCCGAGGCCGGCCTTGTCCGTTTACGCGCGGGTCTGAACGAAGCCCGCGCCTGCCGGGATATCAGCGTGCTGATCGGGCATTGTGTAATTGCCAGCTTTGAAGGGCGCCGTGGGGACTTTCCCACAGCGTTTGCCGAGCTTGCCGAAGCTGAGCGCTTGATGCACATCTGGGATGTGCCGCCGATCTACTACCTGGCGATGATCACCCTGATCAAATGCGAGCTGTGGCTGGCTCAAGGCCGCACTGACTTGGCAGATGCCTGGTTGACCCGGCTGGGGCAAACCTACAACGGTGAACACGCAGCAGCAGCGCCGGAATTTCACCCGCACTTACCACAACATATCGAGCTGCAACAGGCTGCGCTGGACGCCACCCGTCATCAGCCGGCCGCCGCGTTGCAACGCCTCGAGGAGCTGGCTCAGCAAGCGCATAACAGTGGGCGGCAAATGATTGCCCTAATGGCCTTGACCCAGCAGGTGCAGTTGCTGCTGGAGTGTGGGCAGCAAGACCAGGCCCGGCAAGTATTGGCCCGCGCCCTTGAGGCGGGCGCCGGTGGGGCGTTGCAACCCTTTCAGCGGCTGCTGGAGAGTTATCCGGACTGGATGCGTGAGCAGCTTGGCCGGGAGGCTCATGGCTTGCTGAACCAGAGTTTGTTGGTGCTGTTACCGGTTGTAGCTGACGCCCAAGTACCGTCCGGCCAGGAAACCCTCAGCGTCCGCGAACTGGCGGTGCTGCAACTGATCGCCCAGGGGTGTTCGAACCAGGAAATCAGCAATCAGTTGTTTATCTCCCTGCACACGGTGAAAACCCACGCCAGCCATATCAACAGTAAGCTGGGTGTAGAGCGCCGGACTCAAGCGGTGGCCCGTGCCAAGTCGATGGGGCTGCTGGCCTGATAATGGGCCAGCTTTCCTGTAGGAGCTGGTGTGTGTGGGAACTGGCTTATGTGGGAGCTGGCTTGCCTGCGATGCAGGCACCTCGGTCTATCAGTCAAACTTAGGTGATGCTATCGCAGGCAAGCCAGCTCCCACACTGGTCTGACTGTCTCGCTACGGCGCAGTCGGGCACGCTTTCAGCGACGTGTCGGCGGTTTTGCTGACCAACGCGGCAAAACGCTTGAGGTTGTTCTGATGCGCCACCACCAAGTCATCAATGCTCGGGCCTGCGGGTGTCTGCAAGGTGGTGCGGCACGTCAGCGGTGCGGCATCTCCCCCGCTTGTGGACCGCAGGCGCCAGCGCACATCGAGCAGCGCGTATTGGCCCGGCGCCGAGTCAAATCGCTGCACTTCAAGGCGCAACGACAGGGGCTGCCGGGCGTGACTGTTGGCCAGTTGATCCACCAGCGCGCTTTTCAGCTCATCGGCCAGGGTTGCGGCCCACCATTGGGTTTCAAGGATCGCCACGCCACTGTCGCCCTGGCGAATCACGATTTGTGCGCGGTCGACCTGGGGCGGCACGCTGATGCTTTCAATGCGGATATCGCTGGCCTGTGCCTGAGTGCTGTTATTCCAGTGCACCGGGGTGAGAGTGTGGAACGCAATCGGCTCACTGCGACAGGCCGCGAGCAGCACCAGCGCGGCGACCAGGGTAAGTTTCAAGGGAAAGGTCATGGCGGCTCCAATGGTCATTTGCGCGGCGGCCCTTGCAGGTCTGTTGGCGCGGCGTTGTCAGGGCGACCGCGGATCAGCGATTCCGGATGCCGGCCCAGGTAGTCCGACAGTTCGCGCAAGGAGCGCGACATGCGTGCCAGTTCATCCAGGGTCTGGGTCAGTTGTTCACGCTGCGGCGAGTCTTCGGCCAGGGTTGAGTTGGCCGACTGCAAGGTCTTGCTCACGTCACCCAGGGTGCTCTGCACGCCAGGCAGGGTCTTGGCGTTGAACTGGGCAAGGCTTTTGCGCAGCTCAACCAGGCTGCCGTCGAGGTTGCCGGCGATGCGCTCCATCGGCAGTTGGTTGACCTTGTTGACGATGCCTTCGAGTTTCTCCTGCAACTGTTCCAGATTGCCGGGGATGGTCGGAATGTTGACCGGGCGCAGGTTCGGGTCAAACGTGACTTTGTCGGCTTTCGGGAAAAAATCCAGGGCGATGTACAGCTGGCCGGTCAGCAGGTTGCCGCTGCGGGCCTGAGCGCGCAGGCCGTTTTCGATAAAGGTGCCGATCAGGCGCACGCCGCCTGCTTCATCGTTAGGGTCATGGTTGGTGGCCTTGAGCAGCTTGGTGTTGGCTTCGCCGAGCAATTGCGGGTAAATCACGATGCCGACGTTGATCGGGAAACTGCGTTTTTTGGCATCGAAGTCCAGGTTGATCGACACCACTTTGCCGAACTCGACCCCAAGAAATTCCACCGGCGCGCCGACCTTGAGCCCACGCAATGCCTGATCAAAACGCAGCGCCATGTATTGCCCTTGACCGTTGGGCGGGGCGAGGGCGCTTTGCTGGTCGTCGAACAGTTCATAGGTGTGATCTTCGCTGGCCGGTTTGTCGTTGGGGCTGTAGGGCGGTGCCTGGAATGCGATGCCGCCGGCCAACATCGATGACAAGGACTCGGTTTTCAGCGCAAAACCATTGGCGCCGACGCTCAGGTCAATGCCGCTGGCATTCCAGAATCGCGTGTTTTCGGTGACGTACACATCATTGGGCGCATGCACGAAAACCTCGATCTTCACGCCCTTGCCATCGTCATCCAGCTCGTAGGCCACCACCTGGCCCACCGGGATCTTGCGGTAGTACACCGGCGAGCCGATATCCAGGGAGCCCAGGCCCTGGGTATGCAACGTGAAGCGTTTGCCCGGCTCGCCATAGGTGATGGGCGGCGGGTTTTCCAGGCCCTTGAACTGTTTGGCGCGGGTATCGGATTGGCCGATATCGGCACCGATATAGTCACCGGACAGCAGGGTATCGATGCCCGACACGCCACCGGCACCGATGCGTGGGCGGACTACCCAGAACTTGGAGTCTTCACGGGTGAAGCTTTCCGCCTGCTTGGCCAACTTGATGGTGGCGTTGACGCTTTTCTGGTCATCGCTCAAGGCCACATCCGAGACTTGGCCGATCACCACGTTGCGGTATTTGACTTCGGTTTTATTGGCGACCAGGCCGTTGCCGGTCTTGAAGTTGAGGACGATGATAGGCCCCTGTTGCAGCACGCTGTGTACCACCAGCGAGATGCCCACCAGCACCGCCACGATCGGCACGATCCACACCAGCGAAACGCTGAAGCGCCGCGTCTTGATCGCCGGTGAGCCGGCGGGGGTGTCAGTGTTGCGTGAACTCATCCGAGATCTCCTCGTTGTGTGGGTTTTCCCAGATCAGGCGTGGGTCGAAACTCATGGCCGCGAGCATGGTGAACACCACCACCAGACCAAAAAACAAAATGCCCAGGCGCGGCTCGATGGTGCCCAGCGCCTGGAACTTCACCAGCGCGGCCACCAGCGCGACCACAATCACATCGAGCATGGACCAGTAGCCGATCAGCTCGACAAACCGAAACAGCTTCGAGCGCTCCTTGCGCGCCCACTGGCTGTTGCGCTGCACGGTGACCAGCAACAGGGTCAGCGAGAGAAACTTGATGCCCGGCACCGCAATGCTGGCAATGAAGATGATCAGGGCAATGTCCCAGGCACCATGCTGCCAGAACTCCAGCACGCCGCTCATGATGGTGCTGTCCGCGCCGGAACCAAGCAGGGTGGTGTTCATCACTGGCAATAAATTCGCCGGGATATAAAACGCCAGTGCCGTGAGCATGTAGGCCCAGGTGCGGGTCAGCGAGTGGAGTTTGCGCCGATGCAGCGGCGCGCCGCAGCGTTCACACTCGCTGGGTTCGTCGCGCATGTCGCACGGCTGGCCGCAGGTATGGCACAGGCACAGGTTGAGTTCACGGGCGGTCGGTGGTGAGTTCATACGGCGTCCCACAAGTCGCGTACGTCACGCCCGGCGATGCGGATCAGCAGCAAGGCGAGGGCGGCGAGGGCAAACAGGCCGGTGCCGGGGATCACGTCGAGCATGCCGGCCAGCTTGAACACCGCAACCATGGCGCCCAGCAGGCAGACTTCGAGCATGCTCCACGGCCTCAGCGCTTCCAGCCAGCGCATGCACAGTTTGAACGCTGGCGAGCGCTTGCCGGCCAGGGCGAAACTCAGCACCCACATCAGCAAGAGCAACTGAAACACCGGCGCGATGATGATCGAGATCGCCGCGACCAGCGCAATAAAAGTGATCGGCCCCAGGCTCAGCGCGACCACCGAGTCCCACAGGGTCGCGCTGTTTTTCAAGCCTTTGAGGCTGATGCTCATCACCGGATAGAAATTGGCAAAGGTCCACAACACGGCTGCGGTAACGGTGAGCGCGAGGCGCTGTTGCACCGACAAACCGTTGTAGCGCTGCAACACGCCCGCGCAACGGGTGCACAGGGCTTTTTGATGTTTGGCGAGCGTGACCTTTTCGTACACGCAATCGCAGTGTTCGCAGATGATCCGAGGATTGGCCATACGTCTTGCTCCAAATGCGACGCTGCGGTGCGGGTTCCATGGCGCTGGAGTAGCTTAGCAGCTGATGCCCTTCGAATCCGCAGCAAGCTCCACCATACTGCGCCTGGAATGTGCCATAGAGCTTGCAGGAACGCCCATGAATATCGAAAAACCCGTGCTGATCCGCGAAACCTTCCCCGTCGGCCCTTTGCAGTGCAACTGCACCATCATTGGCGATCCGATCAGCAAAAAAGCCATTGTGGTCGACCCGGGCGGCAATCACGAGCTGATCCTTGCGCGCCTTGATGCGCTGGGCCTCAAGGTGGTGAGCATTATCCACACCCACGCCCACTTGGATCACTTCCTGGCGTCCGGCCAGTTGAAAGAGAAGACCGGCGCCACGCTGCATTTGCACAAAGAAGACCAATTTCTTTGGGATAACCTGGAAATGCAATGCCAGATGTTTCGTGTGCCCTACACGCCGGTGCCGTCGCCGGACCGCTGGCTGGAGGACGATGAGGAGTTGGCGTGTGGTTGTGGGGTGGCGCTGCATACGCCGGGGCACACACCGGGTTCGATGAGCTTCTGGTTTGCCGATGCCAAGCTGCTGATCGCCGGCGATACCTTGTTCAAGCGCGGCGTGGGGCGTACCGACCTGTGGGGTGGCGACCAGGCGACTATCGTGCGCTCGATCAAGCAGCGGTTGTACACCCTGGATGAGGGCGCGACCGTGGTGACAGGGCATGGGCCGGACACCTGTTTGGGTGATGAGATGCGCGAGAACCCGTTTGTGCGGGCTTGAGGGTACGCCTGGAAATAATTCCTGGGCGGGCGCTGTTCTCTCTCAAGCACCGCAGTAGCAAAAAACGCAGGTCGCGTTCAGCCTGCGTCTGCTACGGTTTCCCTGGCGGTTATAGGGGCCAGTATTTTGTTCTGGCTCGGGACGTGGCCACGGAATTTTTACCGTTTGTCGCGTTCCAAACTCCGCACAGGTCGATTGCCAATGTCCTCTGCACCACAGAATGCAAAAGTAGGAGCTCCCTTCATGTTCACTCCGCGTCGTCTGCTTGTTGTCGCTACCGCCGTAGCCCTGTTGTCCGGCTGCGCTTCACCTAATCCTTATGGCGGCAGCCAGGGACAGGCCAGCAACGGTTCCGAAGGGGGTATCAGCAAAACCGCCAAATACGGCGGCCTGGGTGCTCTGGCCGGTGCGCTGGCGGGTGCTGCCATCGACCATAACAACCGTGGCAAGGGCGCACTGATCGGTGGTGCTATTGCAGGCCTGGGCGCCGCCGGTTATGGCTACTACGCCGACCAGCAGGAAAAGAAACTGCGCGAAAGCATGGCCAACACCGGTGTTGAAGTGCAGCGCCAGGGTGACCAGATCAAGTTGATCATGCCGGGTAACATTACCTTCGCGACCAACTCCGACGCCATCGCCAGCAGTTTTTACCAGCCGCTCAACAACCTGGCCAACTCCCTCAAGCAGTTCAACCAGAACACCATCCAGATTGTCGGCTACACCGACAGCACGGGCAGCCGCCAGTTGAACATGGACCTGTCCCAGCGTCGTGCCCAGAGCGTGGCCAACTACCTGACCTCTCAAGGCGTCAGCCCGACCAACCTGAGCGCCCGCGGTGCCGGCCCGGATAACCCGATTGCCAGCAACGCCGATGTGAATGGCCGTGCCCAGAACCGTCGTGTAGAAGTTAACCTCGGCCCGATCCCCGGCCAGCAATACGGCCAGCCTGGTCAACAGCAGCAACAACAGGCGCCGCAGCAGAACAACCAGTTCCAGGGCAACCCGTACCAGCAATACCAGTAAACCCTGGGCAATAAAAAGGGCGCCGTGCAGTCAATGCACGGCGCCCTTTTTTGTGGCTGGCGATTACATCAGTCGATGTATTCGAACACTTTCACGATCTTCTGCACGCCGGACACGCCCTGTACCAGGTTGGCGGCACGGGTGGCTTCTGCCTGGGTCAGCAGGCCCATCATGTAGACGATGCCATTATCGGTGACGATCTTGATGCGCGAGCCAGGTACACCGCTGTCGGTGAGCATCTGCGCCTTGATCTTGGTGGTCAGCAGCGCATCGTTGCTGATGGCCAGCAGGGTGATCGGGTCCATGACCTGCAGTTCGTTGTGGACCTTCTTGACCCGCTGGACCGTCGAGGCGGCTTGTTCGGCCTGGGCCTTGAGGTCGGCACGCGGCGTCTGCCCGGCCAGCAGTACCACGCCGTTGAAGCTGGTGACCACAATGCGCGAGGCGCCGTTGCCCAGGTCGGTAGCGGCCTTGGCGACGTTGACCTTGACCTTGGTTTCGATCAGCGAATCGTCGATGGTGCTGCCAAAAGTGCGTGTGCCCCGGTCATCCTGAATGGGTGTGTCGCGTGTCGCAGTGATTGCCGTGCTGCACCCGCTGATGGCGAGGCACAGCGTAATGGCCAAAAGGCTGAGGCGGTTAACGGTCATTCTTCACTCCCGAACAGTTGGCTGTCGATCAGATCGCACAGGCAGTGGATCGCCAGCAGGTGGACTTCTTGAATGCGTGCAGTGACGTTGGCCGGGACACGGATCTCCACGTCCTCAGGCAATAACAGTGAGGCCATGCCGCCGCCGTCGCGCCCGGTCAAGGCTACGACAATCATTTCGCGGTCATGTGCGGCCTGGATCGCTTGAATAATGTTCGCCGAGTTGCCGCTGGTAGAAATAGCCAGCAACACATCGCCGGGTTGGCCCAGGGCGCGTATCTGTTTGGAGAAGATTTCGTTGTAGCTGTAGTCGTTGGCGATCGAAGTGATCGTCGATGAGTCGGTGGTCAGCGCGATGGCCGGCAGGCTCGGGCGCTCGCGCTCGAAGCGGTTGAGCAGCTCGGAGGAAAAGTGCTGGGCATCACCGGCCGAACCGCCGTTGCCGCACGAAAGCATTTTGCCCTCGTTGAGCAAGGCATTGACCATGACCTGACTGGCTTGCTCGATGTGCGGTGCAAGTACGTCCATCGCCTGTTGCTTGGTGTCGATGCTGGCCTGGAAAAGCTGGCGAATTCGGGATTGCATGTCCATCTGTGTGACCTTAAGTAGCGCGGCTGTTTGGCACAGAAATGTGCAGCCCGCAAAGCAAAGAGCAAAAGTGTGTGGTGAAGATATCCGGGCAATCAGCTGTCGAAGGCATTCTTGAGCCAGTTCAAATCAGCTGGGCCTGCCGGTGTGCTTTCCATGGCAACCACATCGAAACGGCAGGGGCTGTCAGCCCAGCGATGCTCTTTTTGCAGGAAAAACTGCGCGGCGAGTATCAGCTTCTGACGCTTGCGCCCATCGATACTGGCGAGCGCGCCACCCCATTGTGCGTGTTTTCTGTAGCGGACTTCGACGAATACTACTGTATCGCCGTCAAGCATGACCAGATCAAGCTCACCGCGTTTACATAACCAGTTCTGCGCCAGAAGGCGCAGACCCTGTTGTTGCAGATAGTTCAGAGCTTGCAGTTCGGCGTCCTTGCCGCTTTGAGCGCTGGACCGCTCGAGCATCAGCGCGGGGTGTCCGGCAGGCGTTGAATCTCGCCGCCGACGAACTTCGCCCATGGCATCTGGCGGTCAACACGCTGGTAGGCGCCGATACCCAGGTTGCCCGACAGGCCGTCAACGCGAGTGTCCGGCAGTGCCTTGAGTTGGCCCAGGCGCGGTGCCAGGCGGTAGGCGTCCACGCCCATCGCATACAGGCGGCCAAGGCTGCCATTGGCCTGTGGCCATTGCGCGGCAACCTGGTTGCGCAGCGGGTCGGTGGTGTTGAGCAGCCACGGGGTTTCGCAGAACATCACGTTGGTCATGTCCAGGTACTGGTTTTTGTCGCCGCTGGCGCTGAACACGTGGGACGTCGCATACACAGGCACATCACCGGCGTACTGGAAGTTAAGTGTCGGTTTGATCTGCTGGGCCAGTTGCGGCGTCACAGCCAGGAAAATGAACTCGATGTCCTGGCGACGCGAAGGTTGCGCGGCGACGTCGGTGCCGACGGTGCTTTGCAGGCTCTTGGCGCGGCCTTCGCTTTTACGCAGCTGGAACAGGTCAGCAATCTGCTGGGCGAGGGCCACCGGCTGATCGACGTACTCAACGCCAACCACGGTGCCGCCGTTGGCTTCCCAGTCCTGACGGAAGGCTTTATAGACGCGCTCACCCCATTCGCCACGCGGCACCATGGCGGCGGCGCGGTGCAGGCCGTCGGCACGGGCGCGACGCGAGACTTCGCGGGCTTCGTCTTCAGCGGCCAGGCCGAACTGGAACAGTTGCGGCGGGTTTTCGTTAAGTTCGCTGTAGTTCAGGCCCAGGGTGGTGATCGGTAATTGCCCGCGGGAGGCGAGCTGCTTGACCAGTGGTTTCTCCAGCGGGCCGACTACCAGTTGCACGCCGGCAGCCTGGGCCTTGGCGTAGAAGTCGTCGAGGGAGGTCAGGCGCGAGCTGTCATAGAACTCGATCACCGGCGGCTTCTGCCCGGCTTGTTCAGCCTGGAAGTGCGCCGCCATGAAGCCTTCGCGCAGCGCCTTGCCGACCGCCGCCAAAGGGCCTTCCTGCGGCAGCAGCAACGCGATTTTGGTCAGCGGCTGGCTGGCCAGCTCCTTGAGCTTGGCCAGCGGGGTCGGCAGGTTGACTGCCGCCGGGTGGCCTGGGTTCTGCGCGCGCCAGGTATCAATGGCGGCTTGCTGTTGTTCCAGGGTGCCGGCGCCTTTGATTGCCTGGGCCAGGGTGATCCAGCCGTCGAGGGTCGGGTTGCCGCTGGCTTGCAGTTGCTCTGCAGGCAGCGCGGCGACCAGCGCCCAGATGGCTTCGTGGTTGCTCTTGGCGGCATCACCCGTCAGCAACGGGGCCATGGCCACCCGCTCACGCGCGGCAGCCAAAGTCTGGCCATCGGCTTCATAGGCGCGAGCATGCACGGTGCCGGTACGGATCTGCTGGTCAGTCGGCAGCTCCTTCAGGCTTTGCAGGCTGGGGTGGTTCAGGGCGGCCAGAGCCGCTTTGGGTTGGTTGCGCGCCATGGCCAGTTCCGCGGCCAGGGTGCTGGCAAAGACTTGTGCGGCCGGCTTCAGGACATCCAGGGGCACCTGCGCAAGAATCTGCGACGAGCGGCCAGGGTTGTTCTGGTGGTAGGCCAGGTCTGCCGCACTCAGGCGCAGCATCGCGGCCTTTTCTGGCGTACTGGCCTTGGTGGCCTGTTCGAGCAGTTGCTCGATACTGGCATCCGGGGTCCGGGGGAGGTCGCCAAGGCTGGACGAGGGCGAGCTGGCGCACGCGGCCAGTAAGGCAGCGAGGCAGAGGGCGGAGAGCAGCCGCAGGCAAGCGATCATGTAAGTGTTCCTGATACCGATCAAATTAGCGTGGAATTGTACCCAAGCACTGGCCCAGGCGCGATGTTACTGGCGTGAAACCATCGATTTAGGTCGTGTAAATGTTGCGAGCCGGCATCGATGGCCGACCTCGAGGGCATATTATCGAGGCGCCTACGCGCTACAATGCGACTTTTCCTTACCATCGAGGTGTGCGTTTTGACTGCTCCAGGTCCTTTGAATTCCACTGCAGGCTCGCTTTTTGTCGTGGCGACGCCCATTGGCAACCTGGACGACATCAGTGCTCGGGCGCTGAAAGTGTTGCGTGACGTAAAATTGATCGCGGCGGAAGACACGCGGCACTCCCAGCGTTTGATGCAGCATTTTGGTATCAGCACGCCATTAGCCGCGTGCCATGAGCATAACGAGCGAGAAGAAGGCAGCCGTTTTATCACGCGCTTGCTGGCGGGTGACGATGTGGCGTTGATCTCGGATGCCGGCACTCCGTTGATTTCCGACCCTGGCTATCACCTGGTTCGCCAGGCGCGTGCCGCTGGTATCAATGTAGTGCCAGTTCCGGGAGCGTGCGCGCTGATTGCGGCATTATCGGCCGCCGGGTTGCCGTCGGACCGTTTTATCTTCGAAGGTTTCCTGCCCGCCAAGGCGGTTGGGCGCCGTGCGCGACTGCAAGCGTTAAAGGAAGAGCCGCGTACGTTGATCTTTTACGAGGCGCCGCACCGCATTCTCGAGTGCTTGCAGGACATGGAGCTGGTGTTCGGTGGCGAACGCCTGGCGCTGTTGGCTCGGGAGCTGACCAAGACCTTCGAGACCCTCAAAGGCTTGCCGTTGGAAGAGCTGCGTGCGTTCGTTGAGGGCGACAGCAACCAGCAGCGCGGTGAGTGCGTGGTGCTGGTGGCCGGCTGGACCGCACCGGAAAATGAAGACGCGGTGGGCAGCGAGGCTATGCGCATCCTGGATCTGCTGCTTAAGGAAATGCCCCTGAAGCGTGCGGCAGCCCTGGCGGCTGAAATTACCGGCTTGCGTAAGAACGTGCTGTATCAAGTCGCGCTGGATAAGCAGAAAGCCGAATAGTTCCGGGGTTACGCCGGTATCCCGTCCGAACGTGATGGCATTGCTGCACTTTTAATACTTGTCCTCAAGCCGTCGTGCCGTTAACCTGCGCGGCGGAGAGTCGATTGGACAGTCGCTGCCCTCTATGAAAATTAGGGGGGGGAGGAAAGTCCGGGCTCCATAGGGCGAAGTGCCAGGTAATGCCTGGGAGGCGTGAGCCTACGGAAAGTGCCACAGAAAATAACCGCCTAAGCACTTCGGTGCCGGTAAGGGTGAAAAGGTGCGGTAAGAGCGCACCGCACGACTGGCAACAGTTCGTGGCTAGGTAAACCCCACTTGGAGCAAGACCAAATAGGGTCCCAAGGCGTGGCCCGCGCTGGGACCGGGTAGGTTGCTAAAGATGTCCAGTGATGGCCATCGTAGACGAATGACTGTTCAAGACAGAACCCGGCTTACAGATCGACTCTCCACCTTTTTTCCTTCTGCCCGAATCTCGGGCAGAAAACCGGTAGTAACGCAAGAATCCCTCCCTGCCAAATCATTGGCAGATGCATCTTCGTAATACCAAAAAAATCTTACTCTTAATAAATTACTTTAACTTTAAGCCGTAGCTCCATGAGCTATTTGCGGTTGCTGAGTCAAAAACATCGCCAAACTCGCGTTTCTCCTCCTTTTACGTTCCTAAATCTCCGTTCTGTAAGGCTTTTCCTTGAATCCGCGCCTTGACGGTGTGGTGGGCGCATTCCTATAGTGTGCGCAAGTGGCGGAAAGTGGCACAAAGTGGGTTTTTTGAACGTAAAACGCTAAAATTTGGAGAAACGCATCTGTGTTTCGCGGAGCTAACGCTATCAGTCTCGATGCAAAAGGCCGTCTCGCCATGCCGAGCCGGTATCGTGACGAGCTCATTTCGCGAAGTTCAGGCCAGTTAATCATCACGATTGACGCCGTTGACCCTTGTTTGTGTGTTTACCCCCTCGATGAGTGGGAGTTGATCGAAACCAAGTTGCGCGCTCTGCCTTCATTGCGTGAAGAAAACCGCCGCCTGCAGCGTCTGCTGATCGGTAATGCCGTCGACCTTGAACTCGATGGCAGTGGTCGTTTCCTGGTGCCGCCGCGCTTGCGCGAGTACGCCAAGCTGGATAAGCGCGCAATGCTGGTGGGCCAGCTGAACAAGTTCCAATTGTGGGACGAAGATGCCTGGGATGCTGTTTCTGCAGCAGACCTGGCTGCTATTCAACAACCGGGCGCTATGCCTGATGAACTGCGTGATTTGATCCTGTGACTATTGATAGCGGCTTTAACCACATCACCGTACTGCTTGACGAAGCCGTTGAGGCTCTCGCCGTACGCGCGGATGGCTGCTATGTGGATGGCACCTTCGGCAGGGGCGGGCACAGCCGGTTGATACTCAGCCAGCTCGGCTCCGACGGTAAACTCCTCGGGTTCGACAAAGACCCTCAAGCGATTGCCACCGGGCAAGCGCTAGCGGCCGAAGACGGCCGCTTTGTCGTTGTGCAGCGCAGCTTTGCCGAGCTGGGTGCCGAAGTCGCCGAGCGCGGCATGGCAGGTAAGGTAGCCGGGGTTTTGCTCGATTTGGGCGTATCTTCGCCACAGCTTGACGACCCCGAGCGCGGCTTCAGTTTCATGAACGACGGCCCGCTCGACATGCGCATGGACCCGACTCGTGGTATCAGCGCTGCGCAGTTCATCGCCACTGCGCCCCATGAAGAAATTACCCGCGTGTTCAAGGAATACGGTGAAGAACGCTTCGCCGGCCGCATGGCCCGTGCCGTGGTTGAGCGCCGTGAAATCCAGCCGTTCGAGCGCACCGCCGACCTGGCTGAAGTGCTCAAGGTCGCAAACCCTGCGTGGGAAAAGGGCAAGAACCCGGCAACCCGTGCGTTCCAGGGTCTGCGCATTCACGTCAATAACGAACTGGGCGATCTGGAAGCCGGGCTCGAAGCCGCACTGGACGCCTTGGAAGTGGGTGGTCGCCTGGTGGTGATCAGCTTCCACTCCCTGGAAGACCGCATCGTCAAACTGTTCATGCGTCGTCTGGTCAAGGGCGAGTCCGATAACCTGCCGCGCAACCTGCCGGTGCGTTTCGAAGCCTTTGTGCCGAAAATCAAAATCCATGGCAAAGCGCAGTTCGCCTCCGAAGCCGAACTCAAGGCCAACCCACGTTCCCGTAGCGCCGTTATGCGCGTCGCGGAGAAGCTGCGGTGAGCAAGCTTTTCGCCAAGCCCCTCCCGGGCGGCAGCTTCTTTATGTTGCTGTTGTTTGTCGGCGTGCTGGTGTCCGCAATTGCGGTGTCTTACAGCGCCCACTACAACCGTCAATTGCTTAACACCCTGTACGGGGAATTGAGCGTGCGTGACAAAGCGCAGGCGGAATGGGGCCGGTTGATCCTTGAACAAAGCACCTGGACGGCCCATAGCCGTATTGAAGTGCTGGCCACCGAACAGCTGAAAATGCACATTCCTGGTGCGGCCGAAGTGCGGATGGTGGCGCCATGATGAAACTTGAAGGTGCACTTTACCCGTGGCGCTTTCGCCTGATGCTCGGCATCTTGGCTTTGATGGCCGGCGCGATTGCATGGCGGATTATCGACCTGCAAGTGATCGACCGCGACTTCCTGATCGGCGAGGGTAATGCCCGTAGCCTGCGGCATATCCCGATTCCTGCGCACCGCGGCCTGATCACCGACCGTAATGGCGAGCCTCTGGCCGTGAGTACGCCGGTGACCACCCTGTGGGCCAATGCCAAGGAACTGCAAACCGCCAAGGACAAATGGCCTGAGCTGGCTGCCGCGCTGGGCCAGGACCCTAAAGCCTTGAGCGAGCGTCTGGAAGCCCAGGCCAACAAGGAATTCATCTATCTGGTGCGTGGGCTGACGCCTGAGCAGGGCCAGCAAGTGCTCGACCTTAAAGTCCCCGGTGTCTATGGCATCGAGGAGTTTCGTCGTTTCTACCCGGCGGGTGAAACCACCGCGCATATGGTTGGCTTTACCGACATTGATGACCACGGCCGTGAAGGTGTGGAGCTGGCCTACGACGAATGGCTGGCCGGCGTGCCCGGCAAACGGCAGGTCATCAAGGATCGACGCGGCAGACTGATTAAAGATGTCCAGGTGACCAAAAACGCCAAGGCCGGTAAGCCCTTGGCGTTGTCGATTGACCTGCGTCTGCAGTACCTGGCCAACCGCGAGCTGCGTAACGCGATCATCGAGAACGGCGCCAAGGCCGGTAGCCTGGTGATCATGGACGTCAAGACCGGCGAGATCCTCGCCATGGTCAACCAGCCGACCTACAACCCGAACAACCGTCGAAACCTGCAACCGGCGATGATGCGTAACCGCGCCATGATCGACGTGTTCGAGCCGGGTTCGACCATGAAAGCCATTTCCATGAGTGCCGCCCTGGAAACCGGGCGCTGGAAGCCGAGCGACAAGGTCGAGGTTTACCCAGGCACCTTGCAGTTGGGCAAATACACCATTCGTGACGTGTCCCGCAGCGAAGGGCCAGTGTTGGATTTGACAGGTATCCTGATCAACTCCAGTAACGTCGGCATGAGTAAGGTCGCCTTCGATATCGGCGGCGAAACCATCTATCACCTGGCGCAAAAAATCGGCTTGGGCCAACCCACCGGCCTGGATTTCCCAGGCGAGCGCGTGGGCAACCTGCCGAACTACCGCGACTGGAAAAAAGCCGAGACTGCCACGCTCTCCTACGGCTACGGCCTGTCGGTAACCGCGATCCAGCTGGCCCATGCGTTCTCTGTATTGGCCAATAATGGCCGTATGGTTCCACTGAGCTTGATTCACGTCGACGAAGCGCCGAAAGCCACCCAGGTAATCCCGGAAAAAGTCGCCAAGACCATACAAGGCATGCTGCAACAAGTGATCGAAGCCCCGCGCGGTGTGTTCCGGGCACAGGTGCCGGCTTATCACGTGGCCGGCAAGTCTGGTACTGCACGTAAAACCTCGGTCGGCACCAAGGGCTACGCCGAAAACTCTTACCGCTCGCTGTTCGCCGGCTTCGGTCCGATGAGCGATCCGCGCTACGCCATCGTCGTAGTGATTGATGAACCGAGCAAGGCCGGCTACTTCGGTGGCCTGGTGTCGGCTCCGGTATTCAGCAAAGTGATGTCCGGCACCCTGCGCCTGATGAATATCACGCCGGATAACCTGCCGCCGACTCAACAAGCGAACGCAGGACCACCGGCCGCAGCTGTCAAAGCCAATGGAGGGCGCGGCTGATGTCTCTTAGCCTGAACAAGATTTTTGCCCACGCCGGACGCGATCTGCTGATTCGTGAATTGAGCCTGGACAGCCGTAATGTACGCGCCGGTGATCTGTTCCTGGCGGTGCCCGGCGGCAAGCTCGATGGCCGTGCACATATCGCCGATGCCCTGCAACGAGGCGCGGCCGCCGTGGCTTATGAAGTGGAAGGCGCCACCGTGCTGCCGATCACCGACGTGCCCTTGATTCCGGTCAAGGGCCTGGCCGCGCAACTGTCGGACATCGCCGGGCGTTTTTATGGTGACCCGAGCCGTCAGTTGAACCTGATCGGTGTGACTGGCACCAACGGCAAGACCAGCGTGACCCAATTGGTTGCGCAGGCACTCGACCTGCTGGGCCAGCATTGCGGCATTGTCGGCACCCTGGGCACGGGTTTTTACGGTGCGCTGCAAAGCGGCCTGCACACCACGCCGAACCCGATCGCCGTGCAAGCGACCCTGGCCGACCTGAAAAAGGCCGGTGCCAAGGCGGTTGCCATGGAAGTGTCATCCCACGGTCTGGACCAGGGCCGTGTGACTGCCTTGGCGTTTGACGTGGCGGTAATGACCAACCTGTCTCGCGACCACCTCGACTACCACGGCACCATGGAGGCGTACGCCGCCGCCAAGGCCAAGCTGTTCGCCTGGAATGACCTGAAGTGCCGGGTGGTAAACCTGGATGACGCATTCGGCCGCCAACTGGCTGCCGAAGACAGCGAAGCACGCCTGATCACCTACAGCCTGGAAGATTCCAGCGCGTATCTGTATTGCCGTGAAGCCCAATTTAATGACGAAGGCGTGCTCGCCACGCTGGTCACGCCCCAGGGCGAACACCACTTGCGCAGCACCTTGCTCGGGCGTTTCAACCTGAGCAACGTGCTCGCGGCTGTTGGCGCATTGCTTGGCCTGGATTACGCCCTGGACGAAATCCTGCGCGTGCTGCCCAAACTCGAAGGCCCGGCCGGCCGTATGCAGCGTTTGGGTGGCGGCTCGCAGCCACTGGTGGTGGTCGATTACGCCCACACGCCGGACGCGCTGGAAAAAGTCCTCGAAGCCCTGCGCCCACACGCCAAGGGCAAATTGCTCTGCCTGTTCGGCTGCGGCGGTGACCGTGATCGCGGCAAGCGCCCGCTGATGGCTGAAATCGTCGAGCGCCTGGCCGATGGCGTACTCGTTACCGACGACAACCCACGCAGCGAAGACCCGAACCAGATTTTCGACGACATCCGTGTCGGCTTTAAAGACGCCACCAAGGCCACCTTCGTTGCCGGTCGCGGCGCCGCCATTGCCCAACTGATCGCCAGCGCCAGTGCTGAGGACGTGGTGGTACTGGCTGGTAAAGGTCACGAGGACTACCAGGAAATCAACGGCGAACGCCATGCCTTCTCCGATCTGGTCGAGGCTGATCACGCCCTGACTGCCTGGGAGGTCGCCCATGCTTAAAGCGATGAAGTTCAGCGAACTGACCCAGGCCTTGTCGGCCCGCGTAGTGTCGAGCGATTGCAGCTTCGACGGCGTCAGTATCGACAGTCGCAACATCAAGCCGGGGCAACTGTTTATTGCACTGGCCGGCCCGCGTTTCGATGGGCACGACTACCTGAACGAAGTAGCCGCCAAAGGTGCCGTGGGTGCCTTGGTGCAGCGTGAAGTCACGGACTCGACGCTGCCGCAATTGCTGGTCGCCGATACCCGCCTGGCCCTCGGGCTGTTGGGCGCGCTGAACCGCGCCGCATTTGATAAGCCCGTTGCCGCCATCACTGGCTCCAGCGGCAAAACCACGGTCAAGGAACTGCTTGCCGGCGTGCTGCGCACACGCGGGCCGGTGCTCGCCACCCGTGGCAACCTGAACAATGATTTCGGCGCTCCATTGACCCTGCTCGAACTGGCCCCGGAACACACGGCGGCGGTAATCGAGCTGGGCGCTTCGCGCGTCGGCGAAATTGCTTACACCGTGGCGCTGACCAAGCCTCACGTGGCAATTATCAACAATGCCGGCACCGCCCACGTGGGCGAGTTCGGTGGCCCGGAAAAAATCGTCGAAGCCAAGGGCGAAATCCTCGAAGGCCTCGATGCCTCGGGCACCGCAGTATTGAACCTCGACGACAAAGCCTTCGAGACCTGGCGTGTGCGCGCCGCCGGTCGCAAGGTGCTGACGTTTGCCGTGCTCAACGCGGCGGCTGATTTCCACGCAGCCGACATCACCGTCGACGCCCGTGGTTGCCCGTCCTTCACCTTGCACACACCGCAAGGCAGCGAGCACGTGCAACTGAACCTGCTGGGCAACCATAACGTCGCCAATGCCTTGGCCGCCGCCGCTGCCGCCTCCGCCCTGGGCGTATCGCTGTTCGGTATCGCCACCGGCCTGGGCGCGGTGCAGCCGGTCAAAGGCCGCACCGTGGCACAACTGGCGACCAATGGCATGCGTGTGATTGATGACACCTACAACGCCAACCAGTCCTCCGTCTGCGCTGCTATTGACCTGCTTAAAAGCTTCGCCGGGCGCAAGGTGCTGGTGCTGGGCGATATCGCCGAATTGGGCGACTGGGCCGAGCAGTCCCACCGTGAAGTCGGCGCCTACGCGAGCGGTAAAGTCGACGCGCTTTACGCCGTTGGCACGAACATGGCCCACGCCGTTGACGCCTTCGGCCTCGGTGCGCGGCATTTCGCTACCCAGGCCGAGCTGATCCAGGCACTGGTGGCGGCTGAACACGACAAACACACAACCATTTTGATCAAGGGATCGCGCAGCGCGGTGATGGAAAACGTCGTCGCGGCCTTGTGTGGCTCAAGTACGGAGAAACATTAATGCTGCTGCTGCTGGCTGAGTATCTGCAACAGTTCCACAAAGGCTTCGCGGTCTTTCAGTACCTGACCCTGCGCGGGATCCTGGGTGTGCTGACTGCGCTGTCTTTGTCGCTGTTCCTGGGGCCGTGGATGATCCGCACCCTGCAGAACCTGCAAATTGGTCAATCGGTTCGTAATGACGGCCCGCAGTCGCACCTGTCCAAATCCGGCACCCCGACCATGGGCGGTGCGCTGATCCTGTCTTCCATCGGTATCAGCACCTTGCTGTGGGCCGACCTGCATAACCGCTACGTGTGGACGGTGCTGCTGGTGACCCTGTTGTTCGGCGCGATCGGCTGGGTCGATGACTACCGCAAAGTGATCGAGAAAAACTCCAAGGGTTTGCCCAGCCGCTGGAAGTACTTCTGGCAGTCGGTGTTTGGCCTTGGCGCTGCGATCTTCCTGTACATGACCGCGCCAAGCGCCGTCGAAACCACCTTGATCATTCCGATGCTCAAGGACGCCAGCATTCCCTTGGGCGTTGGCTTTGTGGTGCTGACTTACTTCGTGATCGTCGGCTCCAGCAACGCGGTGAACCTGACCGACGGCCTCGACGGTCTGGCGATCATGCCGACCGTGATGGTCGGCGGTGCGCTCGGTATCTTCTGCTACCTGTCGGGTAACGTGAAGTTTGCTGAATACCTGCTGATCCCGTATGTGCCGGGCGCAGGTGAGTTGATCGTGTTCTGCGGCGCGCTGATCGGTGCCGGCCTGGGCTTCCTGTGGTTCAACACCTATCCCGCACAAGTCTTCATGGGCGACGTCGGCGCGCTGGCGCTGGGCGCAGCCTTGGGCACCATCGCGGTGATCGTCCGCCAGGAAATCGTGTTGTTCATCATGGGCGGTGTGTTCGTGATGGAAACCCTGTCGGTGGTCATCCAGGTGGCCTCCTTCAAATTGACCGGGCGCCGCGTGTTCCGCATGGCGCCGATTCACCACCACTTTGAACTCAAGGGCTGGCCCGAGCCGCGTGTGATTGTCCGTTTCTGGATCATCACCGTGATTCTGGTACTGGTCGGCCTTGCCACCCTGAAACTGAGGTAGAAACGAGTGTCCCTGATCGCTTCAGACCACTTCCGCATCGTTGTCGGCCTCGGCAAGAGCGGCATGTCCCTGGTTCGCTTCCTGGCGAACCGGGGCACGTCGTTTGCCGTGGCCGACACGCGGGAAAATCCACCGGAGCTGGTCACGCTGCGCCGTGACTACCCGCACGTGGAAGTGCGTTGTGGCGAGCTGGATGTCGAGTTTCTGTGCCGTGCCGACGAGCTCTACGTGAGCCCCGGCCTGGCCTTGGCGACACCGGCCCTGCAAGCGGCAGCGGCACGTGGCGTGAAGCTGTCCGGCGACATCGACCTGTTTGCGCGCTATGCGAAGGCACCGATCGTGGCCATCAGCGGCTCCAACGCGAAAAGCACCGTGACCACCCTGGTCGGCGAGATGGCGGCTGCGGCCGGCAAGCGCGTGGCCGTGGGCGGTAACCTCGGCACGCCAGCGCTGGACCTGCTCAGTGACGACATCGAGTTGTACGTGATGGAACTGTCGAGCTTCCAGCTCGAAACCACCCACGATCTGGGGGCTGAAGTCGCCACCGTGTTGAACGTGAGTGAAGACCACATGGACCGCTACAGCGGCCTGCCGGCGTACCACCTGGCCAAGCACCGGATTTTCCGTGGTGCCAGGCAATTTGTGGTCAACCGCCAGGATGCCCTGAGCCGTCCGCTGATGGGCGAAGGCATGCCCTGCTGGACCTTTGGCCTGGGCAAACCGGATTTCAAAGCCTTCGGCATTCGCGAAGAGAACGGCGAGAAATACCTGGCCTTCGAATTCCAGAACCTGATGCCGGTACGTGAATTGAAAATCCGTGGCGCGCACAACCAATCCAATGCATTGGCGGCCCTGGCGTTGGGTCACGCCGTCGGCCTGCCATTTGATGCGATGCTGTCGAGCCTGCGCACCTTCGGCGGCCTCGAGCATCGCTGCCAGTGGGTACGCGACCTCAATGGCGTGAGCTACTACAACGATTCCAAGGCCACCAACGTGGGTGCCGCACTGGCTGCCATCGAAGGGCTCGGCGCTGATATCGACGGCAAGCTTGTGCTGATCGCCGGTGGCGACGGCAAGGGTGCCGACTTCAAAGACCTTAAAGGCCCGGTGGCTGCACATTGCCGCGCCGTGGTGCTGATCGGCCGTGACTCGGACTTGATCGCCGCCGCGTTGGGCGACGCAGTACCGCAGGTACGCGCCACCTCGCTGGACGATGCGATTGCCCAATGCAAAGCCCTGGCCCAGCCGGGGGATGCGGTGTTGCTGTCGCCGGCGTGCGCCAGTTTCGACATGTTCAAGAACTACGAAGAGCGCGGCCAGCTGTTCGCTCGCGCCGTGGAGGCCTTGGCATGAATTTCAGAAATATTATCAAGCCGTACCCGTCGCCGATCATCACAGGTCGCGGTATCGACCTCGACTTCCCAATGCTCGCCGGCTGCCTGGCGCTGCTGGGTCTGGGGTTGGTCATGATCACTTCGGCGTCCTCGGAAGTGGCCGCAGTGCAGTCGGGCAACACCCTGTACATGATGATCCGTCACCTGGTGTACCTGGTGATCGGTCTCGGCGCCTGCATCGTCACCATGATGATCCCCATCGCTACCTGGCAACGCCTGGGTTGGCTGATGCTGATCGGCGCGTTTGGTTTGTTGATCATGGTGATCCTGCCCGGCATCGGCCGTGAGGTGAACGGTTCGATGCGCTGGATCGGCTTCGGCGCGTTTAACGTGCAGCCGTCGGAAATCGCCAAGGTGTTCGTGGTGATCTACCTCGCCGGTTACCTGGTCCGTCGCCAGAAAGAAGTACGCGAAAGCTGGATGGGCTTCTTCAAGCCGTTCATCGTGCTGCTGCCCATGGCTGGCCTGTTGCTGATGGAGCCCGACTTCGGTGCCACCGTCGTAATGATGGGCGCGGCGGCGGCGATGCTGTTTCTCGGCGGTGTGGGCTTGTTCCGGTTCGCCATGATGGTGGTGCTGGCGGTGGTCGCGGTTTACCTGCTAGTGGAAGCACAACCGTACCGTATGGCGCGCCTGATTACCTTTACCGACCCCTGGTCCGATCAGTTCGGCTCCGGCTACCAGTTGACCCAGGCGCTGATCGCCTTTGGTCGCGGCGGATGGCTGGGTGTTGGGCTGGGCAATAGCGTGCAGAAGCAGTTCTACCTGCCGGAAGCGCATACCGACTTCGTGTTCTCCGTGCTGGCCGAAGAACTCGGTGCCGTGGGTTCCCTGTGCACCGTTGCACTGTTCATGTTCGTCTGCGTACGGGCGCTTTACATCGGTCTTTGGGCCGAGAAAGCCAAGCAGTTTTTCGCAGCTTATGTCGCCTACGGCTTGGCGTTTTTGTGGATTGGTCAGGTGCTGATCAACATCGGGGTAAACATCGGTCGCTTGCCGACCAAGGGTTTGACCCTGCCGTTTCTCAGCTACGGCGGCAGCTCGTTGGTCATCTGCTGCGTGTGCCTGGGCTTGCTGCTGCGCATCGAGTGGGAGAGTCGCACCCACCTGGGCAGCGAAGAGATGGAATTCAGCGAGAGCGATTTTGCCGAGGAGCCGGACCATGGGCGCTAACGTGCTGATCATGGCAGGCGGCACCGGGGGCCATGTGTTCCCGGCCCTGGCTTGCGCGCGCGAATTCCAGAACCGTGGCTACACCGTGCATTGGCTCGGTACGCCACGTGGCATCGAAAACGAATTGGTCCCGAATGCCGGCTTGCCGCTGCACTTGATCAACGTCACCGGCTTGCGTGGCAAGGGCAAGTTGTCCCTGCTCAAGGCACCGTTCGTGTTGCTCAAGGCGGTGTGGCAGGCGCGCAAAGTGATTCGTGAGTTGAAGCCGGTGTGCGTGCTGGGCTTTGGTGGTTATGTGACTGGCCCTGGTGGTGTGGCCGCCAAGCTCGCTGGCGTACCGGTGATCGTGCACGAACAGAACGCCGTTGCCGGCACTGCCAACCGCCTGTTGGTGCCGTTGGCCAGCCGAGTGTGCGAGGCGTTCCCGAAGACCTTTGGCGCCTCGGACAAGTTGCGTACCACCGGCAACCCGGTGCGCACCGAACTGTTCATGGCCATTGCTCGTCAGGCGCTGGAGGGCCGTAAGCCACACTTGCTGATCCTGGGCGGAAGCCTGGGCGCGGAGCCGTTGAACAAACTGCTGCCCGAAGCCTTGGCGCTGCTGCCCGTGGACCTGCGTCCCGAAGTGTTCCACCAGGCCGGTAAAAACCACGATGAAATCACCGCTGCCCGCTATCGCGAGGCCGGTGTCGAGGCGAATGTACAGCCTTTCATCAAAGACATGGCCCATGCCTATGGCTGGGCCGACCTGGTGGTCTGTCGCGCTGGTGCGCTGACCGTCAGTGAATTGGCCGCCGCCGGTCTGCCGTCCTTGCTGGTGCCTTTGCCCCACGCCATCGACGATCACCAGACCCGCAACGCCGAATATTTGGCCGGGGAGGGCGCTGCCTTCCTGCTGCCGCAAAGAACGACTGGCGCCGCCGATTTGGCCGCACGCCTGACCGAGGTTTTGATGCAACCGGAACGACTCAACAGCATGGCGAGCACCGCAAGCCGCCTGGCTAAACCTGACGCAACCCGCACCGTGGTCGATATCTGCCTGGAGGTGGCCCATGGTTGAGAATCAGAAAGCCATGCCGCAGCCCGAAATGCGCCGCATCCGTCGTATCCACTTCGTCGGCATCGGCGGCGTGGGCATGTGCGGGATTGCCGAAGTACTGCTGAACCTGGGCTATCAAGTGTCCGGCTCAGACTTGAAAGAGTCGCCGGTGACCGATCGCCTGAAAACCTTCGGCGCACAGATCTTTATCGGCCACCGCGCCGAGAACGCCGCCGAGGCTGACGTGCTGGTGGTGTCCAGCGCCGTGAACACCTCCAACCCGGAAGTGGCCACCGCCCTTGAGCGCCGTATTCCAGTGGTGCCACGCGCCGAGATGCTGGCCGAGCTGATGCGCTATCGCCACGGTATCGCCGTGGCCGGTACGCACGGCAAAACCACCACCACCAGCCTGATCGCCTCGGTGTTCGCCGCCGGTGGCCTGGACCCGACCTTCGTGATTGGTGGCCGCCTGAATGCAGCCGGCACCAATGCCCAGCTCGGCACCAGCCGTTACCTGATCGCCGAAGCCGATGAAAGTGATGCGAGCTTCCTGCACCTGCAGCCGCTGGTCGCTGTGGTGACCAACATCGACGAAGACCACATGGCCACCTACGACGGTGACTTCAACAAGTTGAAGAAAACCTTCGTCGAGTTCCTGCACAACCTGCCGTTCTACGGTTTGGCCGTGGTGTGCCTGGACGATCCGGTGGTGCGTGAGATCCTGCCATCGGTCAAACGCCCAACCGTGACCTACGGCTTCAGCGAAGACGCCGACGTGCGCGCGATCAATGTGCGCCAGGAAGGCATGCAAACCTTCTTCACCGTGCTGCGCCCTGACCGCGAGCCGTTGGACGTATCGGTGAACATGCCGGGCAACCACAACGTATTGAATTCGCTGGCGACCATTTGCATTGCTTCCGATGAAGGCGTCAGCGATGAAGCCATCGTCGAAGGCCTGTCGCGCTTTGCCGGTGTCGGCCGGCGCTTCCAGGTCTACGGTCAACTGCCGGTAGAAGGCGGCGACGTGATGCTGGTGGACGACTACGGTCACCACCCAACTGAAGTTGCAGCCGTTATTAAAGCCGTGCGCGGTGGCTGGCCGGAGCGCCGTCTGGTGATGGTTTACCAGCCGCATCGCTACAGCCGCACCCGCGACCTGTACGACGACTTTGTGAATGTATTGGCCGATGCCAACGTGCTGCTGCTGATGGAAGTCTACCCGGCCGGTGAAGAGCCGATTCCGGGCGCCGACAGCCGCAAGCTGTGCAACAGCATCCGTCAGCGTGGCCAGTTGGACCCAATCTACATCGAGCGCGGTGTGGACCTGGCGCCGATCGTCAAGCCGCTGCTGCGTGCCGGTGACATCCTGCTGTGCCAGGGCGCCGGTGATATCGGTGGCCTTGCGCCCAAGCTGCTCGCCAGCCCGCTGTTTGCGGCTGCAAAGGGGAAGTCGAAATGATCACGCATTACGACACCCTGTTCTCGACCATCACGCCTGCCGACTTCGGCCGCGTAGCGGTATTGTTCGGCGGCAAGAGCGCTGAGCGCGAAGTCTCGCTCAAGTCCGGCAATGCCGTACTGGAAGCGCTGCAAAGCGCCGGCGTAAACGCATTCGGTATCGATGTGGGCGATGATTTCCTTGCCCGCTTGCAGGCCGAGAAGATCGACCGTGCCTTCATCATCCTGCACGGCCGTGGCGGTGAAGACGGCAGCATGCAAGGCTTGCTCGAGTGCGCTGGCATCCCTTACACCGGCAGCGGAATCCTCGCTTCGGCACTGGCCATGGACAAGTTGCGCACCAAGCAGGTGTGGCACAGCTTGGGTATTCCAACCCCACGTCACAGCGTGCTGTGCAGCGAAGACGATTGTATTTCTGCAGCCAAGGAACTGGGCCTGCCTTTGATCGTCAAACCTGCCCATGAAGGCTCCAGTATCGGCATGGCCAAAGTGAACTCGGCCGCCGAATTGATCGACGCATGGAAAGCGGCAAGTACCTACGATTCGCAAGTGTTGGTGGAACAGTGGATCCAAGGTCCCGAGTACACCATCGCCACCCTGCGTGGCCAGGTATTGCCGCCTATCGCATTGGGCACGCCCCACACCTTTTACGACTACGACGCCAAGTACGTGGCTTCCGATACTCAGTACCGGATCCCGTGTGGCCTCGACGCAACCAAGGAACAGGAATTGATGGACCTCACGGCGAAAGCCTGTGAGGCACTGGGTATCGCCGGTTGGGCGCGGGCAGACGTGATGCAGGATGACCAAGGGAATTTCTGGTTCCTTGAAGTCAACACCGCTCCCGGCATGACCGATCACAGCCTGGTACCTATGGCAGCCCGTGCTGCCGGTCTGGACTTCCAGCAGTTAGTGCTGGCGATTCTGGCCGCAAGCATTGAGCCAAGAGGCTAACCCCATGAACGGCGCATCGCTTCGTCATCAGCAACCTCCAGTGCCCAGCCGCAAGCCGGTGCCTCGAGGTGCCAGCCGAATGGTGGCTAAAGAGCCGATGTCGGCGCGCCTGCCGAAAGCCAACTTTGGTTTTCTCAAAGCGCTGTTCTGGCCGGTGTTGCTGGTGGCGTTGGGCTTCGGTACTTACGAGGGCGCACAACGCCTGTTGCCGTATGCCGACCGGCCGATCACCAAGATCAGCGTGCAGGGCGACTTGAGCTACATCAGCCAGCAAGCGGTACAGCAGCGCATCGGCCCGTACCTGGCGGCGAGCTTCTTTACCATCGACCTGGCGGGTATGCGCGCAGAACTGGAACAGATGCCGTGGATCGCTCACGCCGAAGTCCGCCGTGTATGGCCGGACCAGGTGACGATTCGTCTGGAAGAACAACTGCCCGTGGCCCGTTGGGGCGATGGCGCACTGTTGAACAACCAGGGCCAGGCGTTCGCGCCGCGTGAGGTGGCCAACTATGAGCACCTGCCGCAGTTGTTCGGGCCACAGCGGGCGCAGCAGCAAGTGATGCAGCAGTACCAGGCGCTGAGCCAGATGCTGCGGCCACTGGGTTTCTCCATCGCACGCCTGGAATTGCGTGAGCGGGGCAGCTGGTTTTTGACCACCGGGGCAGGCAGTTCCGGCCCGGGCATCGAGTTGTTGCTGGGACGCGACCGCTTGGTGGAAAAGATGCGCCGCTTTATTGCCATCTATGACAAGACCTTGAAAGAACAGATTACGAACATTGCGAGCGTCGACCTGCGTTACGCCAACGGCCTGGCCGTCGGCTGGCGTGAACCAGCTGCGCCGACGACAGCCAAACCCGCTGTCGCGAAGAATTAAGAAGAGGCAGGACCCATGGCAAACGTGCAAAGCGGAAAAATGATCGTCGGTCTCGATATCGGCACCTCCAAGGTGGTGGCGCTGGTCGGCGAGGTCGGGGAAGACGGTGTGATCGAAATCGTCGGTATCGGCACGCATCCGTCCCGGGGCCTGAAGAAGGGCGTGGTGGTGAACATCGAGTCCACCGTGCAGTCGATCCAGCGCGCCATTGAAGAAGCGCAGCTGATGGCCGGTTGCCGGATTCACTCGGCGTTCGTCGGCGTGGCCGGCAACCATATCCGTAGCCTGAACTCCCACGGCATCGTGGCGATCCGTGATCGTGAAGTCAGCTCGGCCGACCTTGAACGCGTACTCGACGCCGCCCAGGCCGTGGCGATCCCGGCTGACCAGCGCGTGCTGCACACCTTGCCGCAGGACTACGTGATCGATAACCAGGAAGGCGTGCGTGAGCCGCTGGGCATGTCGGGCGTGCGCCTGGAAGCCAAGGTTCACGTGGTGACCTGTGCCGTCAACGCCGCACAGAACATTGAAAAATGCGTGCGCCGCTGCGGCCTGGAAATCGACGACATCATTCTTGAGCAGTTGGCCTCGGCCTACTCAGTACTCACCGACGACGAAAAAGAGCTGGGCGTGTGCCTGGTCGACATCGGCGGTGGCACCACCGACATCGCGATCTTCACCGAAGGTGCGATCCGTCACACCGCCGTGATCCCGATTGCGGGCGACCAGGTCACCAACGACATCGCCATGGCGCTGCGTACACCGACCCAGTACGCCGAAGAAATCAAGATCCGCTACGCCTGCGCCCTGGCCAAACTGGCCGGTGCCGGTGAAACCATCAAGGTGCCGAGCGTGGGCGACCGTCCACCGCGCGAACTGTCGCGCCAGGCCCTGGCCGAAGTGGTCGAACCACGCTACGACGAGCTGTTCACCCTGATCCAGGCTGAGCTGCGCCGCAGCGGCTACGAAGATTTGATCCCGGCCGGCATCGTGCTGACCGGTGGCACCTCGAAGATGGAAGGCGCGGTCGAACTGGCCGAGGAAATCTTCCATATGCCAGTGCGCCTGGGCGTGCCCCATGGCGTCAAAGGCCTGGGCGACGTAGTGCGCAACCCGATTTATTCCACCGGCGTGGGCTTGCTGTTGTACGGGCTGCAAAAGCAGACCGACGGCATTTCCCTGTCGGGCCCGAGCATCCGTGACAGCTACCGTGGTGGCGACGATGAAGCCAAAGCGCCGTTGTTCGAGCGGTTGCAGGCTTGGGTAAAAGGCAATTTCTAAAGATTTACCGCAACACCGCAGTAAGTAGTAGGCGAAAAAACTAGAGAAAACGAAAGGAGAGGGAACATGTTCGAACTCGTAGACAACATCCCCGCAAGCCCGGTTATCAAAGTAATCGGTGTTGGCGGTGGCGGCGGCAACGCTGTCAATCACATGGTCAAGAGCAACATTGAAGGCGTTGAATTCATCTGCGCCAACACTGATGCCCAAGCGCTGAAAAGCATCGGCGCGCGGACCATCCTGCAATTGGGCACAGCCGTGACCAAGGGCCTCGGCGCTGGCGCCAACCCGGAAGTCGGCCGTCAAGCCGCGCTGGAAGACCGCGAGCGTATTGCGGAAGTGCTGCAAGGCACCAACATGGTGTTCATCACCACCGGCATGGGCGGCGGTACCGGTACCGGTGCTGCTCCGATCATTGCCGAAGTGGCCAAGGAAATGGGGATTCTGACCGTTGCTGTCGTGACGCGTCCGTTCCCGTTCGAAGGTCGCAAGCGCATGCAGATCGCCGACGAAGGTATCCGTCTGCTGTCTGAAAGCGTCGACTCGTTGATCACCATTCCCAACGAGAAACTGCTGACCATCCTGGGCAAGGACGCAAGCCTGCTGTCCGCATTCGCCAAGGCTGACGATGTACTGGCCGGTGCCGTTCGCGGTATCTCCGACATCATCAAGCGCCCAGGCATGATCAACGTCGACTTTGCCGACGTGCGTACCGTGATGAGCGAAATGGGCATGGCGATGATGGGCACTGGCTGCGCCAGCGGTCCGAACCGTGCACGTGAAGCCACTGAAGCGGCGATCCGCAACCCGTTGCTCGAAGACGTGAACCTGCAAGGTGCACGCGGCATCCTGGTGAACATCACCGCCGGCCCTGACCTGTCCCTGGGTGAGTACTCCGACGTGGGTAGCATCATCGAAGCCTTCGCTTCCGAGCACGCGATGGTCAAAGTCGGTACCGTTATCGACCCGGACATGCGCGACGAACTGCACGTGACCGTGGTTGCCACCGGCCTGGGCGCAAAAATCGAGAAGCCTGTAAAGGTCATCGACAATACCGTTCACACCGGCCACAACAGCCACGCCAGCCAGCAAGCTGCCGCTCCAGCGCCTGCGCGCCAGGAACTGCCGTCTGTGAACTATCGTGACCTGGACCGTCCGACCGTGATGCGCAACCAGGCTCAGGCCGGTGCTGCGGCGTCCCGTAGCCCGAATCCGCAAGATGACCTGGACTACCTGGACATCCCGGCATTCTTGCGTCGTCAGGCCGATTAATGGAATGTATCAGGGCTATGAAGGTGATTGGTGTTCAGCAAAGGTCTGGTCTGTTATTATCGCCAGCCTTTGTTGATACCAGTTCGCAATTTGCGCTGAAGCGGTCCAAGCCATGATTAAACAACGCACCCTGAAGAATATTATCCGTGCCACAGGTGTAGGTCTGCACTCCGGGGAGAAGGTATACCTGACCCTCAAGCCCGCACCTGTCGACACCGGCATCGTGTTTGTTCGTGCCGACCTGGACCCTGTGGTGCAGATTCCTGCTCGCGCGGAAAATGTTGGCGAAACCACGATGTCGACCACGTTGGTCAACGGTGACGTCAAAGTGGACACGGTGGAGCACTTGCTCTCGGCCATGGCTGGCCTGGGCATCGATAACGCCTACGTCGAGCTCTCCGCGTCCGAAGTCCCCATCATGGATGGCAGCGCTGGACCCTTCGTATTCTTGATTCAATCTGCCGGCCTGGAAGAACAGGACGCAGCCAAGAAGTTCATTCGCATTCTGCGGGAAGTGACAGTAGAAGACGGCGACAAGCGCGCCACCTTCGTCCCGTTCGAAGGCTTTAAAGTGAGCTTTGAGATCGATTTCGATCACCCGGTATTCCGTGACCGCACCCAAAGTGCAAGCGTGGATTTTTCCAGCACTTCGTTCGTAAAAGAAGTCAGCCGCGCCCGTACCTTTGGTTTCATGAGTGACATCGAGTACCTGCGCAAGCACAACCTCGCACTCGGCGGCAGCGTTGAAAACGCCATTGTGGTCGACGCGGATGGTGTACTGAACGAAGACGGCCTTCGCTATGAAGACGAATTCGTGAAGCACAAGATCCTCGATGCAATCGGTGACCTCTACCTGCTGGGCAATAGCCTGATAGGCGAGTTCAAAGGCTTCAAGTCGGGCCACGCCCTTAACAACCAGCTGCTGCGCAAGTTGATTGAGCAGACAGACGCTTGGGAAGTAGTGACCTTCGAAGATGCCAGCACCGCACCGATCTCTTACATGCGTCCCGTTGCGGCGGTGTAAGTAACAACTCTCTTTCTTTAGTTTTGAAAGGCCACCTTCGGGTGGCCTTTTTTTTATGCCGATCGTTCCCACGCTCCGCGTGGGAACGATCACCTAGCGGGCCGCAGCCTCCACAATGCGGTTGCGCCCGGTGTGCTTGGCCTCATACAGCGCCTGATCAGCATTGAGCAGCAAGTCCTCAAGTGCCATGCGGCTGCGCTTTTGCCAGGTGCTCATGCCGATACTCACTGTAATAGGCCCGTCGGCACCGGCCACCCGTGGCAAATGCTCGACGCTGCTGCGGATATGTTCGGCAATCAACCAGGCACCCTTGGCGTCGGTATGGGGCAGCACCACTGCAAACTCTTCGCCACCGTAGCGCGCTGCCAGGTCAGCCGGGCGGCGGATGTTGTCTTCGATCACTTGGGCAACCGCGCGCAAAGCCTCATCGCCGCCGTGATGGCCATGCAGGTCGTTGAAGGCCTTGAAGTGATCCACGTCGATCATCAGCAGGCTCAGCGGCTCGGTTGAGCGTTGTGCGCGGTCCCATTCCAGGCGCAGGCGCTGGTCCAGGGTACGGCGGTTGGCAAGGCCGGTGAGGGCGTCGGTGGCTGCCAGTTCTGACAGCACTTGTTCGGCACGATGACGGCGACGCAGCTCCTTGCTCAGCATCCAGGTCAGCCACAGCAGGCCGATGCACAACACGCCCGTTGCTATGCTGACCAGCCACGCGGCACGCCGCCATGGGGCAAAGATTTCATCGCTGGACAACGCCACCGCGACAATTAAGGGCAAGCTGCCCACATTCGAGAAACTATAGAGCCGTGGCTGGTTGTCGACGCTGGAGACGCCCCGAAAGCTGCCGTCGCGTTCACGCAGCATACGCGCGACATTGGGCCGCTGGCTCAAGTCCTTGTCGATCATGTCCACTTCCAGCAGCGGTTGTTGCGCCAGCAGGATGCCTTGGTGGTTGATCAGGTTGATGGTGCCGTTGCTTCCGATGTTCAGGCCGCTGAACAACTGTTGGAAGTACGACAGGCGCATCGAGGCCACCGCCACGCCCAGGAAGCGCCCGTCCGGCGATGACACGCGGCGGCTGAATGCGATGCGCCACTGGTCATCACACACGCAACGGGCCAGGAATGGGCGGCTGATATACAGCCCCAGGTCGGGGTTTTTGCGGTGTGCCTGAAAATAATCGCGATCAGCGAAGTTGCCGGTCTTGGGTGTGAGCAGCGAGGAGTCGGCTATCACTTCACCACTGGGGTCCAGCAACAGAATGTCGCCCTTGAAGGGTGCAGCGGCAGAGCGATCGAACAGCACCAGATGGCGGATACTGGCGGACACACCCTGCAGGTCACTGCGTTCGGTGGCGGCGATCAGGCCCTTGAGGGCCATGTCATAGAGTTCGACGTTACGCAGCACATCGGCGTCGATCAGTTGGGTGATGTTATTGGCGGTGCGCTTGGCGGTCTGCAAGGTGTTGGCATGTTCGCGAATCAGCAGCGCGGTGACGATCGCCACGATCACAAAGACCGTGAGGCAACTGCCCAGGATCAGCAAGCGTTCCGGGCGAGGGGTGGGTCGGTAGAGACTTGGGCTCATCGGGCGTACTTCTGCTTCGAGGATGCCAATAGCGTAGTAGGCAATCGCAGGTTTGGTGGGAGCTGGCTTGCCTGCGATGCAGACACCTGGTACATCTATAACACCGCAGCGATGCTATCGCAGGCAAGCCAGCTCCCACACAAGCCAGCTCCCACATCAGCTATTCATCGTCTGGCAGATTTATGCCTAAAACACGTTGATCGGGTAATCCACAATCACGCGGTATTCATCCACATCCCGGTCCACCGCCGAGTAGCCATTGCCACCGCGGTTGGTTGCCCATTGCAGGCGCACGGCCAGGTCCTTGGCTTTGCCGCCTTGCACCACGTACTTCACGTCGATGTCGCGTTCCCAGTGCTTGGCGTCTTTGCCGTTGGCGCTGTACCAGGCGCTGTAGCCGCGGCTGTTGGGGTCGACCTTGGTCAGGTCGGTCTTGCCGCTGATATACGACACGGCGGACGTCAGCCCAGGCATGCCGAGGCCTGCAAAGTCGTAGGCGTACTTGAGCTTCCACGAGCGCTCGTTGGGGCCGTTGAAGTCCGAGTATTGCTGGGAATTGTCCAGGTACACGCTGTCGCCCTGGGTGATGTAGTCGAACGGCGTGTTGCCGTTGACCCGCTGGTACGCGGCGGTGACGCTGTGGTGACCAACACCTACGGTGAAATGCAGGCTGTAAGTGTTGTTGTCGATGCTGCCCAGCAACGACTGGCCGGTGTCCTGGGTGTGGTAGTAGTGCAGGCCTGGGTTGAGGCTGACAAGATCGTTCAGCGCGTAGGTGTAGTCCAGGTCGTAGTAGTACTGGTGCCATACATCCTTGAGTTCGGAGGCGTACAGGTTGCTGGTCAGGCCCGGGACGCCGCTGAAGGACACACCGGCCCAGTTCAGGTGCTGGCTGTCGGCGTTGGCGGGCAGGGTGCCGTAGCTGGTGCCGATGCGTCGGTGGCCGCTCTGGTTGTAGAGTTTGGTAAAGCTGGCCTGGCCACCTTCGAACATCCAGCCATCGAAGCTGTGGTTGGCCAGGCTCACACCCCGGAACGTCTGCGGCAACATGCGGGTCATGCCGCCAGCGATCACCGGGTTGTTGAGGAACAGGTCGCCGGCTTTGAGTTCGGTGTCGAAGGCGCGCATTTTCAAAGTGCCACCGGCGGTGGAGAACGAGCCAGGCGCTTTGCCGTTGCCGCTGCCGTAAGGCAGGATGCTGGAACCGTCAGTGCCACCGCCGCCGTCGAGCTTGAGGCCGAGCATGGCATTGAGGTCCAGGCCAAAGCCGACGGTGCCTTGGGTGTAGCCGGATTCGAATGTGCCGATGAAACCCTGGCCCCATTCTTTGCTGTCATCGGTGTGAGTGTCGCGGCGGTCGCGGTTCATGTAGTAGTTGCGGGTGTTGATCTTCAGGCTTGAGCCTTCGACGAAACCGTCAGCGGGGGTCGAGTCTGCTGCGTGGGCAAGGGGGACGATCGTTGCTGCAATCGCGAGGAATAACGGGGTGAACGTCAGCGAGTTCTTCACCGGTTTAGCTCCTTTGGTCAATCGAAAACGGCCAATGTCGTGGGGGTGTGCCTGGCCTTTTTTTACGGCAAAAAAAAGCCGCTGAAGTCAGCGGCTTTAAACAGATTCCCAGTGTAGAGCCCTGGAAATAAGTCGAGGGAAATTCGGGTGAGCGGGAAGCTGCCTTGCCGTCGCGCTCATCGGTGCGTCAAAGTAACGCAGGTGAGCGGTGCGATATAGAGTGTAACAAGATAATGACTGTTGCCCAAACCGCAACAGTCAGACCCTTGAGATCCAGTGGGGAAGCTGGCTATGTGGGATCTGGCTTGTGTGGGAGCTGGCCCACACTGGATCGATGTGTTCTGGTGAGTCAGACCGGCAAGGTAATGCCAAAAGTATTGCCACCGCCCTCACTGCGCACAAACACATCACCGCCGTGCATCAATGCAATCGCCTTGACGATCGCCAGCCCCAGCCCATGATTTGCGCCGCTGTTACTGCGCGACGCGTCCACCCGGTAGAAGCGTTCAAACAAGCGCGGCAAATGCTCACGGGCGATCTCATCGCCGGGGTTGGTCACCCCGATCGCCACCCACTGCTCCTGCACCTCAATGCTCACTTCGATGATCTGCCCCGGCGCAGTGTGCTGCACCGCATTGCTCAGCAGGTTGATCAGCGCGCGGCGCAGGTGGGCTTTCTCGATGTGCACCAAGGCATCTCCGTGTACGCGCACTTTGACTTGGGCGTCCTCGAGGATGAAGTCCAGGTAGTCGAGGGTGGTGGCGACTTCATCGGCCAGGGAGCTTTCGATCAGTTTGGTGGCCTTGCTGCCCTGGTCGGCGCTGGCCAGGAACAGCATGTCATTAATGATCGAACGCAGGCGTTCCAGCTCTTCGAGGTTCGATTGCAGCACCTCGAAGTAATGCTCGGCCGAACGACCACGGGTGAGCGCCACTTGGGTCTGGCCGATCAGGTTGGTCAGCGGCGAGCGCAGTTCGTGGGCCACATCGGCATTGAACGACTCCAGGCGCGAATACGCCTGTTCGACCCGATCCAGCGTGGAGTTGAACGAGTTGACGAACTGGCTCAGCTCCGGCGGCAAGGGCGACAACTGCAGGCGCCCTGAGAGTTTGGGCGGTGCGAGTTTTTGCGCTTCATCCGAAAGTTTGCCCAGCGGCTTGAGGCCGATACGCGAGACCCAAAAGCCCAACAGTGCCGCCAGCGCCACACCGACACAGGCCAGGCCGATCAAGGCCATCAACAGATGGTGCTGAGTGGCGCGGAAGTTCTCGGTGTCGATGGCGATCATAAAGCGCAGCGGCGGGCGTTGATCCTTGGCCGCGAACTGGCTGAGCAACACCTTGAACGGGTATTCATGCCCAGGCAGGCGCAAGTCGCGTTTGCCGGTCGGCCCTTGGGCGAATGCGCGGATCTGCGCGTCGGGGTTGCCGTATTCGTAGCTCGGGTCGCTGCTCACCACCCAGAAGCGGATGCGCGGGTCTTCTTCGCCGAGCAACTTCAACTTGGCGGTGATTTTTGCCCAGTGGTCCGGTGTGCCGAAGCGGTTCACCGAGGATTCCAGCACGCTGTAGCGCGCATCCAGTTCGGCGCCCGGCAACAAGCCCAGGCCGCGATCCACTTGCTGGTACAGCGCGCCGCCGATCAACACGAAAATCAGCAGCGCCACCAAGGTGAACATGCCGCTCAGGCGCAGGGCGATGGAGTTAGCCGACACTTCTGCTCTCCAGCACATAACCCATGCCACGAATGGTGTGCAGCAACTTGTGTTCGAACGGCCCGTCGAGCTTGGCGCGCAGGCGCTTGATCGCCACTTCCACCACATTGGCGTCGCTGTCGAAATTGATGTCCCAGACCATTTCCGCAATCGCGGTCTTGGACAGGATTTCACCCTGGCGCCGTGCCAATACGCTGAGCAGCGAGAACTCTTTGGCGGTCAGGTCCAGGCGCAGGCCGTTGCGGCTGGCCTTGCGGCTGATCAGGTCGATCCACAGGTCGGCCACGGTGACTTGCACCGGCTCATGCCCGCCACTGCGGCGGGTCAGCGCTTGCAGGCGCGCCACCAGTTCGAGGAACGAAAACGGTTTGCCCAAATAATCATCGGCGCCTTCACGCAAGCCACGGATGCGGTCTTCCACACGCTCGCGAGCAGTGAGCATGATCACCGGCGTCTGCTTGCGTGCCCGCAGTGCGCGCAACACACCAAAGCCGTCGAGGCCGGGCAGCATCACGTCGAGTACGATCACCGCGTAATCGTTCTCCAGCGCCAGGTGCAAGCCCTCGACGCCTTCGCGCGCCACATCGACGGTGTAGCCTTGCTCCGTCAGGCCGCGGTGCAGGTAGTCCGCGGTTTTCTCTTCATCTTCAATAATCAGGACGCGCATGACCCCGCCTTTAGTGTGTGGTCGCCAGCGCCAGCGCTGGTTTGGGCCTGTGGAAAAACTTCTCAAGGTACAAGTATATGACCGGTGTGGTGAACAGCGTCAGCGCCTGGCTCACCAACAGGCCGCCGACCACCGCGATCCCCAGCGGCTGGCGCAGTTCGGCGCCTGGCCCGGAGCCCAGCATCAACGGCACGGCGCCGAGCAGGGCGGCGAGGGTGGTCATGATGATCGGCCGGAACCGGGTGACGCAGGCTTCATAAATCGCCTCCTCAGGTGGCAGCCCGCGCACGCGCTGGGCCTCCAGGGCAAAGTCGATCATCAGGATGCCGTTTTTCTTGACGATACCGATCAGCAGCACCAGCCCGATCAAGGCCATGATCGAAAAGTCCTGGCCCAGCAACCACAGCATGATCAACGCGCCCAAGCCCGCCGAGGGCAAGGTGGAGATGATCGTCAGCGGGTGCACGAAGCTCTCATACAGCACGCCCAAAATAATATAGACCGCCACCAGCGCCGCCAGGATCAGCCACGGTTGGCTGGCCAAAGAGCTTTGGAACGCCTGGGCCGCACCCTGGAAGGTGCCGATCAGGGTGGTCGGCATGCCGATTTCGTTTTTGGCCTGGTTGAGCATGATCACCGCATCACCCAATGCCACGCCGGGTGCCAGGTTAAACGACAGGTTGGCGGCCGGGAACATGCCGTCATGGCTGATGGACAACGGCCCCACGCTGGGTGGGTCGACCTTGGCCAGTGCCGACAGCGGCACCATCTCGTTGGTCAACGGTGAGCGCAGGTAAAAGTAGTTCAGGCTTTCGGCCTTGCCGCGCTGTTGAGTGTCGAGTTCCAGCACCACCTGGTACTGGTTGATCTCGGTCTGGAACTCGTTGATCTGGCGCTGGCCGAACGCGTCATACAGCGCCTGGTCGACATCGGTAGCGGTGAGGCCAAAGCGCGCCGCCGCCTGGCGGTCGATGCTGATGTGAGTGATGCTGCCGCCCAGTTGCAAGTCGTTGGACAGGTCGCGAAAGGCCGGGTTGGCGCGCAGTTTTTCGGTCAGGCGTTGGGTCCAGGTATTGAGCGTCGCGCCGTCGTTGCTCTTGAGCACATATTGATACTGGGCGCGGCTTGGGCCGGAACTCAAGTTGATGTCCTGGCCGGCGCGCAGGTACAAGACGATGCCAGGCACCTTGGCCAGTTTGGGGCGGATGCGGTCAATGAACTGGCTGGCGGATACATCGCGATCACCGCGGTCCTTCAAGGCGATCCAGAAACGGCCGTTGGCGATGGTCTGGTTGCTGCCGGTCACGCCCACCGAGTGGGAAAACGCGGCCACTGCCGGGTCGTCCTTGACGATCTCGGCCAGCGCCTTGTGCTTGGCGACCATGTCCGGGTACGACACATCGGCCGCCGCTTCGCTGGTGCCGAGTACAAAGCCGGTGTCCTGCACCGGGAAGAAACCCTTGGGGATAAACACGTAGCCGACCACGGCCAACGCCAGGGTCAGCATAAAGATCGCTGCCATGCTGCGTTGATGCGCCAGCGCACGGCGCAGGTTGCGCGCGTAGCCAGCGAGCAGGCGCTCGCTGAAGCCCGGTTTGTCATGGGCATGATGAGTCGGCGCGCGCATGAACAGCGCGGCCAGGGTCGGCGCCAAAGTCAGCGAAACCACCACCGAAATCAGGATGGTCGAGGTGGCCGTCAGCGCAAACTCCTTGAACAGCCGCCCGACCACACCGCCCATGAACAGCAGCGGAATAAACGCCGCCACCAGCGAGAAGCTGATGGACACCACGGTAAAGCCGATCTCGCCCGAGCCCTTGATTGCCGCCTCGCGTTTATCCAGGCCCGCCTCCAGGTGACGGTGAATGTTCTCCACCACCACGATGGCATCGTCGACCACAAAGCCCACGGCGATCACGATCGCCACCAGCGTCAGGTTATTCAAGCTGAAGCCCAGCACATACATCAGCGCGAAACTGGCGATCAGCGACACGCCGAGTACGCTGGACACAATCAGCGTCGCCGACAATTGGCGCAGGAACAGCGCCATCACCGCCACCACCAGCAGGATGGCGATCAGCAGGGTCACTTCCACTTCATGCAAGGACGCGCGGATGGTCTTGGTGCGGTCGGTCAACACGCTGACCTGCACCGAGGCGGGCAGCATGCCTTCCAGGCGCGGCAGTTCGGCTTGAATGCGGTCCACGGTCTCGACAATGTTGGCGCCGGGCTGGCGCGAAATCACCAGGTTGACCCCGGGCGTGTCACCGGACCAGGCCTGCACGTAGGCGTTTTCCGAACCGTTGATGACTTTGGCGACATCACGCAGCTGCACCGGCGCGCCGTTCTTGTAGGAAACGATCAGTTGGCCGTATTCCTCGGGGTGAAACAGCTGGTCGTTGGTCGATATCGTCGACACGCTGTTCTTGCCGTAAATCGCACCTTTGGCCAGGTTCAGGCTGGACTGCTGGATGGCCAGGCGCACATCGGCGAGGGTCAGGCCGATGGCCGCGAGTTTGTCCGGTGAAGCCTGTACGCGAATCGCCGGGCGTTGCTGCCCGGTGATATTGATCTGGCCAACGCCGTCAATCTGGCTGATCTGCCGCGCCAGCAAGGTTTCTACATAGTCGCTCAGCTCGGTGCTGGGCATGCTGTCGGAGCTGACGCTGAGGATCAGCACCGGGCTGTCGGCCGGGTTGACCTTCTTCCAGGTCGGCAGGCTCGGCATGTCGCTGGGCAGCTTGCCGGAGGCGGTGTTGATCGCCGCCTGCACTTCCTGCGCGGCGGTGTCGATGCTTTTGTTCAGGGTGAATTGCAGGGTCAGCAGGCTTGAACCCAAGGCGCTGCTGGAGGTCATCTGGGTCATGCCAGGGATGGCGCTGAATTGCACCTCCAAGGGCGTGGCCACGGATGAGGCCATGGTGTCCGGGCTGGCGCCGGGCAAGGTGGCGGTGACCTGGATGGTCGGGAACTCCGCTTCCGGCAGCGGCGCCACAGCCAGGCGCGGGAAGGCAATCAGCCCCAGCAACACCAGCGCAAAGGTCAGCAACAGGGTGGCAACCGGATGGTCGACGCACCAGGCGGACGGGGAACGGCTGCCGCTCATGGTTGCACCTTGGTCTGGGCGGTCTGGATCACTTGTGGTGGCTCTTTGAGCACCTCGATTTGCGCACCGGCCTTGAGCCGCGACTGGCCGTCGCTGACCAGCACATCACCGGCTTGCAGGCCCTTGATGATGGTCACGTCGCTGTCCTGATACGCCACCTGCACCGGCACAACCTCAACCTTGTCACCGTTGACGCGGTACACAAAATGCGCGTCGAGCCCACGTTGCACCACGGTCGGTGGTACCACCAGCGCGTTCTTGTCCAGGGCGGTCTGGATCTTGATAGTCACCAGTTGCCCCGGCCACAGACGCTGCGAAGCGTTGTTGAATTCAGCCTTGGCGCGCAGGGTGCCGGTGGTGGAGCTGATCTGGTTGTCGATCAGGCTCAGGTGCCCTTCGCCGAGCAGGTCGCCGGTCTGGCCGTCGGTGTCGGCGCCCATGTAGGCATCGACGCTGGCTTGGGTGGGCGCGGCGATCAAGCCTTGCAGGGTCGGCAACATTTGTTGCGGCAACGAGAACTCCACGGCGATCGGGTCAATTTGCGTCACCGAGAACAAGCCTTGAGTATCACTCATGCGCAGGAAGTTGCCTTCATCCACGGTGCGAATGCCGACACGGCCAGTCACCGGCGAGCGAATCTGGGTGTAGGACAGCTGTACCAGGGCCGAATCAATGGCGGCCTGATTACCTTGCGCCGTGGCCTTGAGCTGGTTGACCAGGGCTTGCTGCTGGTCATAGGTCTGCTTGGATACGCCGTCGTCGACGCTCAGCTCTTTGTAGCGCTTGAGGTTCACCAACGCCACTTGCAACTGCGCCTGGCTTTCGCCCAACTGCGCCTTGGCCTGATCAAGGCTGGCGCGGATCGAGCGGTCATCGATGGTCGCCAGCAGGTCACCGGCCTTGACCAATTGGCCCTCCTTGACCAGCAGCTTGGTGAGGATGCCGTCGATTTGCGGGCGGATCACCACGCTGTGCAGCGACAGCACCGAGCCGATACCGCTGACAAATCGAGGAATGTCCTGCTGTGTGACGCTCACCACTCGCACCGGGATAGCGGTGGACACCGCCAGTTTGGTTTTCGCCGGTCGGTTGAAGGCCCAGGCTGCAACTGCCACGACCACCAGGGCAGCCACGATCAGGGCGGTTTTTCGTTGAATGTGCATGGGGTGGGGCGCCGGGGCAAAGGGTTGGGAGGGTGATCGTTCTTTATAGCCCGCCAACCCGGTCAGCACGGTGACTGCTAACTGACAGCGCTGTCAGTAAAGTCCGACCATTCGTACCGGCGGTGGTTAAAGATCCAAGGCGCGCAGGTATACTGCGCGCCAGCGTGGCCCGCAAGCCGGCCACCGCCTCATTTTCTGCACGCCCCGGAGCTTCCATGACTTCCCCGACACAACCCCCTGTTGACGCGGCCGACCTCGTCGATCCGGCCGACGCTCAAAGCGTTGAAAAAGCCGAGATCCCGGCGTTCAAGTTTCCGTTCAAGCCGGGTGAACTGGCTGGGGCCAAAAACGCCGCCCAGCCTTGGTACAAGAATGGCGCCAAGAACGGCCACACCAAGTCGCCAGGCATGGCGCCGCCGGGCACTCGCCGCTCGATGGGTAAACGCTGAGAATAGAACGACCAGCGTTTTATCAGGTGCGGACTACAACACCTGCTGATATTTCCGATTGAAGACCCGCGACCGTTTCTAGAAAGCTTGCACAGCCTTGATTCCATCCCGACCGTTCAGATCGGGCGGGTGGCCAAGGCTGGTCTTTCTGGAAAAGGATGTTTCCCGTGGCTCTGATACCCCTGTGTGCAGCACTTGCCCTTTTGCTGTCGATCGACGCCGTGGCCGACGATGATCAACCCCGGCGCGAAATCCGCTTCGCTGTTGCCGCGCAGTTTCCGCCCTTTCAGAGTCGTAGCCCGCAAGGTCAATTGGTGGGCTTGAACATCGACTTGGGCAACGCCTTGTGTACACAGTTGAATGTGCGCTGCACCTGGGTCGACCAGGTGTTTGTCGAAGACTTCCCGGCCCTCGAAGCCCGGCAGTTCGATGCGATCATGGGCATTGCCGCCACCTCGGGGCGACGGCGGTGGGTGGGGTTCACCGATAATCTCTACCCTTTTACCACGCGTTTGGTGGCCCGTAAGGCGTCCGGCCTGTTACCCGACACACGCTCGCTCAAGGGTAAGCGTGTCGGTGTGCTGCTGGGCAGCAATCGCGAAGCCTTTGCGCGGTCGCAGTGGGCACCGGCGGGCGTCATCATCAAAAGTTTCTGGCTCAATGACGAACTGGCCCGCAGTCTGGTAGCCGGCAAGATTGATGCGACGCTGCAAGGCACTGTGGAAATTCGCAGTGCACTGCTCGACACCCCGGTTGGCCAGGATTTCGACTTCATGGGGCCGCCCTTGTCCGGTGAACTCTTAGGCAATGGCATTGCCATTGCTGTGCGCAAGTTTGACTCCACTTTGCGCAACGACCTCAATCACGCGCTTGAGCAACTGATGCACAACGGTGAATACCAGCGGATTCTGGCGCCTTATCACTTGGATGAGCCGCCCTCCACTCAATGATGGCCAATTAATTGCGGCACGTGAGCAGGCCCCGTGTTTTGCAAGCCATGGCCAACAGGCGGGCCTACCCGTTCAACTGTGGGAGCTGGCTTGCCTGCGATGGCATCACTTCGGTGTACCTGGTGTGCCGAGTTGCCCGCATCGCAGGCAAGCCAGCTCCCACATCCACACTGGCCGCATCGAGCCTAAGCCGCCCTCAACGAGATAAACGCATAGTTGGCCGGCACCTCAGTGGCAATCTGCGCCCCCGCATCCAGCACCTGTTCGGCGATGTCCATGCCGGAGACGTGAAACACCCACTCATTAGCCACCGATGGTTGCTCAATCGCCAACTCAATCGCCTGCGCAAAGGCAGCCATATCCGGCAAATACGCGGTAAACCCATCGCCCTTGAGCGCCGTGGTACGAATACCCAGCAAGGCGCACACGGCCTCCTTGGTCTGCACATCGTCACGGTCGGCCTGGCGTGAGCGGCGGATCAGCTCAGCCAGTTCTGCATCCATCAACTCACCGCCGACGATCAGCGCCGGCCCCTGTTCCCAGGATTCTGGCGGGCAATCCTTGGCGGCGGGGTTCAATGGGATATGCGGGTTGATTTCCATCGGGTAGATGCGACACACCAGTGGGCGACGCTCATAGATGCCACAACGGTTGTCTTCGTCAAGATTGCGGCAACGCCCGGCGTTGTAGGCGGCAAAGGTGATTGCCACAAACGCCTCGGTATTGCCGCTCGGCACTACCACTGAACGGCGTTCGGCATGCTCGCGTTGTTGCACCGGCAAGCCCAGGCCGGTGCCAAGAAAGCCCTCCACCAGCACGATGACGTTACCGCCGTCAGCCGCCCAACTGCGGGCTTCTTCGAGGGTCAGGGGAACGTGATGGTCGCTGCAGCATTTGCCGCAACCCACGCAGGAAAAGTGAGTATTCATGGAGGATCTGTCACCAGGCAAGGTCAGAGGGCACTCTTGAACGGTGACGGGTTTTTGCCTCTATTCACTGTTCAGGCTCAGTGGAAGCAAGTTATGCGCCAGTGCCGGTCAGTCCTCGGGTACCTGGTCGCGCAGCACAAACACCATGCCGGCACTTTCATACAACTGTCGGGCGCGTTGGTTGGTTTCCAGCACCTTCAGGTCCACACAGGGCTCGCCGCGTTGCTTGAACACGTGGAAGGTATGCAGCAACAAGGCACGCCCCAGCCCCTGGCCTTGGGCGCACGGATGGACCGAGAGGTTCTTGATAAACGCGCTGGTCCAGCACTGGGCCACGCCAAGAATGCCGTCTGCGTTACTGGCCACCAGGCATAGCGTGGGGTCGAACTCGGCGTCGGTGACGAACTGCCGGCGCCATTCTGCCAGGCTGGGGACACGGCCGCCGCCCTGTTCCTGGGTCATGCGCAATACGGCATGGATGGCCGGGGCCAGCTCATCGCGGTAATGATCCAGCCGGGTATTGGCCGGCCACTGCGGTGCTGGCAGGCTGGTAGTAAGGTCGCGGCGCAGCAGTTGGAAATACTCCGCCACCGCTTACAGGCCTTTTTGCGCCACAGTTTGCGCGGCAACCACCAGGCATTTGGTCAGCTCGGGCGACGAGAACTTGGTGAGCACCGCGTCGGCACCGGCCAGGCGGGCCTTCTCGCTGTTCATCGCGCTGTCCAGGGAGGTGTGCAGCAGCACGTAAAGCTCCTGGAAGTCCGGGGTTTCGCGCAGGGTGCGGGTGAGGGCGTAACCGTCCATTTCGGACATCTCGATGTCCGACACCACCACGTTGATCTGCTCGACCGTGCCTTGCAGCTCCAGCAGCACATCAATGGCTTCCTTGGCACTGCGCGCGGTGTGGCACGTCAGGCCGAGGTTGCGCAGGGTGTGTACCGATTGCTGCAGAGCCACCTGGCTGTCGTCCACCACCAGGATTCGCGCATTGCCGAGCACTTCGGCTTCTTCCATGGTCAAGTCGGTCGGCGCCGCTTCAACGGGGGCCGGGGCAATGCCGTGGATGACCTTTTCGATATCCAGCACCTGCACCAGGCCGCCTTCGACCTGAGTCACGCCGGTGATAAACGAGCGATTGCCGCCGGAGCCATAGGGCGGCGGGCGGATGTCGGTGGTCAGGCAATGCACAATCTTGCTCACCGCCTGCACATGCAGGCCCTGCTTGGAACGGCTGACATCGGTGACGATCAGGCAGCCGCCGTTCGGGTCTTGCAGCGGCATCTCACCGAGGGCGCGGCTCAGGTCGATCACCGACAGCGAGGCACCGCGCAGGGTGGCGATGCCTTTGACGTGCGGGTGCGACTCCGGCAGCTTGGTCAGCGGTGGGCAGGGGATGATTTCACTGACTTTGAGCAGGTTGATGGCCATCAGCTTGCCGCTGCGCAAGGTAAAGAGCAGAAGCGAGAGTGAATCTGCGCGGGCTTTGGTGGTGGACATAAAAACCTTCTGTGGATCAGGGATGACGATCTATGGAAGGTTATCGACTCGGGGGAGCCAGGCTTTAACCGGATTTTGTGTCGGGCTGGGCTTGTGTGGGAGCTGGCTTGCCTGCGATGCAGGCACCTCGGTCTACCAGTTGCACTGAGGTGATGCCATCGCAGGCAAGCCAGCTCCCACACAAAACCCATCCCATATGAGATCGGCGTCAGCCCTTCCAGACCTGCGGGTTCACCAGATCCTGCGGACGTTGCCCCAGCAAGGCGCTGCGCAGGTTGTCCAGGGCGCGATTGGCCATGGCTTCACGAGTTTCATGCGTAGCCGAGCCGATATGCGGCAGGGTCACCGCATTGCTCAGTTGGAACAGCGGCGATTCGGCCAGCGGCTCTTGCTCATACACATCCAGCCCGGCGCCACGGATTTTCTGGGTTTGCAGCGCCTCAATCAGCGCCGGTTCATCCACCACCGGCCCACGGGAAATATTGATCAGGATCGCACTGGACTTCATCAGCCCCAATTCGCGGGTGCTGATCAAGTGGCGGGTCTTGTCGCTCAACGGCACCACCAGGCAGACAAAATCCGCCTCGGCCAGCAACTGGTCCAGGCTGCGCAACTGCGCGCCCAGCTCCTGCTCCAGCTGGGTCTTGCGGCTGTTGCCGCTGTACAGAATCGGCATATTGAAGCCCAGGCGCCCACGCCGGGCCACGGCTGCGCCGATATTGCCCATGCCCACTATGCCGAGGGTCTTGCCGTGTACATCGCAGCCAAACAGCGGCGCGCCAACGCTGGCTTTCCACTGGCCGGCCTTGGTCCAGGCATCCAGTTCGGCCACGCGGCGCGCGCTGCTCATCAGCAGGGCGAAGGCCAGGTCGGCGGTGCTTTCGGTGAGTACGTCCGGGGTGTTGGTGAGCATGATCCCGCGCTCGTTGAAGTACGGCACGTCGTAGTTGTCGTAACCCACCGACACGCTGGACACCACTTCCAGCTTGCTCGCGCCTTCCAGCTGCGCACGCCCCAGCTTGCGGCCTACGCCAATCAGGCCATGGGCGTGGGGCAGGGCTTCATTGAATTGAGCATTGATGTCACCCAGCTTGGGGTTCGGCGCGATCACCTCGAAGTCCTGCTGCAGGCGTTCGATCATTTGCGGGGTGACACGGCTGAAGGCGAGGACAGTCTTTTTCATTGCAGAACTCCGCTCAAAATGTGGGAGCTGGCTTGCCTGCGATGCTGGCGCCTCGGTGTATCAGCAGTACCGAGGCGATGCTATCGCAGGCAAGCCAGCTCCCACAGTAAATGGATGGTGTTTGTGGGGCCGTATTCCAAAATCAGTTCGCCAGGCGTGTGCCGCCCAGGCTGCCACTCAACTCATACGCCACCAACTCCGCCTGATGCGCCGCCAGAATCTCCGGCAACGACCCTCTCAGGTATTCCACCCAGGTCTTGATCTTCGCATCCAGGTACTGGCGCGAGGGGTAGATGGCATACAGGTTCAGCTCCTGCGAGCGGTAGTTGGGCATCACCCGCACCAGCGTGCCGTTACGCAAACCTTCAATAGCCGCATACACCGGCAGCAGGCCGACGCCCATGCCGCTGGTGATCGCGGTTTTCATCGCATCAGCCGAGTTGACCAGGAACGGCGAAGTGTTGATCGCCACGCTTTCCTGGCCTTCGGGGCCGTTGAAGGTCCATTTGTCCAGCTGGATCACCGGGCTGACCAGGCGCAGGCAGGCGTGGTTGAGCAAATCCTGGGGCCGCTGTGCGCAACCTTTGGCCTTGACGTAATCCGGCGAGGCACACGCGATGCTGTAGGTGATGCCCAGGCGCTGGGACACAAAACCCGAATCCGGCAGCTCGCTGGCCAGCACGATGGACACATCGTAACCCTCGTCGAGCAGGTCCGGCACGCGGTTGGCCAGGGTCAGGTCGAAGGTCACGTCGGGGTGGGTGCGACGGTAACGGGCAATTGCGTCAATCACGAAATGCTGGCCGATGCCGGTCATGGTATGCACTTTCAGCTGCCCGGCGGGGCGTGCGTGGGCGTCGCTGGCTTCGGCCTCGGCTTCCTCGACATAAGCCAGGATCTGCTCACAACGCAGCAAATAGCGCTTGCCGGCCTCGGTCAGCGCGATGCGGCGAGTGGTGCGGTTGAGCAAGCGGGTTTGCAGATGGGCCTCAAGGTTGGAGACCGCGCGCGAGACGTTGGCGGTGGTGGTGTCCAGTTGCACGGCGGCGGCGGTGAAGCTGCCGGCCTCGGCCACGCAACTGAAGGCGCGCATATTTTGCAAAGTGTCCATGGAGTGTTCTCAAGGGAGATAGCAAATTGTGACAGAAAGTTACGCCGTCCAGTGATCCCTACCAACGGATTATCGCCTGAACGGTAACAAAGATTCACAGGAATGCCAGCTTATCGTTCCCCATGGCGCCCCCTAGAATTGCGCCACCTTCCCCGCCTCACCACCTCAGGAATTCGTTCGCCGTGCCGCGTCGCATCAGCAGAGAGCTGAAGGCTCTCAGTGTTTTGGCCTTATCGTTAGCAATCAGCGGCTGCATCGGAACCGGAGGAATCGCCCCCCAAGGCCAAGCCTTCAACGCCAATACCCTGGCCACCGACGCCGCCATCCAGAGCGCCGCGCAGGACGCCCACTGGCCCACCACACAATGGTGGCAAGCCTATGGCGACATGCAACTCAACCGCTGGGTCGACCTCGCCACGCAAAACAGCCCGAACATGGCCATGGCCGCCGCGCGGGTGCGGGAAGCGCGGGCCCTGGCCGGGATCGCCGAGTCGGCTGAGTCGTTGCAGATCAACAGTGACACCACGCTCAAACGCCACAACTGGCCGAAAGATCAGTTCTACGGGCCGGGCGAATTGAGCGGTGCCAATACCTGGGACAACACCGCGTCCCTGGGCTTGAGCTACGCCCTCGACCTGTGGGGCCGCGAAAGCAATGCCAGCGAACGCGCCGTCGACCTGGCGCATATGAGCGCTGCCGAAGCGCGTCAGGCCCAGCTCGAATTGCAGAACAATGTGGTGCGCGCCTATATCCAGCTGTCGTTGCACTTCGCCAACCGCGATATCGTCGCCGCCACCCTGGCCCAGCAACAGCAGATCCTCGACCTGGCCAATAAGCGCCTGAATGCCGGCATCGGCACGCATTTCGATGTGAGCCAGGCCGAAACGCCCTTGCCCGAAACCCATCGCCAGCTCGACGCACTCGACGAAGAAATCGCCCTGAGCCGCAACCAGCTCGCGGCATTGGCCGGTAAAGGCCCAGGCGCAGGCGCGCAACTGCAACGCCCGAGTTTGTCCTTGGCCGCGCCGCTGAAGCTGCCCTCAAGCCTGCCCGCGCAATTGCTCGGCCAACGCCCGGACGTGGTCGCCAGCCGCTGGCAGGTCGCCGCCCAGGCGCGCGGCATCGATGTGGCGCACGCCGGTTTCTACCCCAACGTCGATCTGGTCGGCAGCCTCGGCTATATGGCCACCGGCGGCACGATGCTGGGGTTTCTCAGCGGGCAGAAATTCAACTACACCGTCGGCCCGGCGATCAGCCTGCCGATCTTCGACGGCGGTCGTTTGCGTGGGCAGTTGGGCGAAGCCAGCGCCGGTTATGACATCGCCGTGGCCAAGTACAACCAGACGCTGGTCAATGCGCTCAAGGGCATCAGCGACCAGTTGATCCGCCGCGAATCCATGGACAAGCAAGCCACCTTTGCCGCGCAGTCGGTGGCCTCGGCGCAGAAAACCTACGACATCGCCATGATCGCCTACCAGCGCGGCCTCACCGATTACCTCAATGTGCTCAACGCTCAGACCTTGTTGTTTCGCCAGCAACAGATCGAACAACAGGTGCAGGCCGCGCGCCTGAGTGCCCATGCCGAACTGGTCACGGCCCTGGGTGGCGGGCTCGGCGCCGGTAACGACGTACCACCGGACGCCAAGACACTGCCGAGCAAAACCCCGGCGGCGCTCGCCGTGTTTGATCACTGAGTAGACTGTAATGACTCCCTTGCCTGCACCGCTGCGCTGGTTGCACTCCCTTGAGTGGCGCCGTGGTTTTTTCGACTGGGCCCGCAGCGACGGCGTGACCTGGGTGTATATCTTCAAGGTGCTGATCGCTGCGTTCCTGACGTTGTGGCTGGCCATGCGCCTGGAGTTGCCGCAACCGCGCACGGCGATGATCACCGTATTTATCGTGATGCAACCGCAGAGCGGCCAGGTGTTTGCCAAGAGTTTCTATCGCTTCCTCGGCACCTTGGCGGGCTCGGCGGTGATGGTCTTGTTGATTGCCTTGTTTGCGCAGAACACCGAATTGTTCCTGGGCGCGTTGGCGATCTGGGTGGGCATCTGCACCGCTGGCGCCACGCGTAATCGCAACTTTCGCGCCTACGGCTTTGTACTGGCCGGCTATACGGCGGCGATGGTTGGTTTGCCGGCGCTGGCAAACCCGGACGGCGCGTTTATGGCGGCGGTATGGCGCGTGCTGGAAATTTCCCTGGGGATTTTATGCTCCACCGTGGTCAGCGCCGCGATCCTGCCGCAAACCTCCAGCGCGGCGATGCGCAACGCCTTGTACCAGCGCTTTGGCGTGTTCGCGCTGTTCGTCACCGACGGCCTGCGTGGGCGCAGCCAGCGCGAAGGTTTCGAGGCCAGCAACGTGCGTTTTATCGCCGAAGCCGTGGGCCTGGAAGGGCTGCGCAGCGTCACCGTGTTTGAAGACCCGCACATGCGTCGGCGCAATGGTCGGCTCAGCCGCCTCAACAGCGAATTCATGAGCATCACCACGCGCTTCAACGCCCTGCACCAGTTGCTCGAACGGTTACGTGCGCACGCGGCTGATCATGTGGTGGCTGCGATCAAGCCCGGCCTGCAAGGCCTTGCCGAAGTGCTCGACGGCTTCTCCGGTCGGGCGCTCACCAGCCCCGACGCCGCACGGCTGGTCAACCAACTCAGCGCCTACAAAGACGAGCTTCCCGCCACGGTGCGTGCCCTGCGTGCAAGCTTTCAGGAAGCCAACCCAAGCGAAGCTGAACAGCTGGATTTTCATACCGCCTACGAGCTGCTTTATCGCTTTGTCGATGACTTGCACAACTACGCGCTGACCCACGCTTCCCTGGCCGACCACAGCCATGAGCGCGAGCAGTGGAACGAGACCTTTATCCCCAAGACCAACTGGCTGGCCTGCGCGGCTTCGGGTATTCGTGCGTCGTTCATCCTCATTGTGCTCGGCAGCTACTGGGTGGCCACCGCCTGGCCCAGCGGCGCAACCATGACGCTGATTGCCGCCGCCACCGTCGGCCTGTCCGCCGCCACGCCCAACCCCAAGCGCATGGCCTTTCAAATGGCCTGCGGCACCTTGATCGGCGCACTGGTTGGCTTTGTTGAAATGTTCTTCGTGTTCCCCTGGATCGACGGCTTCCCGCTGCTGTGCGTGATGCTCGCGCCGGTGATCATCTTCGGCTCGTTCCTGGCCTCACGCCCGCAATACGCCGGGGTAGGCGTGGGCCTGTTGATCTTTTTCAGCACCGGCTCGGTGCCGGACAACCTCACGGTCTACAACCCCTACACCTTTATCAACGACTACATCGCCATGATCATCGGCATGCTGGTGTGCGCGGCGGCGGGGGCGATCATTCTGCCGCCCAACAGCCGTTGGTTGTGGCGCCGTTTGGAGCAGGACCTGCGCGAGCAGGTTGTGTATGCGATCAGCGGCAAGCTCAAGGGCCTGGCGTCGAGTTTTGAAAGCCGCACCCGCGACCTGCTGCACCAGGCCTACGGCCTCGCCGTTGGCCAGCCGCAGGTGCAGCGTGATTTGCTGCGCTGGATGTTCGTGGTGCTGGAAGTCGGCCATGCGATCATCGAACTGCGCAAGGAACAGGCGATTTTGCCGGTGCACCCGGCGTATGCCCAATCCCAGCCGTGGCGCCAGGCGATCCGCGTGATGGGGCGCTCGCTGGTGCGGCTGTTTTTGCAACCGAGCGCGAACAATCTGGAGCGTGGACTGGTGGCTGTCGACCATGCGATCAGCCGTGTGCAGGCCACCGACGAACCCTTCGCCCCGCATTTTGATACCTCGGCGCTGCGCCGGGTGAAAAGCTACCTGCACTTTATCCGCACCTCGCTGCTAGACCCGCAATCGCCATTGGCTGCTCTCAAAGGAGCCCCGCATGCCCCGTGAAATCGCATTCCATGGCCTGTACATGCCGACCATGACCCTGTTGTTTTTTATCGCCGCAGGGTTGGCCTGGGCGTTGGACCGCTTCCTGGCCGGGTTCGACCTCTACCGTTTTTTCTGGCACCCGGCGCTGCTGCGCCTGAGCCTGTTCGTTTGCTTGTTCGGCGCGCTCGCGCTGACCGTCTACCGTTGAGAATGCCCCGATGAAAAAGTTTTTCAGCCTGCTCGCGACCTTGCTGGTATTGGCATTGGCGATCTGGATTGGCCGCACGTTGTGGGTGCACTACATGCAAACGCCGTGGACCCGCGATGGCCGCGTGCGCGCCGACATCATCAATGTGGCGGCCGACGTTACGGGCGAAGTGGTGGATGTACCGGTGCGTGACAACCAGTTGGTGAAGAAGGGCGACCTGCTGATGCAGATCGACCCCGAGCACTACCGCATTGCCGTCAAACAGGCGCAGTCGCTGGTGGCTTCGCGCAAAGCCACCTGGGAGATGCGCAAGCTCAACGCCCACCGCCGTGCCGACCTCGACGCGCTGGTGATCTCCAGGGAAAACCGCGACGACGCCAGCAACATCGCCGACTCGGCGTTGGCCGATTACCAGCATGCGTTGGCGCAACTGGAAGCCGCTGAACTTAACTTGAAACGTACGCAGGTGGTGGCGGCAGTGGACGGTTATGTCACCAACCTCAATGTGCACCGTGGCGACTATGCGCGTATTGGCGAGGCCAAGATGGCCGTGGTCGATATGAACTCGTTCTGGGTCTACGGCTTCTTCGAAGAGACCAAGCTGCCCCATGTGAAGGTGGGCGACAAAGCCGATATGCAACTGATGAGCGGCGAGACGCTCAAGGGCCACGTGGAAAGCATCTCGCGGGGTATCTACGACCGCGACAACCCCGAGAGCCGTGAGCTGATCGCCGATGTGAACCCGACCTTCAACTGGGTGCGCCTGGCCCAGCGGGTGCCGGTGCGGATTCATATCGATGAAGTGCCCGAAGGCGTGCTGCTGGCGGCGGGGATCACCTGCACCGTCATCGTCAACCCAACGCAACATTAAACTGTGGAAGCTGGCTTGCCTGCGATAGCGGGCTGTCAGTTGACCTGTTTTCAGCTGACCCACCGCCATCGCAGGCAAGCCAGCTCCCACAGTTTTGGCTGTGTTATGCCTTGATGAAGGTTTCATGCAGATGGCGCCACAACAGCGCGCCACTTGCCTGCTTCTCAAACACCACGGTGGCGCGGCGGTCAGTCTGGGTGCCGCTGTCATCAATCTGGTGTTCGCGGTAAGTCACCGTGGCGCCGCGCGCGTGCCGGTCGATCCCGGCCATTTCGCTCAAGGTGATCTTCAACCCCGGGCGCATACCGCCCAGGCGCGTGAACAACGCTTTAACCCCGGCTGTATTCACTCTCGTGCCGGTGGCGGGTGCGACCATGCTGAAATCGGGTGAAAAGCGCGCAAGCAAGGTTTCCAGGGTGCCTTCAGGCGCAACCCCGGCAAACCATTGCTCGATCTCGACGTGGGTCTGGATCACTTCTTCAAAAAAATCGTTGTAATCAATCATGGCTAGGCTCGCTGGCAGGGTGAAGCAGCGTGCGGACTCTGGATGTATCCAGGCGCAACACGGCAAAAAGGGGCAGCAGTGTCAGGGCTGCGGCTATCGTGAAGGTTATGACGAAGGAATCCAAGGCCGACAACAACGCACTGAGGGCGGCAGCGCCGAGGCAGAAGCTGACTTGTCGATTGATGTTCCACAGCGCACTGGCGTGGCCCATGCGCTCGGCGGGTATGTCGAGAAACGCCAAGGTCTGCGCCGTGCTGCTGCACAGGCTGCCGCCCAGGCCCATCAACGCGTAGGCCAGAATAATTACGGCCGGTTCGGGTTTTGTCAGCAGCAGGATGCCGATGCATTGCAGGGCCATGCCCGCCAGCAGCAAGGGTTTTGGGCCGTAGCGGTTGAAGCGTTTTTTGCTCAGGAAAATCGCCAGTGCCGACGCCAGCGCCCACGGCAACATCAGCGCGCCGGTGTGTGTCGCGTCGTAGCCCAGGCCGCGCAGGTAGAGAATAGCGATCAGGCTGGTGCCGATAAATATGCCGGGGATGAACAGATAGACCAACATCGCCACGCGCAGCATCGGGCTGCGGATCTGTTTGAAAATACTGCCCACATCCAGGGCCGGGCGCACCGTTACAGGTGCATCAGGTTTTATCCACAGCAGTGCCAGCAGCAACGTGAGCAACGCCAGCGGCAGGTTGGCGTAGAAGATCCAGCGCCATGACACACTGTCGACGATCAGCCCGCCCAAAGCCGGCGACAATGCCGGTACCAGCAGCGCCACCGACATCACGCTGGCTGTCAATTGGCTGCGTTCTGCCGCTGGATAGTGCCGGTAAGCCATGGCCTGGCCCACGGGGATCAGCAAACCACCGCCCAAACCTTGCAGCGCCCGCCAGCCAATCAGCGTTTCGATGGAACCCGCCTGGCCAACCATCACCGAGGCGCCCGCGAACAACAGCAGGCTCGCCGCGATCAGCGTTCGTTCGCCCATGATCGCCGCCAGCCACACACTCAACGGAATGATCACGGTCAGCCCGAGTACGTAGGCGTTGCTGATCCACGCCAATTGCGTGACCGAGGCGTGCAGTTCGCGGGCGATGTCCGGGTAGGCAACGGTGGCGACAAACATGTTCACCAGGTCCAGGGCAAAGCCGAGTAAAAAGATCCAGGCGACTTTCGAGCGGTAGGTCATAAACGCGATCCTGCGAGTGAAGCGGGCAGGGTAGGTCGCAAGCAGCGTTTGGGATACGGTGATTTGACTGTTAGTTTGTCAAAAATATTTTGACAAAGGAGGGCGCGGCCAATGGTCAGCCTGGACCGATTCGACACCTTCAAGGCCGTGGTCGAGGCCGGCTCGCTCACCGCCGCCGCCGATCGGCTGGGCCAGACCCGCGCCGTGGTCAGCTTCAACCTCAAGCGCCTTGAGGCAGAACTGGGCGTGACCCTGTTAACTCGCAGCACCCGCCAGTTGGCGCTGACAGATGCCGGTGAGCGCTTTTACCTGCGTTGCACGCGCATGCTGGAAGAAGCCCGGCTGGCGGTGGAAGAAGCCCGTTCTGAACATGCCCAGCTCAAAGGCACCTTACGCATCACCACCACGGTGGAATACGCGTTGGCAGTCGTTGCTCCTGCGGTGGAGGCTTTTCGGCGCCTGCACCCGGACTTGAACATTCACTTATCCACATCCTCCACCCATGCCGATTTGATCTCCGAACGCTTTGACGTGGCGATTCGGTTGGGGCGACTGCTCGACTCCAATCACCGGGCGGTGCAGCTGTCGACCTTTGAGGTGTTTGCTGTCGCCGCGCCTGAGTTTGCCCTGGTGCAAACCCTGGATGCGTTGGAGCGCGTGCCCAAGTTAGGCCATGGCCGTTTGACGGAACTGAGCCTGACCGACCCGGCCGGCGGCGAGCATCAATACCGTTCCGGCCCTGCGGCACTGGTGGCCGACAGTGCGTCTGTGCTCCAGGCTTTTGCCGTGCGTGGGCATGGTGTGGCGGTGCTGCCGCAATGGCTGGTGCAGGGTGATCTGGACGCGGGGCGGTTGGTGCGCTTGCTGGCGGACCATCGCTTCGCGCCGCAAGGGATTTACGCCATGTACCCGGATACACGGCATTTGCCGCTGAAGGTGCGGGCGTTTATTGATTTTATGAAGGGCTAGAGTGAGCCAGAGAGTCCGAACCGCTTCTTCAGGACTTTCTCCAGCAACCCTTTTGGCAACAGCGCCGCCATCAACGGCAACGCTCGGCTGCCATTGCCCGCACGTAACATCCGTGGCGGTGTTGGGTGTTGCACAGCCTTAAGCACTTGAGCTGCAAACTGCTCGGCCGAAGTCGGGTTGCCCTGTGAGGCCTGGGAGCGCGCACGAATACCTTCACGCAACGGCCACCAGGGCGATTGTTCGTTGATCAGCAGCTCAGCCTGGGCGCCGGCGTTTTTCGCGAAGCTTGTATTGATTGCTCCCGGCTGTACTTCCAGCACGCGCACGCCAAACGGCGCCAGTTCCATACGCAATGCATCGCTCAAGGCATGCACCGCCGCTTTCGAGGCGCAGTACGCACCGGCAAACGGCGTGACCAGCACACCCGAAACGCTGCCGATATTCACCACCAAACCTTTACTGCGCCGCAGCGCGGGAAACAGCGCCTGGGTGACGCCGACGATGGAAAACACATTGGTCTCGAACTGGCGCTGCATGGCTTTGGTGCCGCCGTCGAGCAGCGGCCCCATGGCGCCGTAGCCGGCATTGTTGATCAACACGTCCAGTTCGCCGAGCTGTTCGGCCAGGCGCTGCAAGGCCGCGCTGTCGTTGACGTCCAGTAGCACGGCATTGAAGCCGGCAGCAGCGAGGGCGGCGACGTCCGCTTCGCGGCGGGCGCTGGCCCACACGTCGAAGCCGGCGGATTTGAAGGCGTCAGCCAGGGCGCGGCCAATGCCACTGGAACAACCGGTGATGAGTACGTTGGGCATGGATCAATCCTTTGTCAGTCCGAGAAACTGCCTTGCAGGTGCTCGGCGCGAAATTCCAGGGTTTGCGGGCGGTAGCCGGGGCGCAGCGGCGGCGTGGGTAAACAGTCGTCCCAGGTGGCGCCGGCCTGTAATTCGCCGGGGCCGCGGTAGCGCGGCGCAGCATAAACGTTATCGGCCAGGTTCACCGTGTCCCCCGGTGCATACGCTGCGAGGCGCCAGCGCAATTCAGTGAGCGGCACGTCGTTGCCGTTGATCAGCACCAGTTTCAACGGTCGGTCGGCCGGGCATTCCTGCGGCGCGTAGCTGATGCGCAGTTCCAGGCGTGCCAATTGCGAGGCTTCGCGGCTGTCCAGCCACACCACCCAGATGGCGACAAAACCCAGGCCGACGGCGGCGGCCAGCGATACCGGCAAGGCTTTGGCGGGGTAGCGCAGCAGCAGGATCAGCCAGGTGATGATCAGTAGAACGCCGAAGAACATGATGATGACCTCGCGAAGGGATAGACCATCGTACCTGTGGCTGGGCCGGGTTGACTATCTACGGGCAGAGACAGGGTCTGTGCGCTGCATTGAACACATGATCAAACAAGTTTTTTTAGCGGTTTTTATACGAATCGACACTCAGGAAGTACCGAAGCCTGTCGGAACAGAGCGCCTCGACAGGTCCTACTTCAAGTCCATTTATGTGAGAAAGAGTCGATGATTTACCGCCCCCTCAGTCCAGGCAATCAGCAACCGTTTTTGGCTATAACGCCATCCTCTTCATTGCCGGTTGAACCACCTCCTGCGGCGGTGGGCAATGAACCGTTGCAAGCGCCTTCGGCTCCCCAAACGCCCAGGGTGCCTCGGTTGCGCAGAGCCACACTGGAAAACGCTCCGGCCCGCGACACCTCTAAGCCTTCGGCGCTGACGCTCAGTCAGCGCCAAGAATTGGCAGGGAATATTCATACCAATTATTGCCTGACGGTGGCGTTGGAAGAGATCCAGGCGGCCATCACCGAGGATCCGAGTCTGGATGTTGCAGCGTTGCTCGAAGTGAAGAAATTTTCCGCTCATCACGTTTCTACTTTTGGGCGCGCCTATAAAATCGCGCCGGGCGAGGATGTGCCGCTGGCGTGGTTCCTGCGGGAAAATCAATGGCGGGTCCCCAAGGATCTCGGGCAACTGGCCAACCTCATCGCCGTGTGCAAGGAGCCGTTGCCTGAGCCGGTTGAGCACGGCAATTACTGGGGGCTGTTATCCCAGCCCGCCACATTGGACAGTGGTCAGCGCACCCGGCTAAGCGAAATGGCGGCCGCCGAAATGGCCACGCTGTCGCCTGGCAAAGGCATCTTCACTGCTTTTTTTGAGAAGCATGGGGCTTCGCTCCAAGGCATGAGCGCCGCGCAGCTGCTTGAAAGCATGCTGGGCAGTGCTCAGATCAGAAACTTGGGCCAAACGCTGGAAATGGCCCTCAACAGTGACGCGTCACTGACCAGCAAAGATGCAAGTTGGGCGTTGGCGGCAATGGTGCTGGAGCTGGATCCGCGGGCCGGCAGCAAGCGTGGCGTCGTGGCCGGGTATGACCTTTACCAGCCAGCCAATCGAGATGTCCATCCTTCGGTGGTCGTCTCGCGCCTGGAGAAACATCTGGTGGACCAGGGCAAGGTGCCTGTCGAGCTGGCACCGGCCGCCGCGCGCTTATTGCTTGCAGGCGCTGACCCTGCCTTCATTGCCGAAGATATGCCCAGCAACCTGGTGGTTAAGTCTGCGGCCTTTGCCAAGCTGTCGGCGGTTGTGCAGGCGCAAGAGTTTTGGACGCCGGGCATTGCGACATACACCGATTTTCAAACGTTCATGAGGCTGGCCAATCACAGTCCTGTCTCGGAGGCCGAGGGGGTTGTCGAGGCCAAGGCTCAGTCCAATGCGTTGATTCAGTGGGGCGTTGCCCAGGATGAAATGGCAGGTAAGGACGATGAAGACTATACGTCGCAAGACGTGGTCGGGTTACGCGACGCTTTCAATGAGGAACTCTCCTCATTGAAAAAAGCCCATGAGCAGATAAGCGCCGCCATGCCCACCCGCGAGAACATCGCAGTTGAAAACCTGAAAGAGGCCTATGGGGCCGATCACTCATTTGATGTGCGTAATATCAGCATTGCCAACATCGATGCCAGTGAAAGCCAGTACCACTCGTTACTGGATATCTACATGTCAGGAAAGATGGACCGTATCCCAAGAGGGCAGCGGTACGATTTTCAGTTAGGTAACCGTTTCACCCGGGTCAAGCCGCTTCCTGATGTCAACCAGGCATTCGACAGCCAGTTCGATAGCTACTTCAACAACTTGAAGGAGGGCGTGACAACCACCTCCAGACACCAACTATTGCAGCTGTCTGCGCAAGACAGACACACCATCGCGTCGGGTAAGGTCGAGTTTTTTTCTCTACGCAAAGCCGGTGTTGCGCAGGCTGAGGAGACGGAGAGCCCGGAACAGGCACAAGCGGCCAAGGCGCGTTACGGACTGTTGATGCGGGTGCTGACCAAAGTCGACAAAAACGGCAGTGACCGGGACGTTAAAAACCTGCGCCATGTGTACTACGAAGTGTTCCCCCTGCAAGGCGTCATCCGCCGTCGCGACGACCTGCCCCGGTATCTGCCTAACCCCCCTCCACGAGTGGCCAACGCTCAAACCTACGCCACGACTCAGGCTAAAGGGGTCAGTGTTCCGGTCGATTATGAGGCCTATGAAAACGGCACCCCGCCACAGGCCGGCAAGGTTTCGACGGGGCTGTTGACTCAGCAGCTCAACGCGCCTTATTTGCCTGAGCCCAGGCAAGGGCAGGACGCCAGTTCCGCGGTTTCCGTGAATGCTCGGTTCGACACGATCGCCAAGGTGATCGCCGACCACCTGTTACATGATCGCGATGCCATAAAGGCAGGCGCCAAAGGCGTGACCGAGGTGGAAAAGGAAGAGGCCGGCATCAAGGCCGCGCATGATTTTGTGACCGGATTGATTCCGTTTAAAAATGCCATCGAAAACGCAGTCAAGGGCAATACCGGCGCGGCCATCAAGGACTTTGCGCTGGATATCTTTGGTTTCATCCTGCCATTCGGCAAAGGGCTGGGGCAGGCGAGCAAAGCGTTGGGCAAGTTGAGTGAAAAGCTCGGAACACGGGCGTTCAAGGTGTCCGATACGGTTTTGCGCTCAGTTGCCAGTGGCTTGAACCCCACCGACGGTCTGGGAGACCTGGCAGTGGGGCTGGCAAGGGGCGGGAAGACAGTGTTGAAAAGTAGTTTCGGGGAGCTGAAGCAAATATTGCAGGAGCAGTCTGTCAATGTTGGCGTCTCTGGGAAGGTAGCGAACACGGTATCCGACATCGCCGGCACCGGTCGCCAACTGCCCGACTACAGTGCTCACTCACTGCCTGATAGCCTGCTTGAGGGCCGGAATATAAAAGGGGATGGCACTTACCAAGTCGGTGATCAGCACTATGTTCGTTTCACCGATGGCACAGCCACCAGCCGAGTATTTGAAATCAGCCGGAACTATAAAGTTGCGGGCGGCCAGGTTCGGGTTATTGATCCTGTCACCCAGAAAACGGTGATGTTCCTCCAGCCAACAGGCACCGGCGAATGGCGACTGAACAGCCTGCTGGGAGGCGTCAAGCCCGAAACACTGCAACGCATGAATGGGATCAGGCCTGCGCCGCAAAAACGTCCTGCCGGGCAAGGCAGCTCTGGTTCAGCCGCAGGCGTGGGGGGGGCCGGCAGTCAACCGGCCTTTAAACGACCCAAGTTGCCTGAAGTTTTCCAGGGTGAAAAGGCGCTGATGGATCCGCCCGTCAAAGGCGAGAACCGTTTCTACCATTACACCGGGGCAAAGTCTCATGCCGCAATCAACAGCGATTGGCATTTGCAGTCCTCGGTGCTTAACGTGGATGGCAAGCCGTTACCGCGTGGGAAAGGCAGGCATTACTTTACGGATCTGGCGCCTGATGATGCGGCAACCAAAGAGATCTCCACGACTATTTTTGGGCGCCGGCGACATGGCAACCAATTGGACAAGATGACGCATTACTACGAGGTCAATACCTCGGGGCTGGCGGTCATGAAAACCGATAACCCACATATTTTTTATGTGGAGACGACATACGCCCTGCCCTTGAAGTACAGCGTCGAAGGTGAGCCGGTGAGTCGAATCATTACCCACGGGCAAACGCCATTCACTGCGTAGCCTCTACGGCCCCTCCCGCATTTAACCGCGTCCCTGCTTTGAAATACGGCCAACGGCGGGAGGGGGCTTGCTCCCGATGAATTGCTTACTGAGCAGAAGAATCCGCCTGCAAGCCTTCGATGGAAGCCTCAACCAATGCCAAACCGGTTTCGGCTAATTGCAGGCTGGCCCAGTTCAGGTAGCTCTGGTGTTCGGTGCACAAGTCTTGAGCTGCCAAGGTGAGCACGCGCGCGGTGCCTAAAACATAGCTGGCATGTTCCAGTGCATGTTCGATGGGAATGCCGGGTTGTACGCAAAAAAGAGGTTCTTCACTGCGGTCGCTGGGGCCGAAGGGGGTGGGGCGGGTGGTTTGTTTGGACATGGTGGATCTCCTGATGAAAATGGGATCCTATGAGTTCGCGAGGCCGTCAAACCTCATCACGAATGAGTCGTGACAGGCGCGAGGATAGGCGGATGGGGGCAAGGGTCAATGCTGGCGGGATGCTTTCGGACGCCATCGCAGGCAAGCCAGCTCCCACATTCGACTGCATTCCAAGGGCATACCCGGTCCAACTGTGGGAGCTGGCTTGCCTGCGATGAGGTCCTTACGGTCACTGCAAAACCCAAGAAAAAGCCCCCACCCAGCCCACTGCGGATAGGGGACGCAACGGGCTGGATGAGGGCTTCTTGTACGACCGTGTTACTGCGCGATAGTTTTCACCGAAACGCCACGTTCAACCGGCGTCGAGCGACCGTAGATATCTTCAAAGCGCTCGATATCGTCTTCGCCCAGGTAGCTGCCCGATTGCACTTCGATGATCTCCAACGGGATCTTGCCCGGGTTACGCAGGCGGTGCACCGAGGCGATCGGGATGTAGGTGGACTGGTTCTCGCAGAGCAGGAACACGTTGTCGTCACAGGTGACTTCGGCCGTGCCGCTGACCACGATCCAGTGTTCGGCGCGGTGGTGGTGCATCTGCAGCGACAGGCACGCGCCCGGCTTGACCGAGATGTGCTTGACCTGGAAGCGCCCACCCATGTCCACCGAGTCGTAGGAACCCCACGGGCGGTAGACTTCGCAGTGGTTCTGGGTTTCGCTGCGGCCCTGGTCGTTGAGGGTGGAGACCATCTGCTTGACGCCCTGGACCTTGTCCTTGTGGGCAATCATCATCGCGTCCTTGGTTTCCACCACCACGATATTGTCCAGGCCGATCACCGACACCAGCTTGCCGTTGCCGTGGATCATGCAGTTGCGGCTGTCCTGGATCACCACGTCGCCTTTACTGACGTTGCCATTGACGTCTTTGTCATTGACCGCCCACAACGAGGCCCAGCAACCCACGTCGCTCCAGCCGGCACTCAACGGCACCACGCAGGCGCGTTGGGTTTTTTCCATCACGGCGTAGTCGATGGAGTTGTCCGGGCAGCAGGCGAAGGTAGATTCGTCGAAGGTCACGGTGTCGGCATCCTGCTCGCTGCGCTCCAGGGTCAGCACGCAGGTGTCGTAGATGTCCGGGTCGTGTTTTTTCAGTTCTTCAAGAAAACGGCTGGCGCGGAACAGGAACATGCCGCTGTTCCAGAAGTAGCCACCGCTTTTGACGAACTCGACGGCGCGTTTTTCATCGGGTTTTTCCACGAACTGTTGCACGCGGCTGACGCCTTCGGGCAGCAGCGAATCGTTGCTGGACTTGATGTAGCCGTAACCGGTTTCCGGGCGGGTTGCCGGCACGCCGAACAGCACCATCTCGCCACGCTCGGCCGCCACGGTGGCCAGGGCCAGGGCGCGTTGGAGGGCTTTCTGGTCGTCGATCACGTGGTCGGCGGGCAGCACCAGCATCAGCTCGTCACGGCCTTCGTTGACCAGCATCATCGCAGTCAGGGCCACGGCCGGCGCGGTGTTGCGGCCGAACGGCTCCATCAGGATGCGTTGGCATTCGAGCTTACGCGTGCTCAGTTGCTCGTTGACGATGAAGCGGTGGTCCTTGTTGCAGACCACGATCGGGGCGTCCATGCCTTCGAACACCAGGCGCTCCAGGGTTTGCTGGAACAGTGTGTGTTCGCCGGTCAAGGCCAGGAATTGCTTGGGGAACTGTTTGCGGGAAAGCGGCCAAAGACGTGAGCCGCTACCACCGGAAAGGATTACTGGGATCATGGGTGTTTCTCCTTGAATCGATTTGGGTCAGAGCTACGAAGGTTTGTCGTTTCACTCTTGTTTTTGTCTCGGTCCTGAGTCGAAACGCGCACAGTGTGGGAGCTGGCTTGCCTGCGATGGCGCCTTCAAGACCGCCATCGCAGGCAAGCCAGCTCCCACAAGGGGCCGTGTCAACTCAGGGAAATCATCAGCGGGTCGACACGGGGCGCTTGACCCACACTGGCGAAATGCTCGAGCCGGAACCGGTCACGTACAGCACCGCCGCTTCACCCCGTTCCAAAGCCACCGGCTTCACATCGCCGACTTTCTTGTCACCGTCGTACAACGCCAGGCTGACTTTCACCGGGTTGATTTCGCGCTCGCCACGGCCCTTGGCAGCCACCGACTTGACCACGTCGGTCTTGCCGTCGGCGGTTTTCAGGGTCAGGGCCTTGTCGCTGAGGTTCTGCACACGCACCAGGGATTTCTGCTTGTTCTTGAACGGCGGCTCTTCGATCAGCTGTGGCTGGCCGCTGCCGCTGTTAACCAGGGTGTAGTAGTGGTCAGCGGCAAGTTTGACCGGCACGGTCTGGCTGCCGACCTTGGCGCTGTAGTCGCCGCCGGGCATGAAGCTGAAGTCACTGCTGGCCAGCGGTGCCACATCGCTCAAATTGGTCGCGCCGACAGTAGCGCTGACTTCCTGGTTCGATGCGTTGTAGATCCGCACGAAGCTGGAGCCTTTTGGTGCCGTCGGGCCGTAGAGGGCGGCGTCGCCCCCGGCGAAGGCGGACATCGATACGAAGCTCATGCCGGCTGCGATAGCCAGGGTTTTAGCGAGACGACGAGGAGTAGTAGTGAAAGTCATGTGAGTTACCTCTCTTTCAGTTTTGCGCCCGGTCGGGCGTCTCGGATTTTTGAGTGTTCAAAGCCATGTTCTGTTGGCGCGAACCGGCTTGTTTAAGCTGCGCAACCCACTGCGGGTCGGCATCACCGATTTCGTTGTTGACGGGCAGATAACGTTCCGGAAACTCCCAGATCAGCACTTGGGGCGGGCTGTTCTTGAAGTCATCGCTTTTCAGGTAGCTGAGCATCGGCAGGATCGGGCCGTGGCCGTCTTCGGAGTAGTTGATGACGTCGCTGTGCAAGGCTTGCTTGAGCGCGCCGACGAAGTTCCAGTTGGGGTTGGCGCTGTAGCTGGTGCCCACCAGAGCCACTGGCGTTTCACTGTCGGCAAACAGGGCGTCGTCGCCTTTGTTCTCCGCCAGGTGCGTGACGCGTTTTTGCAGCGGCTCTTTAGGCGGCATCAGGTTTTCAAACAGTGGGTCCAGCGGCAGGAACAGGCGCAGGTCGCCTTTGTGCGGTTCGGTTTTTTCGGCTTCGGTGACAAAGCGCTGTGGCTCACCGCTCAACGGCGTCTTGTCGGCAATGGTCTTGGCCAATTGTTTGGCAGCGATTTCCGCACCGTCCGGGGTCCAGTGGGTATCGGTGCGCAGGAACACTTGCGTGCCGCCCAGCTTGGCCTGTTGCAGCGGGCCAAGCAGGTCAGGGGCGATGATATTGTCGGCCGCGACACGGGCGTGGAAGTCCTCGTACAGGTTGGCGTGGATGCTCGCCGGTTTCACTTTACCCAGGTGTTCCGGGTACAAGCGCACCTTGGCCGGCACGATCGCCATCACCAGTTGGATGCCCTGGGCCTTGAGTTTTTGGCGCACGCCTTCGACCAGCGCGTAGTTGCCTTGCAGGTTCTGGTCTTCGTTGACGATGGGGTTGAATTCCTCGTCGCTGTACAACCAGTGGTCGCGGCCCAGCACCACGCCGGGGCGGCCTTCATTGAACAGCTTGTAGTCCAGCGCCGCCCAGAGGTTGGTGCCCAGGCGCTTGATCGGGAACTCATCGTCGTAGTGGGTCTCGACGGCCTTGGTCCAGCGGCCGTTGAGCACGGTGGCGTCGGCGTTGGTGCTGAAGCCGAAGAAGCTGCGCAGCGACCAGGCGCCCAAGGCCAGCAGCACCAGCAGGAACAGCGTGATATAGAGGACGCGAAATGAACGGGTCATGGTCGGCTCCCTCAAAATTGGAAGTAAAGGAACGGCGAGAAACTCTGCGCCGACAGTTTCAGAATCGAGGCCACGAACAGCAGCAGCACGGTGGCGCGCATGGCGTAGCGTGGCCAGTCAGCGGTCCAGTAGGCCGGTTGCACGGCGGCGTCCTGGCCCACGCTGAAACCGGGCTGGTGGATGCTGCCTGGGTTGTCGCCCGGTACTGCCTTGATCAGGCTCGGGTCGGCGGGTTTGGCTTTTTCGGCAGGGCGATTGTTGTAGAAATCGCGCAGGCCAAAGAACGCCAGTGTTGCGTAGGCCACCACCAGGGTTGCCACTTGCAGGCCAGTGAGGCTGGCGCGGTTGAGTTCTGACAGCGACCACTCGCCAAAGCTGAACATCGCACCGTACATACGGCCTGCGACGTGCAGGTTTTCGGCGCGGAAGATCACCCAGCCCATCACCACCAGCAGGAAGGTAAAGGCCCATCGAACCACGTTGAAACTGCGTGGCGCGGTATTCAGGCCGATGGCTTTTTCAATCGCCAACCACATACCGTGCCACGCGCCCCACACGATGTAGGTGATGTTTGCGCCATGCCACAGGCCACCGAGCAGCATGGTCAGGAACAGGTTGCGATAGGTGATCAGCGTGCCTTTACGGTTGCCGCCCAGGGTGATGTACAGGTAGTCACGCAGCCAAGTGGACAGGCTGATGTGCCAGCGCCGCCAGAACTCGGTGATCGACTGGCTGATGTACGGCTGCTTGAAGTTTTCCATGAAGCGGAAACCCATCATCAAACCCAGGCCGATGGCCATGTCGCTGTAGCCGGAGAAGTCGAAGTACAGCTGCGCGGTGTAAGCCAGCGCGCCGAGCCAGGCGTCGCCCGTGGTCGGGTTTTGCAGGGCGAAGCAATGGTCGGCCACCACCGCCAGGGTGTCGGCGATGAAGACCTTCTTGATGAACCCCTGCATGAACCGCGTGCAGCCCTCGGAGAACTTGTCGAGGGTGTGGGTGCGGTTGTTGAACTGGTCGGCCAGGTCACGGAAGCGCAACACGGGACCTGCAATCAGGTGCGGGAAGATCGCCACGAACGCCGCGAAGTCGATCAGGTTGCGGGTTGCCGGGGTATCGCCTCGGTACACGTCGATGATGTAGCTGATGGACTCGAAGATGTAGAACGAGATGCCAATCGGCAACAGCACGTGGGTGAGGATAAACGGCTCCAGGCCCGCCGACTTCATCATCACATTGATGCTGTCGACGCCGAAGTTGGCGTACTTGAAGTAGCCGAGGATGCACAGGTCGACAGCCACGCCGAGCAACAGCCAGCGCTGCGCTGGTTTGGTGCGCACGCCGGCGGCACCGACCTTGAGGCCGATCCAGTAATTCCACAGCGTCACGGCGGCGAACAGCGCCAGGAAGTCCACTCGCCACCAGGCGTAGAACACGTAGCTGGCAATCAGCAGCAGCAGATTGCGATAGCGTTGCCCGCTCAAGTAGTACAAGCCGAGAAAGATCGGCAAGAACAGAAACAGGAACACATTGGACGAGAAAACCATCCCGATCTCTCCATGTTTAACCAACAGTCAAGGGCCAACGGCCCCCCCAAACCCCCCACGAAATCTGGGAGGGTGTACGCGTTCAGTGTGGGAGCTGGCTTGCCTGCGATGACGGTGTGTCAGTCGACATCAATGCTGAATGTCATACCGTCATCGCAGGCAAGCCAGCTCCCACATTTGGACCGAGTCCAGGTGTGGGAGCTGTGTATCAGCTGCCTTTGTTGCCTTTTTCGTGCGTCGGGTCGTAGACCTTGGTCAGGTCACCGCCGAGGCGGAAAGTCTTGAACGGCTGCATGCCGTGCTTGCGCTCGATCACCTCCGGCGCGCAGGTGTAGAGGGTGCAGAAGGGTTCAAGCCAGGCAAATTTCATGTCCTCCTTGAGGTCCTTCATGTCCTGCTCTTTGCCGTTCTTCTGCTCGAAGATGTCCGGGTCTTTAACCCCGGCCAGCACCTTGTCGCCCAGGCGTTTGAGCGCGCCGTTATTTTCCTGGCGCAGGTCCACACCGTTGACCAGCGCAAAGCTGGCGATCATCGACAGCGGCGGCAGCGCGTAGTTGTGGTACGCCAAGGCGCGTTGCTGGCGCTTCAGTTCGTTGGGCAAGAACCCTTGGGCGTCCACCTGATTGGCGCCGACCTTGTATTCTTTCACCGCCCAATCAAACAGGTCGCGACGGTTGGTGGCGATGGACGTGGCCATCACCGACCACGCGGCCCAGTAGGAGTGGTTGTTGGTTTTATCCAACGGCAGGTTGTCCCAGTCGCTGACGACTTGATCGGCGAGTTTGTTGAACCAGGCCTCGATCAATTGCGATTCCTGCTGATGGTTAGCCAGCGGGTGCGAGTCGGAGAACTTCAGGCGCACATAGGCCGACGCCATGCTGCCCAGCGCCCATTTGCGCATGGACTTGCCGGTGTGGTTGAAGTCCTTGGACATCAAGGCATCGGCCTTGGCCCAGCTCGTAAGCCAGTTGAGTGTGCATTCCAGCTGCTCCGGGCGGCCGTCGCGCATAAACTGCATCACGCGTTTGCTGGTGTCTTTTTCCAGCTTGGTGATGTCGGCAGTGCTGTCACGAAAGGCTTTTTCCGATTGCACATTCAGGGTGGCGCGGGCTTTGTCCGAGCCTTCGTACTTGCTGCGAAATTGCAGCGAGCCGGTGTACGGCGCCGGCATGGCGTCGCAGTCATTCTTGAAGTCGCCGGTCTTGAACGCTTCCACCGGGGCGAAATAGCCTTGAGGTGGACGCAGTGGCGCGGCGGCGTTGACTACACCTGCGAACATCGCCAGGCCCAGCAGCGTTGGAATCAATAATTTCTGCATAAGTAACCTCACTTCCCAAGCTGGGCGGTCTGTTGACCACCCGCCGAGAACACGTTGCGTGTGCAAATTTTCGCTTCGACTTTCTGCGCGGCAGTGCCCGCTTCGGGGCCTTGCACTTCCACGGCCAGCAAGTTCTGCGAGGCCCAGTCTTCATCGGTGCGCAGTTCAAAGGCGAAACGCCCGTCTGTATCGGATGTTTCGGGTTTCTCGATCTTGATGTCCTCGTGGCGCCCGTTCATGTACCAGAGGGTGGCTTGCAGGGTTTTCACCGACGGGTCGGCGAAGCGGATATCGACCTGATGGTTGGCATTGCGCAGGTCTTTGTTCGAGCTGTTGACCATCAACTCGTTCTTGCCGGGTTTGAGCGTGGTGCTGGCGCTCATTTGCGCAGGCTTGCCTTCGCAGCCGTTGTCGAGCAGCGCCATCATCTGGCGGTAGATGGTTTCCTGGTCGAGGCGGTACAACGGCGAGAATTCCCAGATAAGGATTTTCGGCGGGGTTTTCTGGAACTCGTCGCTGCCCAGGTACTGGATCATCGAGCCTTCCAGACCGCCGCCGGGGAAGGCGACGTTAAGGATGTCGGCACCGATTTCCTGCTCCAGGAAGCCGGCGAAGTTGTAGTTCTTGCCACTGTGGCTGGTGCCCACCAAGGTGATCTGCGGGTTGCCCGAATCGCCGAACAGGTCGCCGTCACCGGCTTCGCCTTTAGGCTCGGTGGTGAATTGGTCCATGTACTGGATTGCGTAGCTGGTGCCGCACAGTTGCCCGGCCATATTGTGCAGGGTGCCGGTCTTGCCCATGCGCCCTGAGCGTTTGGTTTCGAATTCGCGCTTGGGAATATCGGCAAACTCGGGCATGGCCCGTACTTTGGCGCCGACGATTTTTGCCGTGCGTTGGGCGCCATATGGCGTCCAGTGCTGGTCACCACGGAAGTAGAAATCGTGGGCCGGCAGTTCATCGGGCAACTGTTCGTTGGTCAGCGGCGACAGGTCCGGCACCACATAACCCATCTTGGCAAAGCGGCCGAGCATGGTTTTGTAATTGCCCAGCGCCTTGTCGAAATCGAACGCGGCTTTTTCCTCGGGGTTGAGCTTGTTGCGGTTCACCAGGCCTCGGGTCGGCTGATAGACCACCACCAGCTCCACGCCCTTGGCCTTGAACGCATCGTGCAGTTGCTGCATGCGTTTGTAGCCGGCGGGGCTGGTGTCGAATTCGGTGCGCAAATCTTCCTGGGTACGGAACAGCCAGTCGCCCTGGGCTTGCACCAGGGTGGTGAAGTTCTGCTGGTAGCGCGTGGTGTAGTTCTTCGCGTCATGGGCGGCCGGGCACAGGCTGCAGCACGGTTCGGCGGTAAAGGTCGGCGCCTTGATTTCGTCGGCGCGCACGCCCTGGCTGGCCGCCAGCAGGCCGAGGGTCAGACCCGAGAGGCTCAGCAGTTTGATCATGTGTGGGTGCATAAGGGTCATCCTCAGTCCTGCATTTGGGTCTGGCGTTCGACAGGGTCGATCAGCACGGCTTTCTGCTGGCGCACCAGCAGGTCGAGAATCTCTTCCTGGCGATCGCCCAGCACACCGGCAAAGCTGATGCCGCTGGATTTGGTCGGCGCCAGCATCGACACGCGGTACAGCTCGATGCTCAACGGCGAATCAATCGACAGCGGCCCGCTGCCGTTGCCGGCCAGCTCGCCGCCGACCACGATCAGCGAGACTTTCGCGTCAAACGGGTCGAGGGCGATGTCGCGGTCTGTGTCGGTCAAATCCTTGATGTGCCCGTACACGCCGGTCAGCCCGTTGGCCATGGCGGAGTTCTCGTACAGGCGAATGTTCACGCTGTTACGCACGCGGATGCCGTGGCGACGGTTGGCGATGACCTTGTTGCCCCACAACAGGTTGTCGCCGCTCTCATAGAGGGTGATGCCGTCGGTGTGGTTGCGGTAGATCTCGTTGTCGGCGATCAGGTTGTTGACGCTGTTACGGTCGATCACCAGGCCCGAGAGCTTGTTGTCGTAGCTGCGGTTGTTGAAGATGAAGCTGTCGTTGACCTCACGGGAAATGATGATCCCGTGCTTCTTCTTGGTGCCGTAGACGGTGTTGTCAGCAATGATCAGGCCGTGGGAACGGTCGTGCGGGTCGATGCCGTAGACGATGTTGTCTTTGTAGGTGTTGCCCTTGATCACAAAGCCGGTGGTCTCGTAGCAATAGAAGCCGTACCACATGTCGGAGAACTCGGAATCGATGATCCAGCCGGTCGGTTCCGCACGCTTGAGCACCTTGGCCATGTTCGGCGTGTACTGGGAAATACTCACGCCGTAAGACTTACTGTTGGCGTAGCCAAAGCTGGCCATCTTGGTCTTGGAGATGTAGGTTTCGGTGCCGCCCCAGGCCAGCAGGAACGGGCGGAACTCCTTGGGCGACTTGAACAGCGCCGGGCCGTTGGTCTTTTCGTCCCAGCCGGTGATTTTGGTGTCACGCACAAACAGCTGGCCGTCGTTGATCAGGAACGAACCGGCTTGCTGGGACAGGCGCAGCTCCTGGGTCTTCTTGTCGATGTCGAGGATGCCTTTGCGCCCGACCACAATCGGCAGCTTGGCCAGAAACACGCCCGGCGAGGTTTCACTGAGGTACTGCTTGGGCACTTTACCGAGCAGGTCCTTGAGGTTCAGGTAGCCGTCGTCGACAAAGATTGCCTGGGGAATGCCGTGCTGGCGTACCACCCATTCGGCCATCTTGTTATCGCCGCCGATAAAGTCCTTGAGCGCGTCTTCCTGCATCATGCGGCGGATGCTGACTTTGCCCGGTTTGCTGCGCACGATCTTCTTTTCCATCGCCGCTGCGGTGTAGCCAGTCAGGTCGGGCAGCGCAGGCTTGGGCAGTTCCAGCGGCGCGGTGGGCGGGCTGGAAATGGTGTAGGTCTTGGCCTGTTGCAGTTCCTTGGCGATGGTCGGCGCCTTGGCCGCCGTATCGGCAAACGCTGTGGCGCTGGCCATCAGCATTGCCGCGACGAGTAGGCTTTGAGCATTCATTGCGCAGGCTCCCATCAGAATTTCCAGATCACGTCGACAAACGCGCGGTGCATGTACGAGTCGACCTGGCTGCCATAGGCATCGCCCGGCTTGAACACGCCTGCACGAAAGCGCACCAGTGCCGACGGCTCGTCGATCGACTGGCTGAGGGCGGCCGGCAACAGGCCCTTTTTGAAGTACTTGGTGACCACCAGGTCCATCTCCTGACCCAGATCTTTTTTGCCGTCTTCCAGCGGTAACGAGGTGCTGGACAGGATCGCGCCGGTCACGTCGTCGGTGTTGTTCTGCACCGCATCGATGCCGTTGCTGCCCACCGGCTTGTTGCCGTCGACGCGCCAGAACTTGTGATAGACCAGGCTGGCGTCGTAGTCCTCGCGCAGCTGCCAGGAACCGAACAGGCTCATGGACTGCATGTTGTTCATCTCGCCGCGAAACGCTTCGCCAAAGCGATGCACGCGGGACTGGGTGCCGGTCCAGTTCGAACGGTTGCTTTGCAGGCCGTTCTGCTCGTACTCGGCGCTGGCACGGGAATAAGCCGCACCGACTTGCCACTGCGGGTCGAGGCGCAGGCGCACGCCGATGTCAGTGGCCCAGCCATTCACGTCGTCGCTGCGTTTGGCCTGGGTTGGGCGGGTGCCGTCGGCGTTGAGGGCATTGACCGTGTCGCGGTTGCCTTTCATGCCGGTGACGCTGGCCCAGTAGTTGACGGTGTTGGTGTTGCGCCAGTTGTAGGCGTCGCTGTTGGCTTCGATGCCGAGCCAGGTCAGGTCGCCGTTTTCGCGCTTGTCCAACGAGTCGGTCGCCACGCCCGGTTCCGGGTAGTCGAGCTTACCGTTGTCATGGGTGTGGTGGGCGCGCAAGCCGATCCACTGGCCTGGGGTCCACTGGTAGGCGGCGTCGGCGTAGAGGTGCTGGCGGTCCTTGTCCTTGGGCGACAGCTCCTTGAGGTCGGTGCGGTATTCGCTGAAGCGTTCGGCAACGCCGACATTGGCCTTGAGCAGGGTGGTATCGAAGGTCCAGTTCAGCGCTTCGATATTGGTGTCGCGCCATTGGCCGTCGTCATTGCGCAGGCGTTGGCGACCCAGCTTGAGCAGCTCGCCCGGGTAAGGCGTGAAACCGCTGTAGCCGACCCAGAACTCGCGCATGGCCAGGTAGTTTTTCTTGGACTTGCGGTCGTTGTTGGTGGTTTGCTGATTTTCGTCATCGGCCGATTGTTGCAGGGGGTCGGTCTCGATGATGTCACTCGACACGACCGCCTGGCCCATGGCGTAGGCGCTCCACGCGCCGCTTTCGCCGTAGACCCACGGGCGCAGGTCGAGGCCGATGCCGTTGACGTCGCCGCCTTTTTGCGTACCGAGGTCGCGGTCATCTTCGGATTGTGCGGTGGCTTTGACTTCCAGGCCGAAGTTCTTGGCTTCGGTCAGCGCGGCCAGGGTCGGGCACGACCACAGCAGGGCGAAGGTCAGGCCGATACCGGCCTTGACGAATGGGTTGAGCTTCATAGGGATTCCTCGCCGTCTTCTTCTTGCAGGGCGTGCAGTTGCAGCGTGCTCTGGGCCAGGGTGCCGCGCGTGGCCAGTTCCTGTTGCACCAGGCGTTGGCCTTCGGCGCGTTGCTCAGGCGTGAGCGGGGCTTCGAGCTGCGTGGCCAGGTCATTGGCCTCTGGCGTGTCCTGGGCTTTGGCCAATTGGCTGAAGACATAGGCGTTCAATGGGTCGGGCTTGGTGCCCTTGCCCTGGGAGAACAATTGCGCGATGGCGAAGTCGGCGCTGTTCTGGCCGTTGCGTGCAGCGGTCAGCAGGTGGTCGAGGGCTTTTTGCGAGTAGACCTTGCCCAGGTAGCCACGGCGGTAGATCTGGCCGAGGTAGTAATCGGCGGCGACTTCACGGCCCACGGCTTTCTCGAAATGCGCTTCGGCAGCCTTGGCGTCTGCCGGTACCCATTTGCCTTCGTAGTAGAGCTTGCCCAGCAACAGCTCGGCGCGCGGCTGGTCGGCGGCGCGGCCGTTGTCCAGGTACTTCATCATCTGGTCGACGTCGCCCAGTTCGGGGAAGTCGTAGAGCAGTTGCGCCAGGCTGACCCAGGAGGCCGGATAGCCAGGGGCGATTTTTTCCAGCAGCGCCTGGGCGGTTTTTTCATCCGGCTGGCCGAGTGTCGCATCACCCAATACGCGGGCTACGCTGTCGACGCGCTGGGCGGTGACGGTGCCACGGGCGTAGCCGGCTTCGAGCTGCTTGAGCAGTTCGGCCTGTTTTTCCGGCTCGGCTTTCTTCTGATAAACCGTGGCCAGCTCGACGTAGCAGATATCGGTGGTGTTCAGCGCCGCCTTGCAGATGCGCTCCACATCATCCAGGTGCTGGTCGTAGGTGCCCTGGGTGCGATACAGCAGCACCTGGGCCAAACCTGCTTCCGGGTAACCCGCCGCCTGCCATTTGCTGATTTGCTGTTGGGCGTTCACGTTGGGGAAGCTGTGCGGGTATTGCAGGTACAGCATCGCCAGCGGGATCAGGGTGTTGCCTTCGCCATTGGCAAAGGCTTTTTTCAGCAGGCCTTCGGCTTCGTGCTGTTCGGCTTCGGTAGCGCCGGGTTTGGCCACCAGCAGGCGGCCCAGACGTGCCTGGGCACGCGGCGACGTATCGGCGGCCGCGCGGTAAGTGGCCTCGGCCTGGCGGATTTGCTCGGGATCGCGGGTGGTGACCTGGATGTCAGCGAGGCCGACTTGGGCTTCGCTGTAGCCCAGGTCTGCCAACTGCTGGTAGTTCTGTTGGGCGGTGACCGTGTCGCCACGTTTGAGGGCTTCGTTGGCCAGGCGCTGGTCGGGCAGGCCGGCGCAACCGGCGAGGCTGACCGCCAGTGCCAATGTGCAGAATGCAGAGGCGAAGTGCGACCCGCTCTGTGTGGGAGCTGGCTTGCCTGCGATGCGGGCAACTCGGTCTTTCAGGTGCACCGAGTCGATCCCATCGCGGGCAAGCCCGACTCCCACAGTGCTCTGTGTTGTGCTTGAAATAGGGTTCACAGGCATGTCCTCCGCTTACAGACCGTGAGCCATGGCTTTATCGATCAGCCAGTTCAGCGAAGGGCCGCGGTCGCTGGTGACTTCCACTGGGCGCCCGGCATAGGTGCTGTCCAGCGGCGCGTCCGGCTTGATCTGCACGCGAATGTCGGAAGACAAGTCGGCGCTGTTCAGGCTGGTGCTGCTGACGATGGTGCCGGTACGGATCTGTTCTTCGTCGGCGACCTGGAAGTTCACCTGTGTACCTGGGCGCACGTCAGCGAACTGGCGATAGGTAAAGCGCGCTTCCACATTGGCCTGGCTGCCGCGTGGCACCAATTGGAAGATCACATCGCCCTTGCTGGCGTACTGGCCGTCGGCGACCAATTGCTGGGCGACCACGCAATCGCACGGCGAGGTCAGGGTGCCGGTCATTTGCTTGCCGAACAGCTCTTCAACCTTGGCCGGTTGCAGCTGGTCTTCGTCCAGATGGCCCTTGAGCACATCGAGCATGCTGGTGCTGAACGTTGCCAGTGGCGCACCTTTGGCTGCAACCGCGTCGCCTTTGAGCAGGCTCTGCACGGTGCCGTCGCGCGGCATGGTCACGTTCATGCCGGGCACGCTGACGAGGCCGGCCTGGGCGTGGCTGACGAAGTACATGCCGTACACCGACTTGAACACAAAACCGAACGCGGCGAGGCCGACAATGAAGATCCCGGCGCTGAACACCACCGCGCGCAGGCGGCCGAACGCGGTCATGCCGCTGCCGCCGTCCTTGACCTTGCGCGCCTTGGTGAAGTTGTCGCGTTGCAGGGTGGCCAGCACGTCGCCCATGGTCACGATGTCGCCGGACAGGTGCGAAGTGATCAGGTGGCGCAGGGTGGAAATATCCTGGGCGTCGAGGTTCTGGAACTGGCAACCGGTGCGGCCGCTCTGGCGGTCGTAGGAGCGAATCTGCAGCTCTACATCCATCGCCAAACCGAGGTTATCGATCACGAACTGCAGGCGGCCCTTGTGCACTTCACCGACGGTCAGCGGCTGGGTGGCGGTGAACGCCAGGCCACCGGCGGACAGGTCGATCACCCGTGCTTCGGTCTGGGTACGGTCGGTGTTGAAGAAGCGCAGCTTGGCCGGGATTTTGACCCGGGCATGTTGGCGCTGGGCTTCGGATTCGTGGACAACGTTGGCGTTTACTGGGCTGTTCATATGTTCGATTTCCTAGTTAATTCAGGCTTGGCTGGGTCAGACCATCATCAGCAACACGGCGACGAAAATGCTGCCGGCGGAGAAGGTCATGGTCCGAGACGACCAGGTGTTGAACCAACGTTGAAAGCTGGCCAAATCGCGGGTCAGTTTGGTGTCCTGGCGGGTCCAGGACTGTTGATCAAGGCGGAAGAACACGTAGATCTTCACCAGCGCGCCCATGATCTGGTTGTAATAGAGAATCACCGGGTAGGCCGGGCCGATCTTGTGGCCGGAGCACGACAGCAGCAGGGTCAGGATCAGGCGGGTGATACCGATCCACAGCAGGTACGCGAGGATGAACGCGCCGCCGTATTTGAAGGTGGCGATGATCGCCACGGTCAGGCCGAGCAGGGAGGTCCACATCGATACGCGCTGGTCGAACAACACGATGCTGGTGAACAGGCCCAACCGACGCATACCCAGGCCCAGAGCGCGGGAGTTCTGGCGCAGGTTGTTGCCGTACCAGCGGAACATCAGCTTGCGGCTGGCCTTGATAAAGCTCTTTTCCGGCGGGTGTTCCACGGTGTGGATCGCGGCGTCCGGCACGTAGAAGGTGTCGTAGCCCAGGCGCATCAGGCTGAACCAGCTCGACTTGTCGTCACCGGTCAAAAACTTGAAGCGGCCCAGGCGCCAGTGTTGCAACGAGTCGCTTTCCACGTCGGCGATAAAGCCGGGGTCGGTCACCACGTTGGCGCGGAACACCGACATACGACCGGTCATGGTCAGTACGCGCTTGGACAGGGCCATGGAGCACATGTTGATGTGGCGCTGGGCGAAGCGCAGCTTGTGCCATTCGCTCATGATGTAGCCGCCGCGTACTTCGCAGAATTCGTTGGTGGTCAGGCCACCGACATTGCCGAACAGCTGGAACCACGGCACGGTCTTGCGCACTACACCTTCGGCGAGCACGGTGTCGCCATCGATCACCGCCACCACGGCGCGGTCATCCGGCAGGTGGCGCGAGATAGCGCGGAAACCGAAGGCCAGGCCGTCGCGTTTGCCGGTGCCGGCGATGCGCACGAAGTCGAGCTTTACGCGCTCCGGCGGGTTCATGCGTTCCCACAGGCTTTTCACCAGCAGCTCATCGGACATCTCCACCAGCGAGCACACCACGGTGGTTGGGAAGCCGCACTCGATGGCTTCGCGAATCACCGAGCTGTAGACCTGCGCGGTGGTCAGCGCGTCGATACGGAAACTGGTGACCATCAGGAATACGTGGGACGGGTCGGCCGCCTTGCCCAGCTTGCGCACCTTGCGGCGCAAGTGCGGGTAGACCACGTACAGGAACAGCATGCCGCGAAAGAAATGCGTAGCACCCATCGAGTAGCGCCAGATGCCGACGGCGCCAATCAGGAAAATAAAATTCTTCGACTGCGAGTCGAACGTACTCGCCGGCAACAGCAGGGCGAGACCCATCAGCAGGCTGAGGAAGAACAACCAGCCGGCCGATTGCAGTAATACATGTTTTAACTTGGACATAAGCGTCATCCGGAAGGGAAGGAGGCTTCAGGCTGCACGCGCTGGGGATAAAGACACGTGCAACCCGAAACTTGCCGTCGCTGTTACCAGCAAATGCCTTCGGTACGGCCACTGACACTGGTGGCCTGGGACATGAAGCCCACCAAGTCGATCACCTGTTTGCCGTGAGGTGCGTTGTGCGCCAGGGCACGGAATTTCTCGTCACGGTTGCCGAGGATGATCACGTCGGAGTTGTTGATCACGTCGTCGAAGTCGGAATTGAGCAGGGACGACACATGCGGGATCTTGCCTTCGATGTAGTCCTTGTTCGCGCCGTGGACACGGGCGTACTCGACGTTGCTGTCGTAGATGCTCAGGTCAAAACCCTTGCCGATCAGCATTTCCGCCAGTTCCACCAGCGGGCTTTCGCGCAGGTCGTCGGTGCCGGCCTTGAAGCTCAGGCCCAGCAGGGCGACTTTGCGTTTGTCATGGCCGGCGACGATGTCGAAGGCGTTCTGTACCTGGGACTCGTTGCTGCGCATCAGCGAGTTGAGCAGCGGCGCTTCCACATCCAGCGAGCTGGCGCGGTAGGTGAGGGCGCGCACGTCTTTGGGCAGGCACGAGCCGCCGAACGCGAAGCCTGGGCGCATGTAGTACTGGGACAGGTTGAGCGTCTTGTCCTGGCACACCACTTCCATCACTTCGCGACCATCGACGCCGACGGCCTTGGCAATGTTGCCGATCTCGTTGGCGAACGTGACCTTGGTGGCGTGCCACACGTTGCAGGTGTACTTGATCATCTCGGCGACGGCGATGTCCTTGCGGATGATCGGTGCATCGAGTTCTTCGTACAGCGACTGCAGGACATCGCCGGAGGCTTTGTCGAATTCGCCGATGACGGTCATCGGTGGCAAGTCGTAGTCGGCGATGGCGGTGGATTCACGCAGGAACTCAGGGTTCACCGCCACGCCGAAGTCGACACCGGCTTTTTTGCCGGAGCAGTCTTCCAGAATCGGGATCACCACATTGGCTACGGTGCCTGGCAATACGGTGCTGCGCACCACGATGGTGTGACGGGTGGTTTTGTCACGCAGGACAAAACCGATCTCGCGGCATACCGCTTCGATGTAGTTGAGTTCCAGGTCGCCGTTTTTCTTGCTCGGCGTGCCCACGCAAATCATCGACAGGTCGGTATCGCGGATGGCGTCGGCGAAGTTGGTAGTGCCGCGCAGTCGACCGTTTGCGATGCCTTGGCTCAACAGTTCGCCCAGACCCGGTTCAACGATCGGCGATTTACCCGCGTTGATCAGGTCGATCTTATCCTTGGAGATGTCTACGCCGACCACTTCATGGCCACGGGCAGACAGGCAACCGGCACAGACTGCGCCAACGTAACCCAAACCAAATATGCTGATGCGCATCGCAATTACCTCTTTGTTTAATACAGGCCATTAGATGGCTGGAGTTCATGTTTGCAAGCGTCACTGATGCCGCGAAAGTTGGGCGAATAGACGCCGACTTACCGCGTGCAGGCATGTTTAATGACGAGTGACTAATAAGTGCACCCAAGGTGTGCGCAACGTGGCCTTGTTATTGGAGCTTGCCCTCAAATGCAGCCGGCCTTCCTGGGAGAAGGGCCTGGCGTCAGTGCCGCAGGGCCTTGATAGAGGCTGATAGCCTTTAAATATCAATGTCTTGGGTTGTATCACTGACCAATTAGGGGAAGCTTGGCCTTGGCCTTACAGTGCGTGGCAATTCATCCTTGTCGCCGCTATCAACTAATCAATTGGCAATATGACTCCTGAGTCAAAGTTGAAATATGACAACTTTGCTACTTCCGTGGGTTGGTCATGTAAGTCATCTCTTACAGCAACAGAGAATTTCGTTACCGGTGGTATGAGCGGTGCTTTAGGGTGAAGTTCCTGGCCGCTCATCCTGTTTCCGGAAATTTCTTGAAATATTAGAAAAGATGGCACTGGTACTATATTGATAGCACTTGCTATTTGGGCGAGTGGATATGGGGAGTTGAAGAGAGGGGATAGTTTTGTGCCACTAGTGTTTGAAAAAAGTGGTGCCACTACGAAAAAAAATGACGAATGTCGAGTGAAAGATTCGTTAGGAATCTGCTTGAGGTTTTTTTGACGTCAAACAAATGACTTTTTCGACGTGGAATGCAGACAAAAATGTGGGAGCTGGCTTGCCTGCGATAGCGGAGTGTCAGGTAAAGAAATACTGACTGACCCACAGCTATCGCAGGCAAGCCAGCTCCCACAGTTGAACTACAGCGTGAGAGCGGGCGCTATTCCGGTGCGTGATCGCGCAGGAACACCAAATTATCCGGCTTGGACTGCTCCGCATTGAAGCGATAACCCTGCACATCAAACTGCTTCAGTTTGGCAGGATCATTGATGCGTTCTTCAATCACAAAACGGCTCATCATGCCCCGCGCCTTTTTGGCGTAGAAGCTGATGATCTTGTACTGGCCGTTCTTCAGGTCCTTGAACTCGGTGTTGATGATCCGTGCGTTCAGAGCCGTGCGCTTGACCGCCGAGAAGTACTCGTTGGAGGCCAGGTTGAGCAGCACGTCGTCGCCTTGATCGGCCAGCGCTTCATTGAGCCATTCGCTGATGCGCGTGCCCCAGAATGCGTAGAGGTCTTTGCCGCGGGCGTTGGGCAGTTTGGTGCCCATCTCCAGGCGGTACGGCATCATCAGGTCCAGCGGGCGCAGCAGGCCGTAGAGGCCCGAGAGCATGCGCAGGTGGTCCTGGGCGTAGCTGAAGTCGGCATCGCTGAAGGTTTCGGCATTCAGGCCGGTGTAGACGTCGCCCTTGAACGCCAGCAGCGCCTGCTTGGCGTTGGCCGGCGTGAAGGCCGGGGTCCAACTGCCGAAACGCGCGGCATTGAGGCCACCGATTTTGTCGGAGACGTGCATCAACTCGCTGATTTGCGCCGGGCTCAATTCGCGCAATTGTTCGATCAGCTCCTGAGAGTGGTCGAGGTATTGCGGTTGAGTGAAGCGTGGGGTTGCCGGCTTTGACTCGAAGTCGAGGGTTTTGGCGGGGGAAATCACCATCAGCATGAAGTTGGCTCCTGTAATCGTGGCAGGGATTCTAGGGGGTTGAGTGGTTTGACTCCACCTATGATGGCGATAGGCACGATCCGCTATGATGGGCGGTAACTCTGGAGAGGGAGACCCTGCGTGCGCCTAGCACTATTATTGTCAGCCTGCTTACTGTGCCTGAACGCCAGCGCCGCGCCGGTGGATGTCGCCAGCCTGGACCGTGGCATCTGGCCCGAAAAGCTCAGCAGCCCGGCGCTGTTCGATGTCGCTTCGCGCGCTGAAATCCTGATGTTTGCCCATAGCCTGCTGGCCAGCGAAAACCAGGATGAGGCCGCCCTCAAGCAGCGTCTTGGTCTGAAAAACATCAACCTCGCCGCCATCGACGACCTGCGTCGCCAGCTCTGGCAGCGCCTGCTGGAAAACTACACGGCGGCCCAGCAGAGCTGCGAAGAGGACGCCTCGTTCTGCTACCTGGTGGAAAACATGGACGATCTGCGCGAGCAGGCCGGCAAGTTCCAGGTCAGCGATAACTCCTTCTATATAGGCTGGGCCGGGCCTAGCCATAACTTCCATGAACGCTACCTGGAGGAGCTGTTGCGCAAAGCCGCGCTGTTCCCGCAGATCAGCAGCGAAGTGCTGCGTTTTGGTGACCACGAACGCAATGGCGACGAGTTCAACGACCGTCTGTTCCTGCTGACCTTCGACGGCGGCCCGGCGCCGGTCAGCGGCAATACCGACTGGCTCACCGACTACCTGCGCAAGCAGAAGATGAACGCCATGTTCTTTGCCCTTGGCAGCAGTTTGCAAACCCGTGTGGAGCGCAGTTCCGCCAGTGACGTGCAGGCGTTGTACCAAGGCCAGTGCGTAGGCACCCAGGGTTGGCAATACCGCTCCCACAGCCATTGGGTCGAGTGGCAAAGCTCGATTACGCGCAGCGCTGCGCTGGTGCAGAACCTGATGCCGGAAAACTACGTGCCGCTGTTTCGCCCGCCCTATGGCCAGCGCCGTGCCGACAGCCAGGGTTTCTTCCAATCCCAGGGTTTGCAGGTGGCGTTGTGGGACATCGATTCCCAGGACGAGCCGGGCAAGCTCAAGGCTGATGAGTCGGCGCAACGGGTGCTGACGTTGATGTTGCTGTGGCGCAAAGGCGTGATTGTGTTTCACGACACCCAGGACAAGGCGCGGGTGGCTTTGCCGATGTTATTGCAGGCAACGGCGCAAAGTGGCTTGGGTTGGCAGGACTGCCGGGAGGCATTTCGCTGAAGTGCCCGGCCCTGTTAGGGATGGGGGAATTCAGGGGTGATTTTGTGCGACATTTCGATGCAGGCGGACTTCCGACTTTAACGGGGTCACTGGCACTCGGCTAGTGCTATTCGTCATCCTGAAAAATAAACTTCAAAAAAGCGTCAAAGTGCTTTTTCCTGTCATGGGTTTTGCGGTATTACGAAGTCAGATCGCCGAACCCTGCAACACAGGTGGCGTCTTCCAAGACTCCTCATGTGGGCACTGCACTTGACGTCACTCAGGTGCAGTCGGTGGTCGAATCGAGGCGCAGCACCGCCCAGGTATTGCGTCGAATGGCTCCCACAAAGGTGACCGAGTATGGATGATCATGGACGTAACCCTTCTTCCGACCAGCCAATCCTTTATGTGCTTGATACCAACGTATTGATCCACGATCCAAACGCACTGCTTAACTTCGAAGAACACCACGTCGCCATCCCGATGATCGTGCTTGAGGAGCTCGACAAACTCAAAAGCGGGCACCACAGCGTGGCTGCCGAATGCCGCCAGGCGATCCGCCTGATCGACAAGACCCTGGGCGAAGCCTCACCCGAGGACGTTGAAGTCGGCGTGCCGATCCAGCGTGGCAAAAGCGGGCCGAAGGGCTTGCTGTCGATTCTGATGAGCAAGCGCAGCGAGCCCAACAGCCTGCTGCCGGAAAACCTCAACGACAACAAAATCATCAACCAATTGATCGACCTGCACGCGCGCGACAAGGACCTGCGCCTGGTGCTGGTGACCAAAGACATCAATATGCGCCTCAAGGCACGAGCGTGTGGGATCGCTGCCGAGGACTACAGTACCGACCAACTCGTCGACGACGTGTCGATGCTGTCGCGGGGTTATCACACCGTGACCGGCTCTTTCTGGGATCTTGTCAGCAAGGTCGAAACCCGTCAGGACCATGGCCGTACCTGGCACCAGGTGCAGTTGATCGACAACCTGCCGGCCGTGCACATCAATGAATTCATCATCGACGAACAGGGTTTTGTGGGCTGGATCAAAGAGATCCAGGTCGACAAACTGCTGATCCTCGACCTGCATCAGGAACCCCTGTTGCATCAGGAAGCCTGGGGCCTGAAACCGCGTGACATCTACCAGAGCCTGGCGCTCTATGCGCTGCTCGACCCGGACATTCACCTGGTCAACCTGACCGGCGCTGCAGGCTCGGGGAAAACCATCCTCGCCCTGGCGGCCGCCATTGAGCAAACCATGGTGACAAAGCGTTATCGCCGCATCATCGCCACCCGCAGCGTGCAGGGCCTGGACCAGGAGATCGGCTTTCTGCCCGGCACCGAAGCGGAAAAAATGGAGCCGTGGCTGGGGGCGATCACCGACAACCTCGAAGCCTTGCACATGGATGACGAAAACACCCATGGCAGCGTCGACTACATCCTCAGCAAAGTGCCGTTGCAGTTCAAATCCCTCAATTACATCCGAGGTCGCAGCTTCCAGCAGAGCCTGATTTTGATCGATGAATGCCAGAACCTCACGCCGCACCAGATGAAAACCATCATCACCCGTGCCGGCGCCGGTTCCAAAGTGGTGTGCCTGGGCAACCTGGCACAGATCGACACCCCTTACCTGTCCGCGACCAGCTCCGGGCTGACCTACCTGACGGAACGCTTTAAAGACTTCCCGAACGGCGTGCATATCGCGCTGCAAGGGGTACCTCGTTCGATCCTGGCCGAGTACGCCGAATCCCATCTGTAATCGCCCATGCTGTAGTTAGTGGCTAAATGCCACAAAACACCCCGAATTTCTCGCGAAGTTCGGGGTTTTTGTTATGGGCGACATTTGTCTTCGTTAATGCGTCCTGGGTGCTTGTAGGCTTTGTAATTATTTTGTTACATTTTTTATCGCCGAAAACTATAAGAAAACAGCGTAACCCCGTCGAAACGCGATCGCTTTGATTCGACGATTTATTCAAGACCCGGCGTTGGTCTTGCGCGTGATCCTGCCTATTACAAAAAGCCCGATACATCGCTCATTGACGAAGCACATATCCAAAGGGAAAGGAAAATGGACGCAGCAGGTAATGGCTTCACTTTGTCGCAAAAACGCAAGCGCGCTACAGGCTCCAAATCGATACCCCTTACACCCATCGCACTCGGCTTGGCCTTATGGCTGGGACAAGGCTCTATAGCCTGGGCCGATGACGCCAACCCCTACACGTCGCCAGTGCTGGAGTCGGCCTTCAGGAAAGCCGTTGCTTCATTTGGGCCCAACACCGACGTGTATAAAAACCTGCGGTTCGCCTACGCCGATATCGTCGACCTGGCCGCCAAGGACTTTGCCGCACAGTCCGGCAAGTTCGATTCGGCCCTCAAGCAAAACTACGAACTGCAACCGGAAAACCTCACCATCGGCGCCATGCTCGGCGATACCAAGCGGCCGCTGGACTACGCCTCGCGCCTGGATTACTACCGCAGCCGGCTGTTCAGCAACAGCGGGCGCTATACCACCAATATTCTCGACTTCTCCAAGGCCATTATCGCCAACCTGCCGGCGGCCAAGCCCTACACCTACGTAGAGCCTGGCGTGAGCAGCAACCTCAACGCGCAACTGAATGCCGGCCAATCCTGGGCGGGCGCCACCCGTGACTGGAGCGCCAACGCGCAAACCTGGAAAACCCCCGAAGCCCAGGTCAACTCCGGCCTGGACCGCACCAACGCGTATTACGCCTATGCTTTGGGCATGACCGGCAAGGGTGTGAACGTCGGTGTGCTCGACTCGGGCATCCTCACTGAACACTTCGAGTTCCAGGGCAAGAATGCCCAGGGCCAGGACCGTGTGCAGGCCGTAACCTCCACCGGCGAGTACTACGCCACCCACCCGCGTTACATTCATGACACGCCGGACGGCCAGTTCCAAAAAGGCGAGCACTTCAGTATTTCCGGCGAGTACGACCCGACCATCAATGACGGTCACGGCACGGAGATGTCCGGCGTACTGGGCGCCAGCCGCAACGGCACCGGCATGCATGGCATTGCGTTTGATGCGAATATTTTTGTCGCCAATACCGGCGGCACCGATGACAACCGTTTCCAGGGCTCCAATGACCTGGACTACAACGCGTTCATGGCCAGCTACAACGCGCTGGCGGCGAAGAACGTCTCGATCGTCAATCAGAGCTGGGGTCAGAATTCGCGCAATGATGTGGAAAACCACTTCGGCAACGTAGGCGACAGCGCGGCCGATAATTTGCGCGACATGACCGCTGCCTATCGCCCGTTCTGGGACAAGGCCCATGCCGGGCAAAAAACCTGGATGGACGCGATGGCCGACGCCGCGCGGCAGAACACCTTCATCCAGATTATCTCGGCGGGCAACGACAGCCACGGTGCCAACCCGGACACCAACGCCAACCTGCCGTTTTTCAAGCCCGATATCGAGAGCAAATTCCTCTCGATCACCGGCTACGACGAGACCAGCGCCCAGGTCTACAACCGCTGTGGCACGTCGAAGTGGTGGTGCGTGATGGGCGTTTCAGGCATCCCGTCCACCGGACCCGAAGGGGAAATTATCCCCAACGCCAACGGCACCTCTGCGGCTGCGCCGAGCGTCTCCGGGGCGCTTGCGCTGGTGATTCAACGCTTCCCTTACATGACCGCCAGCCAGGCGCGGGATGTGTTGCTGACTACCTCCAGCCTGCAAGCGCCGGACGGTCCCGATACGCCGGTGGGCGACCTGACCGGTGGCCGCACCTACGACAACCTGCAACCGGTACACGACGCCGCGCCAGGCACGCCGCAAGTGCCGGGCGTGGTCAGCGGTTGGGGCTTGCCCAACCTGCAAAAAGCCATGCAAGGGCCGGGGCAGTTCCTCGGCTCGGTGGCGGTGGCCTTGCCGGGTGGTACGCGCGATATCTGGGCCAACCCGATTTCCGATGAGGCCATCCGCGCCCGCCGTGTAGAAGACACCGCCGAACAAGCCACCTGGGCCGCCACCAAGCAACAGAAGGGCTGGGTCAACGGCTTGCCCGCCAATGCCTCTGACGATGACCAGTTTGAATATGAAATCGGCCACGCCAGGGAACAGGCGACGCTGGCACGCGGCAAGGATTTGCTCACCGGCACGACCTACGTCGGCAGCCTGGCCAAGTCCGGCGACGGCGAACTGGTGCTCGAGGGCCAGAACACCTATTCGGGCAGCACCTGGGTACGCGGCGGCAAGCTGTCGGTAGACGGCTCGTTGACCTCCGCGGTGACCGTGGATGGCAGCGCGGTGGGCACCCGCAATGCGGATAACGGCGTGATGACCACGTTGGGCGGCACACTGGCCGGTAACGGCACGGTGGGTGCCTTGACCGTGAACACAGGCGGGCGCGTGGCGCCGGGCCACTCGATCGGCACGCTGCACACCGGCGACGTGACCTTCAACCCTGGTTCGGTGTATGCCGTGGAGGTCGGCCCGAACGGGCAAAGTGATCAAATCCAAAGCAGCGGCGTCGCCACCCTTAACGGAGGTGTGGTGACCGTATCCCTGGAAAACAGCCCGAACCTGCTGTCTGCCACTGAGGCCCGTAGCCTGGTGGGCCAGCAGTTCAACATCCTGACGGCCAGCCAGGGCATCAACGGCCAGTTTGCAGCGATCACGCCCAACTACCTGTTTATCGGCACGCAGTTGAGCTATCAGCCGAACCAACTGAGCCTGGCCGTGGCGCGTAACCAGACGACGTTTGCCAGCATCGCGCAAACCCGCAACGAACGCGCCGTAGCGACGGCGGCCGAAGCCTTGGGCGCGGGCAGCCCGGTGTATGAAAGCCTGCTGGCCTCAGACTCGGCGGCGCAGGCGCAGGCTGCATTCAAGCAACTCTCGGGGCAACTGCACTCGGACGTGGCCGCAGCGCAAATGGCGGACAGCCGTTACATTCGTGAAGCGGTCAACGGCCGTCTGCAACAGGCTCAGGCGCTGGACTCCAGCGCGCAGATCGACACTCACGACAACGGCGGCTGGGTTCAGCTGCTGGGCGGGCGCAATAACGTCAGCGGTGACAACAACGCCAGCGGTTACTCCTCGTCTACCAGTGGCGTGCTGCTGGGCCTCGACACCGAGGTCGGCGACGGCTGGCGTGTGGGCGCCGCCACCGGCTACACCCAAAGCCATCTCAATGGCGAGTCGGCATCGGCAGACAGCGACAACTATCACCTGTCGGTCTACGGCGGTAAACGCTTCGACGCCATTGCCCTGCGCATGGGCGGTGCCACCACTTGGCACCGTATCGACAGCTCGCGCCGTGTGGCGTACGCCAACCAGTCGGACTACGACAAAGCTGACTACAACGCGCGCACCGACCAAGTGTTTGCCGAGATCGGTTACACCCAATGGAACCAGTTCGAACCCTTCGCCAACCTGACCTACCTGAACTACCAGAGCGATTCGTTCAAGGAAAAAGGCGGCGCCGCAGCCTTGCATGCCAGCAAGCAAAGCCAGGACGCCACGCTTTCCACCTTGGGCCTGCGCGCGCATACCCAACTGCCGGTCAGCTCGACCTCGGCGGTGACGTTGCGCGGTGAGTTGGGCTGGGAGCATCAGTTTGGCGACACCGATCGCGACGCCTCGCTGAAGTTTGCCGGCAGCGACAACGCGTTTGCGGTCAATAGTGTGCCGGTGGCCCGCGATGGCGCGGTGATCAAGGCCAGTGCGGAAATGGCCCTGACCAAGGACACGCTGGTGTCGTTGAACTACAGCGGTTTGCTGTCCAATCGGGGTAACAACAACGGGATCAATGCCGGGTTTACTTTCCGGTTCTAACGGCCGATACCCTGTGGCGAGGGAGCTTGCTCCCGTTGGACTGCGAAGCAGTCCCATGCTCTTGAAGCAAAGAGCAAGGGCCGCTTCGCAGCCCAGCGGGAGCAAGCTCCCTCGCCACGGTTGCGGTGTTCTTTTTAAAGGCCAAACAGCCCTGCGCAAAATTGACTCACAGGTTTACAATTGCCGCTCCTGATCAGGAGTATCCCTGTGCTGACTCATCTCGATTCCCAAGGTCGCGCCCACATGGTCGACGTCACTGACAAAGCCGTGACGTTCCGTGAAGCCGTGGCCGAAGCGCGGGTGCGCATGCTGCCCGACACCTTGAAAATGATTGTCGACGGCGCCCACCCCAAGGGCGACGTGTTTGCCGTGGCCCGCATCGCCGGGATCCAGGCGGCGAAAAAAACCAGCGACCTGATCCCGTTGTGCCATCCGCTGATGCTGACCGGCGTCAAGGTTGAACTGCGCGCCGACGGTGTGGACGCTGTGCATATCCTCGCGCGCTGCAAACTCAGCGGCCAGACTGGCGTGGAGATGGAAGCGCTCACCGCCGCCAGTGTCGCCGCGCTGACGATCTACGACATGTGCAAGGCGGTGGATCGCGGCATGACCATCGAAAGTATTCGCCTGCTGGAAAAGCTTGGCGGCAAAAGCGGGCATTTCAAGGCGGACCAGGCATGAGCATCAACGTATTGTTTTTTGCGCGTTACGCCGAAGCGACAGGCTTCGATTCGCTGGAGATGGAAGGCGAGTTCGCTACCGTCGATGCGGTGCGACTGGCGTTGGCGGCAGACCCTGCGTTTGCAGTCCTCACCGAAAGCAGCTTGATGTGCGCGCGTAACGAGGAGCTGTGCGACCTCGACGAGCCGGTGCAGGCCGGTGATGAAGTGGCATTTTTCCCGCCCGTGACCGGAGGCTGAGCATGGCCATTCGCGTACAGGCCGAGGCATTTGACCCCGGCGCAGAGGTCAACGCCATGCACGCCGCCAATGTTGGCGTGGGCGCGGTGGTGAGTTTTGTCGGTTACGTACGCGACTTCAATGACGGTCGCGATGTGTCCGGGATGTTCTTGGAGCACTACCCCGGCATGACCGAAAAAGCCCTGGCCAAGATCAGCGTGGAAGCCGGGCAGCGCTGGCCGTTGCTCAAGTTGGAAGTGCTGCACCGGATCGGCGCGTTGGAGCCGGGCGAGCCGATTGTGTTTGTTGCGGCGGCCAGCGCGCATCGCCAGGCGGCGTTTGATGCCTGTGCGTTTGTGATGGATTACTTGAAGACGCGGGCGCCGTTCTGGAAGAAGGAAAACACGCCTGAAGGCCCGCGCTGGGTGGAAGGGCGGGGCAGTGATCACGCGGCGGCGGAGCGCTGGAAGTGAGCATCTGCTGAAGATCGATGGAGATCCAAATGTGGGAGCAGGGCTTGTGTGGGAGCTGGCTTGCCTGCGATAGCATCTCCTCGGTGCAACGGAAAAACCGAGGTGCCTGTATCGCAGGCAAGCCAGCTCCCACAAAAGCTAGCTCCCACATCTCCTACTGCATTTCAGCTATTAAGGGCGTTTGCGCTCTACAGCCCGCAACAGGTGCGTCGGCGGCGTTTCGCAGCTGATCTTGCGACCCAGCAGCGTCTCAATCGACGGCAGCTGGTACGAGTCATCTTCCCCCGCAAAGCTGATCGAAACACCCGCCGCCCCGGCACGGCCAGTACGGCCAATGCGGTGCACGTAGTCGTCCGGCACTTCCGGCAGGGTGAAGTTGATCACGTGGCTGATGCCGTCGATGTGAATACCGCGCCCGGCCACGTCGGTGGCCACCAGCACGCGGATCTTGCCTTCGCGGAAACCTTCCAGGGTCTTGATACGCTTGTGCTGCGGCACATCGCCGGACAGTTGCGCGGCATTGACGCCATCGCGCACCAGGCGTTCTTCGATGCGGCGTACTTCGTCCTTGCGGTTGGCGAACACCATCACGCGCTCCCAACCGTTGTCGTTGACCAGGTTGTAGAGCAGTTTGTACTTGTCGGCCCCGGCCACGGCATAGATGTGTTGCTCAACGTTTTCGCTGGCAACGTTCAGCGCTTCGATCTCGACGATGGACGGGTCGGTTGTCCACTGCTTGGCGAGGTTCATCACGTCTTCGGTGAAGGTCGCAGAGAACAGCAGGGTCTGGCGCTCGTTTTTCGGCGGAGTCTGGCGAATGATCTGGCGTACTTGCGGGATAAAGCCCATGTCGAGCATGCGGTCGGCTTCGTCCAGCACCATCACTTCAACCATGTCCAAATGCACGTCGCCGCGCTGGTTGAAGTCGAGCAGGCGGCCTGGCGTGGCCACCAGGATGTCGCAGTGACGGGCTTCGAGGTGCTTGAGCTGCTTGTCGAAGTCCATGCCGCCCACGAACGTCATGACGTTGAGGCCGGTGTACTTGGTCAGGTCGGCGGCGTCCTTGGCGATCTGTACCACCAGCTCGCGGGTCGGGGCGATGATCAGTGCACGCGGCTCACCCATGTAGCGTTCTTTGGGCGGTGGCGTTTGCAGCAGCTGGGTGATGATCGAGATCAGGAACGCGGCGGTCTTGCCGGTGCCGGTCTGCGCGCGGCCGATGGCGTCTTTGCCGGCGAGGGTGAAGCCCAGCACCTGCGCCTGGATCGGCGTGCAGTACGGGAAGCCCAGGTCCTGGATGGCATGCATCAGTTCCGGGGCCAGTTTGAAGTCATGGAAGCGGGTCTTGCCTTCCTGGGGTTCAACCACGAAGTCTTCGAGTTTCCACGGGGTCACGGGCGGCTTCGGTGCGCGTTCACGACGGGGCGCTTTCGGCGCCGGCGCGGGGGCTGCCTCGACAGGTTGGGCCTGTTCGGGCGCGGTCACCTTTGGCTTCTGCGGCTGTGCGGCAGGTGCGGTCCGGCCGGGCTGTTGGCCGTCATTGCGGCTGCCGGAGGAGGGCACAGGAGCACTGGGAACTGGCGCGAGCGGCTCAGCCTCGCTTTTGCCGAACATCTTCTTAAGTGCTTTGAGCACGGTGATCTCATTAATTGGTTAAGGAATGTACGCCGGCCAGTGTAATGCAAGAAACGGGCGCGGCGTAGTGCGTCTGTCATACGGCTACATAAACTGTGGTTTTCAGCCCAGCCGGGCGGTCAACCAGGCACCGATATCGGCGATCTCTTGAGGTAACACTTCGTGACCCATTGGGTATTCCTGCCATGTCACGGTGACACCACGGCTGTTTAAATGCTCGTAGGCGCTGCGGCCCATGGCGTTCTGCACCACGTCGTCGTATTGGCCGTGCAGGCACAGCGTTGGAATGCGCTGCTGGCTGGCGGACAACTCCAGCTCATCCCCGAAGGTCGGTGCATAAGTCGAGAGGGCGATTACGCCACCCAACGGTCCCTGCCATTTAAGGAAGGCGGTGTGGAAAACCACGGCGCCGCCCTGGGAAAAACCGGCGAGGAAAATTCGCGAAGCGTCTATTCCGGTTCTCTTCTGTTCTTCGATCAAATCCGTGACCATTTTGGCCGAGGCTTCCAGCTCTTCCAGGCTGATCGAGCGAGCCGGGCTCATGGCCTTGATGTCGTACCAACTCGGCATCTCGTAACCGCCATTTATGGTTACCGGACGTGTCGGTGCCTGGGGCAAAACGAAGCGGGTGCTCAGCAGGCTTTCCTGCAACGCTTCCGCCACCGGCAAAAAGTCGTAGCGATCGGCACCCAGGCCATGCAACCAGATAACGCAGGCGTCTGCGGGCTTGGCGGGCTGAAGAATCAAGGGTTCGGTCATGTCTGCTCCATATATGTGCGTGCGCTCCGATTGGGTGCGTCGGAACGGTGCGCGACGGGTTGATCTGTTAAGAGAATGTCGCAACGTTGAATGTTTTTCTATTGACCAAGGGCTGAAACGACTCAGCCACCACTCTGGTACGCGCCTTGCTATGTGTAGGTCGATGTCAGAACTATCTTGTGACGGTAACACTATCAGTGACTGCCGCTTGTGGGATAGCAACTGGAATTACCGCGAAAACCTCATGCCGCTTGACCCCAAAAAAAGCCAACACGGGTCGATATCGCCTCATAAGGGTGCGCTGGGGTTTTAGCTCCGACACAACAAGAGCAACTGGAGGTTTGAATGAAGGTATTGAAATCCACCCTGGCCATCGTTTCCGCGGCCGCTGTATTGGGTGTCAGTGGTTTTGCCCAAGCTGGCGCCACCCTGGACGCCGTGCAGAAGAAAGGCTTTGTGCAATGTGGCGTGAGTGATGGCTTGCCGGGTTTCTCGGTGCCGGATGCCAGCGGCAAGATCCTCGGGATCGACGCTGACGTTTGCCGCGCTGTGGCCGCTGCCGTGTTCGGTGACGCAACCAAGGTCAAATTCAGCCAGTTGAACGCCAAGGAGCGTTTCACCGCGCTGCAGTCCGGCGAAGTCGACGTACTGTCGCGCAACACCACCATGACCAGTTCGCGCGATGCGGGCATGGGCCTGAAATTCCCAGGCTTCATCACCTACTACGACGGTGTTGGCTTCCTGGTGAACAACAAGCTGGGCGTTAAAAGCGCCAAGGAACTGGACGGTGCAACCATCTGCATCCAGGCCGGTACCACCACTGAGCTGAACGTTTCCGACTACTTCCGCGCCAACAACCTCAAGTACACCCCGATCACCTTCGACACCTCCGATGAAAGCGCCAAGTCGCTGGAATCCGGTCGTTGCGACGTGCTGACCTCGGACAAATCCCAGCTCTACGCACAGCGCAGCAAACTGGCTTCGCCGAAGGACTACGTAGTTCTGCCGGAAACCATCTCCAAAGAACCACTGGGCCCAGTCGTGCGTAACGGCGACGACGAGTGGCTGGCCATCGTGCGCTGGGTTGGCTACGCCATGCTCAACGCTGAAGAAGCCGGCATCACCTCGAAAAACGTTGAAGCTGAAGCCAAGTCCACCAAGAACCCGGACGTTGCTCGTCTGCTCGGTTCTGACGGCGAATACGGCAAAGACCTGAAAGTGAAAAAAGATTGGGTTGTACAGATCGTCAAGCAGGTCGGTAACTACGGTGAAGTGTTCGAGCGCAACCTGGGCAAGAGCACCCCACTGGAAATCGACCGTGGCCTGAACGCACTGTGGACTAACGGTGGCATTCAATACGCACCCCCTGTGCGCTGATCGCTGATGGTTCTATCACCCGGTGGGCCAACCACCGGGTGATGTTCTGTTCCATTCTTTCCGGGGCACTTCATGCAAAATCAAATCGGCGCACCCAAGCAGAAGCTCAGCTTCAGCGATCCCAAAGTGCGTGCGTGGCTCTTCCAGATCATCACGATTGTGGCGGTGGTCGCGCTGGGCTGGTACTTGTTCAATAACACCCAGACCAACCTGCAACACCGGGGTATCACCTCGGGTTTCGACTTTCTTGAGCGCAGTGCCGGCTTCGGCATCGCTCAGCATCTGATCGACTACACCGAATCGGACAGCTATGCCCGGGTCTTTGTGATCGGGTTGCTTAATACCTTGCTGGTGACTGTGATCGGTGTGGTCCTGGCGACTATCCTTGGCTTCATCATTGGCGTGGCGCGCTTGTCGCCCAACTGGATGATCAACAAGCTGGCGACGGTGTATGTGGAAGTGTTCCGCAACATTCCGCCGCTGCTGCAAATCCTGTTCTGGTACTTCGCGGTATTCCTGACCATGCCGGGGCCGCGCAACAGCCATAATTTCGGTGACACTTTCTTCGTCAGCAGCCGTGGCTTGAACATGCCGGCGGCGATTGCTGCCGATGGGTTCTGGCCGTTTGTGGCCAGTGTGGTGGTTGCCATTGTGGCAATCGTGCTGATGGCGCGCTGGGCCAACAAACGCTTTGAGGCCACCGGCGTACCGTTCCATAAGTTCTGGGCGGGCCTGGCGTTGTTTATTGTGATCCCGACATTGTGTGCCTTGGTCTTCGGCGCGCCGCTGCACTGGGAAATGCCCAAGCTTTCAGGTTTCAACTTCGTCGGCGGCTGGGTATTGATCCCTGAACTGCTGGCGTTGACCCTGGCGCTGACCGTGTACACGGCGGCGTTTATTGCCGAGATCGTGCGTTCGGGCATCAAGTCCGTCAGCCACGGCCAGACCGAAGCCGCGCGCTCCCTGGGCCTGCGCCCTGGGCCGACGTTGCGCAAGGTCATCATCCCGCAAGCCTTGCGGGTGATCATTCCGCCGCTGACCAGCCAATACCTGAACCTGGCGAAAAACTCCTCGCTGGCCGCCGGTATCGGTTACCCGGAAATGGTTTCGCTGTTTGCCGGCACGGTGCTCAACCAGACCGGCCAGGCCATCGAAGTCATTGCCATCACCATGAGCGTGTACCTGGCGATCAGCATCAGCATTTCCCTGCTGATGAACTGGTACAACAAGCGCATTGCGCTGATCGAGCGGTGAGGAAACGCACATGAGTTCGCATACTTTCAAACCCGATATGCCGCCGCCGAACAAAGTCTTCGGACCGATGGCCTGGATGCGCGCCAACCTGTTTTCCAGCTGGCTCAACACCTTGCTGACGCTGTTGGCGTTCTACCTGATTTACCTGATCGTGCCGCCCATCCTGCACTGGGCCATCCTGGATGCCAACTGGGTCGGGACCACGCGCGCCGATTGCACCAAAGAGGGCGCCTGCTGGGTGTTTATCCAACAGCGCTTCGGGCAGTTCATGTATGGCTACTACCCCGGCGACCTGCGCTGGCGCGTGGACCTGACCGTGTGGCTGGCTATCGTGGGCGTGGCGCCGTTGTTCATCTCGCGGTTTCAACGCAAGGCTGTGTATGGCCTGGGTTTCCTGGTGCTGTACCCGATCATCGCCTACTGCCTGCTGCACGGTGGGGTTCTGGGCCTGACCAACGTGGCCACCAGCCAATGGGGCGGCTTGATGCTGACCCTGGTGATTGCCACTGTCGGTATCGCTGGCGCCTTGCCGTTGGGCATTGTGCTGGCGCTGGGGCGACGCTCGAACATGCCGGCGATTCGGGTGGTCTGCGTGACCTTCATCGAGTTCTGGCGCGGCGTGCCGTTGATCACCGTGCTGTTCATGTCCTCGGTGATGCTGCCGCTGTTCCTGCCTGAAGGCATGGGCATCGACAAGCTGTTGCGCGCATTGATCGGCGTGATCCTGTTCCAGTCGGCCTACGTGGCCGAGGTGGTGCGTGGTGGCCTGCAAGCGATTCCCAAAGGTCAGTACGAAGCGGCCGCGGCGATGGGCCTGGGTTACTGGCGCAGCATGGGCCTGGTGATTCTGCCGCAAGCCCTGAAGCTGGTGATCCCTGGCATCGTCAACACGTTTATCGCGCTGTTCAAGGACACCAGCCTTGTGATCATCATCGGCCTGTTCGACCTGCTCAACAGCGTCAAGCAAGCCGCTGCCGACCCTAAATGGTTGGGCATGGCCACCGAAGGCTACGTGTTCGCCGCCCTGGTGTTCTGGATTTTCTGTTTTGGTATGTCGCGCTATTCCATTCATTTGGAACACAAGCTCGACACTGGCCACAAGCGTTAGGAGTTGTTGTTATGAGCGAAGCAATCAAACAGCCTGTGAGCCCTGAAGGCATTATCCAGATGCAGGGCGTCAACAAGTGGTACGGCCAGTTCCACGTGTTGAAAGACATCAACCTCAACGTCAAGCAGGGCGAGCGTATCGTGCTGTGCGGCCCGTCGGGTTCGGGCAAGTCCACCACCATCCGCTGCCTCAACCGCCTGGAAGAGCACCAGCAGGGCCGCATTGTGGTCGATGGCGTGGAGCTGACCAACGACCTCAAGCAGATCGAAGCGATCCGTCGTGAAGTCGGCATGGTGTTCCAGCACTTCAACCTGTTCCCGCACCTGACCATCCTGCAGAACTGCACGCTGGCGCCGATGTGGGTGCGCAAGATGCCCAAGCGCAAGGCTGAAGAAATTGCCATGCACTACCTGGAACGCGTGCGCATTCCGGAGCAGGCGCACAAGTTTCCGGGGCAACTGTCTGGTGGTCAGCAACAGCGTGTGGCCATCGCCCGTGCCCTGTGCATGAAACCGAAAATCATGCTGTTCGACGAGCCGACTTCGGCACTCGACCCGGAAATGGTCAAGGAGGTGCTCGACACCATGATCGGCCTGGCCGAAGACGGCATGACCATGTTGTGCGTCACCCACGAAATGGGCTTTGCGCGCACCGTGGCCAACCGCGTGATCTTCATGGACAAGGGCGAGATCGTGGAACAGGCGGCGCCCAATGACTTCTTCGACAACCCGCAGAATGACCGGACCAAGTTGTTCTTGAGCCAGATTCTGCATTGATCGAAGCTTGAACCCATAAACCCAGCCTGCAGGCTGCATAACCTTTGGCGAACACAAACCAATGTGGGAGCTGGCTTGCCTGCGATAGCGGTACAGCAGTGCGTACATCTGCTGCTGACCCACCGCCATCGCGGGCAAGCCCGGCTCCCACATTTGATCGCCATTGCTCTGCAGAACACCCATAAAAAGCCTGCTGGTGCCGGGTTTATTTTTGCCTGTTCAAGACGCTTTGAGGGCTTCTTGTGTTTGGTTATGGGTCGTGCAAGTAAAGGCGTTGCGCAGGTCTGCGCCTTCGGCCAGCTCTTTGGCGTCGGCGAGCAAATGCGGGTAACGGTCCAGCAGGCGCATCAACACCATCAACGGTTTGGGCGGCGTTATTTCTCCGCGTTCGTAACGTGAGAATGCGTTGTGCCCGCCACCGGACAACAACTGCACGGTTTCTTTTTGCGTGAGGTGCAGCTTGCGGCGGATACGCTTGAGTTCGGCGCCCATCATCCGTCGCGCGGCGTGCAGCAGGTCATCACTTGCCTTGGCATGGCGTTCGCTGCTGTCGGGGTCATACATGCCGTCCTCGCACAGTTGGCACTCCCAGCCGGACAGATCCTCAATGTGCTGTTCCATGCCTTTGATGCGCAGGGTTTCACTGCGGCCCTCAAAACGCACCATGGCGTCGGGGGCGCCGCATATGAAGCAATGTTGGGTGTTCATAGGTTCATCCCTTTGAAGGAGATCACCGGTGGGTTACCGCCGGAGCAGTAAGTGACCTTGATGTAAATCTCCAGACCGTGTGAATGGATGTGGTAGACGTCCTGCCAGACGCGGTGATCGGCATAGGTGGTCATCGACTTGTACAGCATCCTGTTCTGTAGTTTGAAAACGACTGCCTGCATCTCGCTGATGTCGAGGTCGAGTTGCTTTCCCGCCTCCTTGGCTGCACGGGTGAATGCTTTTGCACCCAGTCGCCTGACATCCGCCTTGATCACCGCCAGATCGTAGTGAGGTGTGTACTTTTCCATAAGACACCTGAGTCCAATAATTACCCTTAAAGGGTAATTTTACCAATCGAAAATACTGCTCCTTTTGCTGCCTATGAACCCTAGTGCGTTGCCTTTGTGGGCAAGTCTGAATAGGCTGTAGGAAAATTCATCCTATGATTGGACGAAAGTGCAAAACTCATGACAGACATCGCCCCCCTGATCAAACGCTCCCTGGTCGATCAAGCGTTGGAGCAACTGCGCTGGCGTATAACTGAAGGCAAATGGGCCATCGGTGAGCGCCTGCCCACCGAGCCGGAGTTGTCCGCCGAGCTGGGCATCAGCCGCAATACCGTGCGTGAGGCCATGCGTGTGTTGGCGTTCTCGGGTCTGATCGAAATCCGCCAGGGCGACGGCAGTTACTTGCGCTCGATGACCGACCCGTTGGGGACGATGCGCGCACTGTCCCACTGCACGTTGGCGCAGGCTCAGGAGACGCGGCAGATTCTCGAAGTGGAGGCCATCGGCCTGGCGGCGTTGCGTCGTACCGATGACGATCTCAAAGGGTTGCGTGAAGCCCTTGAGCGCAGCGGCGAGTTGTACCACGGTGACCTGGAGGCCTATATCAGCGCCGACCTGGTGTTCCACAAGCGCCTGGTGGATGCAGCGCACAACCCGGCGCTGAGCGAGCTGTACCAGTATTTCTCCAGCATTGTCGGCGCCCAGTTGCGTCAGACCCTGAACATCTCACCACGTCGCCAGGCGGTATTCGACCTGCATATCGCCTTGCTCGACGCGGTGGAAAACCAAGACCCCGAACGTGCCAAATCCCTCTGCCGGCAGTTGATCAATGAACCTTGAAGCCAAACGTACGACTGAACTCGAAGAACTGTTGATTGACGCCGAAGCCGATGACGAAGCCGTCCAGCAGGCCCCTCCGTTGGTGGCTCGCCCGTGGCTGTTGCTGCTGGGCCTGGTGCTGGTGGCATTGAACCTGCGCCCGGCGCTGTCGAGCATGGCGCCATTGCTGGCAGAAGTGTCCAGCAGCCTGGGGTTGTCCGCTGCCAAGGCGGGCTTGCTGACCACCTTGCCGGTGTTGTGCCTGGGCCTGTTCGCGCCCACTGCGCCGATCCTGGCCAGGCGTTTTGGCGCTGAGCGCGTGGTGCTGGGGATTCTGCTCACCCTGGCTGGTGGCATCATCCTGCGCAGTTCGTTCGGTGAAGTGGGGTTGTTCGCGGGCAGCCTGATCGCTGGCGCGAGCATCGGCATCATCGGTGTATTGCTACCGGGTATCGTCAAGCGTGATTTTGCCAGGCAGGCGGGCGCCATGACTGGCGTCTACACCATGGCATTGTGTCTGGGCGCCGCGTTGGCAGCCGGGGCCACGGTGCCCCTGAGTCAGTACTTCGCAGACAGCTGGGCCGTCGGACTGGGGTTTTGGGTTATCCCGGCGTTGCTGGCGGCGTTGTTCTGGTTGCCGCAAGTCGGACCAAAGCACGGCGCCCATCAGGTGGCTTACCGGGTCAAGGGCTTGCTGCGTGACCCACTGGCTTGGCAGGTGACTTTGTACATGGGTCTGCAATCGTCCCTGGCTTACATTGTGTTTGGCTGGTTGCCGTCAATCCTCATTGGCCGGGGGCTCAGCGCCACCGAGGCAGGGTTGGCGTTGTCCGGTTCCATCATCGTGCAACTGCTCAGTTCCCTGGCCGCACCGTGGCTGGCCACCCGCGGCAAGGACCAGCGCCTGGCGATTGTGGTGGTGATGCTGCTGACCCTTGGCGGCCTGTTCGGTTGCCTGTATGCGCCGCTGGACGGCTTGTGGGGTTGGGCGATTCTGCTCGGCCTGGGGCAGGGCGGCACCTTCAGCCTGGCGCTGACCCTGATCGTGCTGCGCTCGCGTGATTCCCATGTCGCCGCCAACCTGTCGAGCATGGCCCAGGGCATTGGCTACACCCTGGCGTCGATGGGGCCGTTTGCGGTCGGCCTGGTGCATGACTGGACCGGCGGCTGGACGGCCATCGGCTGGATCTTCGCCGTGATCGGCCTCGGTGCGATTGTCGCGGGTCTCGGCGCCGGGCGGGCGCGTTATGTACAAGTGACCAGCGAGAAACTCTAGAGATACACCACCTCAAGCGTTGCCCAGCCATCCAGTGGAGTTTCCACGCTCAAGTCCAGGTTCTGCCGGGCATTGATCACGGTCTGCACTGTGACTGTACCCGTCAGCGTGCCGATGGCCGTAGGCCCGCTGACGCTGCCCTCCACCTCGGTAAAACCCAGGTAGCTCCTGGAGCCGATGTCGATGGGGTTGAGGTTGGACGTGCGCCACGCCACGCCGCCGGTGGTGGACTCGGTGCCGTAGATCTGCGCGGTGGTGTTGGCCTGGGTCTGGCGCGGGTCGAAGGTCATGGAGTAAACCCCCAGGCGATTACCGCTGATATCGAACCCCAACCCATAGTAAATCTCGCTGTTGACCATGGCCGAGCCCTCGCGGTTATCGCGCATGCGCAGGGCATAGCGGGTGGGACCGCTGCAGGCGATGGCGAAAAGCAGGGGCTTGGCCGGCAGGCGTGTCGCAGTGCCCAGGTTCAAGTCTTGTTGGGCGATTTTGCCGTAGTCGATCAGTGCCCCGCCGGGGAACTGCGGCAAGCAAGCGGCGGGAACGATCAGGCCTTTGACGGTCAGGTCCACCGCCGATGCGGCCAGCACCGAGGGCGCGCAGGCCACTAACAGCAGGCCGGAAAAAATGCGGGTTTTCATAGGGCGTTTCATGGGACGGACTCCTTGCAGTGACGGTTACGGGTACACGATCTCGAGGGTGCCGGAACCATTGATCAGCACCACCTCACGCAGGTCCAGGCTTTGCATGGGTGCCAGGTAAGTCTTTATACGTACCGTGCCGGTCAGGGCCTGGATGGCGACAGGGCCTGTGGTGACGCCGGTTTTGTCGGTAAAGCCCAGCAGGCTGTTGGCGGCCATGGGGATTTGCCGGGCTGTGGAACTGCTCCACGCCACGCCGTTGCTGGTGGAGTCGGTGCGGTACAACGTGGGCCAGGTATCGGCGCTGAATTCCGCCGGGTCGACAGTCAGGTAAAAACGCCCGATTTTGTTGCGGCTGGCATCCAGGTCCAGGCCATAGGCGGTTTCATCGGTGCCACCGGTGGCCGACCCGTCGCGGTTATCAAACATGCGCAGGGCAAAGCGTGCCGGCGCGTCGCAGGTCACGCTCAGGCGCAGGGAGCGGGTCGGCAACGGTGTCTCGTTGGTGGCGCTCAAGTCCTTGGCGTACAAGGTGCCGTAGTCCACCACGCCGTGGTCGGACAGCGTCGGCAGGCAGGCGATGGGCGCAAAGTGCGCGCGCAGTGTCAGTTCCCGGTAACGCCCGTGCTTTGCGCCGTACAACGTCCCGGTGGTTTCCCAGGTGGTGGCATCGCGCACCTGCGTGGCGGCGAGGTCGGCCCAGGCGCGCAGGGTCAGTTGCAGCGACAGGGTTTTACCCGTGAGCACTGCACCCTGTTCGACCGGTGCTATGCCGTGGCCGGGGCGCCACTCCAGCACGTTGCCATTGGTAACGGGCGCCTGGCCGTCGGCGGGCAGCAAACCCAGTTCAACGCTGCGGCCGTCGAGCACGGCGTTGCCGACTTCGATGGCATAACTGCCGTGCTCGGTAAATTGCAGGCGTTGCGGGTCTGTGGCCAGGGCGCGGTAGAACAGGCTGAGGTCTTCAGCTTGTGGGCAATTGACGATCACGCTCAGGCGCCGTTCGCCGAGCAGGCGTTGCGCCGCGCTGTCGTTTTGAGCCAGGCGGCTCATCACGCCGAAATCCACCAGCGGTTCGCTGACGTTGAGTTGGCATTCCTCCAAGGCCTGGGCAGTGCCGGCTACGCCGATCAGCAGCCACAGGCACAGTTGACGCATATAAGGTGTGATGGGCATGGCGGTCATCCTCAAGGCAGGTTGCAACGTGCGGGAGCGGTTTCGAAGTACACCGCCGGGTCGGCTTTTTCCGGCAGTTCGTAGCGCAACTCGCAACGCCCGCTTTGCGGCGTGGTGATCCACAACGTCGGCTGTTCCAGCACATTGGGCAGAAACACCTGGCTGCCGTCCTGCACCAAGGTGACGAATTCGCCACTGGCAGTGCTGACGGAGGCGCCCGCAGGCAGCGGCGCGCCCTGGTCGTTGCTGACGGTAAGCAGCACGCGACGGGTCAGGCCGACGCCAAATTCGACGCGGTCCACCGCGCCACGCCCGGCCGAGATCATCGCCAGGCCGTTATTGATATCGGCATTGCGCGGCAGTGAGCGTGTCTGCACTTCAACCGGGCTGCGCCCGTATGCGGCCACTTGCGGCACTACGGCCTGGCCCTGCCAGTCGGTCCACACCGGGCCGCTGGGGGTGCTGAGCTTAATGCCGCTCATGTCGCCGACCGACACCACGGCAAAGGTGTCGCGCACCGGGTAGGGCGAAAAGGTCACGCCGTCGCCGTGCAGCACCACACCGCCACGAGCGCCGCCCTGGTAGCTCGAACGCTCGGCGTCGGAGCGGCTGTAGCTGAAATCGAGCTGGCTGTAGCGCGGCAGTGCCGAGACGCCTACGGAGGTTTCCACCTGATGGTCACTGCTGTCGTGTTCGGCGCTGACGCGGTAGCTGAGTTGGTCGTCGATCTGTTCGGTCAGGCCCAGGCCGGTACGGTTTTCACCGCCGGAATTGCGCACCCAGCTGCGTAGCCTGCGGCTCTCGCCCAGCGGTACGCTGATGTTGAGATAGACGGCGTTGTCTCGCTGCTCGCGGCCGCCCATTTGCCACTCGGCACTGGCCGACAACGACACGGCGCCGATACTGGTACCCCAGGACGCCAGCGCGCGGCTGCTGCTGTCACCGGCAAAGTTGGATGAGCGCGAAACCCCGGCACTGAAGGCGCCCAGCAGCGGATGCGACCAACCCAGGTTGAGGCTTTGCTGGTCGCGATAGCGGGAGTTGCGACGGCTGTCATTACTCTCATGGCTGTGGTCGCGCTCATAGGTGCTTTCTTCGAGTTCGCGGTAGCCGATGCTGCGCCAGGAGTTGGCGGCGCTGACCGACCACTGTTCGCTCAAGCGCTGGGACCATGACAGGTCGGTCTGTACACCCGAGACTTTTTCCCAGCCCTGGGTGTTGGACAGTTGGGTTGACAGCTGGATCTGGCTATCAAGCCACGGCAACCAGCCCAGGCTGGCGCCTACCGAACGGTATTCGCTGGCGGCCAGCACGCCACTCCCCAGTGTCAGTTGCGGGTGCAAGGCGCCGGTCCAGCCGGCACTCACCACCCAAGGATCATCACCCCTGGCGTCACCCACATTGCGCACTCGGCCTGCGGCCACGGAGTAGCCCGGTGCCGGCAACCCGAGGCCAAGCATGGCGGCGGGCACGGTGAAACGTCGCTCACCGCCAACACTTTCCTTGACCGTGACTTCGACATCCGAGCGCGTGTTCAACCGACGTACATCGTTCAAGGTGAAAGGCCCGGCAGGCACCACGGTGGAGTGAATCAGTGCTCCGTTCTGACGTACTTCCACTTGCGCCGGGCTGTTGGCGATACCTTGGATCTGCGCGCCCTGACCCTGTTCTTGAAGTGCATGTTCGGTCAGCACCTGCACGCCGCTGATCTGCGCACCGGAGAGCACCGGGTTGTAGAGGTTGATCTGCCCGGCCTGCAGCACCGCCTGGTGGCTGGCGAAGGTGCGTTGCGCGTAGGCCTCCAGATGCGTACTGCGCGACAGGCCATCCTGCCAGGTCTGCACCTGGCGGCTGCGCACGATCCAGTCGCCGGAGTTGAACCCGACTTCGGTATTGGCCGAGCCAAAGCGGCTGGCGTCATCGCCGAAGCGGTTGTAAAAACCGCTGAGGTCATAGTTGAGCAGCCCGGCAAAACCGCCGGTTTCGTACCCCGAGATATCCTGCTGCACAGGGCGCAGGGCTTCGGTGGGCACCACCAGTGACACCGTCAGTGTCGCCGGGTCCGGCTCCACCAGGGTTTGTGGATACTGCGCGAGAAAATCCCGGCAGCCTGGCGTCTCGCTGGGCGTCACCAGGTCAGCGGCGTCCAGCAAGGCGCGGTCCAGGCACAGGTTGCCCTGTTGATCGAAGGTCAGATCCTGTCGGCCACGGCGTTGGCCGTTGACCCGCAGGTTAACGGTGTGCCGCCCGGCAGCGAAGCGCGGTGCTGCCAGCAACAGGCTGGCCAGCTGTGGGTCAATGCCACGCTGATGCAAGGTCTGGGCGTCGAAGCCAACCGGGCTGGAATCGTCGGCCCAAGCCTTGTCGGGCACGAGGGCACACAGTAACAACACCAGCGGCAAGGTCTGGCAGACGGGGGTATCGGACACGGCTTCGCCGTCACGGTAACTCAATACTGTTTTCACGCAAGGTACTCGAGTAGTGAGTGCACTGGCCCCCGTTGTGTCGGGGATTCCAGGCGCTCTGGTGACGGTCAATAAGCCGTCACTTCGTTATCCAGGTGCCGGTCTGTCACGACACCTGTGGTTGTCAGTCAGAGGGTGATAGGGGCGTCGTAGGCCTTGACCGCAAACCCATACACCGTGGCCGGCTGCAGACGCACCGTTCTGGCCTGGCCACCGCTGGCCGGTACGCTCAAAGCTTCGCCCGGCAGCACATAGGTACGCGGCAGCATTGCCCTGCCGTCACCGGGCAACAGCAACAGCTCCTGTGCAAGGCGCACCACATAAGGCGTGTCGTTGCGCACCTGTAATTGGCCGTCGCGCAGCGTCCAGGTCAGGTCGGTCCAAGGGGTGCGGTTCGGCGCAAGGCCCTTGGGGTGCACGATCACGGGCAGGTTCTGGCGCACGGTCACGCCCACACGGGCGTGACCGGCGGCGGTGGCGGCGCGACCTTGGGGCATACCTTCGAACACTGCCCGTTTAAGCCGCTGGGTCAGCAACGGCTTCTGGTTTTGCAGAATGAAGCGCACCAGCTGGGTTTTGGACGCTTCTACCCGTGACAGCGGCGGTGTCACCACCAACAGCGGCTCGGTGTCTTCAGGAATGTCCTGCAAGGTCACATGCAGCAGCGCGAGCTGGCTGTCGGTATTGGTCACCGACACCGCCGCTTCGCCTTCGGCTTCATGCACGATCACCACGGAGGTGTCCGGGACCATGCCGTCGGCTTTGACTTGATTGCCAAGGATCAGCAGCAGGGCGACAAGGCCCACCACGGTGTTTGAGAATGACGTCGTCATGATGGGGTTTCCATTAGGCCAAAAGGGGGGCGGTCAGAGGTAGCGCAGGTCCAGGACAATGGCGCCGTCGAGCGGGACTTCCTGGTCCAGGGTCAGGTACTGCGAAAAATTGATGGCGGTGCTCACCTGAACCTGGACGGTCAACTGGCCGATGAAATCCGGTTGGCGGTCCCCGACTGGCGCAAAGGCCATATGCGCGCGCGGGTAAGCGTTGGGCTCCTGTGACCAGGTTTCGCCGTTGTCGTTGGACGCCAATACCTGCATGGGCTGCGCATCGCCCACTGCGTTGCGATAGGACAATGCCACGGATCCCAGGCGCTCCTCTGGGACGTGGATGTTCCTGCCCAGCCCGTAGAAATAATCGGGTGCCGACGAGGAGTCGGCGCGATTATCAATACCTACCAGCGCAAACAACATGGGCCTGGCGCACTGCACGCGCAGATCGAGCATCTGGATAGGCAGCACGGTGAATTCGTCGGCGTTGAGGCTATGGGAAGGAATCTTGCCGTGATCGACGGTGCCTTCATTAGTCAGCTCGACATGGCAGGCGTCCGGCGTTATCCGGCCGGTTACCGTGAGGTCGACGGTCGACGCCGCGTGGGCGTTGACTAAGGTGGCCAGGCAGAGGAGCAGCGCAGCCACGCAACGGCCAACGGTGTTCAGTACCGGCACAGGTAGGCGCAGCCCATGCCCGGCGGTAGTCAAGGGATGGGCGGCCATGGGTTACAGGTACTTCACTTCAACGGTGGCCGAGCCATCGATGGTTACCTCATTGCTGAGGTCCAGGCTGGCGGCGGCATTGATGATAGTGAGCACTTCCAGATCGACGCTCAGGTTTTGGATCGGCAGCGGCTGGGTGTCGTCGCTCATCGACGCTGCCGCCATGTACATGCTCGGCTCCCAGAATTTTTCGGAGTACCAGGTTTTGCCCTGGTCCATCGATGCGATGGGTTGAACGGTCACGCCGTCGGCAACCATGCCGCGCCAAGTGAGGGAGAAGTGGCCCAGCTTCTGGGTTTCGTTGATAAAGCCCAGGCCGAAGTCCGTGGTTAGACCTGAGGCTGCGCGGTTATCGATGGGGTGCAGAGCAAACTGGATCGGCGCGTCACAGTCGACGGTCATCGACAGGGTATGCACGCCAATCGCGGTGCCCCGGTCCGGGTTCAGGTCCTTGGCAGACACTTTGCCGTGGTCGATCATGCCACCGCCGGACAGGCTGGGCGTACAGGCGCTGGGCACAATCAGGCCTTTGACGGTCAGGTCGACGCTGCTGGCGGCAAAGGCATTGGCCGAACTGAGCAGCAGTGCGCTGACGGCCAGGGTGGTCAATCGAGTGTTCATCGGGAGGTTCCTTAGAGGTAATTGACTTGCACGGTGGCGTGACCGTCGATAGGCACATCGTCGGTCAGCGTCAGGCTGCTGGCGGGCGCAATGTGGGTGATCAGGCGTATCTCGGCGTCCAGTTCCTGGATCGCAATCGGCACCACGCCGTCGTTGTCGGCGACCGCCGTCAACACGGTATGGCTGAGCATCACTGAAGGCATCCAGGTGACGCCGCCATCCCGTGAGGTGATGGTGCGCACCGGTACGCCGTCGGCCACCGGCTGGTAGAGACCAAGCCCGGCATCGCCGAGTTTTTCATCGCTGGGGGTCAGGCCCAGGCCGTGCCAACTGAAGTGGCTGGCGGTGGTGCCGGCGCGGTTGTCGATGGTGTTCAAGGTAAAAAACGTCGGCCCTTCGCAGCGCACGCTCAAGAGCATGGTTTCTCTGGGCAGGTCGGTGTAGGTATCAGCGTTGAGGTCCTTGACCGACACCTTGCCGAAGTCGACATTGCCGCCGCCGGAAACCACTGGCGCGCAGGCGCTGGGCGTGATGATGCCCTTGACGGTAAGGTCCAGGCTGCTGGCGGCCAGCGTGAGAGACGAGGTGCCCAACAACAGGGCGGCCAGGGGCGCCGCTCTTAAGTAAGTCATCGTTTAAACCTTCCTTAGTAAGAGGATGAGGGGTTACAGGTACATCACTTCCAACGTGGCGGAGCCATCGACAGGTTGTTCCTGGGTCAATGTCAGGCCACTGGAAGGGGCGATAGTGGGGTGAACCACCAGGTTGCTGGTCAGTGCCTTGATCGCGATGGGCGCCCAGGTGCCACTTGCGTTGTTGCCGAAGGCGGCGAGCCTGCCGCGCATCCAGATGGCGTCCTCACTGTTTTCGCTCCAGGTGGCGCCGTTGTCACGGGAGGCCAGCTTGCTGACCGGCAGGTTGTCGGCGAGGTAGTTGGTGATAATGATCACGTAGTCGCCGACCCGCTCTGTTTCGTTGATGAACCCCAGGCCATACGAGTAATCGTTGGGGCTACTGGCTGAGCCGGCGCGGTTATCCACACCATTGAGTGCAAACAGCGTGGCGGCCTCGCAGCTGAGGTTGAATGGCAAGGTAGTGGGCGGCAACGGAGTAGCCTGGTTTTCTTGCAGGTCCTTGGCGGCGATCTTTCCGTAGTCGGCAACACCGCCTTGGGCCAGTGCCGGGGTGCAGGCGCTGGGGGTAATCAGCCCCTTGACGGTCAGATCGATGCTGCTGGCGGCGAATGCTGGGCCGGCGCAGATCAGCAACAATGTCGCGGCGATGGGAGTGAGGAGGCTAGCCATGGGTCACATCCTGTGATGTTAGAGGGGGTTACAGGTATTTCACTTCAATTGTGGCGGAGCCATAGATGGGGACCTCAGTGGTCAGGTCCATCCCGGCAGTTGGAGCGATAAGGGTTTGCACCTTGAGATCGGCCGTCACCAGCCGGACTGGGGTGGGCGCCCAACTGCCGGTCGAACGATCGCCAAACGAAGCGAGGTAGGCGGCTGGCCAAGTGTCACCTGGGATATTTTCCTGCCAGGTGAGGCCGTTATCGGAGGACTCAATCACGGAGATCGCTGCGTTGTCGGCTATAGGATTGCCGAAGGTCAGGGAGTACCCGCCCAATTTTTGGCCGCTGACCAGGCCCAGGCCATACCTGTTCATCGGGTCATGGGAGTCGCCTACATTATCGATGCCCTTGAGGGCCACCAGAGTTGGCGCCTCGCAGGTTATCGCCAGTTGCAGCGTGTGATTGCCGATGACCGTCCAATTGTCCGGCTTTAAATCCTTGGACGCGATTTTGCCGTGGTCGATGACCCCGCCGCTTGAAAGGCTGGGGGCACAAGCGCTGGGTGTGATCAGCCCCTTGACGGTCAGATCGATGCTGCTGGCGGCGAATGCTGGGCCGGCGCAGATCAGTAACAATGTCGCGGCGATGGGAGTGAGGAGGCTAGCCATGGGTCACATCCTGTGATGTTAGAGGGGGGTTACAGGTATTTCACTTCAATTGTGGCGGAGCCGTAGATGGGGACCTCAGTGGTCAGGTCCATCCCGGCAGTTGGAGCGATAATGGTTTGCACCCAAAGCCCCGCAGTCACTTGCTGGACCGGTGCCGGCGCCCAACTGCCGGTCGAGCGATCGCCAAACGAAGCGAGGTCGGCGGCTGGCCAGACGTCTCCTGGGTAAATTTCGCGCCAACTGAGGCCGTTATCCCGGGACCCAATCACGGAAATCACCGCGCCATCCGCCATTGGGTTATCTAGTGCCAGGGTGTACCCGCCGAGTTTTTTGCCGCTGACCAAGCCCAGGCCGTAGGCGTTGCTCGAGTCGTAGGCGCTACCTTGATTGTCGATGCCCTTAAGGGCCAGCAGGGTGGGGGCATCGCAGGTGATCGCCAGTTGCAGCGTGTGATTGCCAAGCAACGTGTAGCCGTCCAGCTTCAAGTCTTTGGCGGCTACTTTGCCGTGGTCGATGACCCCGCCGCTTGAAAGGCTGGGGGCACAAGCGCTGGGTGTGATCAGCCCCTTGACGGTCAGGTCCACACTGCTGGCGGCGAACACTGACGAGGCGCTTGTGAGCAACAGCGCAGCGCTGAGCAGGGACAGCGAGGTCTTCATTTCAAAGGTCTCCATTTACAGGTACATGACTTCAAACGTTGTGGAGCCGTCCAGCGCCACTTCGTTGGCCAGGCTCAAGCCGTTGGCAGGCGCAACGGCGGTGTGCACGGTGATGTCCATGAGCGCGTCCTGCACGGGGTGCGGGGCCCAGCCGGAATCGCCACGGCTGCCCAGGGCCACCAACATATCGTCTTCTACGGGGTCCTCTGGATAGAGCGGCGCCCAGTCGCGCTGTTCGTACTGGTAGAGCAAGGTCGAAGGCGTTTCGGCGACGGGGTTGCTGAACATCAGTTGATACCCGCCGAGCTTCTCTGTGCCGTTGGCCAGGCCCAGGCCGTAGGAGCCTCGGCCAATGGTTGAGGAACCGGCTCGATTGTCGACGGGGTTGATGGCAAACAGCGTCGCCGCCTCGCAGTTCACGCTCAACTGCAATGTCTGGTCCTCAAGCCAGGTGTGGCTGTCGGGGTTCAGGTCTTTTGCTGCGATTTTTCCGTAGTCCACAGCGCCCGGCAGGTTGGGAGTGCAGGCGCTGGGGGTGATCAAACCCTTGACGGTCAGGTCCACGGAACTGGCGGCGAAGGCGGATGAGGTAATGGCGAGCAACAGCGCGCTGCTCAACAGGGGCAGGCAGGTCTTCATTTGGGAAATATCCATTTACAGGTACTTCATTTCAAAGGTCGCAGAGCCGTCGATTACCACTTCGCTGGTCAAGGTCAGGTTTCTTGCAGGTGCAATTGAGGTGTACAGCGTCATGTCCATGATCGCGTCTTTTATCGGGTGGGGTGCCCAACCGCTGTCGCCCCGGCTGCCCAGCGCCACCAGATCGTTGGGGGCGATGGCGTCATCTGTAAGGATCTCCGTCCATCGGCCCTCGGAGTTGAACATCGCAATCAGAGTGGAGGGCGTTTCGGCGGTGGGGTTGGTGAACGTCAGCTGATATACGCCGAGCTTCTGGTTTCCGTTGATCAAACCCAGGCCAAAGGCGGCGCCGTGAGCGGCTGAACCGGCTCGATTGTCGAGGGGGTGGATTGCAAACAGTGTCGCCGCGTCGCAATTGACGCTCAGTTGCAGGGTCTTTCTCTCAAGCGGCGTATAGCTGTCTAGATTCAGGTCTTTTGCCGCGTTTTTTCCAAAATCGACGTCACCTGGCAGGTTGGGTGTACAGGCGCTGGGCGTGATGATGCCCTTGACGCTGAGGTCGACGCTGCTGGCGGCGAACACCGATGAGTTCATGGCGAGCAGCAGGGCACTGCTCAGCAGGGATACAGAGATCTTCATTTCATTTGTTCCATTACAGGCTGGCAGATTGAGGCGCGTGCGGGGCCACGCCCGACCCGGTATGAACGGGTGGTTGGCCAAGCGGCGGTCTCGGTGTTTATTGGCTGTTGCCTGGGAGTGGCAAGCCGACCCTCTTTGGGGTGGGCACAATTTAGCGAGGGGGGCGAGCAGGGGAAATACAACTAATACGACATTGGCAGGGCGGTGTGAAGGCGATGATTCAGGGGGGATTTTCGTAGTTGTTGTATGGGCTTTGGTTAACTCGAAAGGTTATTTGTTTTTGGCCGATAGCATTCAGAAGAATGCGTCGACCATTGCTGCATGATAGGCCTCAAGAGCTATTGCATCAGTGCTGCGGATTGCTGCTGGATCAATAGTTGCGATAGAGGTACTGATGGGTTCGCTGGTAGGTTCAACAGCAGGAGCGAGCCACAACCTGAAGCCGCCAACCCTTCCCCCGTTTCATTGGCGGCAGTTGAGTGTGCTGGTTGTGGATGATCATTCTGCCTACCGCCTGTTGTTGGGTGGTTTGTTGCAGAAACTGGGGCTGGGGCACGAGACGGCCGCCGACGGCTACCTCGGGCTGGTGGCCTTTACCACCCGACCCTTCGACCTGGTAATCAGCGATTGCCAGATGCCCTTCATGGACGGTTACAGCATGGCCCGCGCCATTCGCCAGCATGAGTGCGATACCGGGATGAGGCGAGTGCCGATCATTGCCTTGACCGCTAACCTGCAAAATGACAGTCCCAAGCGTTGCCGCGATGCCGGCATGGATGCCTGGTTGCTCAAACCCTTGACCCTTGAACAATTGCATGCGGTGTTGGTGCGCTGGTTGCCTGGCGTGGATGATCGGTATGTCGAACAGGCGGCCATTGTACCGCTCGCCGGCTGGCCAACGCGTGCCACGCTGGTCGCGACGTTTGGCAGCGAGCCTGTCGTCGATCAATTGTTGGAAACCCTGCTGTTCGAGGCGTGGGAGGACCATCGTTTGTTACGCCATGCCTGTGCGACGTTGAACGCATCATTGACAGCTGAACGCCTCCATCGCTTGGTGGGCAGCCTGGTGTTTTTGGGCGGCACCGGACTTGAACCCATGGCGGTGAGGCTGATTGAGCAGGTCCGGTCCCAGGGCGTTGCTGCGCACAAGGTGCAATTGGAGTTGTTCCTGGCTCGGTTGTACGTCTATCTCGAGTACCTGTCCGATGTCTGAGGAGTGGTGTTTTCACTGAGCGTTTGCAATCCGACGATCTAGTTTTGGCTGTAGGTTTTTTCCTGTTGTTATGTAGGCAAAAAAATGTGAACGAGTGAACATTGGGGTTGGCTGTAAGCGGCTGTTTGTTAGCGGTTGTTGATGAGCGCCGGCGGGGGTATTTTGCGCGGATTCAAGTTGCCATCATTCGTGGGAATTTATGCTTCGAGTAATTATTGCTGACGATCACCCCATTGTTCGTATCGGGCAGAAAGTCGTGATTGAGGCGCATGGCCGCTGCAAAGTGGTCGCGGAGGCCGATGGACCCGATCAATTGCTCGACGTGTTAAGTACGACGCCGTGCGACTTGCTCATCACCGACTTCGCCATGCCCGGCGGTCAGCAGGCCGATGGCTACGGGCTGTTGAGCCTGCTGCACCGCCAGTATCCGAAGTTGCCGGTGATTCTGGTGACCATGTTCGCCAGCGTCGCCACCCTGCGCGCTTCCTTCGCCCATGGTGCCAAGGCAGTGGTGGCTAAAAGTGCTTCGGCCAAGGAGCTGCCCCTGGCGATCAAGGCCGTGTGTGCCGGCCAGACGTTCGCCAGTGAATCCCTGCGGGTGCAAATGGTCGAGGCGGGCACGGGCGATCAGTCCCAGGAGCCGCAATTATCCGGCAAGGAGCGCGAGGTGGTGCGCATGCTGGCCAGCGGCATGACCGTCAGCGAGATCGCGGCACAGGTCAATCGCAGTATTTCCACGATCAGCAAGCAGAAAAGCACGGCCATGCAACGGCTGAGTATTTCCACCGATGTTGACCTGTTCGCCTATGCTCGCAGTGTTGGGATGGTGCCGTAGGCTCATCATTTGCGTGGCGAATGTCAGTAGCCAGCGCAGCGTGGGCAGCTTATCGTGCGGCTATTCTTTCGACGCCTGCGGAGCCTGCCCATGAGTGATGCCCATAACGCCCTGATCACCGAGTTCTACAGTGCTTTCCAGCGCCTGGACGCCGAAGCCATGGCCGCCTGCTACACCGACGACGTGGTGTTCAGCGACCCGGCCTTTGGTGAGTTGCGCGGGCGCGACGCCGGGGACATGTGGCGCATGCTCACCACGCGGGCCAAGGACTTCTCCCTGACCTTCGACCATGTGCGCAGTGATGACAGCACGGGCAGTGCGCATTGGGTGGCGACCTACCTGTTCAGCGCCACGGGCAATACGGTGGTCAACGATATCGGTGCGCGGTTTGTGTTTCGCGATGGCAAAATCTGCGAGCACCACGACCACTTCGACCTGTGGCGTTGGTCGCGCCAGGCGCTGGGCTTGAAGGGCTTGTTGCTGGGCTGGTCGCCGGTATTGAAGAACGCCGTGCGTGCCCAGGCGCTTAAAGGCTTGAAGGCATTTCAGGCCGGTCGTTGATAAGATTGGCGTTCTTTTGGTTTGCAGCAATCGTCCCGTGACTGAACTTCCTGAACCCAAACCCTGGTTCGTCTACCTGGTGCGTGCCGCCAATGGTTCGCTGTATTGCGGCATCAGCAATGACCCGGTGCGCCGCTTTGCCTCCCACCAGAGCGGCAAGGGCGCACGGTTTTTTCTGTCCAGCCCGGCCGTGGCGCTGGTGTACACCGAGCAGTGTGCTTCCAAGGGCGAGGCGCTGCGTCAGGAGCGGCTGATCAAGAAGTTGAAGAAGAGCGCCAAGGAATGCCTGGCGGCGAGTGGCTCATTGATTTGATTGATAGGTTCTCATCGTCCCCACGCAGGGCTTTGCAGGCTAAGCTAGCCGTTCATCTATCGAGCGGAGACCTGCATGCCTGAGTTGATCCTGCACCATTACCCGCAATCGCCCTTTGCTGAAAAAGCCCGCCTGTTGCTGGGCTTCAAGGGCTTGTCCTGGCGCTCGGTGCGTATCGCGCCGGTGATGCCCAAACCTGACCTGATGCCGCTGACCGGTGGCTATCGCAAGACCCCGGTGCTGCAGGTCGGCGCCGATATCTACTGCGACACGGCTTTGATCGCCCGCCGTTTGGAGCAGGAAAAGTCCGCGCCGGCACTGTTTCCCCAAGGCTTGGAACTGGTGACCCAAGGCTTCGCCGCCTGGGCGGATTCGGTGGTGTTCTCCCATGCCGTGGCGCTGGTGTTCCAGCCGGAATCCCTGGCGGTGAAATTTGCCAAGGTGCCACCGGAAATGATCCAGGTGCTGGTCGCGGACCGCGCCAAACTGTTCAGCGGTGGCACGGCAACCCGCGTGCAGCTGGAGCAGGCCAAGCATCAATGGCCGGCAATTGTCAGCCGTATCGAGCACCAATTGCAGCACCAGGCCGGCGACTTCCTGTTCGGTGAACCCTCGATCGCCGACTTTGCCCTGGCCCACCCGTTGTGGTTCCTCAAAGGTTCGTCGGTGACGGCGCCGTTGGTCGATGCCTACCCGGCAGTGGCTGCCTGGCTGGACCGCGTATTAGGCTTTGGGCATGGCACTTTCAGCGAGATGAGTGCCGAGCAAGCCCTGGAAGTGTCGCGCAATGCCGCGCCGGCGGCCTTGCCGGAAGCACTGTTCGAGGACCTGAACGGCTTCAAGCCCGGCCAGCAGGTGACCATTGCGGCAACCGACTACGGCACTGACCCGGTGGCGGGTGAACTGCTGTTTGCCGGGCGTGAAGAGCTGATCCTGCGCCGTACCGACGAGCGTGCTGGCACTGTTCACGTGCACTTCCCACGCATGGGCTTTCGCATTCAGGCGCAATAAATAAAAATATTTGCAAACAAAAGTGAGGTAAATCGCCCGCCCATCCGTGTAGTGTTTGAAACTGCGAGCTATTCGCATTAACAGCGTTTTCTACACGGGTTATCACAGCATGAAGTCGACGGCGGGCGGTTGGGTAAAACAGTGGCTGGGAGCCTCGGTATTGGCGGCATCAGGCCTGGCGTTGCTGCCTCTGGCGATTGCGCAGGCGCAGGAGCAACAAAGCGCCCAGTTCACTTTTGCCCTGGCAGCCAAGCCGCTGCCCCAGGCGCTGAGCGATTTCAGCCGGGTCACCGGCATCAGCGTGATCTACACCGACGAAGCGCCCTATGGCCTTAGCGCCCCGGCTGTCAGCGGGCAGATGAGCGCCACCCAGGCCCTGCAACGGCTGCTCGGCAACTCAGGCTTTACCTTCCGCCAGATCGACGCCCGCACTCTGGCGCTTGAGCCTGTGCCCACCGACGGCGCAGTCAACCTGGGCGCCACCACCATCAGCGGCGCGAGCCAAGCCCAGGACACCACCAGCTATCAGCCACCGCCCACCAGCTCGGTGATGCGCTCCCACGGCCTGCTGCTGGAAACCCCGCAAACCGTCAACGTCGTGCCGGCCCAAGTGCTGCGTGACCAACAGCCGCGCAACCTGGATGACGCCCTGGGCAATATCAGCGGCATCACCCAGGCCAACACCCTCGGCAGCACCCAGGACGCGGTGATGCTGCGCGGTTTTGGTGACAACCGTAACGGCTCGATCATGAAGGACGGCATGCCCGTGGTGCAGGGCCGCGCGCTGAACGCCACCGCCGAGCGCGTCGAAGTGCTCAAAGGCCCGTCGTCTTTGCTGTATGGCATCCAGGACCCGGGCGGCGTGGTCAATATCGTCAGCAAGAAGCCCGAGCTGGTGCAGTCCACCTCGTTGACCGCGCGCGGCTCGACCTTCGGTGACGGCAAGAACGGCAGCGGCGGCAACCTCGACACCACCGGCCCGATTGGTGACAGCGGCCTGGCCTATCGCCTGATCGTCGACCACGAAGACGAAGATTACTGGCGCAACTTCGGCACCCACCGCGAAACGTTGGTGGCGCCGTCGCTGGCCTGGTACGGCGACACCACCAAAGTGGTGTTCGCCTATGAGCACCGCGAATTCCTCTCGCCGTTCGACCGTGGCACCGCCATCGACCCCAAGACCAACCACCCGTTGAACATCCCTGCGACCCGTCGGCTGGATGAGCCGTTCAACAATATGCAAGGCCGCTCCGACCTGTATCGCCTGGAAGTCGACCACGACTTGAACGACGACTGGAAAGCGCACTTCGGCTACAGCTGGAACCGCGAGACCTACGACGCCAGCCAGGTGCGCGTAGTCAAGGTCAACACCAACGGCACCCTGACCCGCAGCATGGACGGCACCCAGGGTGCGCTGACCACCGACCGCTTCGCCACCACCAGCCTGGAAGGCAAGGTCAATGTCGGCGGCATGCAGCACGACCTGGTGTTCGGGCTCGACGACGAGTACCGCAAGATCTACCGCGCCGACCTGATTCGCCAGGCGCCGCGTGGTGTCTTCAACTATAACGATCCGGTGTACGGCAACGAAGTCGCGGGCACCAAAGTCAGCGCGCCGGACAGCAACCAGACCGACCTGCTGCGCAGCGACTCGCTGTTCTTCCAGGACGCCATCCACCTCAATGACCAGTGGATTCTGGTCGGCGGTGCGCGCTACCAGATGTACGACCAATACGCCGGCAAAGGCGTGCCGTTCACCGCCAACACCGATGGCAACGGCCAGAAGTGGGTGCCGCGTGCCGGCCTGGTGTATCGCTACACCGATCAATTGTCGTTCTATGGCAGCTACACCGAGTCGTTCAAACCCAACTCCACCATCGCGCCGTTGGCGAACAAAAGCGTATTGGATGGCAGCCTGGAACCGGAGCAGTCCAAAGCCTGGGAGCTGGGCACCAAACTCGACATACCGGGGCGTATAACCGCCAGTGCGGCGCTGTTCAATATCGAAAAACGCAACGTGCTGGTGCAGGTCGGCGACGGTTTGGCAGCGGTCTACAGCGTGGCGGGCAAAGTGCGTTCCCGTGGCCTTGAGCTGGATGCCAGCGGCCAGTTGACCGACAACTGGAGCCTGATCGGCAGCTATGCCTACACCGATGCCGAGGTGACTGAAGACCCGACGCTTAAGGGCAATCGCTTGCAAAACGTTGCGAAAAACACCGCTTCGTTGTCGGCCGTGTATGACTTCGGCAGCCTCTTGTGGGGTGACCAACTGCGTGTGGGTGCCGGTGCGCGTTACGTAGGCGAGCGGGCCGGGGACGCGGCCAACAGCTTCGAACTGCCGAGCTACACCGTGGCCGATGCGTTTGCCAGCTACGACACCAAAATCGATGGGCAGAAAGTCAAGTTCCAGCTCAACGTGAAGAACCTGTTTGATCGCACCTACTACACCTCGTCGGTGAACACGCAGTTCGTGTCCATCGGCGATGCGCGGCAGGTGTCGGTTTCCAGCACGCTGCAGTTCTAAGACCTGCGACTTCCTGTGGCGAGGGAGCTTGTTGTGGCGAGCGGGCTTGCCCCGCGTTGGGCTGCGTAGCGGCCCCAAAACCTGGCACAGCGTGAAGCCTGAAAAAATGCGGTGGGCTTACTAGGGGCCGCTACGCAGCCCAACGCGGGGCAAGCCCGCTCGCCACAACAGCCCAGCTCCCACAACAGCCCCGATCCCACAACAGCCACGCTCGCCACAACGGCAATGAGCTGGTAGCGTTGCCGCCACTGAAGGCTTTGCGGGAAAACGGTACTGATGCAGTTGGGTCGATGGATACACACCAGCGCGATGCTGGTGGGCTTGAGTTTGTTACTGGGCGGTTGCGCCACGCCTTCGAAGACGGCCACCGGGCACAGCCTCGACCAGTTGCTGGCCGACCCGGCGCTGCACGGCGCCTCGGTCTCGCTGATGGTGCGGGACGCCAACAGTGGCGCCACGCTGTATCAGCACAACCCGCGCACGCGGCTGGTGCCGGCTTCCAACCTCAAACTGCTGACCACGGCCGCGGCCATGGATGTGCTTGGGCCGCAGTACCGTTTCGCCACGCAACTGCTGAGCAACGGCATTCGCCAGGGCGACCGCTTGACCGGCAACCTGTACCTGCGCGGCCTGGGTGACCCGACCATTCAGTTCGCCGATTACCAGGCGTTGGCGGCGCAATTGGCCAGCCAGGGCGTGCGTCAGGTGCAGGGCGACCTGGTGTTTGACGACACCTGGTTTGACGCCGAGCGGCTGGGTGTCGACTGGTCCCATGACGATGAAACCACCTACTACGGCGCACAGATTTCGGCGCTGACCGTGTCGCCCAATACCGATTTCGATGCTGGCAGCGTGCTGGTCACCGCCAAGGCGCCAGCGCGGGCCGGGCAGCCTGTGAGTGTCGACATCTTCCCGCCAACCAACTACCTGCAACTGAGCAACCGCGCGGTCAGCGGGCCGGGCAACACCTACGGGGTCAACCGTCGCCATGGCACCAACCTGCTGCAGCTCAGTGGGGCCGTGGCGCCGGGGCGACAGAGCGAGCAACTGGTGAGTGTCTGGGAGCCAACGCAACTGGTGGCCAACCTGTTCGAGCAAGCGCTGGCGCAGCAAGGCATCACGGTGCTTGGCCGTCGAGTGATGGGCGGTGCCAGCCCGGTTGCGGTGACGGTACTGGCCGAGCACAAGTCGGCGCCGTTGCAGGAATTGATTACGCCGCTGCTCAAACTTTCGAACAACAACATGTCCGAAGCCTTGCTCAAGGCGATGGGCCGCCAGACAGCCAACAGTGGCACGGCGGCGGCGGGTGCGGTGGCGGTGGCCGGGTTTCTCAAGCGCCAGGGGCTGGATACGGCGACATTGAGCCAGGTCGATGGTTCGGGGCTGTCGCGGCGTAACCTGGTGTCGTCGCAAAACCTCACCGACCTGCTGCTGGCCGCGAGTAAACAGCCGTGGTTCAACGCCTGGTACAACGCGTTGCCGATTGCCGGCAACACCGACCGCATGACCGGCGGCAGCCTGCGGTATCGCCTGCGCGGCACACCGGCCGAGAACAACCTGCATGCCAAGACCGGCTCCATGGGCGGCGTGTCGTCCTTGAGCGGTTACATCACCGATAGCAAGGGGCGCAAGCTGGTGTTCTCGATGCTGAGCAACAACTACGTGGTGGGTGGCGCGCAGGTCAAAGCCGTGGAAAACCGCGTGGCGCTGGCTTTGTCAGGCTGGGACGAGTGATTCAGGGCTGATAGCCCATGCGCCAACTTACGGCCCGAGTCGCCGCCAGCAAGTGCTGCGCCGCCGGGCCGTCTTCATCGGCATGGAACAGTGAGGTGGGGCCGACCACGGTCATCACCGCCGCGACGTGCCCGACCGCATTGAACACCGGCGCCGACAACGCATCCACGCCGGGCATCAGCAAACCATGCACAAAGTGCAGGCCACGGCTGCGGATCTGTTCGCAGGCGCTGGCGTAAGCCTCGTCGTCCGCCAGGGCATGGGCAGTCCCGGCCTGAATCTCGCGTTCGCGCAATTCCACGGTTTCCCGCGACGGTAAATAGGCGCTGAACACCAGCCCGGTGGACGAGCTGAGCAGCGGCAGCACCGAACCCAGCTGCGTCACCACGGTGACGGCGCGCACCGCCGGCTCGATCTGCACCACGGTCGCACCCTGGTTGCCCCACACCGCCAAAAAGCAGGTTTCATTCAATTCGTCACGCAGTTCTGCCAGCGGCATTGCGCCGACTTTCAACACATCCATGCTGCCCAGCGCTGCCAAGCCCACGCGCAAGGCCTCGCGACCCAAGCCGTAATGGTTGGTGGCGGCGTTCTGCTCGGCGAAGCCCGAGGCGATCAATGCCTGCAAATAGCGGTGGACCTTGCTCGCCGGCATCTGCACATGGTCGGCCAGGCGCGACAGCGAAGTGGCCGGGGACAGCTCGGCCAGCGCCTTGAGGATATCGGTGCCCACTTCGGCCGAGCGGACTTTCTGTTTACCGGTGTCGCGGGGCTTTTCCATGGAAGGGCGAGAATCCGAGAGATGAATGGGCGTCTTTATAGCTTGACGGTCGATAGTGATCAAATTACGTTATGCGTAACTGGATTACGATAAAAACAACTTCCGCACAGAGGATGATCCATGAACCTCGAATACCTGTCGGGCTTCGGCAATGAATTCGCCAGCGAAGCCCTGCCCGGCGCGCTGCCCGTCGGCCAGAACTCCCCGCAAAAAGCCCCCTACGGCCTGTACACCGAACTGTTCTCCGGCACCGCCTTTACCATGGCGCGCAGCGAAGCCCGCCGCACTTGGCTGTACCGCATTCAGCCATCAGCCAACCACCCGGCGTTTATCAAGCTGGAACGGCAATTGGCCGGTGGGCCGTTGGGCGCGGTGACGCCGAATCGCTTGCGCTGGAACCCGCTGGATAGTCCAAGTGAGCCGACCGACTTTGTCGACGGCCTTGTAGGCATGGTCGCTAACTCCGGGTCGGAAAAACCCTCAGGCATCAGCATCTACAACTACCGCGCCAACCGTTCCATGGAGCGGGTGTTCTTCAACGCCGATGGCGAACTGTTGATCGTCCCCGAGCAGGGCCGTCTGCGTATCGCCACCGAATTGGGGGTGCTGAACGTTGAGCCACTGGAAATCGTGGTGCTGCCCCGTGGTTTGAAATTTCGCATCGAACTGTTGGATGCGCAGGCTCGCGGCTATGTCGCGGAAAACCATGGTGCGCCACTGCGCCTGCCAGACCTTGGGCCGATCGGCAGTAACGGCCTGGCTAACCCGCGTGACTTCCTCACGCCGGTTGCGCACTACGAAGACAGCAAAAAGCCGACCACGCTGGTGCAGAAATTCCTCGGCGAACTCTGGGCCTGCGAACTGGACCATTCGCCGTTGAACGTAGTCGCCTGGCACGGCAATAACGTGCCGTACAAGTACGACCTGCGCCGCTTCAACACCCTCGGCACGGTGAGTTTCGATCACCCGGACCCGTCGATTTTTACCGTATTAACCTCGCCCACCAGTGTGCACGGCTTGGCCAACCTCGACTTCGTGATCTTCCCGCCGCGCTGGATGGTGGCCGAGAACACCTTCCGTCCGCCGTGGTTCCATCGCAACCTGATGAACGAATACATGGGCCTGATCCAGGGCGCCTACGACGCCAAGGCCGAGGGTTTCCTGCCGGGTGGCGCGTCGCTGCACAGCTGCATGAGCGCCCATGGCCCGGACGGCGAGACCTGCACCAAAGCCATCAACGTGGACCTGGCGCCGCACAAGATCGATAACACCATGGCCTTCATGTTTGAGACCAGCCAGGTGCTGCGCCCGACACAGTTCGCCCTTGAGTGCCCACAACTGCAACCTTCCTACGACGCGTGCTGGGCCTCGCTGCCCGCCACCTTCAACCCGAACCGGAGATAACCGATGACTCAGCCAACCTTTACCCGCAGCTGGGTAGCCTCCGCCAACGGCCACCGCGATTTCCCCTTGCAGAACCTGCCGCTGGGCGTGTTCAGCATCAATGGCTCGGCGCCGCGCAGTGGCGTGGCGATTGGCGATTCGATTCTCGACCTGCACGCCGCGCTGGATGAGTTCGAAGGTGAAGCACGGCGTGCCGTTGAAGCCACTGCCGGTGGTCAACTGAACGCGTTTTTTGAACTCGGCCGTGGCCCGCGCGTAGCCTTGCGCGAGCGCCTGCTGGAGCTACTCGCCGAAGGCAGCAAGCTGCACACCCGTGAGGCGCAGGTGCTGCACCGCGCGGCTGATTGCCAGATGCATCTGCCGGCAAAAATCAGTGATTACACCGACTTTTATGTGGGCATCGAACACGCGCAAAACGTCGGCAAACTGTTCCGTCCCGACAACCCTTTGCTGCCCAACTACAAGTACGTGCCGATTGGCTATCACGGCCGCGCCTCGACCATTCGCCCCTCGGGCACGGACGTACGTCGGCCTAAAGGCCAGACGCTTCCGGCCGGCCAAACCGAGCCCACCTTCGGCCCGTGCGCGCGCCTGGATTATGAGTTGGAACTGGGCATCTGGATCGGCCAGGGCAATGCCATGGGCGACTCGATTGCCATTGGCGACGCCGCCGAGCATATCGCCGGTTTCTGCCTGCTCAACGACTGGTCGGCGCGGGACATCCAGGCCTGGGAATACCAGCCGCTCGGCCCGTTCCTGTCGAAAAGCTTCATCACCAGCATCTCGCCGTGGGTGGTCACCGCCGAAGCGCTGGAGCCGTTCCGCAAGGCCCAACCGGCACGCCCCGAAGGTGACCCGCAGCCGCTGCCTTACCTGCTGGACACGCGTGACCAGGCCGCTGGCGGTTTCGACATCGAACTGGAAGTGCTGCTGACCACCGCCGCGATGCGCGAGCAAAACTTGCCGGAACACCGCCTGACCCTGAGCAACACCCAGCACATGTACTGGACCGTAGCGCAAATGGTTGCTCACCACAGCGTCAATGGCTGCCAGTTGCAGGCCGGTGACCTGTTTGGTTCGGGCACTTTGTCCGGGCCGCAGCCGGGGCAGTTCGGCAGCCTGCTGGAAATTACCGAAGGCGGCAAAAAGCCGATTGAACTGGCCTCCGGCGAGGTGCGCAAGTTCCTTGAAGATGGTGACGAAATCATCCTGCGCGCCCGTTGCAGCCGTGAGGGGTTTGCCTCCATCGGTTTCGGCGAATGCCGTGGCACTGTGATCGCAGCACGCTAAGAGGGCAGGGCGATGGAACTCTATACCTACTACCGTTCTACGGCGTCGTACCGGGTGCGTATCGCCCTGGCACTCAAGGGGCTGGACTTTACCGCCGTGCCGGTGAACCTGCTGGTGCCTCCGGGTGGTGCAAATCGCCAGCCCGAATACCTGGCGATTAACCCGCAGGGCCGCGTGCCGGCGCTGCGTACCGATGAGGGTGAACTGTTGATTCAATCACCGGCAATCATTGAGTACCTGGAAGAGTGTTATCCACAGGCGCCGCTACTCTCCAAGGACTTGGCGACCCGCGCCCATGAACGCGCGGTGGCGTCGATCATTGGCTGCGATATACATCCGCTGCACAACTCCAGCACGCAAAACCTGCTGCGTAAATGGGGGCATGACGAGGCGCAAGTGCTCGAGTGGATCGGGCATTGGATCAGCCAGGGCCTGGGCGCGGTGGAGCAGTTGATTGGGGATGAAGGCTTTTGTTTTGGTGACCAGCCGGGGATGGCGGATGCGTTTCTGATCCCGCAGTTGTACGCGGCTGAGCGCTTCAAGGTGCCGTTGGGCGCGTACCCACGCATTGGACGCGTGGCGGCGCTGGCGGCGCAGCATCCGGCATTTGTGCAAGCGCATCCGGCCAACCAACCCGACACACCCTAAATCAATGTGGGAGCTGGCTTGCCTGCGATAGCGGTCTATCAGTTGATCATTCGCTGGCTGACACACCGTCATCGCAGGCAAGCCAGCTCCCACAGTTTGATCCGCGTCATCCTTATAAAAATAACAGGTACCTTGCGATGCACAATCAGATTGCCAGCTTTCGCGCGGCACTCGACGCCCGTCCGGTGTCGCGCTACCAGTGGTTGATTCTCCTGTTGCTGGCGTTGCTGCTGGTAACCGACGGCTATGACGCCCAGGTGCTGGGTTACGTAGTGCCGGCATTGGCCAAGGATTGGGGGCTGGAAAAAGCCGCGTTCGGCCCGGTATTCAGCGCCAACCTGTTGGGCCTGACCCTAGGTTCGTTATTGGTAACGCCGCTGGCCGACCGCTTTGGTGTGCGCCGTATCCTGCTCGCCTGCGTGCTGATCTACGCGAGCCTCACCGTGCTGATGGTGTTCGCCAACTCCCTGACCACACTGATGGCCGCGCGGTTTATCTGCGGCATTGGCATGGGCGGCGCGATGCCCAGCGCCATGGCGTTGATGTCGGAATATTCCCCGCCGCGCATGCGTACCTTGATGGTGACCCTGGCCGCCTGCGGCTTCTCGTTCGGTGGCGCGGCGGGTGGGTTTGTAGCCGCAGGTTTTATCGAAGGCTACGGCTGGCAGGCGGTGTTTCTGGCAGGCGGGGTGACGCCGTTGCTGCTGTTCCCCTTCCTGGTGTGGTTGCTGCCGGAATCCTTGCCGCGTTTGCTGCGGGATGCGCCGCCGTATGCGCGACTGCAAAAGGTTACGGCGCGCATGCTGCCCGACTGGCAGCCGCCGCTGGCGAGCGAGGCAGAGAATCTTCAGGAGCAGGGCAGCAAACTCACGGTGGTGGAGCTGTTTCGCAACGGCTATGCACGTCCGACCATGCTGATTTGGGCCACCTTTTTTGTCAGCCTGATCCTGCTGTATTTCATGATCAGCTGGCTGCCGACGCTGTTGCTGGAAAGCGGCCTGACGTTGAAGCAAGCAAACCTTGTGACCTCGATGTTCCTGTTTGCCGGCACTTTGGGCGCCATCGGCATGGCCTGGTTTGCCGACCGCCTGAAAAGCAAAGTGCGGCTGCTATCCGGCGTGCTGGCGGCGGCTGCGGTGTGCACGATTTTGCTCGGGCTGAACCATGACAACCCGCGTTATCTAGTGGCCTGCGTGTTCGCGGCCGGCTTCTGCATTATTGGTGGGCAACTGACCCTCAACGCCTTCGCCAGCAACTTCTATCCGGCGCATGTGCGTGCTACCGGCACCGGCTGGGCGTTGGGCGTGGGGCGCTTTGGTTCAATCCTGGGGCCGTTGTTTGGCAGCATGTTGCTGGCGATGCATATTCCGGTGGAGCAGATTTTCTTCTTCTGCGCGATTCCGGCGGTGATTGCGGCGCTGCTGATCATTCAAGTGCGCTCGCCTGGCTCCAACGCGCCGCAGGGCCCGTTGCACAGCGATATTCTCAAGGCGCCGGCCAATCATTGATTCAACGCAGATCAAATGTGGGAGCTGGCTTGTTGTGGCGAGCGGGCTTGCCCCGCGTTGGGCTGCGAAGCGGCCCCAAAACCTGCCACTGCGGTGTGTCTGGAGAAATGCGGTGACTGTCTTGGGGCTGCTGCGGTGCAATGCACCACGGTGTTGGGCGGCAAATGCCCCAGCCGCTCGGTCAGGCGCAGGCGCTGGATCGGGTCTTCGCTGAGCAGCAGTGCGTGTTCGAGGTCAAAGCGCTCGGCGCTCGGGCAGTCCAGGCGCTGGTAAAGGCTGGCCCGCGCCAGGTAATCCGCAGCGCTGGCGTTGCCCAACTCCAGCACGCGCTCGGCATCAATCAGGGCCGACAGCGGGTGGTCATTGGCCAGGTGCAGTTGGCGCAGGTTACGTGACAACCGTTGCAGTATCGCGCGCGGTTCGGCGGTGAGCAGGTGCTCGGCCTGCAACTTGAGGTTTGGCCCGTACTGGCGGTGCAACAGCTCGCGGCAGTCGTTGGGGTACAGGCGCCGGCCGCCGCAGGGGTCCAAGAGGTGGTCGGCACCGGGCACTCGCAGCAGGAAATGGCCCGGGAAATTAACCCCCACCATGGGGATATCCAGGCGCCGCGCCAGCTCCAGCGCGATCAGGCCCATGGCCAAGGGCTGGCCGCGTTTGCGTTGCAGTACCTTGTCGAGCAGCGCGGCGGCGGGGCGCAGCGGTGTGGAGTCATCCTGGGCAAACCCCAAGTCATTCATGCGCCGCAGCAACGGCTGGCCGAGCTCATCCGCTGGCAGCATGGGCATACCGACGCTGACCTGTTGTTGCAGCAAGGTCAGGTCTTGCAGGATCAGCACGGGTTGCACGCTCGGATCGTGTTCAGCCGCCATCCACAACGCGGCTTCAAACAGCGAAGGCGGTGAGCGGTCCAGGCAGGCGAAAAAGGCTTTGCGGGGATTCATTGCATTCTCCGGCGGATGCCCACGTTTTAGCCTTGCTGTGAATTTTCGTCCAGTAACTTAAGAAATGTCCTGCGTGCTTATGTCGTGATGCCTACGAAACCTGGCGGCTTATTCCAGCGTGATTCAGCAGTTTTCTACCGCAAGCCTATACTGGGGCCTCTACCAGAAGTGATTCGGGAGCCTGACGATGTTTGCGCTTATGCACAGCACCCGCCTTGAATCGCTGCACCTGAGCATCGACCCGGTCACCGGGTTGAAGGCCGTCATCGCCATCCACAACAGCCGCCTCGGCCCTGCCTTGGGCGGTTGCCGTTATCTTGCTTACCCCGACGATGAAAGTGCCGTAGCCGATGCCGCGCGCCTGGCCCAAGGCATGAGCTACAAAGCCGCCCTGGCCGGCTTGCCGGTGGGCGGTGGCACGGCGGTGATTATCCGCCCCGTGCACGTGGAAAGCCGCGCCGCGCTGTTTGAAGCGTTTGGCCGTTGCATTGAAAAACTCGACGGCCGTTTTGTGACCTCGATCGACAGCGGCACCAGCGTTGCCGACATGGACTGCATCGCCCAACACACCCGTTTTGTCACCAGCACCACAGCCGCCGGCGACCCGGCACCGCATGCCGCCATGGGCGTGTTCACCGGCATCCGCACCACTGCCATGGCGCGCCTGGGCAGCGATAACCTCGAAGGTTTGCGCGTCGCGATCCAGGGCCTGGGCAATGTCGGTTATGCCCTGGCCGAACAGCTGCACGCGGCGGGCGCCGAACTGTTGGTCAGCGACATCGATCACGGCAAGGTGCAATTGGCCATGGAGCAGTTGGGCGCACACCCTATCGCCAACGATGCGTTGCTCAGCACACCCTGTGACATCCTGGCGCCGTGCGGTGTGGGCGCGGTGTTCAACCGCCACACGGTCGGCCAATTGCGCTGCGCTGCCGTGGCGGGCTCCGCCAGCGCGCAACTGAGCAACCTGGACATCGCCGACCAGTTAGAGGGACGCGGCATCCTCTACGCCCCGGACTACGTGATCAACTCCGGCGGCCTGATCTACGTCGCCCTCAAACACGCCGGCACCGAGCTGCCAGGTATCACCGCGCACCTGTCAAATATCGGCACACGCCTCACCGAGATCTTTGCCCACGCCCAGGCCGAAAAACGCTCCCCTGCACGGGTGGCCGATGAACTGGCCGAGCGCCTGCTCTACAAATAATCCAGGCATTAAAAAGGCCCTGAATCAATGATTCAGGGCCTGTTCAATTCGGGCTTTACTCTGCCACCGGGTTCAGCAACTCGGACAATGCATCCGGCTGGCTCTTGAACGCCTTGGCAAACACATCGCGATTCTTCGCCATGTAGATCCCGGCTTCCTCCACCTGCTGCTCGCTCAGGGACGGCACGGCTTTTTGCAACACTTCTGCCAGCAACTCAGCGAGTTCAAGCATCTTGTCATGACGATCAGCTTCGGCTTTATCCATGAACAAACGCTCCAGATCTCGGCTGCTGCGGTATACCACTTCGACGGCCATTCACCACCTCACATGCCTTCACGATAGTTGTCTTATGCGACTACTGTATTCATATACAGTAAAAAGGGTAAGCCAAACCACGAGGTTTGGGTAGCAGTTTTTTAATGTAGCCGGTAAATAGGGGTTTGCAGTGCCTCATGTCACCCCGCCATCATCTTATACCTGCCGCTGGCCTTTTTTCTGCATGCAGAACAACCGTCACGTCTAACCCGCAATATCCGGTCGAATCGACCTAAGGAAGCTTCATCGTGAAAATTAACTGGGCCGAAAAGCTGCGTCAGCAAGTCCATGGGCTGGCCGAGTCGCTGGGCAATCTGTTTGTCGAGACGTTCCACTACCTGGCGTTGTTCGCCATTGGTGCGGTGACGGCCTGGGCGGCGGTGATGGAGTTTCTGGGGATGCTGGAGACGGGGCACATCAAGATCGATGATATCTTGCTGCTGTTCATCTACCTGGAATTGGGCGCAATGGTCGGGATTTATTTCAAGACCAACCACATGCCCGTGCGCTTCCTGATCTACGTGGCAATCACCGCGCTGACGCGCCTGCTGATCTCCAACGTGTCGCACCACAACCCGCCGGACATCGGCATCATCTACCTGTGTGGCGGCATTCTGTTGCTGGCGTTCTCGATTCTGGTGGTGCGCTATGCCTCGTCGGCGTTCCCGTCGGTGAAGGTCGAAGGCCCGCGTCGCAAGGGCGAGGCGAGCCTGGAAACCGAGAAAGGCGAGCTTTAAAGCCCGACGCTGAAGGGCAGGGTGCGGGCGGGCGGCGGCTGCAATAATTTGTGGCTGTCGCCATCCGTCATCACCGCCAGAATCTCCATGGCGCTGTGACCCTGCTCGATGGCGATGCCGAACTGAATGCTTTGCACCAGGCGCTTGAGCCGCTCTGGGTCGTTGCGTTGTTCGGCGCTGATCATGCGTTTGGCCACCACGCCCGTCTCGTCCGAGAGGGTGAGCATGATGCTGCCGTCGAGCCGTTGGATGCTCAGGTTGACGCGGTAGGTGGGCGTGAAGGTGTCAGTGATGATCTGAAAAGGATTGTCCATGGTGCGTTACCGCCTGATAAGAACATGCAGTCATTGACGACCGGTGTCTGGTTTAGTTCGCGTTGCCTGACCACCGGCCACTCCGTCGCTGAGGTTTCACAAGGTCCGTTTGCCTCGGTAGCTGTAGAGCAAGGGGCGTGCCGTATAGCGACTTGCCTGACTGCGCCTGACCCCTGTTGGAGCGGGCTTGCCCGCGATTGCGGTGTATCAGCTAAATAATTTCTGACTGACAGACCGTTATCGCGGGCAAGCCCGCTCCCACAGGGGGTGTGGGTTGTGTTCGATTTCAGGGCAAAACCGAAAAAACGATCGCAGACAGCGCAATCAACCCGATCAGCACCACAAACACATTCGACACCTGACCCGAATACTGGCGCAGAGATGGCACGCGGCGGATCGCGTACATTGGCATCAGGAACAACAGGCACGCGATGATCGGCCCGCCCAGGGTTTCGATCATGCCCAGGATGCTCGGGTTGAAGGTCGCCACGGCCCAGCAGGTCAGGACCATGAACAGTGCGGTGCAGCGTTCCAGCCCTTTGGACGACATCGAGCGGTTGCGCCCACGCAGGGATTTGACGATCAAACCCTGGAAGCCTTCGCTGGCGCCGATGTAGTGGCCGAGAAAGGACTTGGTGATGGCCACCAGCGCGATCAACGGCGCGGCGTAAGCAATCACTGGCGTCTGGAAGTGGTTGGCGAGGTACGACAGGATCGAAATGTTCTGCGCCTTGGCAGCCGCCAGGTCAGCCGGCGACAGGGCCAGTACGCAGCTGAAGCAGAAGAACATCACCGTCAGCACCATCATGCCGTGGGCGGTGGCGAGGATGCCGCTGCTTTTGCGTTCGGCTTGTGGGCCGTAGACGCGCTTCTGGTCAACGGCAAAGGCGGAAATGATCGGCGAATGGTTGAAGGAGAACACCATCACCGGGATCGCCAGCCACAGGGTCTTGAAGAACAGCGGCAGCGGCATGCCTTCGCTGGCGGAAGCGAAGAACGCGCCGTTCCAGTTGGGGATCAGGCTCACGGCCAGCAACAGCAGGGCGGCGACGAAGGGGTAAACCAGCACGCTCATGGCTTTGACGATCACGCCCTGGCCGCAGCGCACAATGGCCATCAGGCCGAGGATCAACACCAGCGACAGAATCGCCCGAGGCGGCGGGGCCATGTGCAGTTGGTGTTCCATGAAGCTGCTGAGGGTGTTGGTCAGCGCCACGCTGTACACCAGCAGGATCGGGAAAATCGCGAAAAAGTACAGCAGCGTGATCAACTTGCCCGCGCCCACGCCGAAGTGTTCTTCGACCACTTCGGTGATATCACCGGATTTGCCCGACAGCACAAAGCGCGTCAGCCCACGGTGAGCAAAGAAGGTCATGGGGAAGGCCAGCAACGCCAGCACGATCAGCGGCCAGAAACCGCCAACGCCGGCGTTGATCGGCAGGAACAAGGTGCCCGCGCCAATGGCCGTGCCGTAGAGGCCGAGCATCCAGGTGGTGTCGTGTTTGGTCCAGCCGGTGGTTACGGTGTTATCTAAAACGTTATCTACAGCAACAGCAGGGTTTTCAGCGGCAGGTGTACGTACATCAGTCATCGATATTGCCTCGTTATTATTTTTGCGCGGGCTCACGTAGGGGGCGGGTAGAAGTGCTCCGATCAGCACTCCACCCAGCTGACCGCCAGGCCGCCCTGTGAAGTTTCTTTGTATTTGTCATGCATATCGGCGCCGGTATCGCGCATGGTGCGGATTACCCGGTCCAGGGAAATAAAGTGTTTGCCGTCACCGCGCAGAGCCATTTGCGTGGCGTTGATCGCCTTGACCGCCGCGATGGCGTTGCGCTCGATGCACGGCACTTGCACCAGGCCGCCGACCGGGTCGCAGGTCAGGCCGAGGTTGTGTTCCAGGCCGATTTCGGCAGCGTTTTCCAATTGCTCCGGTGTGGCGCCGAGGATGTCGGCCAAGCCGGCAGCGGCCATGGCGCAGGCCGAGCCGACTTCGCCCTGGCAGCCGACTTCGGCACCGGAGATCGAAGCGTTCTTCTTGCAGAGAATGCCCACGGCAGCGGCTGCCAGGAAGAAATTGACCACATCGTCATCCGACGCATCGGCGTTGAACTTCATGTAGTAATGCAGCACGGCCGGGATGATCCCTGCTGCGCCATTGGTCGGCGCGGTGACCATGCGCCCACCGGCGGCGTTTTCTTCGTTGACGGCGAGGGCGAACAGGTTGACCCATTCCATGGCCGACAAGGTGGAAGTGATCACGTTTGGTTTGCCGATTTCCAACAGGCTGCGGTGCAATTTCGCCGCCCGGCGCGGCACGTCCAGGCCGCCTGGCAAGATGCCTTCATCGCGCAGGCCTTGCTCCACGCACTCGCGCATCACCGACCAGATATGCAGCAGGCCACTGCGGATTTCTTCATCGCTGCGCCACGCGCGTTCATTGGCCATCATCAGCTCGGAAACCCGCAGGCCGTGCTTGTTGCACAAGCCCAGCAGTTCGACGGCGCTGGAAAAGTCGTAGGGCAATTCAACATCGCTGGTAGGCGCGATGCCCGAGGCTGCTTCAGCCGCTTCGATGATGAAACCGCCGCCTACCGAATAATAGGTTTGTTCACTCAGCAGGCCGTTTTCGCCATAGGCGTGCAGGGACATGGCGTTGGGATGGTAGGGCAGGCTCTCGTCGAGCAGCAGGAGGTCGGTGTGCCAGTTGAAGGCAATGTCCTGCGAGCCTGCGAGCAGCAATCGGCCGGATTCGCGCAATTGCTGAATACGCGCATTGATCGAGGTGGGGTCGACCTTGTCTGGCCATTCGCCCATCAGCCCCATCACGGTGGCGCGGTCGGTGGCATGGCCCACGCCAGTGGCGGACAGCGAACCGTACAGGCGCACTTCGATACGTCGCGTTTCACTGAGCAAATGCTGGTCGGTCAGGGCTTGGGCGAAGGTCGCCGCTGCGCGCATCGGGCCGACGGTATGGGAGCTGGACGGGCCGATGCCCACTTTGAATAGATCGAAAACACTGATAGCCATGCTAAAGCCTTACAAGCAATGGAGTAGAAATCGCTGCCATGTTTTGTAGAGCAGGCGGAATTGGCGCGATACTGAGCCTCTGGATCGGCACTGACCAACGAATTATCCTAAGACACCCTTTAGCAGGACTAAACGCTATGACTCGCCCTCTCCATGGCCAGACCTATGTCTGGCTGCACGTGTTTTCTTGCGCCGCGCGGCATTTGTCGTTCACCCGCTGCGCCGAAGAACTGCACATCACGCCGGGGGCGGTGAGCCAGCAAATTCGCCAGTTGGAAGAGCGCCTGGGCTTTCGGCTGTTTCATCGGCGCGCCCGTGGCGTGGAGTTGAGTGCCGAAGGGCAGAGGCTGGCGGCGACGGTGGGCGAGGCTTACGGCAGCATCGATGCGGAGTTGCAGCGGCTGGACGCGGGGATGATCAGCGGTACGTTGCGATTGCGTTCAATCCCGTCGTTTCTCGGCAAATGGCTGACCCCACGTTTGCCGCGTCTGCAGCAGCGCTTCCCGGACATCCAACTGCGCATGGTCGCCGAAGACAGCAGCATCGCCCTGCACGAGGGCGACTTCGACCTGGCCATCGATTTGAACGACGGCAGCTACCCCGGCCTGTTATCCACAGCCCTGCTCGATGAACAGATCTTTCCGGTGTGCGCGCCGAGCCTGCTGCGCGGGAGGCCGCCGCTGCATGGCCCGGCGGACCTGGTGCATTTCCCGCTGTTGCACGACATCACCGCGTGGCGTGGGAGTTATGAATACGCCGAGTGGGAGTTTTACCTGAATGCTATCGGCTACCACGACGCCGACGTGCGGCGCGGCCACACCTTCAACCGCAACCACCTGACCATCGAGGCGGCTATCGCGGGTATGGGCGTTGCGATTGCGCGGCGTACCTTGCTCAACGATGAGCTGGAGCGCGGCACCTTGATCGTGCCCTTTGGCCTGGCTGTGCCCAACCACAAACGTTATGTGCTGCTGTATGCACCGGGCGCGTTGAGCCACCCGGGCGTGCGTGCGGTGCATGACTGGCTGGTAGAGGAAGCAGGGATTTTTCGCGGATTGCACCCGTTGGGAGAGGGGCAATTGTAAGGTTCGCTGAGCGTAAGAAGATGTAACCAACTCCCCACCCTAACAGCGTTTTTGCTCGTCGTCAGGGTTAATTTGTAATGTGGGATTTATCTTTGCAAAGGGGTTGAAATGTTCTTCTGACTGCTCAATTGTGTAATCAAGAGGTCATGGTTTCACCACCCCGGTGTCGCAGTTGTGACCTCTCGCGAGCTAGCTGAAATAAGGGAAGAACTATGCAAATCCAAGTCAATAGCGATAACCATATTGAAAGCAGCATCCGACTGGAGGAGTGGGTACGTACTACCATTGAGAGCACGCTCGAACGTTATGAGGAAGACCTGACCCGCGTTGAGGTCTATCTGAAAGATGAAAACGGCGATAAGCCCGGCCCCCACGATCTGAGTTGCCGTCTGGAAGCACGGCCAAAGGGCCATCAACCACTGTCGGTCCTGCATAAGGCCGATACGCTGGAACAGGCGATCGATGGCGCCGCCACCAAGCTTGAGCATGCGCTGGAACATCTGTACGGCAAACTGCGCGGCAAACCACGCGCCGCAGGGCAGAGCCTGCCTGATACCAAGGCTGACGAGGCCGAGCTGGAAGAGGAATTTCTGGAAAACGAACAGGCTGCGCTTAACAGCTGATAGCTGAGTGTTTTTTCAACCCCAATAAACGGGCCTGCATCTGCAGGCCCGTTTTCGTTTAGCGGCGCTGCTGGAAGAAGTACCGGCTCAAGCCTGCCAATCCGCAAGCACCGAGGCCGGCAAAGAGCATGGCCCAGCCGGCGCCATGGCGCAGCGCGGCCTGGGCTTGCGCAGGTTCCAGTCCTGCTATATCCAGCTTGCCTGCTGCAATGTTCTGGCTGATGGTGGGCCAATCCAACGCCGTGGTGGCAGGCAGCAGGCTGGAAAGGTGATGGCCGATGCCCAGCAACAGCACCAGCCCCATCAAGGCGATGTTCAGCGCCAGCGTGATCAGCCGCGCGCTGAGGTCGATACCCGAGGCCATGCCTGCGCGGTCGGCCGAGACGGCTCCGGTGGTGGTGTTGGTGGTAGGTGAGTTGGTCAGCGCCAGTCCCACGCCTGCTAACACACAGCTCAACAGCACTAAGACGATACTCGGTTGCTGCGCCGCATTGATCGCCGCCATGGCGATAAAACCTGCGCCCATCAAACCCAGGCCCAGCGGGATAATACGTTCGGCGCCGAAGCGCAGGGCCAGGCGTTCAGCCAGCGGCGGCACCAGCAAGGTCGGCAGCGTGTAGGCCAGCAAGGCCGCGCCGGTGGTCAGCGTGTCGTAGCCCAGGCCCGCCTGGAAGTAGAGCGGCAGGTAGATCATGAAGGGCCAGAAACTGAAATTCATGCCGATCGACCCCATCAGCGCGCCGTTGAAGCGCGGGATGCGCAACACCGAAAAATCGAACATCGGGTGCGCGCTGCGTCGCTCAACCACGATGAACAGCAGCAGCCCGACCAGCGACAAACCGGCCCAGCCAAGCATCGCCGGGCTGCCGAAGCCGTTTTCGCTGCCCTGAGTAATGAAATACACCAGGGCGAACACCGACAGCGTCAAGGTCAGCATGCCGGCGATATCCAGCCGATGGCCGGCCGGGTCGCGGGATTCCTGCACACTGATGCGCAGCAGCAGCAAGGTCAGCAGCGTGAGCGGCACATGCACCAGGAACACCCAGCGCCAATCCGCGACTGCCAGAATCAACGCGCCGACCATCGGCCCGAAGCCCAGGCCCACGCCCGCGATCACGCCCCATACCGCGAAGGCCCGCGCGCGTGCCGCCGGTTCGCGGAACTGGTGCGACAGAATGGCGAACTGGCAGATCATCATCGCCCCGGCGCCTATGCCTTGCACGAAGCGTGCAGCGATCAGTGTGGAAGCCTCATTGGCCAGCCCGCAGGCCAGCGAAGCCAATCCAAACAGCCACAGGCACAACACCAGCATGCGCCGCCGTCCAAAGCGGTCGGCCAGGGTGCCGGCGGCCATCAAGACGCTGGTGCAGGCCAGGGTGTAGGCGTTCATGATCCATTGCGCATCCTGAAAACCGGTGCCCAACTGCTGTTCCAGGGTTGGCAGGATGACCGGCACGCTGGAGATCTCCAGGCCGAACATCAATGCCACAAGGCACACGGCGGTGAGTGCCAGGCCATCTCTGGCGGTGCGCGGGGCACTGACGGCGGATACGGCGGCGGCGGGCGGCATGGGATATTCCTTTTGCTTGGGGGAGAGCGCTATTCTCGCGGGAGCAGAATTCTTTATTCGTGATAAGTTTTCCTTTGATAAGGGAATTAAGGGCGACAATTAAGCATGGCCACTCCGCGTTTTGATGGTGTTGAGCTCTTTCTGCAAGTCGTCGAGAGCGGCAACCTGACCGAGGCTGCCGAACGACTGAACCTTACGCGTTCGGCCGTGGGTAAAGGCCTGGCGCGCCTCGAAGCGCGCTTGGGCACTCGCCTGTTGCAGCGCTCCACCCGCCGCCAGCGTCTGACTGAGGATGGGCAGGCGTACTACGAACATTGTTTGCGTGCGCTGGCAGAGCTGGAAGCTGCCGAATCGGTGTTGGAGAGCGGCCGGCAACAGCCACGCGGGCGTTTAAGGGCGAGCTTGCCTTTGGCTTTCGGTCATCATTACGCGGCGCCGGCGTTGTGGGGGTTGATGGATCGTTACCCGGCGTTGGAGATCGAGATTTCGTTTTCTGACCGGCTGATCGATCTCGCACAGGAAGGCTTCGACGTGGCCGTGCGTATTGGTCCGCTGCCGGACACTGACCGCCTGAGTGCACGTCGCCTGGGCGAACAATCGGTTGGCCTGGCGGCTTCACCGGCCTATTTGCAGCGGGTCGGGCCTATCGACTCTATCGATGACCTCGCCGCCCACCGAGGCATTGCCTACCGTTGCAATACCTCGCAGCGCCCCGGTGTGCCTTCGCTGTTGATGCTCGACGACCTCCAGGCCGTGGCCGATGCCGCGATTGCGGGCGTGGGCCTGGCCTGGTTGCCGAGCTGGTTGATTGCGCATTACGTGCTGCGCGGGCAACTGGAAGCGGTACTGCCAAGCCACCGCGACCAGCCTGCGCCAATCCACGTGATCTGGCCGACGGCCGCACACATGCCAGCCAAGACGCGCTGCGCCATCGACGCCTTGGTGGCCGGCACCCCGAGTTGCCTGGTAGGCAGTTAGAGTCGGCCAATGCAGATCTAAACGACAATGCCGATCCCCTGTGGGAGCTGTCGAGCTTTAGCGAGGCTGCGAAAGCGGTGGGTCAGGCAGCTTATGTTTCGCCAGTGCCGCCGCCTTCGCAGCCTCGCTGGGGCTCGACAGCTCCCACATTGGATCTTTGTCGCTGGCGAGATTTGTGTATGACGCGATGGCCCTACGAACTGAGATCTAACCAACACAGCCGATCCCCTGTGGGAGCTGTCGAGCTTTAGCGAGGCTGCGAAAGCGGTGGGTCAGGCAGCTTATGTTTCGCCAGTGCCGCCGCCTTCGCAGCCTCGCCGGTACCTAAAACGCGATGGAGGTCTGCACGTACACCGTGCGCGGCTCGCCTACATATTTGCCTTTGTTGTTGTCGTCGAACGAGCGCGTGAAGTACTGCTTGTTGAAGATGTTTTTCACTCCGACCGCCACGTTCAAGTCCGACAGTTGCGGGCCGAAGTCATACGCTGCGCGGCTGCTGAACAGCATGTAGCCGGGGATACGCCCGTTGGCGCCGTCGGCAGTTTCGGCCTGGGTGTTGGCGTTGTCGGCGAACTGGCTGCTCTGGTAGCTGCTGTCGACATTGAGCTTCCAGCGGCCTTCGGTGTAACCCACGCCCAGCGTGCCTTTGTGCTTGGACGAGAAGGGCACGCGGTTGCCTTTGTTCGGGCCGTCTTCGCGGATGGTCGCGTCCACATAGGCGTAGGTGGCGTACACGTCAAAGCCCGCGAGCGCCGGGCTCAAGCCGTCGAGGGCGTAGTTGATGCTCGACTCGATGCCCTGGTGGCGCGTTTCGCCACGGGCGATCACCGTATCGTTGGTCTGGTTGCTGTCGTACTGGTTGTCGAAGTTGATCAGGAACGCGCCGATTTCCGCACGCAGGCTGCCGTTGTCGTAGCGCGTGCCGAGTTCCCAGGTGCGGGCTTTTTCCGGTTTCACTTCGCCGCTGCTCACGCGGTTGGGCATCTGGCTGTATTGCACGCTGCCGAACGAACCTTCGGTGTTGGCGTAGAGGTTCCAGTCTTCGGTGAGGTGATAGAGCACGTTCAACGCCGGCAGCGCGGTGTTGTAGTCGCCTTTGTATTTGACGTTGCTCAAGTTGTTGGTCTGCTGGGACTCGATCATCTCGTAGCGCACGCCCGGGGTGATGGTCCACTTGCCGATGTCAATGCGGTCGTCGATGAAGAACGCGTTGGCTTCGGTGGCGCCACGGGTGTCGCGGTCGTTGCGGCTGTTGGTGTTGGGCAGTTGCTGGTTGGCGCTGATCGGCGTGCGGTAGCGCATCTCATGGCCGGCCTCGCTGATGTAGCGGTAGCCGACGCCCACTTCATGGCTGGTAGGGCCAAGATCGAAGCCTTGGGCGAAGCGCGTTTCCAGGCCACGTACCCAGTATTCGCGCGGGGACAACGAGAGGAAGTTGCCCTGGTCCAGGTAGCCATTACGCAAGGTGGTGGTGAAGAAGGTGTTGGCAGTGAATTCGCGGCGGTCTTCCTGGTAACGGTAACCGGCGTTGAACATCGTGCGGCGGCCCCAGAACTTGTCGTAGGGGCGGGTGGACTGGTACGGGTCCGCCTTGTAGTCCTTGACGTTCAAGCCGCCGGGCATATCGGCCTGGCCTTCGTAGTACTGCGCCATGGCGTTGAAGCTGTTGGCGTCATCCAGCTGGTATTTGCCCTTGAGGATCAGGTCGTCGATGCGCGTGTTGCTGTTTTCGCGCCAGTCGCCGCCACGGGTGCCGGAGTACAGGATTGCGCCACCCAGGCCGTTGTCGGCAGTGCCGCCAGCCAGCAGGTTACCGGTGGTCTTGAAGCCGTCATGGCTGGAGGACGGGCTGGTCTCGGTCTGCAAACCGCCTTTGACGGTCGGCGTATCCGGGATTGCACGGGTCACGAAGTTGACGATGCCGCCGACGTTCTGCGGGCCGTAGCGCACGGCACCGCCACCGCGAACCACGTCTACGGCGTCCATGTTGCCCATGCTGATCGGCGCGAAGGACAACTGCGGCTGGCCATAGGGCGCGAACGGCACCGGAATGCCGTCCATCAACACGGTGGAGCGCGAGGCCAGGCGCGGGTTGAGGCCACGAATACCAAAGTTAAGCGCCATGTCATGGCTGCCGGTGCCGTTGTTTTCCGGGGCGTTGACGCCGGGGATGCGGTTGAGCACATCGCGGGCCTGGGTGGCGCCTTGGCGTTCGAACTCTTCGCGGCGGATCACATCACGGGCGCCAGGGTGCTCGAACACATTGGTTTGCGCGGCGTCACCCAGCCAGTCGCCGACCACGCTGGAGGTTTGCAGCTCCACGGTCGCAGGCGCACTGGCCGGTTGCAGGCTATAGGCCTTGTCTCCCTCGGCGCGGGCTTGCAGGCCGGTGCCTTCCAGCAGTTTTTGCAGGCCTTCGTCGGCGCTGTAATTGCCCGACAAACCACGGCTCTGCAGGCCGGCCGTGACTTGCGAACCGAACGAAATCAGCACGCCAGCTTCGCGACCAAATTGATTCAGCGCCGCTTCCAGCGAGGCCGGTGCGATGTGATACGGCTTGGCCTCGGCCGCCACCACCTGAGGCAGTACGGTAAAACTGAGGCTGGCGCCCAGTAACAGTTGGCGCAAGGTGCGGGCGAGAGGGGTCGGCTGCTGGGGCATGACGTGCGGTCCTGAGAAGGAAGGATCAAGGGGGCTTTCCTTCTCTGTCACGCGAGGTGTGGAAAACGGCTCACTGTTCTTGAAAATAATTTTTCAGGCGCGGGCCTGAACGGTTACCCAGTAGCGCGTAAAGCGCCGCACCTTGACCGGCAGGCTGACTTCCAGCAGGTCGAGAATGCGTTCGCTGTCGGCCAATGGATAACTGCCGGACAACAGCAGGTTGGCCACTTGCGGGTCGCAGTTGAGCTGGCCCCGGCGATAACGGCCAAGCTCTGCGAGGAAATCGTCCAGGCGCATATGCGCCGCCACCAGCATGCCGTCGGCCCAGGCGCCGCTGTTGGCGTCGTTCGGGCGCGGCGTGTCCCAGCCTTTGCGGGTGAAATTGACCTGGCGCGCGGCCTCGACGGTCAACGGCAAACCGCTGTAGCTGTTGGGCATCACGTCGACATGGCCGTCAAACACCGCCAGTTGAGTATGGTCGTTGAACTGGCGCACATTCAGCCGGGCCGCCTGGCTGCTGAGCAAACCCTGGCCGGTGAGTACGCGCAGCGGCGTATCGCCTGCGCGCGCCGTCAGCAATATCTCGCCTTCGAGCACGCGGATCAGGCGCTGCTGCCGATCAAAATGCACATCCACCGCACTGCCGGTATTGAGCTGCAACTGGCTGCCATCGGCCAATTGCACCTTGCGACGTTCCCCAATGGGACTGCGGTAGTCGGCGCTCAGCGGCGGCAAAATATGCTGTTGGCGCAAGCCCCATGCGGCGGCTGAACCCGCGCCGAGAATCAGCAACAACTTCAGGGCCTGCCGTCGGCTACTCGATTGCGGCGCGTTCAGCGCTGCGTGAGCGAGAGGCGAGGGCATGCCACGCAGGCGCTGGTTGACGCGTTGGATATGGTCCCATGCGCGCTGATGTTCACTGTGGGCATTCAGCCAGTGCTGCCACGCCGCTTGCTGGCGCGGGTTAAGCGTACCTTGCTGCATTTTCATCAGCCAGTGCACAGCCTGTTCCGCAACCTGGGTAGAAAAGTTCATAGGGCGAAGTAGCAGCGCATCGCTGCTTTATTCAGATGGCGTTTGACCGTGGCAATGGAGATGCCCAGTTCGGCGCCGATTTGCGCGTAGGTCAGGCCGTCGAGCTGGGCCAGCAGAAAGGCGCGCTTGACCTGCACGGGCAGGCCGTCGAGCAGTTGGTCCAGCTCCACCAGCGTTTGCAGGATGATGGCGCGGTCTTCTTCCGAGGGCGCCACGTGTTCGGGCATCTGCGCGAGGGCATCGAGGTAGGCGCGCTCCAGGTCCTGGCGGCGGTAGAAGTTGAACAGCACACGTTTGGCCACGGTGGTGAGGAAGGCGCGTGGCTCGATCAGCGTGGGGGCTTCGCGGGCCGTGAGCACGCGGATGAAGGTGTCTTGCGCCAGGTCCGCCGCGCTTTGCGGGCAGCCGAGTTTGCGTCGCAACCAGCCGGTAAGCCAGAGGTGATGGTCGTGGTACAGGACTTCGACGGTGTTGGACGGCTGCAACGCGTTCACTCCGAAAGTATCAATGCACTTTAGAGAACAAGAATTGTTCGCATTGTAAGGGGCGTGATACGCGTTCGGCAATCCATGCGGGCAGGTGATTCATCCGTTCTCTTTTGCTTATGAGAATATTTATCATTAATATTGCGCGCTGATGAATCTGGCGTCTCCCCGATGAAAAGCAAACCCTCACTGGCCGTCTCTTACCGCCTCGCCGTCACCTCGCGTGCATTGGCCGCTGTGGTCGGCGGCTATCTGATGGCGTCGCTGGCGGCCGTGTGTATGGCGCTGTGGATGCCCACCTCGCGCGCCGACGCGGTGATCACCGGGATGATGAGTTCGTTTGTGTTCTATCTGCTGGCCGTCATCTGGTGCTTCGCCTGCCGCACAGCCTCGCGCGCCTGGTTTGGCGTGATGCTGCCGAGCGCGTTATTTGCCACCCTGGCGGGCGTGGGTTTTTGGATGGCACGCACATGAAAGAGGGCTTTCGCCAGGCGATGGCCTGGTTGCACACCTGGGCCGGCCTGATCTTCGGCTGGCTGCTGCTTGCGATTTTTCTGACCGGCACCCTGGCCTATTTCAAAGACGAAATTACCCACTGGATGCAGCCCGAAGTGCAGGCCCATCCGCTGGACGCGGCGCGCAGCCTCGCCGCCGCGCAAACCTATCTGCAGCAGCAGGCGCCCAACGCCGCGCGCTGGTTTATCACCCTGCCCAACAGCCGTGACCCTGGCCTGTCGGTGATGTGGCAAGACAAGATCGACCCCGGCAAACGCGGCAACTTCATCCAGAAAGTCCTCGACCCTGTCAGCGCTCAACCGGTCCAGGCTCGCGAAAGCATGGGTGGCGATTTCTTCTACCGCTTCCACTTCCAGCTGCAAATGCCTTACCCATGGGGCCGCTGGCTGTCGACGATCGCCGCGATGGTGATGTTCGTCGCGCTGATCACCGGGATCATCACCCACAAGAAAATCTTCAAGGACTTCTTCACTTTCCGCCCGCGCAAGGGCCAGCGTTCGTGGCTCGACGGGCATAACGCGGTGGGCGTACTGGTGTTGCCGTTTCACCTGATGATCACCTACAGCAGCCTGGTGATCTTCATGAACATGGTGATGCCTGCGCCGATCCTTGCCTCGTATGGCGACGACAACCGTGCGTTCTTTAATGAAGTGTTCCCCAATACCAACAATGCGCCGGCGCTCGGCCAGCCGGGCAAGTTGCTGCCATTACTGCCGATGTACGAGCAGGCGCGCACGCAATGGGCCGGTGGTCATGTGGGCCGTTTGGTGGTTAACAACCCTGGCGATGTGAACGCGTCGGTCAATGTGGTGCGCGCCGGCTCCGACCGTGTGGTGCATGATTTTGGCAGCAGCGTGTCATTCAGCGGCACCACCGGCGAGTTGCTGCGGGTCAGTGGCGAACAATCGCTGCCGGCGGCGATTGGCGGCAGTTTCTATGGCCTGCACATGGGCCATTTCGCCGGCCCGGTGCTGCGCTGGCTGTACTTTATCTGCGGCCTGGCGGGCACGGCGATGATCGGCACCGGCCTGGTGATCTGGCTGGGCAAGCGCCAGCTCAGGCACGCTAAAACCGGGGCGATGCCGTTTGAACTGCGGCTGGTGGAAGTGCTCAACATCGCCAGCATGTCTGGCTTGATGATCGCCATCGCGGCGTTTTTCTGGGCCAACCGCCTGTTGCCGGTCAGCTTCGCCGAGCGTTCCGATTGGGAAATACAAACCTTCTTTATCGCCTGGGGCCTGAGCCTGCTGCACGCCGTATTGCGCCGTGGTCGCCAGGCTTGGGTCGAGCAACTGAGCTTCGCTGCGCTGCTGTTTGTGGCGATCCCTCTGCTCAACGCACTGACCACCTCACAGCACTTGGGCACGTCATTGGCCAAGGGTGACTGGGCCATGGCCGGTTTTGACCTGACCTGCCTGGCCAGCGGCCTGTTCCTCACCTGGGCGGCGTGGAAGATGCAACACCGCACGCAACCCAAGGCCGAACGTGTGCGGGCAATGACGCTCAAGCAGGAGGCGCACTGAATGCTGCTCGCCCTGTTGATGTGCTACGCCGGGTTTACCGCGTTGTGCCTGGCCACCGACCGCCATCACGGCGAGTTGCTGCACAGCAAGCCGTCGCCCGCGCGGCGCTCAAGCCTGCGCATGGCCGGTTGGTTGTTGCTGGGCGTGTCGATCTGGCCCGCCGTCGCCGCTTCAGGTTGGGCCCAAGGGTTGGTGGAGTGGTGCGCGGTGTTGATGCTCAGCGCGCTGCTGCTGGTGTTGCTGTTGCCGTATCGGCCAAGGCTGGTCTTGATTCTGGCGGGCGCCGGCCTGCTGGTCAGCCCTGTGGCGGCCTTCGCCTTATGCTGAGCCAGTGATGATGATCAGCACGCCACCCGAATCCCAGGACAGCCCGCACACCGATGCGGCCGGTGGACGTGCGCATTTTTTGCAGGTGTTTTTGTCCCAGCGTTCGCAAATGGAAGCCTTGGTCAGTCGCCGGGTGGGGTGCCGCGCCACGGCGGCTGATTTGGTACAGGATTTATTCCTGCGCTTCTGGCGCCGCCCGTTGGTGCAGGTCGAAGAACTCAGCACTTACTTGCTGCGCTGCGCCGGCAACATTGCCATCGACCATTTGCGCAGCGAAGGCGCCCGCGTACGCAGCAGCGAAGGCTGGCTGCCGGAGCAACAGGACAATCAGGGCTGCGAACCCCAGGCGGCACTCGAAGCGGGCAATGATCTGCGCCATGTCGAAGCCGCCTTGCGCAGCCTGCCGGAGCGCACGCGGCAGATTTTTTTGCTCAACCGCATTCATGGCCGCAAGTACGCCGAAATCGCCAAGGCCATGGGGTTGTCACAAAGCGCTGTGGAAAAACATATGATGCGTGCCCTTGAAGCCTGCAAGGCCAGCCTTCGCGAACCATCGCCCCCACGCACGCCAGGGAAAGCACCGTGAACGTCACCCCCACGCCCGCCCAGGAGCAGGCCGCACTCGACTGGCTGAGCCTGTTACACGACCAGCCCAGCAGTGGCGACCAGGCCACCTTCAGCCGCTGGTTGCGGGCCGATCCTGCCCACGTCGAGGCTTATTCCCAGGCCCAGGTGCTGTGGGAGTTAAGCGAAGTACCGGCGCGCACACTGGCGAGCGAAGACGCCCTTGCCCTGCAGGGTTACCTCAATGCGATGAACAGCTCCAAACGTTCGCGCACCTTGCGCTGGTCCGGCGCATTGGCCATGGCCGCGTGCCTGCTGGTGATGGTGTCGATGGGCGCCGGGTGGCAGCCGTCGCGTTGGGTCGATGACTTCGGCGCCGATTACGTGACCGCACCGGGGGAAGTGAAGACCGTGACCCTGGCCGACCAGTCCCAAGTGACCCTGGATGCCGACAGCGCCATCGCCGTGGATTTCAGCCACGGTGAGCGGCATATCCAGCTGCGTCGCGGTGCCGGTTTTTTTAGCGTGACCCACACCGGCCAGTCCTTTGTGGTCGAGGCCGGCAGCGGTGAAGCGCGGGTGTTGGGCACACAGTTCGAAGTGCGCCTGCAACCGGCGGGCGCGCAAGTGACGGTGTTGTCCGGTCGGGTTGGCGTGACGCCATCCAGGCAAGGCCAACAGCAAATTCTGACCGCAGGCCAGCAAGTGGCTTACGCCGACGGTGTGGCCGAATCGATGCACGCGGTCGACAGTGAATCCCGCCTGGCCTGGCGTGACGGTTGGCTCAATTACTACAAAGCGCCGTTGGCTGACGTGGTCAAGGACCTGAGTCGTTACTATCCGGGGCGCATTCTGTTGCTGAACGACGAGATGGGCGCCAAGCGTGTCAGTGGCAGCTTTCCGAGCAAGGACCCAGTGGCGGTTTTAAATGCCCTGCAGGCGGTGCTGGGGTTTGAACAGCACACACTATTAGGCCGAATGATTGTGTTGCGTTAGACACGAACGGTTTGCTGGCCACCTTCTTTTACAACTGTTTCCCTCGCGATCATTTCCTGCCGGCAATTACAGGCCAAGTATCACGCTGCCTGTAGATCCTTCACTTAACCTTCATCGCAATTGCCAAAACCTGTCACCAAACCGTTACACGTGCCAAGGATGATCCTCGGATTCCTGAGCAGATGGTCAGGAAGGCTGGCGTCGCCGTTCACCCGGTTCTGACAGCCAGTACCGCCCTCCATAACAACAGATAGATGCACGTAAGGGATCTACTTGTGAAGATCAACACACTCTCTGCCCTGCTGTTTGCATCGGGCCTAGGTAGCTTTGCGCCATTGGTTTTGGCAGACACCACGCAGGACGTTGGTTCGGTAGACATCGCGGGTAAACAGACCCTGGGCAACGGCCATATGATCCGCGAAGAAAGTGCCAAGGCGCGGTCGACGGTGACCAAGGAAGCCATGGACCAGATGTCGTCGACTGCCAACGCCATCGACAAGCTCAAATACACGCCGGGCATCAACGTTTCCAGTGATGACGCCAGTGGCACCAGCGGCACCAACTTCACCATGCGCGGCATGAACTCCGACCAGATCGGGGTTTCCGTCGACGGTGTGCCAGTCAACGACTCAGGCAACTACAGCGTGTTTTCAAGCCAGTTGGGCGACCCGGAAAACCTTGCGGAAGTATTCGCGACACAGGGTTCTTCGGAAGCTGACGGCCCGCACATCGGTTCCAGTGGCGGCAACATCGGCATGATCACCATCCGGCCGACTAAAGAGGCCGGGGTGTTTGCCAAGCAGATCGTCGGCGCCAACGACTTGCGCAAGACGTTCGTGCGGGTCAATACCGGTGATTTCGGCGGCCTCAAGACCTGGGTGTCGGCGTCGCACCTGGAAGGCGACAAGTGGCGTGGCAAAGGCACCCTGCGCAGCGACAAGGTCGAGTGGAGCAGCCTGTTTGAAGATGGCAGCGGCAACTCCACACTGGCCACGATCAAGTACAACAACCAGGAAAACTACAACTACAACTCCTTGAGCAAGTCGCAGTTCGACACGGATGGGCGGCGCAAGGATTACTCGGAAACCCCGGTGTACAAATCCGGTTTGCTGTCGTCTTCCTACAAGCTCAATCGCAACCCCTTCGAAAGCGTCAACGCCACGCTCACCCAGCGCTGGCAGCTGCAGGACAACCTGGCGCTGACGGTCACGCCCTATTACTACTGGGCCAACGGTGGCAGCTTCAGCGGCCAGACCGCGTCGAACCTGGGGCCGAAGTCCGACAAGGCTGGCAACTACGACCTGAGCAACCTCAAATCGCTCAACTACTACCGCCCTTCGTGGACCGAAACCTGGCGCCCAGGCGTTACCGTCAAAATGAAATGGGACATCAACGAAGAACACAGCCTGGACTACGGCTACTGGTATGAGCGCGCACGCCAGCGCCAGAGCCAGCCGTTTATCGGCATCAACGGCGAAGGCGCACCCGATGACGTGTGGGGCGACTACAACGGCGGCGGCCAGGTGGTCGACAAGAACGGCGCGACGGTACAAGGCCGTCATTACTACACCGTCACGCCGGCGCAGAAGCTCTGGGTGCAGGACAGCTGGCAAGCCACGCCAGACCTGAGTTTTGTCGGCGGCGTGGCCTATCAGTACGTCGAGCGGGACGGCAACAACCTGGGTAGCCTCTACGACAAGCCGGAAAAACGTAACACCCGTTACCACCAGTTCCTGCCGAATTTCAGCGCCAAGTACCAGATCGACGAGAGCAACCAGGCGTTCTACAACGTCACCCGCAACATGCGCACACCGCCGAACTACGTGCTGTACAACAAAGGCGATTCGGTAAGCCTCAAGCCTGAGTTGAGCTGGAACCAGGAACTGGGCTGGCGCTTCACCGAAGACGATGTGGCGCTGAGCGCGACGCTGTTCTACATCAGCTTCAAGGACCGCCAGTTGTCGACCACCGACCTCAACGGCGACTACGCCGTAATCAACGTCGGCAAGGTCAACAACAAAGGCCTGGAGCTGGAGTGGAGCGGGCTGTTGCCGCATCACTTCAACTACTACGCGTCCTACACCTACACCCAGTCTGAACAGAAAGACAATCTGCTCAGCAAGAACGTGTTGTTGCCCACCGCCGGCAAGCAGCTGGCCAACGTGCCGGAAAACATGTTCAACCTGGTGTTTGGCTACGACGACTCGCGCTTCTACGGCAACGTTGCCGGCAAATACGTAGGCAGTTTCTACGGCGATTTGACCAACGACGAAAAAATCTCCGGGCGTACCGTGGTCGACCTCAACGCGGGTATCTATTTGCCGGTGGACAAGAAAGTCATCAAATCCGCGACCCTGCGGCTGTCGATGCTTAACGTCTTCGACAAGGAATACCTGAGCTCGGCACGCACCGTGTCGTTTAACTCGGCGCCGGTAAACGGCCTGGCGCCAAGTACGGCGTATTACAACGTCGGTGAGGAGCGCACGGCGATGGTGTCGCTGGAAGCTAACTTCTAAAGACGCTGCAGAACTGAATGTGGGAGCTCGCTTATGTGGGAGCTGGCTTTTTGTGGGAGCTGGCTTGCCTGCGATGCAGGCAACTCGGTCTGTCAGTTACTGCGCGCTGATGCTATCGCAGGCAAGCCAGCTCCCACAAAAGCCAGCTCTCCTACAAACCAGCTCCCACACAAGCGAGGTGCTGCAACGGTGGGGTTACTTCAGGGCAGCCATGATCGCATCCGGGTTGTAATCGCGAATGAGCGTGCCATTGACCTCCACAAACGGAATCCCGCCGCCGCCCAGCGCCTCATACGCCTTGCGCGCCTGGGCGTCCTTCTCGATATCGAACGCCTGGTACGGCACACCTTTCTGATCCAGAAAGCGCCGGATCTGCTTGCAGTAGCCGCACCACTCGGTGGAGTAGAGCACCACGCGCGCCGAGGCGCGTACCTGCTCCGAAACCACCTGCGAGGGGTTGAACAGCCGCTCGATCTTGCCCCAGTGCTGAATCACCACCACCACCAGCAATACCAGCAGGACTTTCTTGAGTACCCCGCCCAGCATCAGTTACGGCGCTTGAGCTGGTCGGTCAGTTGGGTCGGCAGGCCCTTGATGATCAAGGTGCCGGCAGCTTCGTCGTACTCGATCTTGTCACCCAACAGGTGCGCCTCAAAGCTGATGGACAAGCCTTCGGCGCGGCCGGTGAAGCGGCGGAACTGGTTGAGGGTGCGCTTGTCGGCCGGAATTTCCGGCGACAGGCCGTAGTCCTTGTTGCGGATATGGTCGTAGAACGCTTTTGGCCGATCTTCATCGATCAAGCCCGACAGCTCTTCCAGGCCCATCGGCTCGCCGAGCTTGGCCTGGCTGCTGGCGTAGTCCACCAGGGTTTTGGTCTTTTCGCGGGCGGATTCGTCCGGCAGGTCTTCGCTTTCAACAAAGTCGCTGAAGGCCTTGAGCAGGGTGCGGGTCTCGCCCGGGCCGTCGACGCCCTCCTGGCAGCCGATAAAGTCGCGGAAGTACTCCGAAACCTTCTTGCCGTTCTTGCCTTTGATAAACGAAATGTACTGTTTGGACTGCTTGTTGTTCTGCCACTCGGAGACGTTGATGCGCGCCGCCAGGTGCAGTTGGCCAAGGTCCAGGTGCCGCGACGGGGTCACGTCCAGCTCATCGGTCACTGCCACGCCTTCGCTGTGGTGCAGCAGGGCGATGGCCAGGTAATCGGTCATGCCCTGTTGATAGTGGGCAAACAGCACGTGGCCGCCGGTGGAGAGGTTGGATTCCTCCATCAGCTTTTGCAGGTGCTCAACCGCCGTGCGGCTGAAGGTGGTGAAATCCTGGCCACCGTCGAAATACTCCTTCAACCAGCCGCTGAACGGGTGCGCGCCGGATTCGGCATGGAAGAAACCCCAGGCCTTGCCTTGTTTGGCGTTGTAGCTCTCGTTGAGGTCGGCCAGCATGTTCTCGATGGCGGCCGATTCGGACAACTCAGAATCGCGGGCATGCAGAACTGCAGGTGTGCCGTCGGGTTTTTTGTCGATCAAGTGAACAATGCAATGACGGATCGGCATAGGCTTCTCGGCTGGTTGAAGGGGAGCGGTGGGCCTCCCCCAAAAGTCGCCCAGTGTACCGCACCCATTGGCCAAGACGCGCCTGGAAGGCGGTTTTGGACGACCTCCGACGGCCCATATGCCTTTTTTTCACGGTTTAGAGCGATAAAGCTGACCAAATGGGTATGTTGAGGCGGATATTTCCCCGTCTCTGTGCTAGTTTTGCCCCGTCTTACGCCAAGTCTCGGCGTTAAGCGTGCATTCAGCATCTGTCAGGTCGAACCAATCCCCGTTTCAAGCATCTATAACCCCGATCTCCGTGGTTATGGCCGGGGGTGCCAGGCCATGACGGTCGGGCTCGACGGCTGACACTGCACTCTGCAATCCATATGAATTTGATAGGGAAGGAACACCACAATGGCTATTACTAAAGACCAACTGATCGCTGACCTGGCTGAAGCAGTAGACGCACCGAAAACTACCGTGCGCGCTCTGCTGGACCAACTGAGCCAAGTTGTTGCTGATCAGCTGGAAAACGGCGGCGAAATCACTCTGCCAGGCGTTGGCAAACTGAAAGTGACCGAGCGTCCAGCCCGTACTGGCCGTAACCCTTCGACTGGCGCTGCCATCGAAATCGCTGCCAAGAAAGTTATCAAGCTGGTTGTGGCCAAAGGCCTGACCGACGCTGTTAACAAGTAAGACGCAGCAAAAAAAACCGTGCCTCGGAGCGATCCGGGCACGGTTTTTTGTTGCCTGCGATTTGTGCTGGGCTTTCTTGGGTTAGTCGCGCACCCAGCGCTGGCGCCAGATCTGCTGCTCGTTCTTGGTCTGGAAGGTCCAGGCCACAAAACGGCTTTGCTTCTGCCCCTGGGACATCTCCACCACCTGGCTTTCCAGCACTCCGGCTTTTTTCAGGGCTGTCTCGATCGCGGGCAAGTTCGACGCTTTTGACACCAGTGTGCTGAACCACAGCACCTTGTGGGCAAAGTGCGCGCTCTCGGCGATCAGCTGCGTCACAAAACGCGCTTCGCCGCCTTCACACCACAGCTCCGCCGATTGACCGCCGAAGTTCAGCACCGGCAGCTTGCGCTTGGGATCGGCCTTGCCCAGGGCGCGCCATTTGCGCTCGCTGCCCTTGGTGGCTTCGTCCATGGACGCGTGGAAGGGCGGGTTGCACATGGTCAGGTCAAAGCGCTCACCCGGCTCCAGCAAGCCCAGCAGGATCTGTTTGGGGTTGGGTTGCTGGCGCAACTGGATGACCTTGCTCAGGTCATTGGACTGCACGATTGCCTTGGCGGCGGCCACAGCGATTGGGTCGACCTCGGAGCCGAGGAAATTCCAGCGGTACTCCATATAGCCGATCAGCGGGTAGACGCAGTTGGCGCCCATGCCGATGTCCAGCACCTTGACGATAGAGCCGCGCGGAATCTTGCCGTCGTTGACGCTGGCCAGCAGGTCGGCGAGGAAGTGCACGTAGTCGGCACGCCCCGGCACCGGCGGGCAGAGGTAATCCTGCGGGATATCCCAATGCTGGATGCCATAGAACGATTTAAGCAGTGCCCGGTTAAACACCCGCACCGCGTCCGGGCTGGCGAAGTCGATGCTCTCTTTGCCATACGGGTTGATGATCACGAATTTCGCCAGTTCCGGCGTGGTCTTGATCAGCGCCGGGAAGTCGTAACGGCCTGTGTGGCGGTTGCGCGGGTGCAAGGTAGCCTCTTTGCGCGGCGCGACGGGCTTGGCCGGGGCTGCGGTTTTAGGCTTCTTGCGCGGTGGTTTGGGTGTGCTGGGGGCGGTCATGTTGATTCTGGTGTTGGCTCAAAGTGGTGGGCATTGTCACACATCCTGAGGCCAACTCGTTCAAATGTGGGAGCTGGCTTGCCTGCGATGGCATCAGCTCGGTCTGGCGGTTACACCGAGTCGGCTGCACCGCAGGCAAGTCAGCTCCCACAAAGAGCAAAAAAAAGAGACCCGAAGGTCTCTTTTTTCACACAGTTTCCAGCTTACAGGCTGGAAATCCGCGCATGTTGCTCGGCCAGCTTGCCCAAAGCCTGTTCCGCTTCGGCCAACTTGGCGCGTTCTTTGTCGATGACCTCAGCCGGCGCCTTGTCGACGAACGCCGCGTTGGACAGCTTGCCGCCCACTCGCTGCACTTCACCCTGCAGGCGTGCGATCTCCTTATCAAGACGCGCCAGTTCCGCGCCTTTGTCGATCAAACCTGCCATCGGCACCAGCACTTCCATCTCGCCAACCAATGCGGTCGCAGACAGCGGCGCATCTTCGCCAGCCGCCAATACAGTGATCGACTCCAGCTTCGCCAGCTTCTTGAGCAGCGCATCGTTCTCGGTGAGGCGACGCTGATCTTCGCTGCTGGCGTTCTTCACAAACACCGCCAACGGCTTGCCCGGCCCGATGTTCATTTCGGCACGGATGTTACGCGTGCCCATCATCAGGGTCTTGAGCCATTCGATATCACTTTCGGCCGCTTCATCGATGCGCGCTTCATTGGCCACCGGCCAAGGTTGCAGCATGATGGTCTTGCCTTCGATACCGGCCAGCGGCGCGATGCGCTGCCAGATCTCTTCGGTGATGAACGGCATGAACGGGTGCGCCAGACGCAGCGCCACTTCGAGTACGCGCACCAGGGTGCGGCGGGTGCCGCGCTGGCGTTCGATCGGCGAGTTTTCGTCCCACAGTACCGGCTTGGACAGTTCCAGGTACCAGTCGCAATACTGGTTCCAGATGAACTCGTACAAGGCCTGGGCGGCGAGGTCGAAACGGAACTGGTCGAGCTGGCGAGTCACTTCGGCTTCGGTGCGCTGCAGCTGCGAGATGATCCAGCGATCAGCCAGGCTCAGTTCGACGGCTTCGCCGTTCTGGCCGCAGTCTTCGCCTTTATCCAGCACGTAACGTGCAGCGTTCCAGATCTTGTTGCAGAAGTTGCGATAGCCTTCGACGCGGCCCATGTCGAACTTGATGTCGCGACCGGTGGACGCCAGCGAGCAGAACGTGAAACGCAGGGCGTCGGTGCCGTAGCTGGCAATGCCGTCGGCGAACTCGTCGCGGGTCTGCTTCTCGATCTTTTTGGCCAGTTTTGGCTGCATCAGGCCCGAGGTGCGTTTCTGCACCAGGGTTTCCAGGTCGATGCCGTCGATGATGTCCAGCGGGTCCAGGACGTTGCCCTTGGACTTGGACATCTTCTGGCCCTGGCCATCACGCACCAGGCCGTGTACGTACACGGTCTTGAACGGCACCTGCGGCGTGCCGTCTTCGTTCTTTACCAAGTGCATGGTGAGCATGATCATCCGGGCAACCCAGAAGAAAATGATATCGAAGCCGGTAACCAGCACGTCGGTGGAGTGGAATTTCTTCAGGAACTCAGTCTGTTGCGGCCAGCCCAGGGTCGAGAAGGTCCACAGGCCCGAGCTGAACCAGGTGTCGAGTACGTCGTTGTCCTGTTGCAGGGCGATGTCCGCGCCGAGGTTGTGCTTGGCACGCACTTCGGCTTCGTCGCGGCCTACGTACACCTTGCCCGACTCGTCGTACCAGGCCGGAATGCGATGGCCCCACCACAGTTGACGGCTGATGCACCAATCCTGGATATCGCGCATCCACGAGAAGTACATGTTTTCGTACTGTTTAGGCACGAACTGGATGCGGCCGTCTTCCACGGCAGCAATCGCAGGCTCGGCCAGCGGTTTGGTGGACACGTACCACTGGTCGGTCAGCCACGGCTCGATGATGGTGCCGGAACGGTCGCCCTTCGGCACTTTGAGGCCGTGGTCGTCAACGCTTACCAGCAGACCGGCAGCGTCAAAGGCCGCCACGATCTGCTTGCGCGCTTCGAAACGGTCGAGGCCGGCGTATTCGGCCGGGATCTTGCCGTCGATGCTCTCGTTCAGCGTGCCGTCCAGGTTGAACACCTGGCAGGCCGGCAGTACGGCGGCGTTCTTGTCGAAGATGTTCAGCAACGGCAGGTTGTGGCGCTTGCCGACTTCATAGTCGTTGAAATCGTGGGCCGGGGTGATTTTCACGCAGCCGGTGCCGAATTCAGGGTCGCAGTAGTCGTCCGCGATGATCGGGATACGACGGCCAACCAATGGCAGCTCGACAAACTTGCCGATCAGCGCCTGGTAGCGTTCATCGTTCGGGTTAACCGCCACGGCGGCGTCGCCGAGCATGGTTTCCGGACGGGTAGTGGCGACGATCAGGTAGTCGTTGCCTTCAGCGGTCTTGGCGCCATCGGCCAGCGGGTACTTGAGGTTCCACAGGAAACCTTTCTCGTCGTGGTTTTCCACTTCGAGGTCGGAAATTGCCGTGTGCAACTTGGTGTCCCAGTTGACCAGGCGCTTGCCGCGGTAGATCAGGCCGTCTTCATGCAGGCGCACGAAGGCTTCTTTCACCGATTCCGACAGACCATCGTCCATGGTGAAGCGCTCGCGGCTCCAGTCCACAGACGAACCGAGGCGACGGATCTGACGGCTGATGTTGCCGCCGGACTGGTCTTTCCACTCCCAGATCTTCTCCAGGAATTTTTCGCGACCCAGGTCGTGACGGTTTTGGCCGGTGGCTTCGAGCTGGCGTTCCACCAGCATCTGTGTGGCGATACCGGCGTGGTCAGTACCCGGTTGCCACAGGGTATTACGGCCCTGCATGCGGCGGAAACGGATCAACGCATCCATGATCGCATTGTTGAAGCCATGGCCCATGTGCAGGCTGCCAGTGACGTTCGGTGGCGGAATCATGATGGTGTAGGACTCGCCGGCACCTTGTGGGGCGAAGTAATTCTCGGACTCCCAGGTGTTGTACCAGGAAGTTTCAATGGCGTGCGGCTGGTAGGTCTTATCCATGCGCGGCGGGACCCTAGTTGGCATTAATTCAGGAAAGCCGACAAGTATAACGGGGGATAAGGCGCAGGGCGAGGCGAAGACGGGCTAGAGATGTATGTTGAGCAAATGTGGGAGCTGGCTTGCCTGCGATGGCGGTGTGGCAGTCACCAAAGGGTTCGACTGAGAAACCGCCATCGCAGGCAAGCCAGCTCCCACAGGGATCTAAGTAAGGCTCAGGACTGGTATTGGCTGAGCAACCGCTCCATGCGCGCATCCATTCGCCGTTTGATCTCGGCTTCAATATGCGGCGCAAAATCGTCGATCACATCCTGCATGATCAGTTGCGCGGCGGCACGCAGTTCATTGTCCAGGTGCAGCAGCAACGCGTCGGGCGCTTTTTCGGCGGCAGGTGCCGGTTCTGCAGTGGGGGCTGGTGTGACAGGTTCAGGTGCGGCAGGTTTGCCACCGACCATGTCGAACAACAGCGGAATCTGTACCTCGCCCTCGACCGATTCGGTCAGCAGCGGCGGTTGCAACTCATCATCACCGAGCAATTGACGGATCGACTCCAGGTCGTCCAGCAAGTGGTCGTCTTTTTTTAGCGGGTTTGGAGTGTCCATCGTGTGCTCAAAGTCGTTGTAGCCGGTGATCTTGCAGAGGATAGCCCTGTTCGCGGTAGAAACGGAAACTCTCCCGCGCGGCCTGACGAATAGCCGGGTCTTCGACCACCACTTCCGCCACGCGGGCAAAAGCCTTGGCAAAGGCCGGTACTTTCAGGTCGAGGTTCACCAGCAGGTCTTGGTGATCGCCGCAGTTGTCGCCCAAACCCAGCACAATCAGGCCTTCGGGTTCGGACTCGGCGGGGCCGTGGGGCACGAAGCTTTCGCCCTTGAAGCGCCACAGGCGGGCGTCAAGGTCTTCACGCTGAGCGGCATCGCTGCAATGCAGGTAGATGCGGTGGCCCATGCGCCAGGCTTTTTCGGTAAGTTTGCAGGCAAAGTCCAGGCGCGCAGAGGGATCGGCGCTGGGCAATATATAGAAGTCGACTTGGGTCATTGCGGTTCCTGAGACCGGGGCGCCGTGAAGGCCGCCCCGGAATCTTCAGTTTCAGGCTTTGGCGCGATCCAGCAGGTACTGGGTCAACAGAGGAACCGGACGGCCACTGGCGCCCTTGTCCTTGCCGCCGCTGGTCCAGGCCGTGCCGGCGATGTCCAGGTGCGCCCAGTTGAAGTTCTTGGCGAAGCGCGACAGGAAGCAGGCGGCGGTGATGGTGCCAGCTTTAGGGCCGCCGATGTTGGCGATATCGGCGAACGGGCTGTCCAGTTGTTCCTGGTACTCGTCGAACAGCGGCAGTTGCCAGGCGCGGTCGTCGGCAGCCTTGCCGGCGCTGAGCAGTTGCTCGATCAACTCGTCGTTGTTACCCAGCAGGCCCGAGGTGTGAGCGCCCAGGGCGACCACGCAGGCACCGGTCAGGGTGGCAATGTCGATCACGGCCTGTGGCTTGAAGCGTTCGGCGTAGGTGAGGGCGTCGCACAGCACCAGACGGCCTTCGGCGTCGGTGTTGAGGATCTCGACAGTCTGGCCGCTCATGGTGGTGACGATGTCACCCGGGCGTGCAGCACCACCGCTCGGCATGTTCTCGGCGCAGGCCAGGATGCACACCAGGTTGATCGGCAGCTTGAGTTCCAGCACGGCACGCAGGGTGCCGAACACGCTGGCGGCACCGCCCATGTCGTATTTCATTTCGTCCATGCCGGCGCCCGGCTTGAGGCTGATGCCGCCGGTGTCGAAGGTGATGCCTTTGCCGACCAGCGCGTAAGGCTTCTCGGACTTCTTGCCGCCGTTGTATTGCATCACGATCAGGCGTGGCGGCTGGTCGCTGCCCTGGCCCACGGCATAGAACGAGCCCATGCCCAGTTCCTTGATCTTCTTCTCGTCCAGCACTTCAACCTTCAGGCCCTTGAACTCCTTGCCCAGCGCCTTGGCTTGTTCGCCGAGGTAGGTTGGGTGGCAGATGTTCGGCGGCAGGTTGCCCAGGTCACGGGTAAACGACATGCCGTTGGCGATGGCGGTGGCGTGGGTGACGGCGCGCTCGACTTCAGCCTGGGCGGCCTTGATGGTCAGCAGGGTGATTTTCTTGATGGCGCGCGGTTCGGCCTTCTGGCTCTTGAACTGGTCGAAGACGTAACCGCCGTCCACCAGGCTTTCGGCCAGCAGGCGGGTCTTGCCGTAGCTGTCGCGGCCTTTTACTACGATTTCATCGAGGGCCAGCGCCGCATCGGTGCCGCCCAGGCCTTTAAGAGTGGTGAGGATACCGCTGATGATCTTGCGGAACGGGCGGTCGCCCAGTTCGGCGTCCTTGCCCACGCCCACCAGCAATACACGGTCGGCTTTGAGGTTGGGCAGGCTTTGCAGCAGCAGGCTTTGGCCGACTTTGCCGGCCAGGTCGCCGCGCTTGAGGACCGCGCTGATGGCGCCGCCGCTCAGTTCGTCCAGTTGCTTGGCGGCGGCGCCGAGCTTGCGCCCTTCGCCGACGGCGACCACGAGGGTGGCGGTTTTCAACGTTTCGGGGCTAACGCTTTTTACAACCAATTCCATTTTCGGGTCCCTTATTTAAGGTCTGTGAGCCTGGCGTCTGTACGCAGGCTTTGATGCTTGGCAGCTTTGTAAACCGCCCGCGACAAAGGCCGCAGTTTGAACCTCGCCAGAGCAGCCTGACAACCCTTGCAGCACGCTTTGTGCGCGCGTATGAGCAAGCACCGTGACAGGCGCGGTCAATCACAGGATAATGCGCAATCTTTTTAGCCGGCCCGTGCATGTGGGTCGACTCGGTATGCTTGCTTGTTTGGCCGCCTTAGCCTGACAACCCTGGAGTGTCTGGTTTGATCGTCTTCCGTTATCTGTCCCGCGAAGTCCTGTTGACCCTGAGTGCCGTGAGTGCGGTATTGCTGGTCATCACCATGAGTGGTCGTTTCGTCAAATTCCTCGCCCAGGCGGCCTCGGGCGCCCTGGATCCGGGCTCGTTGTTCCTGATCATGGGCTTTCGCCTGCCGGGTTTTTTGCAGCTGATCCTGCCGCTTGGCCTGTTTCTCGGCATCCTGCTGGCCTATGGCCGGCTTTACCTTGAAAGTGAAATGACCGTGCTTTCGGCCACCGGCATGAGCCAGCAGCGTCTGCTGGCCATGACCATGGTGCCGGCCACCGGCGTTGCGCTGGTGGTGGCCTGGTTGAGCATGAGCCTGGCGCCCCAGGGCGCCATGCAGTTCCAGCTGCTGCTGAACAAGCAGGATGCGATGACCGAGTTCGATACCCTGGAGCCCGGGCGCTTCCAGGCGCTCAACGACGGCACGCGGGTCACCTATACCGAAACCATGACCGACGACCGCTCTAACCTCGGCGGTGTGTTCATCTCGCAGAAAAACCTCGGCCTGAACCAGAAGGACCGCGGTATTTCGATTCTGGTAGCCAACAGCGGGCGCCAGGAAATACGCCCTGACGGTAACCGCTACCTGATCCTGGAAAATGGCTACCGTTACGACGGCAGCCCTGGGCTGGCGGAATACCGGGCGGTCAAATACGACACTTATGGCGTAATGCTGGCCAAGCCTGACATCAGTGAAGAGGTCACCGACCGCGATGCACTGCCGACGCTATCGCTGATCGGTAATCCCGAGCTGCGCTCCGTTGCCGAGCTGCAATGGCGACTCTCCCTGCCGCTGCTGGTGTTCATCGTGACGTTGATGGCGGTGCCGCTGTCGCGCGTCAACCCGCGCCAGGGCCGCTTCCTCAAGCTGTTGCCGGCGATCCTTTTGTACATGGCTTACCTGACCATCCTGATTTCCGCCCGTGGCTCCCTGGAGAAGGGCAAGCTGTCGCCAACCCTGGGCCTGTGGTGGGTGCACGGGATCTTCCTGGTGATCGGCCTGGGGCTGCTCTACTGGGAACCTATCCGTTTGAAAATGAAGAGCCGTCGTGGCCTGAAGGAGTTGGCTCGTGGCTAAGCTCGACCGCTACATTGGTAGCAGCGTACTGATCGCCATCCTGGCGGTATTGGGCATCATCCTTGGGCTGGCGTGCCTGTTTGCCTTTATTGATGAAGTGGGCAACGTCACCGACACCTATACCGTCACCCACGTATTGAGCTACGTGGCGCTGACCGCACCGCGTCGCCTCTACGACATGATGCCGATGGCGGCGCTGATCGGCTGCCTGATCGGCCTGGGCAGCCTGGCCAGCAGCAGCGAATTGACCATTATGCGAGCGGCGGGCGTTTCCATCGGCCGCATCGTCTGGGCCGTCATGAAACCCATGCTGTTGCTGATGGCGTGCAGTGTGCTGATCGGCGAGTACGTAGCACCACCGACCGAAGCCACGGCCCAGGCCAATCGTGCCCTGGCCCAGGGTTCGGGGGATGCGCAGAGCGCCAAGCACGGCCTGTGGCACCGCCAGGGTGATGAGTTTATTCACATCAACGCCGTGCAACCGGGCGGTTTGTTGGTGGGTGTGACGCGTTATACGTTCGACAAAGAGCGGCATATGCTGACCTCCAGTTTCTCCAAGCGTGCGCAGTACGACGAGGGGAAATGGGAGCTGTACGATGTCACCACGACGTATTTCCGTAATGTGGGGCAGGGCATCAAGGCCTACACCGAAGTGATCAATGTGCCGTCTGAACAGTGGGACATTGCCCTGAAGCCGGAACTGCTCAATACCGTGGTCATGATCCCGGAAAGCCTGCCGATCTCCGGTTTGTGGAGTTACATCCACTATCTCAAGGATCAGGGCCTGAACAATGGCCGTTACTGGTTGGCATTTTGGGTCAAGGTGTTGCAGCCGCTGGTCACCGCCGCGTTGGTGCTGATGGCTATTTCGTTCATCTTCGGCCCGCTGCGTTCGGTAACGCTCGGCCAGCGTGTGTTTACCGGCGTGCTGGTGGGCTTTACCTTCCGCATCGCCCAGGACCTGCTTGGCCCGTCGAGCCTGGTATTCGGTTTCTCGCCGCTGTTTGCGGTGCTGGTACCGACGGCGGTCTGCGCCGTGGCCGGGTTCTGGCTGTTGCGCCGGGCCGGTTGATACCGCGCTTATGCACAAAAAATGCCCCGCTCATATGACCGGGGCATTTTTGTTCTGGTCAGCAAAGATGACGCCCGGCCCGAGCATCAGGTACAATTCCCGGCTATTTTTCAGCGGGCAATCTGCCTGCAGCCTTTTTGAGTGTTGATCCGTGAGTGATTTGAGTCATATCCGCAATTTCTCCATCATCGCCCACATTGACCATGGTAAGTCGACGCTGGCCGATCGATTCATCCAGATGTGCGGCGGCCTTGCCGAGCGTGAAATGGAAGCCCAGGTCCTGGACTCCATGGACCTCGAGCGCGAGCGCGGCATCACCATCAAGGCCCACAGCGTTACCCTGTACTACACCGCAAAAGACGGTATCAAGTACCAGCTGAACTTCATTGACACCCCTGGCCACGTTGACTTCACCTACGAAGTCAGCCGTTCGCTGGCCGCCTGTGAAGGTGCCTTGCTGGTGGTCGATGCCGGCCAGGGTGTTGAAGCCCAGTCCGTGGCCAACTGCTACACCGCGATCGAGCAGGGCCTTGAGGTCATGCCGGTACTGAACAAGATCGACCTGCCCCAGGCCGATCCTGACCGCGTTAAAGAAGAAATCGAAAAAATCATCGGCATTGACGCCACCGACGCCGTCGAGTGCAGCGCCAAGACCGGCCTGGGCGTTGACGAAGTGCTCGAGCGCCTGGTCAAGACCATTCCTGCGCCTACCGGCAACTACGAAGATCCGCTGCAAGCGTTGATCATCGACTCCTGGTTCGACAACTACCTGGGCGTTGTTTCCCTGGTACGCGTGCGCCACGGCCGTGTGAAGAAGGGCGACAAGATCCTGGTCAAATCCACCGGCAAGATCCACCTGGTGGACAGCGTCGGTGTATTCAACCCGAAACACACCGCCACCACCGACCTCAAAGCCGGTGAAGTGGGCTTCATCATCGCCGGTATCAAGGACATTCACGGTGCGCCAGTGGGTGACACCCTGACCTTGAGCTCCACCCCTGACGTCGACGTGCTGCCGGGCTTCAAACGCATCCAGCCGCAGGTTTACGCCGGCCTGTTCCCGGTCAGCTCCGACGACTTCGAAGACTTCCGCGAAGCGCTGCAGAAGCTGACCCTCAACGACTCGTCGTTGCAGTACACCCCGGAAAGCTCCGATGCCCTGGGCTTCGGCTTCCGCTGCGGTTTCCTGGGCATGCTGCACATGGAGATCATCCAGGAGCGCCTCGAGCGCGAATACGACCTGGACCTGATCACCACGGCGCCGACGGTTATTTTTGAGCTGGCGCTGAAAACCGGTGAAACGATTTACGTCGACAACCCGTCCAAGCTTCCGGATCTGTCCTCCATCGAAGACATGCGCGAGCCGATCGTGCGGGCCAATATCCTGGTTCCGCAAGAGCACTTGGGCAACGTTATTACCCTGTGTATCGAAAAACGTGGCGTGCAGCACGACATGTTGTTCCTCGGTACCCAGGTGCAAGTGACCTACGATTTGCCGATGAACGAAGTGGTTCTGGACTTCTTCGACCGTCTCAAATCCACCAGTCGCGGCTATGCTTCGCTGGATTACCATTTCGACCGTTACCAATCGGCTAATCTGGTGAAACTGGATGTGCTGATCAACGGCGACAAGGTGGATGCACTGGCGCTGATCGTGCACAAGGACAACGCGCACTACAAAGGTCGCCAGTTGACCGAAAAGATGAAAGAACTGATTCCGCGCCAGATGTTCGATGTCGCGATCCAGGCCGCCATTGGCGGGCAGATCATTGCACGGACCTCCGTCAAGGCACTCAGAAAGAACGTACTGGCCAAATGCTACGGCGGTGACGTAAGCCGTAAGCGCAAGCTGCTTGAGAAGCAAAAGGCCGGTAAGAAACGCATGAAGCAAGTGGGCAACGTGGAAATTCCACAAGAAGCCTTCCTTGCAGTGCTCAGGTTGGATAGTTAGGTCCTATGTCACTAAATTTCCCGCTGTTGCTGGTCATCGCCGTTGCCGTTTGCGGTCTCCTGGCGTTGCTCGATCTGGTGTTCTTCGCCCCGCGTCGGCGGGCGGCGATCGCCTCGTATCAGGGCAGCGTCAGCCAGCCCGATGCGGTGGCAATCGAGAAACTGAACAAAGAGCCTTTGCTGGTTGAATACGGCAAGTCGTTCTTCCCGGTGTTGTTCATCGTGCTGGTGCTGCGTTCGTTCCTGGTGGAGCCGTTTCAGATCCCTTCGGGGTCGATGAAACCTACCCTGGACGTGGGCGACTTCATCCTGGTGAACAAGTTCTCCTACGGGATCCGCCTGCCGGTGCTCGACAAGAAAGTCATCCCGGTCGGTGACCCGCAGCGCGGCGATGTGATGGTGTTTCGCTACCCAAGCGACCCGAACGTCAACTACATCAAGCGTGTCGTGGGCCTGCCGGGCGACGTGATTCGCTACACCAGCGACAAGCGCCTGTTCGTCAATGGTGAGTCGGTAGCCGAGAAGTTGATCGGCACCGAGCCGAACACCCTGGGCAGCGCTGAGCTGTATCAGGAAAAACTCGGCGCAGTAGAGCACCAGATCCGCAAGGAAATGAGCCGCTACCGCTCGCCGCCCGACACCGAATGGAAAGTGCCTGCCGGGCACTACTTCATGATGGGCGACAACCGTGACAACTCCAACGACAGCCGGTATTGGGATGACCCTAATATCCCCAAGGACCTGCTGGGCATGGTTCCCGACGAGAACATTGTCGGCAAGGCCTTTGCGGTCTGGATGAGCTGGCCGGAACCCAAGCTCAGCCACCTGCCGAACTTCTCGCGGGTCGGGCTGATCAAGTAATACAGGCGGCGCTGTGAACACAGCGCCGAATGCTTTTCTGGGGTTGGGACAATTATTGGCCCAACTCCTTGCTGTACCAATCAGGATTTGAATTTGAACACTGCGTCAATCGTCGATGGCCGCCGGTGCCACCAAACAGAAATGGGTAAACCGTGAGCGTTTCTCTAAGCCGTCTCGAGCGCCAGCTCGGCTACACCTTCAAGGATCAGGAATTGATGGTCCTTGCCCTCACACACCGCAGCTTTGCAGGGCGCAATAACGAGCGCCTGGAATTCCTCGGTGATGCCATCCTCAACTTTGCCGCCGGTGAGGCGCTGTTCGAGCGTTTCCCGCAAGCGCGCGAGGGCCAGCTGTCACGCCTGCGTGCACGCCTGGTAAAAGGCGAGACCCTGGCCGTGCTGGCCCGTGGTTTCGGCCTGGGTGAGTACCTGCGCCTTGGGTCCGGCGAGCTGAAAAGCGGTGGCTTTCGCCGCGAGTCGATCCTGGCCGATGCCCTCGAAGCGTTGATCGGTGCGATCTACCTGGATGCAGGCATGGAGACCGCCAAGGAGCGCGTAGTCGCCTGGCTGGCGTCGGAGATCGAGAGCCTGACGCTGGTCGACACCAACAAAGATCCCAAGACCCGCCTGCAGGAATACCTGCAGTCGCGTGGTTGCGAACTGCCACGTTACGAAGTGGTGGATATCCAGGGTGAACCCCATTGCCGCGTGTTCTTCGTGGAATGTGAAATCACCTTATTGAATGAAAAAAGCCGAGGTCAGGGTGTGAGCCGTCGTATTGCCGAACAGGTAGCGGCCGCTGCAGCACTGATTGCCCTGGGCGTGGAGAATGGCCATGACTGATTCAACCGCAACACGCTGTGGCTATGTTGCCATCGTCGGCCGCCCGAACGTGGGCAAGTCCACGCTGCTGAACCACATCCTCGGCCAGAAGCTGGCGATCACCTCGCGCAAGCCGCAGACCACCCGCCACAACATGCTGGGCATCAAGACCGAAGGCAATGTGCAAGCGGTCTACGTCGACACCCCAGGCATGCACAAAGGTGGCGAGAAGGCGCTGAACCGCTACATGAACAAAACCGCTTCGGCGGCGTTGAAAGACGTCGACGTGGTGATCTTCGTGGTCGACCGCACCAAGTGGACCGACGAAGACCAAATGGTTCTGGAGCGCGTGCAGTACGTCACTGGCCCGTTGATCGTCGCGCTGAACAAGACCGACCGTATCGAAGACAAGGCTGAGCTGATGCCGCACCTCAGCTGGTTGCAGGAGCAACTGCCGAACGCCCAGATCATCCCGATCTCGGCCCAGCACGGCCACAACCTCGACGCTCTGGAACGTGTGATCGCCGAGCACCTGCCGGAGAACGAGCACTTCTTCCCGGAAGACCAGATCACCGACCGCAGCAGCCGTTTCCTGGCCGCCGAACTGGTACGCGAGAAAATCATGCGCCAGATGGGCGCCGAGCTGCCGTACCAGATCACCGTTGAAATCGAAGAGTTCAAGCAGCAGGGCAAAACCCTGCATATCCACGCGCTGATCCTCGTCGAACGCGACGGCCAGAAAAAAATCATCATTGGCGACAAGGGCGAGCGCATCAAGCGCATCGGCACCGAAGCGCGCAAGGACATGGAATTGCTGTTTGATTCCAAGATCATGCTTAACCTGTGGGTGAAGGTTAAAGGTGGTTGGTCCGATGATGAGCGCGCGCTGCGTTCCCTGGGCTACGGCGACCTGTAACCCTCCGCCTGATGGCGGGTGGGCTTGTTGTGGCGAGGGAGCTTGCTCCCGCTGGGCCGCGAAGCGGCCCCAACAAGGTCGGCGCGTTTTACCTGACGTAACTCTATGGCTGGTATAGGGGCTGCTTCGCAGCCCAGCGGGAGCAAGCTCCCTCGCCACAAAAGCGCTCTCCTTCTTTAGAGATTCCCCGTCTCATGTCCCAAACCCCACCCCCCAGCCAACTCGCCTACGTCCTGCACAGCCGCGCCTACCGCGAGACCAGCGCTTTGGTGGACTTCCTCACGCCCCAAGGCCGCTTGCGCGCGGTGTTGCGCAGTGCGCGGGGCAAAGCGGGTACGTTGGCACGGCCGTTTGTGGCGCTGGACGTGGAGTTTCGTGGCAAGGGCGAGCTGAAAAACGTCGGCCGCCTGGAGAGCGTCGGCACCTCGGCCTGGCTCAATGGCGAAGCGCTGTTCAGTGGCCTCTACCTCAACGAACTGTTGATCCGCCTGCTGCCCGCCGAAGACCCGCACCCCGCCGTCTTCGATCACTATGCCGCCACGCTTATGGCCCTGGCCGAAGGTCGCCCGCTGGAGCCGCTGCTGCGCGCCTTCGAATGGCGCCTGCTCGATGACTTGGGCTACGGCTTCGAACTGAGCAACGACCTGCACGGCGACCCCATCGCCGCCGACGGTATGTACCGCCTGCAAGTCGACGCCGGCCTTGAGCGCGTGTACCTGCTGCAACCGGGCCTGTTCCAGGGCACCGAGCTGTTGGCCATGAGCGAAGCGGACTGGACAGCCCCTGGTGCCTTGTCCGCCGCCAAGCGCCTGATGCGCCAGGCGCTGGCCGTGCATTTGGGCGGGCGCCCGCTGGTCAGTCGCGAGTTGTTTCGAAAGCCCTGACAAGCCCGTGTATGCTGTGCAGCGTTTCTTTCCCTTTTCAGGAGCGCTTCCGTGACCACCAGCAATCGCATTCTTCTTGGCGTCAACATCGACCACGTCGCCACCCTGCGCCAGGCCCGGGGCACCCGTTACCCCGACCCGGTCAAGGCCGCGCTGGACGCCGAAGAAGCGGGCGCCGACGGCATCACCGTGCACCTGCGCGAAGACCGCCGCCACATCCAGGAGCGCGATGTACTGGTGCTCAAGGACGTGCTGCAAACCCGCATGAACTTCGAGATGGGCGTCACCGAAGAAATGATGGCGTTCGCCGAGCGCATCCGCCCGGCGCATATCTGCCTGGTGCCGGAAACCCGCCAGGAACTCACCACCGAAGGCGGCCTCGACGTGGCCGGCCAGGAAGCACGGATCAAGGCGGCGGTGGAGCGCCTGTCGAAGATCGGCAGCGAAGTGTCACTGTTCATCGACGCCGACGAGCGCCAGATCGAAGCGTCGCGTCGCGTCGGCGCGCCGGCGATCGAACTGCACACTGGCCGTTACGCCGATGCCACCACGCCCACCGAAGTGGCTGAGGAACTGCAGCGCATCATCGACGGCGTCAAGTGCGGCCTCAACGAAGGCCTGATCGTCAACGCCGGCCATGGCTTGCACTACCACAACGTCGAAGCCGTGGCCGCGATCAAGGGCATCAACGAGCTGAACATCGGCCATGCGCTGGTGGCGCATGCGCTGTTCGTCGGTTTCAAAGGCGCGGTTGCCGAAATGAAAGCCCTGATTCTGGCGGCTGCCAAGCACTGATCAGACACTGGAAATCTCCTGTGGAGCGGGCTTGTGTGGGAGCTGGCTTGCCTGCGATAGCATCACCTCGGTAAAACTGAAAAACCGAGGCGCCTGTATCGCGGGCAAGCCCGGCTCCCACACAAGCCAGCTCCTACAGGAAATCTTCAGAGTCTTCATCGGCGTTTTCGCCATGCGGCAATGCGAAGCCTTACTGTTTAGCCGATGCAGGTGTATCGTATCTGCCCTTTGCGGGCCTCTGGCCTGCGGCAGATACGTGAGGTTGTTGTGTCCCGATCCTTTTCCCGTCGACAAATCCTGGGTGGCCTGGCAGGCCTGGCCGTCGTGGGCGTCGGTGCCGGTGGCGCCTATCGCTACTGGCTGGGGAAAGTCGCCGAGGCCAACGCGGGCCACGATTACGAGCTGATTGCCGCACCGTTGGACGTGGAACTGGTGCCCGGCCACAAGACCGAAGCCTGGGCGTTCGGCCCCTCGGCGCCAGGCACCGAGTTGCGTGTGCGCCAAGGCGAGTGGCTGCGGGTACGTTTTATCAACCACCTGCCGGTCGCCACCACCATTCACTGGCACGGCATCCGCCTGCCGCTGGAAATGGACGGCGTGCCCTACGTCTCGCAACTGCCGGTACTGCCCGGTGAATATTTCGACTACAAATTCCGCGTGCCCGATGCCGGCAGCTACTGGTATCACCCCCATGTGAACAGCAGCGAAGAACTTGGCCGTGGCCTGGTCGGCCCGCTGATTGTCGAAGAGCGCGAGCCCACCGGTTTCAAACACGAATGCACCTTGAGCCTGAAAAGCTGGCACGTGGACGAAGAGGGCGCTTTTGTCGCCTTCAGCGTGCCCCGTGAAGCGGCGCGTGGTGGCACGGCCGGGCGGTTGTCGACCATCAATGGCGTGCCCCAGGCGGTGATCGATCTGCCTGCCGGGCAGATCACCCGCGTGCGCTTGCTCAACCTCGACAACACCCTGACGTATCGCCTCAACATCCCCGACGTTGAAGCGCAGATCTACGCACTGGATGGCAACCCCATCGAGCCGCGCCCGTTGGGCAAAGAATACTGGCTGGGCCCGGGCATGCGCATTTGCCTGGCGATCAAGGCGCCACCGGCGGGTGAAGAGCTGTCGATCCGTAACGGCCCGGTGCGTCTCGGCACTTTCCGTTCAGTCGCCAATACCGACGCGCCGAGCGAATGGCCGCCAGCACTGCCCGCCAACCCGATTGCCGAGCCGGACCTGGCCAATGCCGAGAAACTCAACTTCAATTTCGAGTGGGTCGGCAGCGTGTCGGTGGATGACGGCAAACCGCCGAGCCTGTGGCAGATCAACGGCAAGGCCTGGGACATCACCGACAAGACTTGCGCCGACCGCCCGATTGCCAGGCTTGAGAAGGGCAAGAGCTACATTTTTGAATTGAAGAACATGACCCAGTACCAGCACCCGATTCACCTGCACGGCATGAGCTTCAAGGTGATCGCCTCGAACCGCCACAAGGTGATTCCGTATTTCACCGACACCTACCTGCTGGGCAAAAACGAGCGTGCGCGCGTGGCGTTGGTGGCAGATAACCCAGGCGTGTGGATGTTTCACTGCCACGTGATCGACCATATGGAAACCGGCCTGATGGCCGCCATCGAGGTGGCGTGATGCGCCAGATTCGCCCCGCAGCGATTATCGACCGCAGCCGCGACCAGCACTTCATGCGCGAAGCCCTGGCCCTTGCCGCCCAGGGCGCGGCACTTGGCGAAGTGCCCGTGGGCGCGGTGCTGGTGCAAGGCGGTGAAATCATCGGCCGTGGCTTTAACTGCCCGATCAGCGGCAACGACCCCAGCGCCCATGCCGAGATGGTCGCCATTCGCGCCGCTGCGCAGGCGATCAGCAACTACCGTCTGGTGGGCAGCACGCTGTACGTGACGCTGGAGCCGTGCAGCATGTGCGCTGGTTTGATTGTGCATTCGCGTATCGCGCGGGTGGTGTACGGCGCGCTGGAGCCCAAGGCCGGGATTGTGCAAAGCCAGGGGCAGTTTTTTACCCAGGACTTTCTCAACCATCGGGTGCTGTATGAAGGCGGGGTGTTGGCCGAGGAATGCGGCACGGTACTGAGTGAATTCTTCAAGGCCCGCAGAGCCAAGCCCACACTCTAAAGAACACCGAGGAGCCAATGTGGGAGCTGGCTTGCCTGCGATAGCGGTGCATCAGTCACTGATGAGTTGTCGGGCTGGCCGCCATCGCAGGCAAGCCAGCTCCCACATTTTGATCCCCATTTAGTCAGGGAAATCAGTGTTTATTTCTTGGCGATAATCACCGCCCGCATCGGCGCCGGCAGCCCTTCGATGGTCTTGCTGTGATCATCCGGGTCCAGGAAATCACTCAGCGACTGATACTTCATCCACTCGGTGCCGCGTTGTTCTTCAACCGTGGTCACGCTCACATCCACACAACGCACTTCACTGAAACCCGCGCGGCGCAGCCACAGCATCAGTGCCGGCACCGACGGCAGGAACCACACGTTGCGCATCTGTGCGTAGCGGTCTTCCGGCACCAGTACTTGCTGCTGATCGCCGTCCACTACCAGGGTTTCCAGCACCAACTCGCCACCTTTGACCAGTGTGTCCTTGAGCGCCAGCAGGTGCTCGATCGGCGAGCGGCGGTGATAGAACACGCCCATGGAAAACACCGTATCGAAGCCTTCCAGGTTCGACGGCAGGTCCTCAAACGGGAACGGCAAGTGCCAGGCCTTTGGCTCGGACAAGTAGCGCTGCACCGCCTGGAACTGGCAGAAGAACAGCCAGTTCGGGTCCACGCCAATGACGCTGTCGGCCCCCGCGCCGAGCATGCGCCACATGTAATAGCCGTTGCCGCAACCCACATCGAGGATGCGCTTGCCCTTCAAGTCCAGGTGCGGTGCAACCCGCGACCACTTCCAGTCCGAACGCCATTCGGTGTCCACGTGCACGCCGAACAGGTTGAACGGGCCTTTGCGCCACGGGCTCAGGCCCATCAGGGCGGTGTGCATTTGTGCGCGGGTAGCCTCGTCGCAATCGGTATCAAGCGTCAGGCCATTGAGCAAATCGACTTCGCTGGGCTGGATCTGCGGCAGTGCGTCCAGCGCACTTTGCCAGCGCTCCAGGTCGCCGTGACCCTTTTCCATTTTGCTGTCGAGCTGCGCTTGCAGGCCCTGGGCCCATACGGCCAGAGGAGTACCGACCAAGTGGCGGGCGAGGGGGGACAAATCAATCATGGCAAGGCAATCAACGAGGCAAAGTTAAGACACTGGAACCACGGCACGACTTTCGAGAACCCGGCCGCCAGCAGGCGTTCGCGGTGTTCTTCGAGGCTGTCGGGCTTCATGACGTTTTCGATGGCGCTGCGCTTCTGGGCAATTTCCAGTTCGCTGTAGCCGTTGGCGCGTTTGAACGCGATATGCAGGTCGGTGAGCAATGCGTGTTCTTCGGGATCGTTGAAACGCAGCTTTTCCGAAAGGATCAACGCCCCGCCTGGCAGCAGCGACTGGCGGATACGCCCGAGTAACGCCAGGCGTTGGTCAGGCGCGATAAATTGCAGGGTGAAGTTCAACGCCACCACCGAAGCAGGCTTAAATTGCAGCGCGAGAATGTCGCCCTCAATCACCTCAACCGGCAGCAACTCCTGGAACATCGAGTCCTGACCGTTGAGGTATTCGCGGCAGCGCTCGACCATGGCGGCGGAGTTATCCACTGCAATCACCCGGCAGCCGTCGGTGCGCACGTGGCGACGCAAGGCTTGGGTCACAGCGCCTAGGGACGAACCGAGGTCGTAAAGCACGCTGCCCGGCTGGGCAAATTGCGCCGCAAGCACGCCGAGGTTCTCGACGATGGTCGGGTAACCCGGCACCGAGCGCTTGATCATGTCCGGGAACACCCGCACCACGTCCTCGTTAAAGGCGAAGTCCGGCACCTGGGGCAGGGGCTGGGCGAATAGGCGATCGGGTTCTTTGCTCACGGTTGTTCCGGCGACGAGGGGGGAAAGGCCGGCATTTTAGCCAAGTTGGCCCTCATGTGCGCGGGTTGTCTGATGGAAAGCCGAAGCGGTAATACCCCACTGACCCAGCCAATAGGTGGTGATCAGCAAATACGGTGCCGCATCGAAGGCCAACACAAACCGGTTGATGCCGATCAGCGTGTCGGAAAACACAAACGACACCGCCCCCGCTGCCGCAAGCCATGCCGAGCGTTTGGGCACTTCACTGCCCAGCCGTGCGAGCGCACGCCAGAGCATGGCGCTGATCACCAGGGCGTAAACCACCACTGGAATCAGCAAGTCGCCGAGGCCGTGGGAAATCAAAATACTCAGCAGGATTGCCCCCACACCCAGCGCCAATACCAATGGCAACACCGCCAGGCGGCGGCAATCGCTGAAATAGGCTTTCAGATACGCCAGGTGCGCAAACAGGAACGCGCCGAGGCCAAAGATAAACAGGTCGCCCGGCCAAGCGAGCAGCACATCACCGACCAGGGAAAAAATCAGCCCCAGGCTGATCCAGCGTCGATAGTCAGTGGGCGGCGCATCATGCAGCCAGCCCAGCAGTGCCAGCACCGGCAGTGGTTTGACCAGCAGGCACAACAAGGTGGCGTGGGTGGTCAGGCCGTAGATAAAGGTGCCGGCGCCCATCAACGCAAGGATCAGCCATGGCATATCAGTTCACCGTAATGGCGCAGTCGAAGGTTTCGGCCGGTTCGGCTTCCGGCTCCCAGGGTTGCTGGGATGTCAGGCGCAAACGGCCCTGGCCGGCCGCGAAGGCCTGGAAGCGCCAGGTGGAGTGGCCACCGCCGCCGATCACACCGGATTCCGCGCTGCTGTAGACCTCCGGGCTCAAGGCACGCAGCACACCGCCCGCGGAATCCTGGATGGCCCAGCGGTAGCCGGTGGTGGGGTTGCTCGGCAGGGTGAGGATCAGGTTTTGTCCGGTTTTAAGCTGCAGCGGGCAGGCGCTCTGGTTGTCCACTGTGACGTTTAGCTTGGGGGCACTGGCGCATCCGGCCAGCAGGGCAAGGCTCAAGGGGAGAAGCAGGCGGGCAGCGGTCATGGAGGCTCCGTTGTGTGGCGACGAAGGGCGAGCATAACCGAAGATGAGACAAGGTGTGACAAGCAGACAGTGACAGAAACCTTTGTGGCGAGGGAGCTTGCTCCCGCTGGCCGCGAAGCGGCCCCGGCTTTGTTGGGACTGCTGCGCAGTCCAGCGGGAGCAAGCTCCCTCGCCACAGGGTTGGAGTGAAATTTAGAAGAGCACCTTCGCCACATCCGCAAAGCGCTTGGCAAAGTGTACCGTCATGCCTTCCTTCAGGTACTCCGGCAACTCCTCAAAGCTCCCGCGATTCGGCTCCGGCAAGATCAGCTCGTGAATCTTCTGGCGGCGCGCCGCAATCACCTTCTCGCGCACGCCGCCAATCGGCAGCACATGCCCGGTCAAGGTCAGCTCGCCGGTCATGGCCACGCCTTTTTTCGGCGGCTGGTTGCGTGCCAGCGACAGCAGCGCACTGGCCATGGTGACACCTGCGCTCGGGCCGTCTTTTGGTGTGGCGCCTTCCGGCACGTGCAGGTGTACGAAGGCTTCATCGAAGAACTTCGGATCGCCGCCAAACGACTTCAGGTTCGAGCTGATGTAGCTATAGGCGATCTCGGCGGACTCTTTCATCACTTCACCCAACTGCCCGGTGAGTTTGAAGCCGCGATTGAGCGTGTGGATGCGCGTCGCCTCAATCGGCAAGGTCGCGCCGCCCATGCTGGTCCAGGCCAGGCCAGTGATCACACCAGTGCCCGACAGCACTTGCTCGTTGCGGAACACCGGCATGCCCAATGAGCTTTCCAGGTCCTTGTTGCCGATCTTGATCACCGAGTCTGGCTCATCCAGCAGCTTGACCACCGCCTTGCGCACCAGTTTGCCCAGCTGTTTCTCCAACTGGCGCACCCCGGCTTCCCGCGCATAACCGTCGATCAACGCACGCAGGGCGCCGTCGCTGATGCTCAGGCTGGTTTTCGCCACGCCGGCTTTTTCCAGCTGCTTGGGCCACAGGTGACGCTTGGCGATGGCGACTTTTTCTTCGGTGATATAGCCCGACAGGCGAATCACTTCCATACGGTCCAGCAACGGGCCGGGGATCGAGTCCAGGGTGTTGGCGGTACACACGAACAGCACTTTGGACAGGTCCAGGCGCAGGTCCAGGTAGTGATCGAGGAATTCGACGTTCTGCTCAGGGTCGAGGGTTTCCAGCAGCGCAGACGCCGGGTCGCCCTGGAAGCTCTGGCCCATCTTGTCGATCTCGTCGAGCATGATCACCGGGTTCATCACTTCCACATCTTTAAGCGCCTGCACCAGCTTGCCCGGCAGGGCGCCGATGTAGGTGCGGCGATGGCCCTTGATCTCGGCCTCGTCGCGCATGCCGCCAACGCTGAACCGATAGAACGGCCGGCCCAGGGACTCGGCGATGGATTTACCCACACTGGTCTTGCCCACGCCCGGCGGGCCGACCAGCAGCACGATGGAACCGGCGACTTCGCCTTTGTAAGCACCGACCGCGAGGAATTCGAGGATGCGACTTTTGATGTCGTCCAGGCCTGCATGGTGTTTATCCAGCACTTTGCGCGCGTGTTTCAGGTCGAGCTTGTCCTCGCCATATACGCCCCACGGCACGGAAGTGGCCCAGTCCAGGTAGTTGCGTGTGACCGCGTATTCCGGCGAACCGGTTTCCAGGATCGACAGCTTGTTCATCTCTTCGCCGATGCGTTTTTGCGCCTGGGCCGGCAGCACTTTGCCCACCAGGCGTTGCTCGAACTGTTCGACGTCGGCGCTGCGGTCATCCTTGGTCAAGCCCAGCTCTTGCTGGATGACCTTGAGTTGTTCCTTGAGGAAGAACTCGCGCTGATGCTCACCGATCTTGCGGTTTACCTCGGCGGAGATTTCCTTCTGCAGGCGCGCGACTTCAACTTCCTTGCGCAGCATTGGCAATACTTTTTCCATGCGCTTGAGCATGGGGACGCAGTCCAGCACTTCCTGCAACTCGTTACCGGTTGCCGAGGTCAACGCGGCGGCGAAGTCGGTGAGCGGCGACGGGTCGTTGGGGCTGAAGCGATTGAGGTAGTTCTTCAACTCTTCGCTGTACAGCGGGTTGAGTGGCAGCAGTTCCTTGATCGCATTGATCAACGCCATGCCGTAGGCCTTGACCTCGTCGGTCGGCTGGGTGGGCTGGTGCGGGTATTCGACTTCCACCAGGTATGGCGGGCGATGGTGCTTGAGCCAGGTCTTGATGCGCACGCGGGTCAGGCCCTGGGCGACGAACTGCAGCTTGCCGTTCTCGCGGCTGGCGTGGTGCACCTTCACCAGCGTGCCGTACAGCGGCAGGCTGGAGGTGTCGAAGTGGCGCGGGTCTTCGGGTGCTGTGTCCATGAAAAACAGCGCAAGCGAGTGGTGGTCGGATTTGCTCACCAGCTCCAGGGTTTCGGCCCACGGATCTTCGTTGACGATGACCGGCAATACCTGCGCCGGGAAGAACGGCCGGTTGTGGATCGGGATGATATAGACCTTGTCCGGCAGGTTTTGCCCAGGCAGGGCCAGGCCGGTGTTGGACGAGGTTTCGTGCTCAGCGTTTTCGGGGTCGGCGTAATCGTTCAGGTCGATGTCCGGGAATTCTTGCTGGTCGCTCATGGGGCACCTGCATAAGGAAGTATGCAGGTTAGATGGGGCGGGGTAGCGGTGGTTTCAATGGTGGGCGTGAGATAGCAACATATTGCATGAAATTTCTAAAACGACGCTGAGTCCATGTGGGAGCTGGCTTGCCTGCGATAGCGGTGTGCCAGTTGATACATCGGGTGACTGATACACCGCCATCGCAGGCAAGCCAGCTCCCACATGTCAGACCGAGTGGCGTCAGCTGATTTTGTGCAGGTAAGCCGGCAGCGGCTGCTCCGGTAACACCGACAGCACCTTCAGGCGCTGCAACATCCGCTGCCGCGCCCGCTGCAAATGCTCGCGCAAATTCAGCGCCGCCGCATCAAATGCCCCATGCAGCAACAACTCCAGAATCAAGCGATGTTCGGCGAGCATGGCGGGATCTGCGCCGATTCCCAGTAAACGGTAAAAAATACGACTGATGATCATCGGGCTCTGGCCCTGGCGGATCAGCGCGGCGATCTTGCGGTTTTGCAAGCCGGCCAGGCAGCGTTGGTGCAAGTCCTCTTCGATCTGTTCGATGGTTTCCAGGCTGCAGTGTGGGCTTTGCTGGGCATCCAGCACGCGCTGCAACATCGCTTCGAGCATCTCGCGGTCCAGGTTCGGCGCGCTCTGGCGCAGCGCTTCGGGTTCCAGGCAGGCGCGTAGTTCGTAGTCTTCGGTGACTTCCCGCGCGGTCAACGGCCCGGCCAGCCACTGGGAGTAGGGTTCTTTTTCCACCAGGCCACGGTCGCGCAGGCGCATCAGCGCTTCACGCACCACCGCGCGGCTGACGCTGTAGTGGTCAGCGGCGGCTTGCTCGTCCAGGCGGTAGTGGCCAAAAGCGATACACGTGGACAGCGCCGCGCCGATCTCCTCGACGATCCGCTCACCCAGCGGCCGCGTATCCACCAACTCAGCTTCGCCATCAAGGCCCAGGTGCGCATGGCTCAGGGGCAAGCGCAGCGGCTCCATGACCAGGCCTTTGGGGTTGATCAAGTAACCTCGGCCATTGAAACGGCAGATCAAGCCCTCGTCATGCAGCAGGTCCAAAGCCTTGCGGACTGGAACGCGGCTGGTGCCGAACAGCTCGGCCAGCGGCGCTTCCAGCAACACCAGCCCGTGGCGCGCAGTGCCGTTAACGATCGCATCACGCAACAGTTGGTGAATCATCGCGTAACGGGAGGCCGAGGCGGACACTGCTTTCATCGTGTTCTCTTGGGCGTGTAGGAAAGTGGTCGGGGATTCTCTCATAGATGCACCTGTCACTCTGCGCTACAGCGGTGGCACTTTTTTGGGGCCGCCAAGAGAGAAACGTTACTTTTTGCACCAAAATGTATTTATTAATAAAAGATACATTATTTCAATTCGAGTCAGGCTCAGCACGTGCGCCGATATTTTTTGCAGCCTGCAAAACCATCTATCCCGCTGGTGTTGACGTTATGGCTTAGGAACACCACAACACGTCCAAAGAGACTGGCACGAAATCTGCCTTTGTAAAACGTACATTTTATTAATATGTACGTTTTGTGAGGGTCATCTTGATGTCAGACGCCACCTCAATGGCCCAAGCGTTCGCCAGCGGTCGCAACGACCCGGTGCAGGCACTGGAGCAGGCACTCGTCCACGCGAGCATGGCGCCCAGTGTCTTTATCTCCCTGACCGCCGAGCGCGCACGCCGTGAGGCCGAGGCTGCCGCCGCGCGCTGGCGTGCCGGGCAGCCTTTGAGCGCATTCGATGGCGTGCCACTGGCCTGGAAAGATTTGTTCGACGTGGCCGGCAGCATCACCACCGCAGGCGCCGCCTATCGCCGCAAGGCTGCGCCGGCCTTGGTCGATGCGCCCAGTGTCGGGCTGTTGTGCCGCGCCGGAATGGTCAGCCTGGGCAAGACCAATCTCAGTGAACTGGCGTATTCCGGCCTGGGCCTGAACCCGCATTTCGGCACGCCCCATAACCCCAATGGCAGCGATCAACCGCGCATTCCCGGCGGCTCGTCGTCGGGCTCGGCGGTCGCTGTGGCGGCGGGGATCGTGCCCATCGCCATGGGCACCGACACCGCCGGCTCGATCCGCATCCCCGCAGCGCTCAATGGTGTGGTGGGCTACCGCAGCAGCTGTCGGCGCTACAGCCGCGACGGCGTATTCCCGCTGGCGCACACCCTCGACAGCCTCGGCCCGCTGACCCGCAGCGTGCGCGATGCGCTGGCCATCGACGACCTGCTCAACGGCCGCACGCAACAGCACGTCGCCCGCAGCCTCAAGGGCCAGCACTTCGTCCTTGAGCAGGGCACGTTGGAAGACATCGAACCCGCCGTACGCAATAACCTGCTGCGCGCGGTGGACCAGCTCAAGGCTGCCGGTGCGCTGATCGAGGTGCGCGCGTCAGCCACCTTCCAGGCCACCCTCAACCTGATCAAGCAGGACGGCTGGCTCGGCTCATTCGAAGCCTTCGCCCTGCACGAAAACTTGTTGGACAGTTGCGATGCCGAGCAACTCGACCCGCGTGTACGTCGCCGCCTGGAGGCCGCGCGTGAATTGCCTGCCAGCCAATTACTGCACCTGATCGACGCGCGTCGCCGCTTGCAACTCCAACTGGTCGATGAACTCGACGGTGCCGTTCTCATTACCCCGACGGTCGCCCATGTCGCCCCGGCCCTTGCACCGCTGCAAGCCGATGACGAGCTGTTCGTCAAAACCAACCTCGCCACCCTGCGCCTGACCATGCCCGGCAGTTTGCTCGACATGCCTGGCGTCAGCCTGCCCAGCGGCCGTGATGCCCTGGGTTTACCCACCGGCCTGCTGCTCAGCGCCCCAAGCGGCGAAGACGCACGTCTGCTCAGGGCCGCACTGTCGGTCGAAACCACCCTGAATTTTTAAGGAGACATACCATGGCTAAAGACATTCTCTGTGCATTTGGCGTCGACGTAGACGCCGTCGCCGGCTGGCTCGGCTCCTACGGCGGTGAAGACTCGCCGGACGACATCTCTCGCGGCTTGTTCGCAGGTGAAATTGGCGCGCCGCGCCTGCTCAAACTGTTCGAACGCTACGGCCTGCGCACCACCTGGTTTATTCCCGGTCACTCAATGGAAACCTTCCCCGAGCAGATGAAAGCGGTGGCCGACGCCGGCCACGAAATCGGCGTGCACGGCTACAGCCACGAAAACCCGATCGCGATGACCGCCGAGCAGGAAGAAATCGTCCTCGATAAGTCGATCGAGCTGATCACCCAGGTCACCGGCAAACGCCCGACCGGTTATGTCGCACCCTGGTGGGAATTCAGCAAGGTCACTAACGAGTTGCTGCTGAAAAAAGGCATCAAGTACGACCACAGCCTGATGCACAACGACTTCCATCCGTACTACGTGCGCAAGGGCGACAGCTGGACCAAGATCGATTACAGCCAGCACCCGGATACCTGGATGAAACCTTTGGTGCGTGGCGAAGAAACCGACCTGGTGGAAATCCCGGCCAACTGGTACCTCGACGACCTGCCGCCGATGATGTTCATCAAAAAAGCCCCCAACAGCCACGGCTTCGTCAACCCGCGCCACCTGGAAGAGATGTGGCGCGACCAGTTCGACTGGGTTTACCGCGAACACGAACACGCGGTGTTCACCATGACCATCCACCCCGACGTGTCCGGCCGCCCGCAAGTGCTGTTGATGCTCGAGCGCCTGATCGAACACATCCAGAGCCATGCCGGCGTGCGCTTCGTCACCTTCGACGAAATCGCCGACGACTTTATCCGCCGCCAACCGCGTACCTGATCTGAGTCATCCGTTACCTGTGGTTCAGGTTCCACCTTGGCTAGTCGGCATTTGCCCCAACCCTGCGAGGCGCGATTTATGTCCATCTACAACAAGCTTGACCTGACTGGCTGGAAACCCCGGCAACTGACGTCGCAAGAGGTGCGCTTTGCCACCTGGATCGCGTTTTTCGCCTGGGTGTTTGCGGTGTATGACTTCATCCTCTTCGGCACCTTGCTGCCGGAGATCGGCCGGCATTTTGGCTGGGGTGAAGTGGAGCAAGCTGAAATCGCAACATGGGTGGCGGTGGGCACAGCGGTGGTCGCCTTTGCGATTGGCCCGGTAGTGGACAAGTTGGGCCGGCGCAAAGGCATTATTTTTACCGTGGCAGGTTCCGCGCTGTGCTCGGCACTTACCGCGATTGGCGGTGCGTGGGGCAAGTCGCCGCTGATTCTGATTCGTTCGCTGGGCGGCCTGGGCTATGCCGAGGAAACCGTCAATGCCACGTACCTGAGCGAGCTGTATGGCGCCTCGGAAGACCCACGACTGACCAAGCGCCGCGGGTTTATCTACAGCCTGGTGCAGGGCGGCTGGCCGGTGGGCGCGTTGATCGCTGCCGGGTTGACCGCGCTGTTGCTGCCGATTATCGGCTGGCAGGGGTGTTTCATCTTTGCAGCGATCCCGGCCATCGTGATCGCGATCATGGCGCGCAAGCTCAAGGAGAGCCCGCAGTTCCAGATCCATCAGCGCATCAGCGAACTGCGTAAAAGCGGCGCGGTAAAAGAAGCGCAAAACGTCGCTGTGACTTACGGCGTCGACTACGACGAACACAGCAAGGCTGGCCTTAAAGCCGCCTTCCGTGGCCCGGCCCGGCGCGCCACGCTGGTAATCGGCGCCGCGTTGTTGCTCAACTGGGCGGCCATCCAGGTGTTCAGCGTGCTCGGCACCTCGGTGATCGTCAGCGTGCACCATATTTCGTTCGAGAACTCGCTGATCATCCTCGTGTTGTCCAACCTGGTGGGTTACTGCGGCTACCTGACCCACGGCTGGATGGGCGACAAGATCGGCCGCCGCAACGTGATCGGCCTGGGCTGGATGCTCGGTGGCCTGGCATTTGCCGGGATGCTGTTTGGCCCAAGCAACATGCCGATGGTGGTCGGGCTTTACAGCCTGGGCCTGTTCTTCCTGATCGGGCCTTACTCGGCGGCACTGTTCTTTATCAGCGAGAGTTTCCCGACCAGCATCCGTGCCACCGGCGGCGCGATCATCCATGCCATGGGCCCGATTGGTGCAGTGGTCGCAGGGTTTGGCGCCACCCAGGTGTTGTCCGCCGGCAGTGACTGGCAGACCGCCGCGCTGTGGTTCGGCGCGCTGCCGTGCTTCTTGTCCGGTGCGCTGATGTTTGCCGCACGCCATGTGCGTCCGGAAACCGTTCAGTAAGGAGTGTTAGATGAGCCGTAAAGTTGCCTTGATTACCGGTGCCGCCAGCGGCATCGGCCAAGCCCTCGCCGTGGCGTATGCGCGCAGCGGCGTGGCGGTGGTCGGCGGGTATTTCCCGGCCGATCCCCATGACCCGCATACCACCGTGGCCCTGGTGAAAGAAGCCGGTGGCGAATGCCTGATGTTGCCGCTGGACGTGGGCAATAGCGCCTCGGTAGACGCCCTGGCCGAGGCCGCCGTGCAGCACTTCGGCCGCCTCGATTACGCCGTGGCCAACGCCGGTTTGCTGCGCCGCGCGCCGTTGCTGGAGATGACCGATGAGCTGTGGGACGAGATGCTCAATATCGACCTCACGGGGGTGATGCGCACCTTCCGCGCTGCAAGCCGGCACATGAAAGAGGGCGGCGCGCTGGTGGCGATTTCATCGATTGCCGGCGGTGTGTATGGCTGGCAGGAACACAGCCATTACGCGGCGGCAAAAGCCGGCGTGCCGGGGTTGTGCCGTTCGCTGGCGGTGGAGTTGGCGGCGTTGGGGATTCGTTGCAATGCGGTGATTCCGGGGTTGATCGAGACGCCGCAGTCGTTGGATGCGAAGAATTCTTTGGGGCCGGAAGGCTTGGCCAAGGCCGCCCGGGCGATTCCGTTGGGCCGGGTAGGGCGGGCGGATGAGGTGGCGTCGCTGGTGCAGTTTTTGACCAGTGAGGCGTCGAGCTATTTGACTGGCCAAAGCATCGTCATCGACGGTGGTTTAACCGTGCGCTGGCCCGACTGACGGTACTCGATCTAAACATGTGGGAGCTGGCAAGCCAGCTCCCACAGGAGACCGTGTTTGCCTTAGGAGATTTGTGTATGTCTCAATTGAACAACCGCCGCGCCGTGATCACCGGTGCCGGCAGCGGCATCGGTGCCGCCATCGCCCGTGCCTACGCCGCTGAAGGCGCACGCCTGCTGCTGGCCGACCGCAACGCCGTCAGCCTCGCTGAAACCGCGATCACCTGCCGCAACCTCGGCGCCGAGGTAGTCGAGTGCCTGGCCGATGTCGGCAGCGTTGAAGGCGCCCAGGCCAGTGTCGACCGCTGCGTCGAGCACTTCGGCGGCATCGATATTCTGGTCAACAATGCCGGCATGCTCACCCAGGCACGCTGCGTCGACCTTTCCATCGAGATGTGGAACGACATGCTGCGCGTCGACCTCACCAGTGTATTTGTCGCCAGTCAGCGCGCCTTGCCGCACATGCTGGCGCAGCGTTGGGGCCGCATCATTAATGTGGCCTCGCAACTGGGTATCAAGGGCGGCGCCGAGTTGACCCACTACGCCGCGGCCAAGGCTGGGGTGATCGGCTTCACCAAATCCCTGGCGCTGGAAGTGGCCAAGGACAACGTGCTGGTCAATGCCATTGCACCCGGCCCGATCGAGACGCCGTTGGTGGGCGGCATCAGCGAAGACTGGAAACGCGCCAAAGCTGCCGAGTTGCCCCTGGGCCGCTTTGGCCTGGCCGATGAAGTGGCGCCGACCGCTGTACTGCTTGCCAGCGAGCCGGGAGGCAACCTGTTTGTCGGCCAGACACTCGGCCCGAATTCCGGCGATGTCATGCCATGAGTGAGGTGTAGGCATGTGCGGACTCTGCGGCTTGCTCGGCGAAGACTTGCACTGGAGCGACCCCTTGGGCGATGAACTGCCCAGGCGCCGTGAGCGTCTGCGCCGCATTGCGGCGATCAATCAAGTGCTGGCGGTGTTCCGACTCAAGGTCGAAGACTTCCAGGGCGCGTCCTACCTGTTGTTGGGCGCGACCGGCAAACAGGCATTGGCCAGTGGCCTGGATCAACTGTGCCAGGCGGCGGAGACCATGCTCGGGCGCCCGCTGGACCCGCTGGACCCGCGTTTGCTCGATCATCTGGAGTCGTCATGAGCATCGCCCTTAATGTCATCACCGGCTTTCTCGGCAGCGGTAAAACCACCTTGCTCAAGCGTTTGCTGCAAGGCGAAAGCCTCGGTGATACGGCCCTCTTGATCAATGAATTCGGTGATATCGGCATCGACCATCTGTTGGTGGAAGAGGTCGCGCCAGACACCGTGTTGCTGCCCAGCGGCTGCGTGTGCTGCTCGATTCGCGGCGAGTTGAAAGACGCGCTGCTTGGCCTGTTGCAACGCCGTGAGCGCGGTGAGATCCCGGCGTTCAAGCGTGTGATCCTGGAAACCACCGGCCTGGCCGACCCGGCGCCGATCCTCGCCACCCTGAATAACGATGTGCAACTGCGTGGGCGTTTTCATATTGGCCTGGTGATCACCTTGGTGGATGCCAGCCACGCCCAATTGCAAGAGCGCCTGCACCCGGAGTGGCTGGCCCAGGTGGCGGCGGCGGATCGTTTGCTGCTGAGCAAAACCGACCTGGCCGGCGATTGCTCCGCGCTACGGGCGCACTTGCGGGCATTGAATGCCGGCACGCCAATCCTCGATACCCATGCGGTTCACAGCGGCGACCAACTGTTGCTCGGTGAGGGGTTGCGCAGCGCCGAGCCCGCGGTTGAAGTCAGCCGCTGGCAACTGCACCACACCACCACGGCGAGCCACGGCGCTGCCCAAGTCTGCTGCCTGACCTTTGAGCAGCCGCTGGATTGGGTGGGCTTCGGGGTGTGGTTGTCGATGCTGTTAAGATGCCACGGCGAACGAATCCTTCGCGTCAAAGGACTGCTTAACGTGAACGCAAGCTCGGCCCCCATTGTTATCCATGGCGTGCAGCATTGCCTGCATGCTCCGGTGCATTTGCCTGCATGGCCAGGCACCGACCGCCAGTCACGCCTGGTGTTTATCCTGCGCGGTCTCGACCCGGCGTTGTTGCAGCGCTCCTTTGACGTGTTCTCACGGCGGTTCGCGGCATGATCACATTGCGTGTCCTCGGTACTTCCGTGACCTTGCTGGAATGCCTGCGCGTGCGCGCCGAGCAAGAGCTGGGCATTCGCCTGGTGTACCAGGTACACGATGTGGAGCAGGCCCAGCGCATTGCGGTGATGCAACCCGAGAGTTACGACCTGTACGACCAGTGGTTTCACAACGTCGACTTCGTATGGCCGGCGCGGGCGATCCAGCCCATCGACACACGGCGTATTGCGTTGTGGCATGAGATCAATGACCTGCCCAAGCGCGGCCGGCTGTCGGCCAGCGACCGCCTGGGCAGCGGCAGCGTGCCCAGTGAGCGCCTGTTCGTGCAGCACGACGGCAGCCTCGGCAGCACGGTGACCGAGCGCATCAGCATGCTGCCGCTGACCCACAACGCCGATAGTTTTGCCTACCGCCCCGAGCGTTTGCCCGATGGCTTCAGCCACGGCAATGAAAGCTGGGGCTGGCTGCTCGACCCGGCCTGGCGCGCGCGTACCGCGTTGCAAAGTGACGCGGCGATTGGCGCGCTGGATGCCGCGCTGGCCGTGCAAGGCGCGGGGCTGGCGCAGTTCAAGGACATCGGCAATATGAGCATCGAAGAGATCGATGTGCTGGCCGACATCCTGGTGCGCAAGCAGAAGGAAGGGCACTTCGCCGCGTTCTGGTCCGATGATGAAGAAGCCGCGCAGTTGATGCTCAGCCCAAGCATCGATATCCAGAGCCTGTGGTCGCCGACCTTGATGCGCCTGCACCGTGCGGGGGTGAAGTACCGGTTGGCGGTGCCGCGTGAAGGCTATCGCGCCTGGTTTGGCGGCTTGTCGTTGTCACGCCATGCCCAAGGCCCGGTGTTGGATGCGGCGTATGCCTATCTCAATTGGTGGTTGTCCGGCTGGCCGGGCGCGGTGATGGCGCGCCAGGGTTACTACATCGGCAACCCGGCGCGCACCCGCGACCATTTGAGCAGCGCCGAGTGGGATTACTGGTACGCGGGCCTTCCGGCCCGCGAGGAGTTGCCGGGCAGCGATGGGTTGCCGTTGATCGACATCGGTGACGTGCGCGATGGCGGTTCCTACGAGCAACGCATGGGGCATATCGCGGTGTGGAACTCGGTGATGGATGAGCACAACTACCTGGTGCGCCGTTGGGGGGACTTTATGCGCGCGCGCAGCATTTAAGCCGGATATTTCCCACGCTCCGCGCGGGAGTGCCGCCCCGGACGCTACGCACGCCTTTACCGCCAATAAAATGACATTAAAGTCCCCGCTCCAATTGGGTGTACTTATCCCAAGTCCCAGCTAATCTGCTAAAACCAAATATTCAGTTTAAATGGATGTTTTTTTGACGCCAGATCAGCTTCGTCAGGGATGCGTATGACCAAGGAACCCAGTGGCACAGAGAGGCGAACGCGGCCGCAGGGTTCGGCCATGCAGTGGCGCCACACGTTCCAGACCCGTATCGCCGGGGTGCTGGCGCTGTTGTTGCTGGTGGTGGTGGCGGCCACTTACTTTGCGGTCAAGGCTGCTACCACTCGTGCCGTGGAGAACCAGGCCCAGGTTCAGCTCAGTACCGGCATCCAGGTCTTTGAGCGCCTGTTGGACCTGCGCGGGCGTCGCCTGCAATACGGCCTGGACTGGCTGACGGCGGACGGCCCTTTCAAACACGCAGTGATCGACGCCAAGGCTGATTCGATCCTGACTGCGCTGCGCCGGCATGGCACCGGTATCCACTCCACCGAGGTGTTTGTCCTCGACCTGGATGGCAAGGTGATGATCAGCACCTTGCCGGTGTTGGTACAGGGCGCGGTGTTTCCTTATGAGCAGGCCTTGCGCCATGCGCGGCGCAGTGGCCAGCAAATGTTCATCGTCGCCATGGACGGGCAGCCGTATTTGCTGGTGCAGGATGAAGTACTCGACCCGGAGCCCATTGCCCGCGTGGTCATGGGTTTCCCCATGGACAAGTTGTTCGCCAATGAATTGCGCTCCATGAGCAACCTTGAAGTGTCGTTCCTTGGTGAGCAGGACGGCCTTGTCGGCCAGTTGTTCAGCACCCAGCCTGAAGCCTATCAAGACACCGTCATCAGCCTGATGCGCGAAAGCCCTCCCAACCCTGAGGCGCAGATCAATGTGTTTCACGGGCAACGTGCACTGAGCCAGGTGCTGCCGCTGGCCAATACCGGCGATGGCGATCAAGTACGCGTGTTGCTGCAAAGCCCGCTGGACCATGCGCTGGAATCCTTTGCGCCGCTGGACCGGCAGTTCCTCGGGATTGCCCTGGCGGTGCTGCTGGTGTCATTGGCGGCGGCGTTGTTGCTGGCGCGCCGTGTGTCGCGCCCGCTCACTGCCTTGGTGGAGGCCGCTGAACGCATTGGCGCCGGTGACTACCGCACGCCAGTGCGGGTGCGCAGTCATGACGAATTCGGCTTGCTGGCCCGTGCCTTCAACGCCATGCAAAGCGGCATCGCCGTGCGCGAGCGGCAACTGGCGCATAACGCCTTGCATGATCCGCTCACCGGCTTACCCAACCGCGCCTTGGCCATGGAGCGCCTGGGCAGTGCGATCAGTGCGCGGCGGCCAGTGGTGTTGCTGTACGTGGGGATCGAAAACTACCGGGTGATCAACGAAGGGTTTGGCCCTCAGGGCGTCGAAGAAATGCTGCGTGAAGCCAGCCGGTGTTTGTCCATGAGCCTGTTGGCCAGCGACACCGCGGCGCGCATCGCTGGCAGTGAGTTCCTGCTGTTGCTGGAAAACACCGAGATCGACCGCGCCGTGGCCCGCGCCGATCGCCTTTACGGGCTGCTTACCGAACCCCAGCGTATCGGCAATGACGAAGTGCGCCATGAAGTCAGCATCGGCATCGCCGCGTACCCCACCGACGGCCAACAGGTCGAAGAGTTGATCAGCCGCGCGGCCATTGCCCGGCATGATGCGGCGAGCCTGCCGGGGCATTTGCAGATCTACCAGCAAGACCGCGACCTTGCACACCAGCGCCAGATCACCCTGATCCGCGACCTGCGCCGGGCGGTGGTCGAGGGCGAATTGTTCCTGTGTTACCAGCCCAAGCTCGACCTCAGGCACGGCCATGTGCGTCAGGCAGAAGCCTTGCTGCGCTGGCAGCATCCGACCCTTGGGCAGGTGTCGCCCACCGAATTCATTCCATTGGCCGAGCGCACCGGCAGCATGGGCAGCCTGACCTTGTGGGCAATCGAGGAAGCCATCCGCCAAATGGCCGAGTGGGCGCAACGGGGTTTGCACCTGCAACTCTCGGTCAATATCTCGGTGGATGATTTGGCTGATGATGACTTGGCCATACGCGTCACCGCCTTGTTGATGCAGTACAAGGTCTCGGCCGACCAACTGATTTTCGAGATCACCGAAAGCGCGATCATGCATAACCCGCAACAGGCCCTCAGTGTGCTGGAACAACTGCGTGGCTGCGGCATCAGCCTGTCGGTGGATGACTTCGGCACAGGCTATTCATCGCTGGCGCAATTGCAGCGTTTGCCGGTGCAGGAATTGAAGATCGACCAGTCGTTTATCCGCAACCTCGACAGCGCCAGTGGCGACGGTGTGATCGTGCGTTCGACCATTGAAATGAGCCACAACCTGGGGCTCAAGGTGGTGGCAGAGGGTGTGGAGTTTGAGCCCAGCTTGAAGTTGCTCAGGCAGTGGAAGTGCGACACGGCGCAGGGGTACTTGATCAGTCGGCCGTTGAATGCCATGGCATTTGAAATGTGGATGCGGCGCGAGCGGATGGTGTTGTAAATCGTGATCTCCAGGCATTCCTGTGGGAGCTGGCTTGCCTGCGATGGCGGTTGGGCAGACGACCTGAGTGTTGAAGCCGTGCTCGGTCAAAATGGTTTCCAGCAGGGCATAAAAAAGGCGGCTACCCATCAGGTAGCCGCCTTTGTTTTACCGCCGGTTCAGCTTAATCCGGCAATTTGAACGCCATCACATAGTCACCCTGTTTGGTGCCCAGCGAGCCGTGACCGCCGGCCATGACCAGCACGTACTGCTTGCCGTCCTTGCCGGTGTAAGTCATCGGTGTGGTCTGCGCGCCTGCAGGCAGGCGGCCTTCCCACAGTTGCTTGCCGTTTTTCACGTCATAGGCACGCAGGTACTGGTCGAGGGTGCCGCTGAGGAACGCGACGCCACCGGCGGTGGTGAACGTACCGCCCAGGCTAGGCACGCCCATGGTCAGCGGGATCGGAACCGGCGAGCTGTCGCGCACGGTGCCGTTCTTGTGCATCCAGATGGTCTGGTGGTTGGTCAGATCGACCGCCGCCACATAACCCCACGCTGGCGCCTGGCACGGCAGGCCTAAAGGCGACAGCAGCGCTTCGAGGATCACGCCATACGGCGCGCCTTTGTTCGGCTGCACACCTTCGGTTTCGCTGACGCGTGGGCCTTGCTTGGCAATGTCGGCCGCCGGGATCAGTTTCGATTTGAACGCCATGTAGCTCGGGTTCACGAAAGCGATCTGGCGAACCGGGTCAACCGAGATGCCGCCCCAATCGAACACGCCGAAGTTACCCGGGTAAACGATCGAGCCTTGCAGCGAAGGCGGGGTGAATGGGCCGTCGTAGCGCATGGATTTGAAATCGATACGGCACAGCATCTGGTCAAACGGGGTCACGCCCCACATGTCGCGTTCTTTCAGCGGCGGCGGCATGAAGTTGAGGTCGGACTTCGGCTGGGTCGGCGAGGTGTGATCACCGGCCACTGCGCCTTGCGGTACAGGGATTTCGTTGATCGGCACCACCGGCTTGCCGTTGCTGCGGTCCAGCACGTAGATGCTGCCTTGCTTGGTCGAGGCCATGACTGCTGGCTTGACGCCGTCAGCGGTCTTGATGTCGATCAGCGAAGGCTGGCCGCCCACGTCCATGTCCCACAGGTCATGGTGAGTGAACTGGAAGGTCCACTTCACGTGGCCGCTGTCGATGTCCAGAGCGGTCAGGCCGGCGCTGTATTTTTCCGAGTCTTCGGTACGGTCGCCGCCGTATTGGTCAGGCATCTGGTTGCCCATCGGCAGGTAGAGCATGCCGAGTTTTTCATCGACGCTGAACATGGACCACATGTTCGGCGAGTTGCGGGTGTAAGTCTTGCCCTCGGCCAACGGCGTGGTGTCGTCCGGGTTGCCGCTGTCCCAGTTCCACACCAGTTTGCCGGTGTGTACGTCGAACGCGCGGATCACGCCGCTAGGCTCGTCGGTGGAGACGTTGTCGGTCACGTGACCGCCGATCACGACCAGGTTCTTGGTCACGGCCGGTGGCGAGGTGGAGTAGTAACCGCCTGGAGCGAAGCTGCCGATGTTGGCACGCAGGTCGACCTGGCCTTTGTCACCGAAGTCTTCGCACATCTTGCCGGTGTCGGCGTCGAGCGCGATCAGACGGGTGTCGGCAGTCGGCACGAAGATGCGTTTAGGGCAGACAGCGCTGACAGGTGCAGTGCTGGCGCTGCCGGTAGGGCTTTGCGCGGAAGCGTAGACGGCGTCATCGTGATACGACACGCCACGGCAGGTCATGTGCGCCCAACCTTTGAAGTTCGCGGCACCCTGGCTGCTGATCTTCGGGTCGAAACGCCAGATTTCCTTGCCGGTGTCCGGGTCCAGGGCAATCACCTGGCTGTGCGGCGTGCACACATAGAGCATGCCGTTGACTTTCAGCGGGGTGTTTTCTGCGGTGGTTTCACCGGGATCGCCTGGGCCAGGGATGTCACCGGTGCGATAGGTCCACGCCGGCACCAGCTTGTGGGCGTTTTCCGGGGTGATCTGCGCCAGAGGCGAGTAACGATCACCGAAGGCCGAGCGGCCATAGGAATTCCAGTCGCCATCAGCCTGGGCCGGTGCAGCGCTGGCCATGCCAGGCGCGGCGTCGCGGTCCAGTTGGCCGGTCTTGACCATCTCACCCGGGTTGGTGAATTGGCTGGCCAGGGCCGCAGCGCCCGCCAGCACCACGGCTACGCTCAGCGCGCCAGTGCCCAGCGGCGCAGGTTGGCCACGCAGCAACGGACGGCGAAACCACGGCAGCAGCAGGACGATGCCCAAGGCGAACAGCAGGGCCAGGCGCGGCACCAATTGCCACCAGTCCAGGCCGACTTCCCACAGTGCCCACACGGTACTGGCGAACAGCACCAGTGCGTACAGGCCCAGCGCTGCGCGGCGGGTGGCCAGCAGCAACACGCCGGTGAGGGCGATGCCGATACCGGCCAGCAGGTAGTACAGCGACCCGCCGAGCATGCTCAGCTTGACGCCGCCAGCCAGCAAGGCCAGCCCCATGATCAGCAGCAAGACGCCTAGCAGCCTGGGCAGCAGGCGGCTTGGGCTTGAAGCACCATCAGTGCTCATAGTGTGTTTCTCCGTGACGTTGGAATTATGTAACCCCGTGCTTCACTGTAGATGACGATTCGGCGCGGGCTTGGTTCAGCGTTAAATTGGGTTTTTCTGGGGATAAGTCGGTTATCCACAGGCGGGCGATTGAACCCCACGCGCGGGTCGGTTTAAGACAGCGCTGTCTTTAAGGCAGGGAATATTCGGCAAGATGGGATCGACCGCAGGCGTGAAACGTTTCAGTTTGTTGCGGCAAGGATAAAGCGCCTTCTCATTTTGAGAAAGCGTAATTAGAGAGATGCATCATTTCAGATCTGGTAACAGTGACAGAACGTCGCTGCAGGAATGCCTGTAAAGCCTGGCTTCTGTGGGAGCTGGCTTGCCTGCGATAGCAGTTGTGGCGAGCAGGCTTGTCCTGCGTTGGGGCGCGAAGCGGCCCCGGTAAAGGCACTGTAACTTTCCTGAAGGAACTCAGCGTCTGGGTCTGGGGGCTGCTTCGCAACCCAACGCAGGACAAGCCTGCTCGCCACAGGAGAAATTGGCAGCCTTAAAAAGTGTGTAGATACCTATGGCTATCGCGGGCAAGCCCGGCTCCCACAGAAGCCGGCTGCCACAGGGGATTTGTGCTGCTGTTTAGAAGGTGGTGCGCACGCCGAACTGTACGCTGCGCCCAGGCGCCGGGGCGATATCGCGCAGGATCGAACTGGCATAGCGCACGGTCTGGTTGGTGAGGTTTTCGCCATTGACGAACGCCAACCACTGGCTGCCACCCACATTGAAGTGATAACCGGCGCTGGCGCCCAAGGTGGTGTAGCCGTCGGTGCCGCTTTCGTTATCCGGCACACGCCCTTGGCCCGCTGCGTGTTCCACGTCGATCCGCGCCTGCCAGCGGTCCAGTTCCCACAGTAAGCCGCTGTTCAAGCGCAGAGGCGCAATACGCGGCAAGGCTTCGCCCGTGTCCAGGTTGGTGGCGCGGGTGTAATCGCCCGACAGCTCCAGGGCGAACTTGCCGTAGGCGCTTTCGCCCAACTTCCAGTGATCCTGGGCTTCGAAGCCGGCGAAACGTGCGCGCACACCGGAATATTTGTATTCCGGGATACCGCCCGCGTCTTCTTCGCCTTCATCGTTCAGCGTGCGCCCTGTGCCCAGCAAGCCGATGTAGTTGGAGAAGCGGCTGTAGAACACGCCGAAACTGCCTTTGTGCGTGCCGTTGTCAAAGCGCAGTGCCAGGTCGCTGGACACGGCTTTCTCTTTCTTCAGGTTGGCGTCACCCAACTCGTAAGTGCCGGTGGCGACGTGGGCGCCGTTGGCGTACAGCTCGTAGAAAGTCGGTGCGCGCTCGGTGTAGCCCAGTGTCGCGGCCAGCGACCAGACCGGCGTGAGGCTGTATACCGCGCCGGACGACAGGCTGCCGGCGGTAAAGTCATTGGATTTATCGGCACCGGCAAAGCGCGCATTACCCTTGGCATTCGGGTCGACATTGGTGTGTTCCACACGCCCGCCAAGGCTGAGCTTGAGACGCTCGGTGGCCTGCATCTCTTCGAGAATAAACAGCGCGCCGGCGTTGGTGTCGGTCTGCGGTACAAAGGCCTCTTCACCCAGTGCCGAGAACTCATTGCGCGTCACTTGGGCGCCGACCACACCCTCGAACGGGCCGAGCGGCTGGTGGCGCGCTTCAACGCGGGCTTCATAGCCCTTGTTCTTGAAAATGGTGCCGGTTTCGCCGCCTTCGATTTCACGGTGCTCGTAATCGGTGTAGCCCGCGTCAAGTTTCACCGAGCTAAACGGGCCTTGCAGGTTGCGGATCTCGGACGCAAAGGCGTAGTGATCCTGCTTCATGCGGATGCGCACATCTTGCTCGGCGGGTGAACCGTAGTTGCTGTCATAGTTGCTGTAGGACAGCCCGGCATAACCGTCGTCCCAAGTGTAGGAACCGCCGACCGCGCCGCCATCCTGACGCCCGTCGCTGTTGCCCAGTCGACCATTTTTGCCGGGGCCATCCTCGGTCTCCGGGGCATGGCGGCTGCGGGCCTGGCCTGGGATTTTGAGGTCGTTGAATTCCCGCGCGTTCGCGTCCAGGTGCAAGGCGAAGGTGCCGTTGCCGGCTTCCAGTTTACCGGCGCTGCTGCGGGTGGTGTCGGCGCCGCCGTAGCGCAGTTCACCGGCACCGTGGATGCCTTCGATGGCTTCTGTGGGAATGCGGTTGTCGAAGGTGTTGACCACACCACCGATGGCGCTGCCGCCGTAGAGCAAGGCTGCCGGGCCACGTACGATTTCGATGCGGTCGACGTTGATCGGGTCCAGGGGCACGGCGTGGTCATAGGACAGCGACGAGGCATCCAGTGCACCCACGCCGTTGCGCAGGATGCGAATGCGGTCGCCATCCTGGCCACGAATGATCGGGCGGCTGGCGCCTGGGCCAAAGTACGACGACGACACGCCTGGCTGCTTATTCAGGGTTTCGCCGAGGCTGCCTTTTTGTTGCAGGGTCAGGTCATCGCCTTCCAGCACCGTGGTGGGCGAGGCGAGTTGTTCGCTGCCCAAGGGGTTGCCGGTAATGACTTGGGGTTGCAGTTCCAGGGCGTGGGCTTCGGAGCCGATCAACAGGGCGGCGGCAAGCGGGGTCAAGCGCCACAGAGTAGAGAGGGACATCAAACATTCCTTGGTAAAAGGCACAGAAAAGAGAAGGCTTAAAACGGTATCGATCTTGATAAGTATCGTTACAATATAACATCACTTTTTTGCCTGAAAAGGGGAACTTTTTTCCAGGGGCTATATTCAATGCAGTGCTTCCACCTCTACGCCCCGTCGGCTAAGGTGCGCGGCTGTGTTTCCTCTTTTTGCAAAAGGCCTGGCATGACCGCGACAAGCAACGACCCACTTCACGGCGTGACCCTGCAGCACGTGCTCACCACTTTGGTGGAACACTACGAATGGAGCGGTCTGGCCGAACGCATTGATGTGCGCTGTTTCAAGAGCGACCCCAGCATCAAGTCGAGCCTGACCTTCCTGCGCAAAACGCCGTGGGCGCGGGAGAAAGTCGAAGGTTTGTACGTCAAGCTGATGCGTACCAAACGCCCGCTGGATTGAGGCCATGAAGCGGTATGTGGCCACGGCGGCGCTGGCTGGCTGGACAGGGCTGGCGATTCAGCAATACTTGATTTTCTATTCGCGCTGGGAGGCCGGCGCGAGCCTGTTGGGCGGGCTGATCAACTTTTTCAGTTTCTTCACGGTGCTGACCAACACCCTGGTGGTCGTGGTGTTGAGCTATGCGCTGGTCAATCGCGAGTCGGCGGCAAAACGTTTCTTCCTGGCGCCCGCTGTCAGTAGCGGTATTGCCGCGAGCATCGTGGTCGTGAGCCTGGCCTACAACCTGTTGCTCCGACATTTGTGGAGCCCCACCGGCTTTCAATTTATCGCCGACGAGTTGTTGCACGACGTGATGCCGCTGCTGTTCGTGATCTATTGGTGGCGGTGTGTGCCCAAGGGCACGTTGCACTTCAAGCACATTGGCGGGTGGGTGATTTACCCGCTGGTGTACTTCGGCTATGTGCTGCTGCGCGGGCATTTGCTGGGGCAGTATCAGTACCCGTTCATCGATGTGGACAGCCTCGGTTATCCACAGGTGTTTGTGAATGCCGGGGGGATTTTGGCGGGGTTTGTTGGGATTGCGTTGGCGGTGGTGGGGTTGGACAAAATCTTGAAGACACCGGCGAACTAATGTGGGAGCTGGCTTGCCTGCGATTCAGGCACCTCGGTACATCAGGTACACCGAGTTGCTGTCATCGCAGGCAAGCCAGCTCCCACAGTTGAATCGCGTCAGTTTTTATTCTTCTTCGCTGCCCTCGGCACGCCAGTAACCCACGGCCTTGAGGAACTCCTCATTGACCTGGTGCGTGTCCAGCAACACGCGGCGCAGCTGGCGCGACAGTTTGGTTTCCGTCGCGACAAAGCTGTACAGCGAACCGCCCGGCAGGGTCAGGTTGCGCACCGTCTCCAGCAGGTCGTCGTGGCCGCGCACCACCCAAATCACCTCTACATCGGCAGCGCTGTTCAGTGGCTGCTGTTCGGCGCTATTGGCGATTTCAATCACCGTCAACACCTTGCGCCCGGCCGGCAATTCTTCCAGGCGACGGGCGATGGCCGGGATCGCGGTTTCATCACCAATCAGCAAATAGCTGTCGAAGATGTCCGGCACGATCATCGAGCCGCGCGGCCCGCCGATGTACAGGTGCTGGCCAACCTGCACCTGTTCGGCCCAGGTAGAGGCTGGGCCATCGCCGTGCAGCACGAAGTCGATATCCAGCTCGCCGATGCTCAGGTCGAAGCGCCGTGGCGTGTAGTCGCGCATGGCCGGTTGCGGGCCGTCGCCCTTGATGTTGAAGGTCGGGCTTTCCAGCGCAGCCTGCTCGGCGGCGTTTTGCGGGAACAGCAGTTTGATGTGGTCGTCACTGCCCAGGCTGATAAAACCGGCCAGCTCCGGCCCGCCCAAGGTGACGCGGCGCATGCGTGGGGTGATGTCGACCACCCGCAGCACTTGCAGGCGGCGGCGTTTGATTTCGTGGGTAACGCGATGGATAGCTTGAGTATTCATTGGTTTTTCCCGTCGGCAATGGCTTGAGCGGTGCCGTTGAGCAGCGCCGCGACACGAACGATTTCTTCCGGGCTCCAGCGCCCGTGGTGCGAATGCAAGGCGTGGCGCAGGTTATGCACCGCCTCGTGAATCTCGGGTGGGCGGTCGTGGCCACGCAGCGAGCGCTTGCTGACATCAATGCGCATGCGCACGCCTTCCAGGGCAACGGCTTGCTCGCTTAAGAAGAGACGACCGGCGTCGGTGATTGTGTAGCGTTTTTTTCCATTCTCGGCGTCGCCGCTGATCAACTCGCTCTCTTCCAGAAAGGTCAGCGTGGGGTAGATCACTCCGGGGCTGGGGCTGTAGGCGCCGTCGAACAGGCTTTCGATCTGGCGGATCAGGTCATAGCCATGGCAGGGCTGCTCGGCGATCAAGGCCGGTAGCAGCAGTTTCAGGTCGCCAGGGGCAAATACCCGAGGGCCGCGGCCGCCGCGTTTTTCAAATTCACTGCGATGCTCGTGTCGCATGGTCTGTCCTCCGTCCTATTTAGATATAACTTAAGATATATCTTATGGTGACGGTAGCCCGAGACGACCAACGGTCGTGAGCAGCGTCAAGCCGCTCACGTTCGAGGGGCATGGACGATAAAAGTATTTAGAGTTATAACTTTAATTAGAGTTTGTGCTCGAACAGGCGCGTTAACAGGTTGCTCTTTATAGCAGCGCTTGTGCGTGTAGTATTGCTCTTACAGCCCCTTCCCGTTATGACACTTATGTTCAAGTAGGCTGATTCTTACGACTATTTTTAAAGTTTTGGCAAAGTGCCATACTTTTCGTTCGCCCCTTGTTTCTAAAGGCTACTAGGCCGTGGGAAGCGACCTGCATACCGGTTGTTGATTTGAATTGATCATTGCTTGGCGTTGTGCGGTTCAACTAACCGTCTGCGTTATTCGTTGTTGAGAAGTTGCTTGGCGACGAATCAATCAATGTTGATAACTACAGGTATTGATCATGTTCAAGAAGTTTGCTGTCGCTGTTCCCCTGGCTGTTCTGGCACTGTCTTCCTCGGTAACAGCTACTGCTGCCGGTGAAGCCCGCCACACCGTCAATGTCCAGGCAAACATCCCGACCACCGTGTTCCACGCACAACCGCGTGATCCGAACTGGGGTCGTGACGAAACCATGACCTACAACCTGGTCAGCGGTGAGCTTGCTTCGTTGAGGGCCACCTACGACGTCAAGAACACCAACGGTTCGGTTGCTGCCTACATCGAAGGTGGCCCGGCCGTACTGTTCAACGGTGATGCCGCGCAAAACATCCCGGTCACCACCACCTTCAATGGTGTGATCTTGAGCGGCAGCCCTCAGGAAGTGGTCAACGAAGCCGACTCCACCCCGGGTATAGGGGCGGAAATGCACATCGCCGCGGCCAAGCCTACGGCCACTCAGCGTGGCTCCTACACAACCACGATCCCGGTAGTGTTCGACGCGGTACTGCCAGTCACCCCATAAGGCCAATGCGTGCTCGTTAACCACGGGCATCTGCTTGCAGGTCGGCTGACTTCCCTCCTCGGTCCGCCGGCCTGATTTTCTCTCCAGTCTTCTGGCATTCAGAGTGTTCCGTTCATGTTTCCGATGACGCCTATCGCGGCTGCGCTAGCGCTGCTGATGTGTACGAGTGCCCTGGCTGCACCTGCTTCTTCCGGTGCTTCAACCCCCGGCAGTCTGATTACTCAGGCGCAAGGCTTGCCCGCTGGTTTTACTGATCATTTTTTCGAGGTGCCGTTGGCGGTACGTGTGGACCTTGACCAGCAACTGTTGGGCGAGGCGCTGATTGTTTTGTCCCGCGATGACCGTGTCACCTTGCTTGAATTTACCGACACCGCCGACAGCAAAGTCCCGGCCGCCACCCGCGACACCTGGCAAGCGCTGCTGGAGAAAGGCGTGTCATTGGGTGCTTGTACCCAGTCCTGCCCGCAGAAAATGCTCTCGGCCTTCTACAACCTGGAAAGCTCCCAGCTGTCGATCCTCACCCAAGACGTCGAACTGAGTGGCGACATCCCGCGTTTCCATGAGCAGCCCGAAGGTGGCAGCCTCGGCTTGATCATCAACAACCAGCTCAACCTTAATGGCAGCCAAGAGGACAGCCTCGGCGGACGCTATGGTTTGCAAGCCAGTTCCAGTCTGGGTAACTGGAGTCAGGTGTTCAACCTGCAGCTGGCGCGCCAGAGCGGCGATGACGAGCCCATGCGCCATGCGATCCATGAGCTGTATACCCAGCGAGAACTCGAAGGGCAGTTTTTCCGCCTGGGCCACTTCACCCCCAATTCCGATGGCCTGACCCGCCAACTGCGCAGCTTCGGCGCCAGCCCCGATACGGCGCTGGGCCTGATGTATGGCAGCTCCGACAGCCTGGCCATCAACAACGCCAAGCCCAGCGTGTACCCGATCTATGTCACCGCCAACCGCCAGGCGGCGGTGGAGATTTACCGTAATGGCCTGTTGATTAACACCCAGGCCGTTGCGGCCGGCCTGCAAACCCTGGACACCCGGCCCTTGCCCGGCGGCATCTATGAAGTGGAAGTGCGCCTTATCGAAGACGGCCTGACCACCAGCACCACCCAGGAGCTGGTCTACAAACCCAGCAACTGGCGCAACGCCGAAGACCGCTGGCGCTATAACCTTTTCGCCGGGCGCGAGACCAAGTTGTTCAGCAACTGGGAAGAACAAGCTTCCGGCGCGGTGACGGCCGGTGCGTCGCTCAACTATCTGGTACACCCGCGCGTGATCCTCGGCCTGTCGGCCCGTCAGGTGCGCGAGCAGCTGCAATACGGCGGCTCGGCGGACTGGACGGTGGCCAACAATACCAGCCTGTATGCCAACCTCTACCAGACCCAGGAACACGGCACCGGCATGGACCTGCAAGGGCTCTATACCCTGGGCGCGACCAACCTGGTGTTCAGCCATAACCGCAGTTGGCTCGACACCCGCGACACCTATGAGACTATGCCCGATGGCACACGCCTGCGGCGCAACACCTTCGTCGGTGAAGCCAGCAACACGGCGTTGTCGGTCAACCACCGGCTGGATGCGAAAAACACCCTGAACATGCGCCTGTCCCACAGCGAAGGCAATGTGGAGGGGACCGGCGTCGACCTGGGTTGGAGCCGCCACGACAACCTGTTCGGCAGTGACGCCAACTGGCGCTTCTCAGTGTTCGACCGGCCCGGCAGCGCCGGCACCAACGACGCGCGCAACCGCGGCGTGGACGTGAGCGTCAGCGTCAACCTGGGCACCGAAGGCCGGCAGATTTCCGGCAGCATCGGCACCCGTACTGCCCGTGACGGTGGGCGCGACAACAACGCTTCGGTGACTTTGCGCCAGGACCTCACCGACCACTTGCTGCAAAGCGTCTCGGCCACGGCGATCACCGACACCTACGGCGTCGGCCTGTCGGGCATGGCCAGCTTCAATACGGACGCGGTCAGCGGTGACGGGTTTGTGCAACGCAGCTCGTTCAACGGCGACCTGAGCGGTGGCTTGAACCTCAACAGCACCTTCGTTGCCGGCGCCGGCCAGATGCTGCTGAGCAGCCAGTACCAGGGCAACGGTGCGGGCATGATCATCGACGTGGAAACCGACCTCGACGAAATCGCCCTGCGTGCCGACGACCTCGGCGGTGGCGGCGCGATCTTGCGGCCGGGGCGCAACTACGTGCCGGTCTCAGCCTACAAGAGCAGCAGCGTGAGCTTCGACTTTGAAGGTAATCACCCGCCTGCGGCGAATATCCAGCCGACCCGCGCCAGTTATCACCTGAACAAGGGCGGGGTCGACTACCGGAAAATCACCGTGATGAAAACCGTCACCGTGCTCGGCCGGTTGTTGGATGAGCGTGGTGCACCGCTCAAGGGCCATCACGTGATCAACCACGCCAGCCGTGGGGTCAGCGAAGTCGACGGGTTTTTCTCGATGGAAATGAGCGCCAGTTCACCGACCTTGCAAGTGCGCTACCAGAACCAATTGCTCTGTCAGTTCCGCCTGGACCCTGCCAATGCGCCGAGTGAGAGCGATGTGTTGATGATCGGCGATTTGCGCTGCACCAAGGACACCCTGGCAGAAGCAACCCACAACGCCGAAACCGCTGGTTGATGGCATGGACTGGATTTTTATGAACGTGAAAAACGTAACGAGAACCAGCTTGAAGCAGTGTGCGTTCGCGCTGGCGCTGGTCAGCATGAGCCTGCCTGCGCACGCGCTGGTGCAGAACATCACGGCGGTGTTTCGTCCTGACCCGTCGAACCCGATGGTGAATAAATTCGAAAACACCACGCCCCACAGTGGCGTCTGCGCGTGGCACGTACCGGCCAGGTGCGAGGCGTTGAATACCTTCAGTATCCGTCATGCGGCATTCAGGGCCGAGTCGGTAGAGCCGATCGAAGCCAACCATGAAGACCCTCGAAAAGGCGCCTATTTCAAAGTGCCTTCATCTTGGCGTGATGTACAGGTGGTCCATGTCGGTACGGGTGAGGTTGAAACCGTACAAATGCGCATTGCGGGTATTGGTACGCGTTGGGATGTGCCGCGTCCGCCTGGCGTCAGCGGGTGGGCTAACGGAGGAACCGGTTGGACCTACTATTGGAGTAACGGTGCGCCTCCTTGCCAGGGGGTTAACTATTTGGCGGCATCCGCCAGTTACGCACTGTTTTTCTGGATCGTCCCGGAGGGCGTGGGGGCTTGTACGGTAAACCCGGGCACCACTTTTGCGCGTTTGACCTACAGCCACTTGGAGTACGGCTACGAACTTAAAACCCCCAACCCGCTAGGCATGGCCAGCGGCGAATACCGCGGCTCCCTGACTTACAGCATCGGGCCGGGCGGGGATTTTGATTTCGGTGACGTGATGGCGTCCACCGAAAGCGCCCTGACGTTCAATTTTCAATTGGCTGTAGAGCATGAGCTCAAGGTCGATCTCCCACCGGGCGGCAACCGCATCGAGTTGCTACCCGAAGGCGGCTGGCAAGCCTGGCTTAACCGTGGGCGCCAACCGGCGCGGTTGTTCCGTGACCAGACCTTTGTCATTTCCGCCAGTGGGCGTTTCAAGATGCAGCTCGAATGCAGCCTTGCGGTGGGCAACACCTGTGGCTTGCGCAACGGCGCGGGGGATCAGGTGCCGTTGCAGGTTGCTGTCAGCCTGCCCTTTGGCTTGCAGAACCAGGCCGGGCAGGCGGTCAACAAGCAGCCCTTGCGCCTGGATGGCGTGGGCACCGAGTTGTTCCAGCCTGCGTTTTACGTGAACAACCGTGCTGGAACGCTGCACTTCGAAGTCGAAAAAGACCAGGTCAAGGACATGCTCGAACAGCCGGGCAGCACCTATTCGGGTGTGGTCACGGTGATCTGGGATTCGGAAGTCTGAGCGGATATTTGCCGCACGCCGGCCGCTGGGCTGGGTTCAATCAATAAGGCGTAATCAAACATGAAACATGCAGTGTTATCAGTGGGGCTGTGGCTGGTGTCTTTGGCGGTTCATGCGGGACCTGCTATCAACGTCGGCGTGGTCTACGACTACCTGGAAGGCGACCGCAGTTCTTACCTCAAGCGTGTCTACAACGGCGGCACCAGTACCGCGTTTATCAAAGTCAATGTGCTGGAGATCGTCTACAACGCCGACGGCACGTCCAGGGAAGTGCCCGTCGCGTCGATGACCGACGCCAAAGGCAGCACCACCAACCGCGACGGCCTGATGGCCAGCCCGGCTCGTCTGATCGTACCGGCCGGCGGGCGTCAGGGCACTCGGTTGCTGTACATGGGCCAGCGAGACAAGGAGCGCTATTTCCGTGTGCGTTTCATCCCGGTGGTACCGGAAAAGGAAGATGACTTTGCTGTCACCGATGCCGAACGCGCCGAATACAAGGACGCCCTGGCCGCCGGAGTCAACGTCATGGCCGGGTACGGCACGGTGTTCTTCGTGCGCCCGCAAGACACCCGTTTTGATACCCGGATCAGCGAAACCGCCAGCCAATACACCATGCGTAATGCCGGCAACAGCGTGGTGGTGCTCGATGAGTTCCGCGATTGTTCGGTGACGAAAAAGACCGAATGTGAGGCCACCACCAAGCACCACATCCTGCCTGGCCGCCAGTTGGTGCTGGAGAAAAAGCCGGAGCGTCAGTTCAACTTCCAGCTGATCGAAGGTCGCAACAAAAAAACGATGACGGTCAACAGTAACGGGTGATGACAATGTTCAAGCAACTGACGGTACTGGCTGTGCTGATGGCGCCTGTGTTGGCGGGTGACCAGGCGCAGGCATTTCAGGAGCGCCACAGTTTTGATGTATCGGTGACCATCCCGATCCATGAGGCCTATGTGCTGCCTTCCGAGTCCGATTGGATGGGCCAGGACCAAGTGCTGCCCTGGGACCTTGCGACAGCCCGGCTGGGCCGTCTGCGCAAGAACTTTGATGTGAAAAACATCAACGGCGGCGTGGCGGCGCGCCTCGGTGACACGCCTTATCTGTTGAGTGGCCGCAACCGTATCGATTTGCAGGTGTTGTTCAACCGGGTGCCGCTGACCCTCGATTCAACCCTGGTGATCAGCGCCGATGAAGCCCGCTCGGGCCGTCGCGCTGAACTGGAAATCACCGCCGTTGAACCGGAAGACGGCTACAAGGGCGGCGAGTATTACGGCACGGTACACCTGCTGTTTGATTTTCCGGCGCCTTGAGACATGCACTTTGCCGTTCGCGAAATCGGCGGCACAGGCAAGTTATAAGTTGCCTGGCCCACCGCTTTCGCAGCCTCGCTAAAGCTCGACAGCTCCCACAGGGGATCAGTGTTGCCAGCGCTAAAAATTAAATGTGGGAGCTGGCTTGCCTGCGATAGCAATAGTGAATTCACCACCGCCATCGCAGGCAAGCCAGCTCCCGCACAAACCCCATTTCACCCCAGGCGCTTCGGTCATGCCCCGTGGCACAGCAGGGTGCCGCTGCCTTGCAAGTACGGGGTCAAAATCGGCGCCATGCCTTTGAGCACCTGCACCGGCAGTGCCGAAGTGAACTTGAAGTTTTGCGCCGAACTGCCTGGCACAAAGGCGGTTAGGGTGCCGAAGTAGCGCTCGCCGATGTAGAACACGAACGTGGCGGTGCGGTTGATCGCTTTGGAGCTGATCACTCGGCCGCCGGCGCCCATCGCTTCGATGCGGTTGTCGCCGGTGCCGGTCTTGCCGCCCATGGCCATCGGCGTACCGTCGGCCTGCACGAAACTGCCGGAAACACGCTTGGCCGTGCCCGCGTCCACCACTTGCGATAACGCGCCGCGCAGCGCGGTAGCGACCTCGGACGGCATCACTCGTTTACCCGCATCGGACGTGTTGACCACGCGGGTTTCGTACGGCGTATCGGCGGCAAAGTGGAGACTGTCGATGCGCAGCACTTTGCCGCGCACGCCGTCGTTGAGGATGATGCCCATCAGTTCGGCGAGCGCGGCGGGGCGATCGCCCGAGCTGCCAATCGCGGTGGCCAGCGACGGCACCAAGTGGTCGAACGGGTAACCCACCGCCTGCCAGCGCTGGTGAATATCCAGGAACGCCTCGACCTCCAGTATGGTGCGAATACGACTGTCGCGCGCGCTTTGGTGACGGCTCTTGAACAGCCAGCTGTAGACCTCCTGGCGTTCAAATTGGCTGGCCTTGACCACTTCGCTGAAGGTCGCGTCGGGGTGGTTGAGCAGGTAACCGAGCAACCACAGGTCCAGTGGGTGGACCTTGGCGATGTAGCCCTGGTCGGGCAAATCATAGCGGCCCGGGCCGTAGTCGGTGTACAGGCGTTGCAGGCGTTCGTCGGTGAGTTTGTCGCTGGTTTTGGCATTCACCAGATGTGAACGCACGAAGCGATTGAAGGTGTCCTGGTCAGCCTCGGGGAACAGGTAGCGATGCACAGCCGCCATACGGATCGCCGTGGGGTGCAGCCCGTCAAGAAAGGTCTCAAGGCGCGCCTGGGTGTCTTTTTTCTGGTACTTCTTCCAGAACTTGAGCAGGAAGGTGGTGCCTTCGCGATCAGCGAATTGGGCCAGGTACTCTTGGCGCCGTGGGTCGTTATCATCCTTGAGCAATTGCGCACTGTTGTTGGGGCCTGCGTAAGTAATGTAGCGTTCCAGGTCGCGCATCAGCCGGATAAATGGCAGGTTGATCGACTCGCGCAAGGCGTCTCGCAGCGACGGGCTGCGGCCATTGTCCTGGTTGCGGAAGTTGTGGAAGTGGTGCATGCCGCCGCCGGTGAAAAAACCTTCGTTGGGGTTGGCCGAGTAAGTCCGGTCGAGGGCGGCATCGAGCATGTTGGCCAGGGACTTATCGGGATTCTGGATCAGGTAATCGACCGCCCACCGGCTGATGCGGTCCTGCTCGGCAATCTCGGTTTTTTTCAACGCGGCGGGTGTTTGCGCCGCGTAGCGATCATGCAGCTCGCTGATGATCTGCAGGTAAGTGGTGAGCACTCGCAGCTTGGCCGTGGAGCCCAGCTCCAGCTTGCTGCCCTCATTGATGTCGAAGGGCTGATCAGTGTTGTCGGTTTGCACGCGCACCCGCGAGCCGTCCGGGGTCAGTTCGAACAGGGTGAAGCTGTAGCGCACCTGGGGCGTGCTGGCGGGCGTGAGCAGGCGCTCGCCGAGCAGGCCCATTTTGCCGGCGAAGGCGGGGTCGGCCAGTTGCTTGAGGTAGTCGGTGGCCTGGCTTTGCAGCTCGGCTTGCAGGGTGCTGGTGGCCGACAGGTCCAGGCGGTCGAGGTCGTACAGCGGCCGGTTGAGCAGGGCGGCGAGACGGCTGCGGGCAACGCTGATGCCCTTGTTGGTGTCGATGGGCTGCACGGTCGGCTGTTGCTGCCAGTCGCGGTAAGTGACGTGGGATGCCAGGGCGGCCTTGAGCAACGGCGGGTCGATCACGGCGTTCTGCGCCAGCAGGCGCAGGTGGCTGTCGGTGAGTTGCGCCAGTTCATCGCGGCCGTTGGCCAGGTAATGAGACGGCCGGCGCTGAGCGATCATCAGCGACAGCACCTGGCGCAAAGCCAGGCCACGTTGCGCCACATGGACCGCATCATTTTCAGTGCCGTTAAGGGCCAGGTTCACCTGCTTGAAGTCAGCGCCGTACCACACGCGCAAACCCTCGGCCATGCCATGCACTTCGCCATGCCCCGGCACGGCGGACAGCGGCACGCTGTTGAGGTAGTCGCGCACGATATTCTGGCGTGCCACCTGGGTGTCAGGCCCAGGCTGGTAGGCGCGCACACCGGCGGACAGCATCTGGCGCAGTTTTTCACTGCCGGACAAGGTCAGGCCGTCGGGCGAATGCCGATATTTTTCCAGCTGGGTGGCCAGGGTACTGCCGCCGGCACTTTGACCGGGCAGGTGCAATACCTTTGCGACTTGCGACCAGGCCGCCATGGCAAAGCGCGGCCAGTCCACCGCCGGGTTGGCCTGGGGCTGGGCGGGGTCGAGCAGGTCACGGTTCTCGATGAACAACAGGCTGTGGACCACCAGCGGCGGGATGGCGGCAAAACTTGAGTACAGCTGCTGCGGGTACTCGAACTGGTACAGGGGCAAGGCGCGACAGTCGGTGATCGAAAGGCCGGCCTGGATTTTCTCCGGGTAAGGCACGAAGAGACCGTGGCCGGCGTAGCTCATTAGCGCTGGCGAAAACTGCACCTGGGACTGGATCACATAACCGCGCTTGAGCAGGCGCGGCAAAAAGGTGCCGAGGTCGCTGTAGCCCAAGCGGCGATCGAACGGGCCGGCGCCGGGGTAAACCATTGCCTGGCTGGGGCCGGGTTCCAGCCGGTAGGTGAGGTCGTGGGCCAGCCGGCTCAGTTGCCGGGCTTGCAGTGCGGATGTGCGTATCTCTTTGGCGGCGGTGAACCCCAGCGCAATCACCACCATCAACACAATCAGCCAGAACAGGCGACGTATGTAACGGGGCCTGGGTTTATTTTTGGGTAAAGGCGCTGGGTCCGAACTGCCTTGTAATTGCGCAGCCTTGGTCGATTCGGTTTGCCACAGTGCGCCCATAGTCGATTGATCCTGCACGCAGATTGATCGGACTTGCCTGAAGCTTAGTCGCTGGGCGACAGGTGTGAGGGAATTGTGGTTGGGTAGTCGGAATCTTCTTGGATGGCGTGTGAATGCAGGGTGGGTTGCGACGTTTTGTCGCTCAGTGCAGGTAATATGCTCCTGTAAAGTGGCTTTTTAGCCGGGTCTTTCACTGAATTGCATGGTTTTTATAGTGAAAGACCCTGGTCCCGGCTTTTTATACTGCACGTCCCGCTGATCTTGCCCGGCAAGAAGGGCCCGTCCATGAGGCGGCCCCGGTTTCAACAAGGGCACAGGCTTACCGGCCTGGCCCCGGAAACTCGACGGACAATCCAATAACAAAATGAGGTTGTTTCCCTATGCCTGTCGGCAAACCACTGCCCCCTGGCGAGACCGCTCAAGGCGGCCCGCTCAAACGTGAACTGGGTGAACGACACATCCGTTTGATGGCGCTCGGCGCCTGTATCGGTGTCGGCCTGTTCCTCGGTTCGGCCAAGGCCATCGAGATGGCCGGCCCGGCAATCATGCTCTCCTACATCATCGGCGGCCTGGCCATTCTGGTGATCATGCGCGCCCTTGGTGAGATGGCCGTGCACAACCCGGTAGCCGGCTCGTTCAGCCGTTATGCCCAGGATTACCTCGGCCCGTTGGCGGGCTTTCTCACAGGTTGGAACTATTGGTTCCTGTGGCTGGTGACCTGTGTCGCGGAAATCACCGCCGTGGCGGTGTACATGGGTGTCTGGTTCCCCGACACGCCGCGCTGGATCTGGGCCCTGGCGGCGCTGATCAGCATGGGCACGATCAACCTGATCGCCGTCAAAGCCTTTGGTGAGTTCGAGTTCTGGTTTGCGCTGATCAAGATCGTCACGATTATTGCCATGGTGATCGGCGGCGTCGGCATCATTGCATTCGGCTTCGGTAACGACGGTGTGGCCTTGGGTATTTCCAACCTGTGGGCTCACGGCGGCTTCATGCCCAATGGCGTGCAGGGCGTGTTGATGTCCTTGCAGATGGTGATGTTCGCCTACCTGGGCGTCGAGATGATCGGCCTCACCGCCGGTGAAGCACGCAACCCGCAGAAGACTATTCCAAGCGCCATCGGCTCGGTGTTCTGGCGCATCCTGCTGTTCTACGTCGGTGCGCTGTTCGTGATCCTGTCGATCTACCCGTGGAACGAAATCGGCACCCAGGGCAGCCCGTTCGTGATGACCTTTGAACGTTTGGGCATCAAGACCGCCGCAGGCATCATCAATTTCGTGGTGATCACCGCCGCACTGTCGTCCTGCAACGGCGGCATCTTCAGCACCGGGCGCATGCTCTACAGCCTGGCGCAGAACGGCCAGGCGCCGGCGACTTTCGGCACCACCTCCAGCAATGGCGTACCGCGCAAGGCGCTGCTGCTGTCGATCTTTGCCTTGCTGCTGGGCGTGTTGCTCAACTACCTGGTACCTGACCAGGTGTTCGTATGGGTGACCTCCATCGCCACCTTCGGCGCGATCTGGACCTGGCTGATGATCCTGCTGGCCCAGCTCAAGTTCCGCAAAGGCCTGAGCCCGGCCGAAGCGGCGGGCCTCAAGTACCGCATGTGGCTGTACCCGGTCAGTTCCTACCTGGCGCTGGCGTTCCTGGTGCTGGTGGTGGGCCTGATGGCGTACTTCCCGGATACGCGGGTGGCGCTGTATGTGGGGCCTGCGTTCCTGGTGCTGCTGACCGTGCTGTATTACGTGTTCAAGTTGCAGCCGACCAATGCGGCGGCACGCTCCGTAGCCTGACGGCCTGGCGCACAACAAAAAGCCCCTTGATCGGGGCTTTTTGTTTTCAGGCGGCGGCCATGCGTGTCGATTGGTCCAGCCGTTTGTTGAACTCCAGCCAGGCGCCCAACATCGCCATCAAGCCAGCGCCCACTAGCGCGGTAAAAATTTGCATGGCAAAGGCATCGCCGGCCATGGCGTTGACCATGTCCGCCAACGGCGCCAACAACACGCCAAGGCAGAACACTTCCAGCGAAAAGCGGCCCATCCGGCAGGTCTGCTGTGCCAGCCAGTTTTGCGTCCAGGCACGCCCCGGCAACAGTTTGGCGGTGACATAGGCCAAGGCCAAAAAATGCAGCAGACGCACCGGCGACAGGTCGGTCTTGCTGATCGGGTACAACAGTTCGCTGAGCGCGGACGGCATCAATGCGTCATGCACTTCGGGCCAACGCCAGCCGATCGTAATCACGCCGGCCATCAATGCGTAGCTCGCGGCCATCATGAACAACGGCTGCCGCAGCAGTGGCCGATGCTCCTGCGCGCGGGGTTGTTGCCCATGAATCGCCGCCGCGCCGCCCAGCACGAACAGGAACTGCCAGGTAACCGGGTTGAAATACCACACCCCGTCGGCAATCGCTGCCAGGTTCCAACCCAGGTGTGGCGCCAGCAGGTACACCGCCATCGACCCCGCCACCACCCACCAGGTTTTGCGCAAGAGCAACGGCAACACCAGCGGCAGGCCGGCCAGCAGCACGATATACAAGGGCAACGGGTCCATCAGGTTGGGCTTGAAGCGCAGCAGCAATTCATCCACCAACGCTTGCTGTGGTTGGGTGACAAAGTGCGTCAGGCCCATCTCCTGCACCAGATCGCGGGTTTCCACATGGCTGTTGGCGAAGAACACGATGCCCATCAGCATCGCCAGCAAGAAAATATGCACCACGTAAAGCACCCAGGTGCGCCGCAGGATCTTCAGGCAGGCCATCCAGTAGCCTTCGCGTTGCAAGACCTTGCCATAGGCCAGCACTGAGGCATAACCGGCAAGAAATACAAACACTTCAGCGGCATCGCTGAAACCGATATTGCGCAGGGTGATCTGGCCGAGTGGGTTGTGGGGGACGTGATCCCAGAAAATGAAGATCAACGCCAGGCCCCGAAAAAAATCGATGCGCGGGTCGCGTCCGTTCAGCATGGCAGCGGGCTCTTGAACAGGGGTTTAAGTCATGACAGGCGAATGCGCGTGTTGTCACACGCCGCACGTCGGGCGCGCGCAGGTTGGCGGTATTTGTAAGCAATTGCAAAGGCTGGGTATTACTGAATGTCTCTATACATCGATGATGACCAACGTGCCCCGGCTGCCGGGGCTTACAGCATGGGGAGTGCCGGCTTCTACGAGGTACATCTGGCCGGCAGCAACGCGTATTTGCTCGGTGCCAATGCTCAGGCACAACTGGCCGCTGACTACCAATAACCCCTCGTTGTAATCATGGGTTTCCTCTTTATAAGCTTGGTCATCCATACGCAACACCTTGATCCGCGCTGGGCCGACCTGGCCCAGGCGTGCGGATTGCCAGCTGTCGGGCAGTTGCGCCGCAATGGCGCTGAAGTCGAGTAACGGCATGTGAAGCTCCTTGTTTCAACGATGCCGTCGGTGGTCCGGTTCAGCGGTCAAGAGTATTCGGATATTTATGCGGCAGCCACTTCCTGCGGCTCAAAACTGTCCGCCCGTGCCATCTGCCACATGCGCGAATAGAACTCGCCGTTCACCTCGCCGGTGAGCAACTCGCCAGGCTTGAGGAACACATGCAGCTGCGAGAACAGTTTGATCTCGGTTGCCGACATGCGCCGCACCAAATGCTTGGCCGACAACTGCGACGGATGATCCAGGCCGGCCGCAGCGAGCATTTCCGCCAAGGCGTGCAGCGTGTTGCGGTGGAAGTTGAACACGCGCTGGGCTTTGTCGGGCACCACCAGCGCACGCTGGCGCAGCGGGTCTTGGGTGGCGACGCCCGTCGGGCATTTGTTGGTGTGGCAGCTTTGCGACTGGATGCAGCCGATGGCGAACATAAAGCCGCGCGCCGAGTTGGCCCAGTCGGCGCCGATGGCCAGCACGCTGGCGATATCGAAGGCGCTGACGATTTTGCCGCTGGCGCCCAGCTTGATCTTGTCGCGCAGGTTCAGGCCCACCAGGGTGTTGTGCACAAACAGCAGGCCTTCACGCAGCGGCACGCCGATATGGTCGGTGAACTCCACCGGCGCGGCGCCGGTACCGCCTTCCTTGCCGTCGACCACGATAAAGTCCGGGAGGATGCCGGTCTCGAGCATGGCCTTGGCGATGCCCATGAACTCCCACGGGTGGCCGAGGCAGAACTTGAACCCCACCGGTTTGCCGCCGGACAGTTCACGCAGTTGCGCGATGAACTGCATCATCTCGATCGGGGTGGAAAACGCGCTGTGGCGCGATGGCGAGATGCAGTCTTCGCCCATCATGATGCCGCGCGTCTCAGCAATTTCCTGGGTGACTTTGTGCTTGGGCAGAATCCCGCCATGGCCGGGTTTGGCACCCTGGCTCATCTTGATTTCGATCATGCGCACTTGCGGGTTCTGTGCCTGTACGGCAAAGCGCTCCGGGTCGAAACGGCCGTCGCTGGTGCGGCAGCCAAAGTAACCGCTGCCCAGTTCCCAGGTCAGGTCGCCGCCGTTTTCGCGGTGGTAGGGGCTGATGCTGCCTTCGCCGGTGTCATGGGCAAAGTTGCCGAGCTTGGCGCCTTGGTTCAACGCGCGAATCGCATTGGCGCTCAACGAGCCGAAGCTCATCGCCGAGATGTTGAAGACCGAGGCCGAGTAAGGTTGCGTGCACTGCGGGCCGCCGACCATCACGCGAAAGGCGCTGGGGTCGCTGAGCGGCGCCGGACGCATGGAGTGGCCGATAAACTCGAAGCCCGACTGGTACACGTCGATCAGGGTACCGAACGGCTTGTCGGCGGTTTCGTTTTTGGCGCGCGAGTAAACCAGCGAGCGCTGAGCCCGGGAGAAGGGCAGGGCGTCGCTGTCGGATTCGAGCAGGTACTGGCGGATCTCCGGGCGAATGGCTTCCACCAGGTAACGGATATTACCCAGGATCGGGTAGTTGCGGCGCACCGCGTGGGGGCTTTGCAGCAGGTCGAAAACGCCGATCAGGCTGAGGATGCCGGTGACCACGGTGATAGGCCACAGCCACTCATGTTCGATAAACGGAAGGCTGGCGAGGGTGAAAATGACGCACACGGCAAAGAAGGCGTAACGGCTTAGCAACGACAGGCTCATACGGGTTTCCTTGGGTTCGGACTCATCGGTCAGGCGTTTTGCGCCTGAAGAAAGATCGAGAACAGCTCCGACTGGGATTTGATCCCCAGCTTGCTGTACATGTGTTTCTTATGGACTTTCACGGTTTCAACAGAGATTTCCAGCTTACGGGCGATCTCCTTGCTGGAGCAACCGCTGAGCATCAAACGGCCTACATCCAGCTCACGGGCGGTGAGTTGTGCGCCCCAGCCATCATTTTGAATCGGCGGTTGCGGCGCGCTCACCTGGTTCAGTTCATGGGGCAGGCGCTGGCGCAGCAGGCTCACCACCCACGGCTGGATCAGTGACAGCAGGGCAATTTGCTGTGGGTCAAAACGCTGTTTCGAACCCAGCGACAGGCACAGGGTGCGCCCGTCCGGCAGGTGGCAATTGAACTGGATTTCATCGGCCACCACGTTCAGGCGAAAGTAGCGCTGGTAGTACTCGGTCAGCTCGAAATGCTCCGGCGCCACGTCCGCCAGGCGCAACAGGCCGGTGCGCGCGTGTTCGCGGCTGGCGATGTAGAACGGGTCGAGCAGGTACAGGCCGTTGAGGTAGTCCTGGAACAGAGGGTCCGGCGTGCCATCGGCGCCCGGGGATTCGGCGAACACCAGCGGGCGGTGCTGACTGCTGAACAGCAAGGCCACCCAACTGTCGGACGGCACGTATTGGTCCAACAGCCGCACAAGCTGGGTCCAGAAATTGGGCTGGTCCAGGGCGTCTATCATTTGCCCCACCGAACGGTGCCAGGCGATGTCTTGCAGCGTCATGCTCATCAATCTACCCCTATCGGGTTACCTCGGCCGCGTAATTCCCTGGCCGGTGTTGGCTGCGCATACTGCGACACGGATAAAGAACAAGGAATACCCATGAAGGTCGAATTTGCCCAATTGGCAGGCCGCGATAACGGTACAGCTTACAACCTTGAGCGCGCCTTGGCGGCCATTGCTGCGTGCGCCGCCGACACGCAACTGATCGTCTTCCCGGAAACCCACCTGATGGGCTTCCCGTCGGCCGAGACCGTCGCCACTATCGCCGAGCCGGTAGACGGCCCCACCGTACAAGCGGTTATCCAGGCGGCCCGTACGCGCAATATCGCCGTGGTCATCGGCATGGCCGAACACGACGGTGGCCAGTTCTATAACACCACCTTGCTGATCACCCCCGAGGGCATCGCCCTGCGTTATCGCAAGACGCATCTGTGGGCTTCGGATCGCGGCGTGTTCACCGCTGGCGATCGTTACGCCACATGCCTGTGGAACGGCGTGCGCGTCGGCCTGCTGATTTGCTACGACATCGAGTTCCCGGAAACCGCCCGCGCCCTGGCGCAACTGGGTGCCGAGCTGCTGATCGTCACCAACGGCAACATGGACCCTTACGGCCCCACGCACCGCACCGCGATCATGGCCCGCGCCCAGGAAAACCAGGCGTTTGCGCTGATGGTCAACCGGGTCGGAGAAGGCGACGGCGACCTGTTGTTCGCCGGCGGCAGCGCGCTGGTGGACCCGATCGGCACCTTGCTGTTTGAAGCGGGGCGTGAGGAAGGGCAATTCACCGTCGAGCTGGATCTTGACCAATTGGTGGCGGCTCGCAAGGACTACCGCTACCTGGATGACCAGCGCTTGAAATTGCCCGGCGAGGTGATTGAGCGCAGCGATGGGACGCGCGAATTGCTGATCCCCCACGTTTAAGACTGGCCCCTAGTGGCGAGGGAGCTTGCTCCCGCTGGGCTGCGCAGCGGCCCCAAAATCTTAGGGCCGCTACGCGCCCCAGCGGGAGCAAGCTCCCTCGCCACAACAGCAGCATCAATCATAAAAATAGTTTGCGCTTCACCGACTTCAGTTCTGCCATAAATCTAATAAATCAGCGGAGAATCGCTCATGGCTCGTTTGCAACGCACCCTGTCGTTAGGGTCGGTGGTGCTGTTTGGCATCGCCTATATGACGCCGATCATTGTGCTCGGCACCTTCGGCATCCTCGCGCAATCCACCGGCGGTATGGTCCCGGCCGCGTACCTGGCGGCCCTGGTGGCGATGTTTTTTACCGCCATGAGCTACGGGCGCATGGCCTCGGCATTCCCGGTGGCCGGTTCCGCCTACAGCTATGTGCGCAAGGCCATCAGCCCCAAGCTGGGCTTTATCGCCGGTTGGGCGGTGTTGCTCGACTACCTGTTCCTGCCCATGGCCATCTGGCTGATCGGCGCTGCGTACCTGCATTCGGCGTTCCCGGCGGTGCCGCAGTGGGTGTGGGTGCTGGCCTTTATCGGTATCACCACGGCAATCAATATCATCGGGTTGAAGCTCGCCAACGGCATCAACGCGCTGCTGATGCTGGTGCAATTTCTGGTGCTGATCGCGTTTGTCGCGCTGTGCATCCACTACATCGGCGGTGACGCGAGCAAGCCGCTATGGACCATCGCCCCGTTCTTCAACGGCCAGATGCACATGCCATTGATCATGAGCGGCGCGGCCATCGCCTGCTATTCGTTCCTGGGCTTTGATGCGGTCAGTACCCTCACCGAAGAAACCCGCGACCCGCGCCGTACCATCCCACGAGCAATCATGCTGATCACCTTGATCGGCGGCCTGATCTTCGTCGGCGTGTCGTACTTCGTGCAGATCGCCCACCCGTCGTTCGAATTCGCCGATGTGGATTCGGCGGCCTACGAGATTGCCCGCAACGTGGGCGGCGACCTGTTTGTGTCGATCTTCCTGATCGGCCTGATCGTCGGCCAGTTCGCCTCGGGGCTGTCGGCCCAGGCCAGCGGTTCGCGGCTGTTGTTTGCCATGGGCCGGGACGGTGTGTTGCCCAAGTCGTTCTTCGGCACCTTGCATGCGCGCTTCGGCACGCCGGTCAACAGCATCCTGTTGTGTGCGGTGGTGGCCTTGCTGGCGTTGAAGCTCGACGTGACCACCTCAACTTCGTTCATCAACTTCGGTGCGTTCCTGGCGTTCAGTCTGGTGAACCTGTCGGTGATCTTTCACTACTGGATCGGCGCCAAACAGCGCGGTGTGCGTGAGCTGATCCTGTTCGTGGTATTTCCGACCATCGGCTTGCTCGCGGACGTGTGGCTGATGGTCAGCCTCGATCACCTGGCGATTTACCTGGGCGCGGTGTGGTTGGTGATTGGCCTGGTGTACCTGGGCTTTCTCACACGCGGTTTCTCGAAACAACCCCCGGAAATGGACTTCCAGGAAGCGGCATAGAAGCAGTCGGCCTATTCTTATTGAAATCGGTTCTCGTTTGGGTGCATGATTTGTGTTACTGTATAACACTTGAATTGCACCCAGACGCCCCGGAGGCCTTATGAAAGCTGGTATCCATCCCGACTACCGCACTGTGCTGTTCCACGACACCGCCGCCGACGTGTTCTTCCTGATCGGCTCCACCGCCGACAGCGACCGCACCCATACACACAGTGACGGCAACACTTACCCGTATATCCCGCTCGATGTGTCCAGCGCCTCGCACCCGATCTATACCGGCCAGCAGCGCAAGACCCAGGTCGAAGGCCGGATCGCCGGGTTCAACAAGCGTTTCGCTTCGTTTGGGTCCAGCCCAAAAAAGGCGGATGCATAACCCCGACTCGGCGGCGTGCCCTACGCCGCCGTTTGCCGAATCGGCAGCACCACCCGAAAGGTTGTGCCCTTGCCCAACTCACTGCTGACCGAGATTGAGCCCCGGTGTTTCTTGACGATGCCGTAGGAGAGTGACAACCCCAGGCCAGTGCCTTCGCCGACGGGTTTGGTGGTGAAGAAGGGGTCGAAAATCTTCTGCACGGTTTCCGGCGCAATGCCACAGCCGTCGTCCGCCACTTCCAGCCAGATGTTCTCACCTTCCACGCCGTTGCTGATGGTAATGGTGCCGCGTTCCGGGCCCATGGCTTGTGCGGCATTGATTACCAGATTCATCACCACTTGATTGAGCTGCGACGCCAGGCACTCTATGTCCGGCAGCGGCATGTAGTGCTTGACCACATCAGCCCTGTACTTCAGTTCGCTGGCGACGATGTTCAGCGTCGAATCAATGCCTTGTTGCAGGTTGGTGAATTGCCAGGTCTGGTCGTTGTCCACCCGCGAAAAATTTTTCAGGTCTTTGACGATTTGCACCACGCGGCCAATGCCATCCTTGGATTCGCGGATCAGGATCGGGATGTCCTCCTTGAGAAAGTCCAGCTCCAACGTCGTGCGCAAAGCCTTTAGCTGGTCGCGCTGTGGTTGCGATGCGATTATTTCCTCGCTGTGTCGATAAGCTTCAAGCATCTGTTGCAGCTGGTTGAAGTAGCCATCAAGGGTGCTGAGGTTGGACGAAATGAAGCCTACCGGGTTGTTGATCTCATGGGCGACACCGGCGGCAAGCTGACCCAGCGACGCGAGCTTTTCCGACTGCACCAGCTGGCTTTCCAAGTGCTTGCGCTCGTCGATTTCCAGTTGCAGCGCCTGGGTACGTTGTTCCACCAGCTGTTCCAGGTGGGAGGTTTGCAAGGCGGCGCGACGGGCCATGTCCCACTTGTTGGCCAAGGTGTTGGCCATTTGCTGGACCTCAATGTTGTCGAAGGGTTTTTTCAGGATCAGCAAGCGGTCATGGGCGTGCAGGCGAAAGAGCAGGTCCTCCCAGGAGTAATCCGAGTACGCGGTGCACACCACCACTTGCAGGTCGGGGTCGACCTTCCACAATGCCTCGATGGTCTTCGCGCCGTCCCAGCCCTGGGGCATGCGCATGTCCACAAAAGCCAGCGCATAGGGCCGTTGTTCTGCCATGGCCGTGGTCAGCAAGCCCAGGCCTTCTTCGCCGCCGTACGCCGAATGCAGGTCGAATACCTGAGCCTGAGGCGTGGCGGCGGCGCCGAACAGCGCTGATTCCAGGTCGTCCAGTGCAGGGTTGGCGGCCACGCTCGGCATCAGAATCTTGCGAAAGTCTTCATGAATTGACGGTGTGTCATCAATCAACAGAATGCGCCGGTTGGGAGTCTGGTTCATGGGGCAGTTCCGGCAAGGGTAAGAGGAATCGTCAAGGTAAACACTGCGCCAAGGCCTGGCCCATCGCTGTGGGCGCTGAGTTGGCCGTGCATTTCCACGGCGGCCAGGGCGCAGCTGTGCAGGCCGAAGCCGTGGCCTTCTTTGCGCGTGGTGAAGCCGTGGGTGAATATCCGGGTCATGTTCTCGGCGGGTATGCCCTCGCCATCGTCCCTTACACTGATTTTCAGCGTCTCTTCAGCCGCCGGTTGCACGGTCAGGGTCATTTGCCGTGGCCGGTCACTGAGGTTGGACATGGCGTACTTGGCGTTGCTGATCAGGTTGACCATGATCAGCAACAGCCGGTGTTTGTCGCCCAGAATCTCCGGTACTTGCGCGTACTCCTTGACCACCGTGACGTGATGACGGCTCAACGCGCCGGCGTTCATGCGCAGGGCGTCTTCCATCAACGCGCTGATGTTGACGGGTTCGAGCAGTGTGGAGGCGCCGGCATAGGATTGCTGGGTCGAGACGATGTCCTTGATGTGGTCAACGCTTTTGCTCAGTTGCGTCAGTTCCTCGCTCATGTCTTGCTGTTCGACTGCAATCGCTTCGACCAATTGGTTCAGGTAGCCCGGCAGCAACTTGCCCTTTTCATCCTCGCTGAGGAAGGTGCCCAGGTCGCCCTGATGCGCGTTGATCAATTGCATGGCTTTGCCCAGGCCCTGGGCCTTGCTGTTGCGCAATTTGCGCCCCACCAGGTCGGCGGAAATGTTCACACTGTTGAGCACGTTGCCGACGTTGTGCAGCACGTTCGTGGCGATTTCCGCCATGCCCGCCTGGCGGGCGCTGTCCATCAGCTCGCTCTGGGCGTCCTTGAGTTGTTGCGTGCGCCGCTCCACCCTTTGTTCCAGGGTTTCGTTGGCGGCCTGCAAGGCACGATTGATCCGGTTGATCTCGGCGAAACTGCGCAACAGGCGTACCGCCAGGTACAGCAGCAACACCACCAGCAAGGTTGAGAAAATCAACAGATAGCGGTGGTATTGATGATCAATGAGGTCGGCCGCCTGCTGGTCCTGGTTGAGGTGGGTGGTCAAGTCATCCAGGCGCTCGGCCACGGGCACTGCGGCAATTCGTTCGAGGAGGCTGTTGACCACCGGTTGCTCGCGCAGGATCAGCGAAATGTGGTTGCTGAGGATCTCGACCGGGGCCTGGAACTCAATGGGCAGGCGTTCCTTGTTAATTTCCAGTTTGCCCAGGCCCACCAGAATATCGGCGGCGCGGTCGTCGCTGGTGACCTGGGCGAACTCCAGGCTGCTGAGCAGCAGGTCGTAGGTGTCGGTGGCCACGCTTTGCAGTTGCAGCCGCCCTCCATCGTCAACACGATTGAACTGGGCCTGGATATCGTCTTCAGCGGTCGGCAGAAACGCCAGCGAGTTGCGCAGCACCGCATTGTGGGATTTGAACCGGTCTACCAGCCGCGCCTTTTCCTGGATGGCGGTTTCATACGCTAGCTGGATGGTGCGCCAACGGGGCAGGTCGACGCTGTTGTGGTAGGTGCTGCGGCTGCTAAGTTCGGCCCATATACGCGTCATTTCGGTGAGCGGTGTCACCAGCGGATCGTAGTTGTGGGTAATCGCAATCCGGGCCTTGAGCACTTCGCTGTCCCATTGTGCGTTGAGTTGCTGGAGCTGGCGGATCAGGTCCCGTGACTGGGTGTAGCTGGCTGTTTGGTCGCGGGAGGACATGAGGTACAAAAAGACCAGGGTCGAGGCCAGCAGCAGGGTCATCAACCCCAGCAACAGCTGACTGATACGACGGCGGGAAAGGCTCGGCAGTCGGCTCATAACGGCTTGCCCGCCCATTGGCCAGTCAGGGTCTTGAGAAACAGGATGATCAGGTCCTTGTCTTCCTGGGTCGGAGTGCGCCCCAGCTGATACTTGAACATCACGTCCACAGCCTCTTCCAGGCTCTTGGCCGAAGCGTCGTGAAAGTAGGGAGCGGTGACCGCCACATTACGCAGGCTGGGCACCTTGAACACATAGCGGTCCTCTTCATCCTTGGTCAACAGGTAACGCCCCAGGTCCGACTCGACCGGGTTGCCGCGGTCCTTGAAGTAGTCAGCCATCACGCCGAATTTTTGAAACATGTTGCCGCCGATGTTCACACCCTGGTGGCAGGCGATACAGCCGTAATCTTTGAAACGCTGGTAGCCGTACTTTTCCTTGAGGGTCAGGATCTCCGTATTGCCCTTCAAGTATTGGTCAAACCGTGAGTCGGGCGTGAGCAGCGTGCGCTCATAGGTGGCCAGGGCGTTTTGCACATTGGCTGCGGTGACCCCATCGGGATAGGTTTGCTGGAATGCGCTCTGGTAGGCGGGCACGGCGGCGAGGTTCTGCACCACGGTTTTCCAGTCGCTGCCCATTTCTGCCGTGCTGGTGACCACGTGTTCGACTTGCGCCTCCAGCGTGTCGACACGACCATTCCAGAACTGTTTGAAATTCAGGCTGGCGTTGAACACCGATGGGGTGTTGACCTCTACCGGTTTGCCGTCAAAACCGATCGAAAACGGCTTGTCGTCGGCGCCGCCGGACTCCAGGCGATGGCAACTGGCGCAGGACAGGGTGTTGTTGGCTGACAGGCTTGGCTCATTGAACAGTTGCCGGCCCAGTTCGACTTTGGCCGGGTCCAGCGTCGGCACGCCCGGCAAGGGTTTGAGTGCCTCGTCCAGCGGTGCGGCTGCCAGTGGCAGACTCGCGCCTAACCATAAGGTGAAAATGAGCCCTTGGGTTGATACTTCGCTCAAGCGAGCACTCCTTGCAATCGGCTATTGATCGGGCATCAGGGCAGGGTGACCGGCTTGCATCAACTGCGCAAAATCCTTTGGGGGCACGGCTTTGCTGAATAGAAAACCCTGGCCTTCTTCGCACCGCTGAGCTTGCAGGAAGTTCAGTTGTTCGATCGTCTCAACGCCTTCGGCAATGATGCTCATGTTCAGACTTTTGCCCATGCCGATGATAGCGCTGATCAGTTGCGCGTCCTGGCTATTTACGCTCATGCCGCGTACGAAAGATTGGTCGATTTTCAGCACGTCGATGGAAAAGCGCCGCAGGTAGCTGAGGCTGGAATAACCGGTGCCGAAGTCATCCAGGGCCAGACGCACGCCCATGGCCTTGATGGTGTTCAAGGTGGCGACGGTGTCGTCGACATTCTGCATCAACACGCTTTCGGTGATTTCCAACTCCAATTGGGCAGGCGGCAGGCCGGTCTGTGTGAGTATCTCGGCCAGGTTGTCGGTAAAGTCCCGCTGGCGAAAGTCGATGGCCGAGACGTTCACCGAGATGCACAACGGGCTCAAGCCCATGGCGCGCCAGGCTTGCCCTTGCTCGCAGGCCCGGCGCAGTACCCACTGGGTCAAGGGCACTATCAGCCCACTGTCTTCGGCCACCGGAATGAACTCAGACGGACTGACCCATCCGGCGCGCGGCGCAAACCAACGTATCAAGGCTTCGGCACCGACGATTTTGCCGGTTTTCAATTCCAGTTTCGGTTGGTAGTGCAGCACGAACTCGTCACGCTCCAGGGCCTGGCGGATCGCGCTTTCCAGGCCTTGCTGATGTTGCGCGCGCAGGTTCATGGTCTCGGTATAAAAGCTGAAATCACCCGGGCCGCGCTCCTTGCTGGTGTGCATGGCGGTTTCGGCATGTTTGATCAGTTCCACCGCCGTGCTGCTGTCATTGGGGTAAATACTGATGCCTAGGCTGGCGGTGACGCTCAGGTCGTGCCCGGCGACGTGGCGGGTTGTGCGCACGGCCGTGAGCAACTTTTGCGCAATATGCTGGGTTTGTTGCGGGTGCTGGATATCGTTGAGCAGAATCACAAACTCGTCGGCCCCGTAGCGAAACACTGAATCCGAGTCTCGCACCGTCGCCACCAGGCTCTGGCTGACCTGCTGGAGCACCTCGTCGCCCGCCGGATACCCCAAGGCATTGTTGATGCGCTTGAAGCGGTCGAGCCCGATAAATATCACCGCCAGTTGTGTGTCATGCCGTCGGCCCAAGGCGATGGCCTGGGTCAGGCGGTCACCCAGCAACGTGCTGTTGGGCAACTGCGTGAGCGCGTCGTATTGCAGCAGGTGCGACACTTTGAGCAGTTCCTGCACGCGTTCTTCAATGGTGCGCTCCAGGCCCAGTACCTTGAGGGCGACGTCTTGGGCGAGCTGCCATTTCCAGGTCAGGGCGCTGGCCATCTGGCGGATTTCCAGGTGGTCAAAGGGTTTTTTCAGGATCAGTAGCTGGTCGTTGTACTTCAATCGCGCTTCGATGGCCTCAAAGGAGTAATCGGAGTAGGCGGTGCACAGGGCAATCTGCAGGTTGGGGTCGACGTTCCACAACTGTTCGATGGTGTGCAGGCCATCCCAGCCGGGCGGCATGCGCATGTCGATAAACACCATGGCGTAGGGCGCACCGTCCGCCAGGGCTTTGTTCACCAGGGCAAGGGCCTCCTGGCCCTGATAGGCCGAATCCAGCAAAAACGCCTGGCGCACCGGCGCCGCGGTGCCGAACAGGGCTTCTTCCAGGCTGTCCAGTGAGGGGGCATCGTTGGGATTGGCGCACAGAATCTTGCGGAAATCTTCGTGGATAGAGGCGGTGTCATCCACGATCAGAATGCGTCGGTTGGCCCGCCCTGAATCCGGCTTCATGGCGCACTCTGCATTGGCAACAGGGTTGATGGCATAACACTTCCTTCCTTGGTTTGACATCCGGGAGGAGTACGTACCGGTTGAGACAGCATAGTTGAGTTCCCTTGAAATCGACGGCAAGTTGGCGTCAAATCAGCTGCGTGGCTGCGTGCATCAAGCGCAGAAACGCGGCGGGATACCAGGGTTCAATTTAGCTCTATTACGTTTATTTTTAAGGCGCAGTAACCATGGATGAACAGCTTGCGACCCCACCCACGATTCTGCTGGTTGATGATGAAGAATCGATCCTCAACAGCCTGCGCCGCCTGTTGCGCGGCCAACCCTTCAATGTCGTACTCGCCGGCAGCGGCGCCCAGGCCCTGGAGATCATGGCGGCCCAGCCCATCGACCTGGTGATGAGCGACGCGCGCATGCCCGGCATGGACGGCGCGCAGTTGCTGGCTGAAGTCCACCGGCTGTACCCGGCCACCAGCCGCATCCTGTTGACCGGCTATGCTGACCTTGCGACGATCATCAAGGCGATCAACGAAGGGCAGATTCACCGTTACATCAGCAAACCCTGGAATGACGAAGAACTGCCGCTGGTGTTGCGCCAGGCCCTGGAGCATCAGCGCCTGGAGCGCCTGGCCCATGAGCAGAATGATCAGCTCAAGGTGTTGAACGCCAACCTGGAAAAGCGCGTGGCAGCCCGTACCAGCGAGCTGCAACAGACCGCCGACATGCTCGATCTGGCCTACGACGAGCTCAAGCGCAGCTACGTGACCGGTACCGAAGTGTTTTCGCTGTTGGCCAACCTGCGCTTGCCCAAGGACAAACAGACCAACCGCGCCTTGATCGAACTGATCCGGGTCTACTGCGCGGCCCAGTCCATCGACGAAGCCAGCACCCGCGACCTGACCATGGCCGCTGCGCTGTACAACATTGGCAAGCTGAGCTGGAGCGACAGCATGATGGTTGCGCCGTCGGACAAGCTGCACAGCACCGACCGTGGTCTGTATCGCGAGTACCCGACCCAGAGCGAATCGCTGCTGATGACCCTGGAACCGATGAAGGATGCGGCGCGGATCATTCGCCACCACCAGGAGCGTTGGGACGGTACAGGGTTTCCCGATCACCTCAAGGGCGATGCGATCCCGCCCGGCTCGCGCCTGCTTAAACTGGCAGTGGACTTCATCGAACTGCAAAAAGGCTTGATCCTTGAACGGCATCTGAACAGCGACGAAGCGTTGCTGTATATCCGCAAGTACGCCGGGCGCCTTTACGATCCGGAGCTGGTGGAAGACTTCGTGCAGGCCTGCGCGGCCTTCCTCAGCGATGTGACCTTGGGCGACCCCAGCGTCAAGGTCCTCTCCACCCGAGAGCTGGAAGCCGGCATGGTGCTGGCCCGCAACCTCAATGCCGATAACGGCATGCTGTTGCTTAACGCCGGCAAGGTGTTGAATCTGCCGCTGGTGGACAAGCTGATTGCGTTCGAGGCGATGGAAGGCGCGAAATACAGCGTATTTATCAAACAACCTGAAGAGACACCGATCCTTTCATGAGCATTTCCACTATTCGAATCGCCGCCGCCCTGCTGATCGGCAGCGACGGTCAAACCCTGCTGGTACGCAAACGTGGCACCCAGGCGTTCATGCAGCCCGGCGGCAAGATCGACGCCGGTGAGCAACCCGCCGAGGCGCTGGCCCGTGAGCTGTACGAAGAACTGAACCTGTGTATCAAACCGAGTGACGCCGTGTACTTGGGCCACTTCTCGGCGCCTGCCGCCAACGAACCGGGTTTTACGGTGCACGCCGAGTTGTTCCAGGTGCACATTGATGTGCCGGTAGCGCCCGCTGCCGAGATTGAAGAAGTGCGCTGGATCGACCCGGCTGGTGACGGCGGCTTGCAACTGGCGCCTTTAACGCGGGATTTGATCCTGCCGTTTTACCGAAAGTCGCTCACCGCATGCTGATTCGCCCACTGGGTGCCCACGACGCCGAGGCATATCGAGCGCTGATGCTTGAGGCCTACGGCGCCTATCCCCAAGCGTTTACCTCCAGCGTCGCCGAGCGCGCGCGGATGCCAATGAGTTGGTGGGAAAAGCGCCTGGACAATCCGTTGGACCGGGTACTCGGCGCGTTCGCGGCTGACACCTTGGCCGGGATTGTCGGCCTGGCCTTCGAACCCCGGGAAAAGGCCCGGCACAAAGTCACGCTGTTCGGCATGTTCGTGACCGAGGCTTATCAGCGCAAGGGCCTGGGCCGTGAGTTGCTGGAGGCGGCGCTCGATGCCGCGCGACGCCAGCCCGGCGTCAAACTGATCCAACTGACCGTCACCGCCGGCAACGACGCAGCCTTCGCGCTGTACCAGCGCTGCGGTTTTATTCAATACGGCCTGGAGCCGTTGGCGGTGCGGGTGGGGATCGAGTACTTCGACAAGGTCCACATGTGGCGTGAACTCAAAGGCGACTGAAATTCCATAGGGGAACCATAGTTCTGTGTGGGAGCTGGCTTGTCGAATCGTCCCACCGCTGCGATAGCATCAACTCTGTGTACCTGACACACCGAGGTGTCTGCATCGCAGCGGTGCGACGATTCGACAAGCCAGCTCCCACATTAGAGTCCTCATTGTGTTCACCTTTGTGCGTGATTAACGCACGGCGCTGACCCCATCCAAAGTTGAAAACGAGGTGTCCTTGGCGGTCAGCAAGAAGTCGCGCATATACGGCGCATCCAGCATGTCCGCACGGATCCCCGCATACAACGTCGCGAACAAGCCTTTTTCGCCCAAACGCTTGGCCTTCACATACCCACGCGCGCTGTATTCATGCAGCGCCCAATGGGGCATGCCGCACACGCCACGGCCGCTGGCGACCAATTGCATCATCATCACCGTCAGCTCCGAGGTGCGCACCTGGGCCGGCTCCACGTCGGCCGGTTCCAGGAAGCGCGTGAAGATGTCCAGGCGGTCGCGCTCAACCGGGTAGGTGATCAGGGTTTCGCTGAGCAAGTCTTGCGGCACGATGTACGACTTGTTCGCCAGCGCATGCTGGTTGGCCACGGCCAACATGGCTTCGTAGGTAAACAAGGGCACATAGGTGATGCCCGGCAGTTCCAGCGGGTCGGAGGTCACCACCAGGTCCAGGTCGCCACGGGCCAGGGCCGGCAGCGGCGCGAAGGCAAAGCCTGAGGCCAGGTCCAGTTCGACTTCCGGCCAGGCATCGCGGAACTGGTCGATGGTCGGCATCAGCCACTGGAAGCAGCTGTGGCATTCGATCGCCATGTGCAAGCGCCCGGCGGTGCCACCGGCCAAACGCGCAATGTCACGCTCGGCGCCGCGCAACAAGGGCAGGGTGGCATCGGCCAGTTGCAGCAGGCGCAAGCCGGCGCTGGTAAAGCGCAGCGGTTTGGTTTTGCGCACGAACAGCGGCATGCCCAGGCGCTCTTCCAGTTCTTTGAACTGGTGGGACAGCGCCGATTGCGTCAGGTGCAGGCGTTCGGCGGCTTCGACCAGGCTGTCGGCTTCGCGCAATGCGTGCAGGGTCTTGAGGTGGCGGATTTCGAGCATGGGCGCTCCATGAAGATAATTTGTGATGATTAGATATATCGTGAGTGTGTCTCATGTTGCCAGTCATGTCGACCATGACCGTTGGGCGCACTTCATCAAACTGTCACGCAACTGTGGCAGCGCGCTTGTACAAACTTCATCAGACTCGCGCTCTACTGGGGTTCTGCGTTTCGGTGTTTTTCATGCGCGTGTTGTTTTTATTGGCCGCTCTAGTGTTCGGCCTGCCGTCTTTTGCGGCTTCTCGATGTGATGTCAATGTCCCGACCCAAACGGTCGACCTGGAAAAAGTCAGCATCGCCTATCAGAGCATCGGCCGAGCGTCGGACCCGGCGTTGCTGTTGGTCATGGGCCTGGGCGGGCAGTTGATCCACTGGCCGGATGAAGTGGTGGTGGCCTTGTGTGAACAGGGTTTTCGCGTGATCCGCTACGACAACCGTGACGTTGGCCTGTCTACCTGGCGCCAGGCTCCCGCCAGCGCCAACCTGACGTTCGAAGTGCTGCGTTACAAGCTCGGTTTACCGGTGGCGGCGCCGTACACGCTGACCGACATGGCCGACGATGCATTGGGCTTGATGGACGCGCTGCAGATCCAGCAATTCCACGTGCTGGGCGCGAGTATGGGCGGCATGATCGCCCAGCACCTGGCAGCCATGGCGCCACAGCGGGTCGAAAGCCTGACGCTGGTGATGACCAGTTCCGGCGCCGAAGGCTTGCCGGCGCCCAATGCGGCGTTGGTGCAGTTGCTGTCGCGGCGCAGCGCGCCAAACCGTGAAGTGGCGCTGGAGCAACAAGCCGATTTACTCGCAGCCCTGGGCAGCCCCAACGTGAAAGATGATCGCCAGGCGCTGCTGCACCAGGCCGCGCTGTCCTACGACCGCGCCTTCAACCCGGACGGCGTGAAGCGTCAGATCATGGCGATTTTGGCTGAGCCGAGCCGCGTGCCTTTGCTTAACCAATTGCGCGTGCCGACCCTGGTGGTGCACGGCACCGCCGACCCGTTGTTGCCGGTGATGCACGGCGTACACCTGGCCGCGCATATCCAGGGCAGCCAGCTGAAGCTCATACCGGGCATGGCCCACCGCTTCCAGGAAGCCTTCAAGGCACCGCTGCTGACGGCTGTGCTGCCGTATCTGAAAGCCCATCGCGAAGATGCCGCGCATTGGGCGCAGATTGATCTGGGCGAGCCTTCGAAGGTGCTGTGAAGTTGGTGTATGGTGCAACCTTTATGGCGCACATTAATGCCAGCGAGGTTGCCTACTATGAGTACTCCCCTGAAAATCGATTTCGTCAGCGACGTGTCTTGCCCCTGGTGCGTCATCGGCCTGCGCGGCCTGACCGAAGCCCTCGACCAACTGGGTAGCGAGGTGCAGGCCGAGATTCATTTCCAGCCGTTTGAGCTGAACCCGAAGATGCCGGCCGAAGGGCAGAACATCGTCGAGCACATCACCGAAAAGTACGGCTCCACCGCCGAGCAATCCCAGGCCAACCGTGAGCGTATCCGCGACATGGGCGCGGCGCTGGGCTTTGCCTTTCGCACGGACGGGCACAGCCGTATCTACAACACCTTCGATGCGCACCGGCTGCTGCATTGGGCGGGGCTTGAAGGGTTGCAGTACAACCTCAAGGAAGCGCTGTTCAAGGCGTATTTCAGTGATGGGCAAGACCCGTCCGACCACGCGACGCTGGCGATCATCGCCGAAAGTGTTGGGTTGGATATCAAGCGCGCGGCTGAAATTCTGGCGTCTGACGAGTACGCTGCTGAAGTCCGTGAGCAGGAAGAATTGTGGATTACACGCGGTGTGACTTCAGTACCCACCATCGTGTTCAACGACCAGTACGCGGTCAGCGGTGGGCAGCCGGCTGAAGCCTTTGTCGGGGCTATTCGTCAGATCATCCAGGAAGCCAAGGCCTGATGATCGTTCCCTTGCTCTGCGTGGGAACGCCGCCCCGGACGCTCCGCGTCCTGCCCTTGAAGTTATGACGCAGAGCGTCACAGGATGCGTCAGTCGAACTTGTAGCTGATCGCCGTCTGGACCTGGCCCTGGTTTACCTTGCCGGTCTCTTTGACGATGGTGCTGTTCGCCGCCGACCCCACCAGGCGAGTCCAACTGGCGCTGGTCAACAATGACCAGTGGCTGTCCAGTGGGAATTCGAAGCTCTCGGTCAGCGTCAGGTTCTGAAAGCCTGCGCTGGCGTTATAGGTGCGGATGCCGGACGCAACGGACTCTTTATCATCAACGCCAAAAAACGCCTGGGTCTGGCGCGCATCAGCAAAATGCGCCATCAAGCCAGTGCTGCCGATAATACCGCCGCCCAGCGGGTAGCCCAACTCGCCGCCCAGTTTGCCGAGCACGCCACTTTGGTCACGCGAGCCGCCGACGGCTTGGCCAACCTGGGCGTATACGCGCCAGAACTCGGCCGGTGAGTACTGGACGAACCCCCCGACTTCGGCCATGTCCGGCACATCCCGCAAGCCACGCAGTGAACCGTTGGCCGTGCGGCCCGGCAGGTAATTGATATACGGGCCGGCGGTGAAACCGTTGGTATTGAGTGCGCTCCAGGTCAGGCCGTCGTCGGTGCCCAGGCTCACATTGCCCCAATCCAGATCGAAATAAGGAATCGGCCGGGTTTCGTAGCGGCTGCCTGTCGGGTCATGGGGCTCATAGCTGACGCCCGCGCCGACTTCGCCGGTAATACCTTCGGCCAATACCGAGCTGGAAAAGCTCCACAGCCCCAGCAAACCGGCGAATACAGCAGAAGTAACCTTGAACATGGAGCGTTTCCTTATCTGAACCTGCGCGCATTCACGCGCGAAGAGCGTCCCTGAGGCAAGCACTCATCTTGTTTGTAGCAAGCTACAAAAATTGTAGCTCCTGCGACACAAATCACCCTGTTTATCGACCAAAACCCCAGCCCCGCTGGGCTTTGGCCAGTTGGCACAGTCTCTGCAATACCCCTGGCACAAGCGCACAGAGCGCTCCTCTTCCAGGTAAACGCAATGATCCAGTGGCATATCGTGTGCGACTTCGACGGGACCATCACCCCCACCGACGTCATCGACAACGTCCTCCAGCGCTTCGCCGGCCCTGAGTGGGAAACCATCGAACAGGAATGGCTGGATGGGCATATCGGTTCCCGCGAATGCCTGAGCCGTCAACTGGCGCTGATCAAGGCCACCCCGGCTGAACTGCTGGCGTATTTCGACAGCGTTGAAATCGACCCGGACTTCCCGGACTTTGTCGATCACGTTATGGGCCTGGGCGCGACCATCGAAGTGGTCAGCGACGGCATCGAGCAAGGCATCGCGCGCATTCTGTCGCGCAACTACGTGACCTTGCTGCCGATCCTCGCCAACCGCCTGCGCCAGGTCGACCAGAACAGCTGGCGCATCGACTTCCCGTATTCCAGCGATGCCTGCCGCGCCGCCTCCGGCAACTGCAAGTGCAAATCCACGCCGCGCAACAAGCGCGTGCTGGTGATCGGCGACGGCAAGTCCGACATGTGCGTGGCTTCAACCGCCGACTTCGTCTTCGCCAAAGGCAGCCTCGCCAAGTACTGCGAAGCCAACAACATTCCCCATGCGCGCTTCGACACCTTTGCCGAATTGCCCGCACTGCTGACCGCTTTGCCACAAGGCATCGCCGCTAACTCCGGCACCTTTGCCGCCGACCTCTCTGTTGAAAATCAGGAACTCTTCCACCATGTCTGATATTCGTATCGCTACCGCCGAAGACCAGATTCTTCTGGATAAAGAAGCCAAATACTGCTCCTACGGCGACACCGTTCACTACATCGAGCCGCCGCGTATTTTCAGCCGTTGCGAAGGCTCCTACGTGTGGGACACCGAAGACCAGGCCTACCTCGACCTGCAAATGTGGTACTCGGCCGTTAACTTCGGCTACGCCAACCCGCGCTTGAATAACGCGCTGAAACAGCAGATCGACACCCTGCCGCAAATCGCCAGCCAGTACCTGCACAAAGGCAAGATCGAGCTGTCGGAAATGATCGCGGTCGATGCCAAGAACAAATTCGGCCTCGACGGTCGCGTGCACTTCAACGTCGGCGGTTCGCAGTCGATCGAAGACTCGCTGAAAGTGGTGCGTAACGCCTCCAACGGCAAGAGCCTGATGTTCGCCTTCGAAGGCGGCTACCACGGTCGTACCCTCGGCGCTTCGTCGATCACCTCGAGCTTCCGCTACCGTCGCCGCTACGGCCATTTTGGCGAGCGCGCCAACTTCATCCCGTTCCCGTACCACTTCCGCGGCCCTAAGGGCATGACCAAAGAAGAATACGGCAGCCACTGCGTGCAGCAATTCGCGCGGCTGTTCGAGACCGAATACAACGGCGTCTGGGACCCGAAAACCAACCAGTGCGAATACGCAGCGTTCTACGTCGAGCCGATCCAGGGCACCGGCGGCTACGTGATCCCGCCGATGAACTTCTACCGCGAATTGAAGCAAGTGCTGGATCAGCACGGCATCCTGATGGTGTCCGACGAAATCCAGATGGGCTTCTACCGTACCGGCAAACTGTGGTCGATCGAACACTTCGACGTACAGCCGGACGTGATCGTCTTCGGTAAGGCGCTGACCAACGGCCTCAACCCGCTGGGCGGCATCTGGGCGCGTGAAGAACTGATCAACCCGAAGGTCTTCCCGCCAGGTTCGACCCACTCCACCTTCGCCTCCAACCCACTGGGTACGGCGGTAGGCCTGGAAATGTTCAAGATGACCAGCGAAGTCGACTACGGCGCAATGGTCATGGCCAAGGGCAAATACTTCCTGGAAGGCCTGCAAGACCTGCAGAAACGTTTCCCGATCATCGGCGACGTCGATGGCCTGGGCCTGGCCCTGCGCTGCGAAATCTGCGGCCCGGATGGCTTCACGCCGGATAAGGCGACCCTGGACTACATGGTCGAAGAAGGCATGAAGGGCGACATGATCGTCGATGGCCAGAAACTCGGCCTGATCCTCGACGTGGGCGGCTACTACAAAAACGTGATCACCCTGGCACCGTCCCTGGAAATCAGCTACCCGGAAATCGACCTGGGCCTGAAGCTGCTCGAGCAATTGCTGGTGCGAGCGACTAAACGGTGAACAGCGTTGGGATCGACCTCGGCGAGGGTGATGCCGGCTTCGTTCTCGGTGAAGGTCCGGTCGGGATCCTGTTGATCCACGGCCTGACCGGCACCCCGACGGAATTGCGCCAGGTCGCCAAAGGCCTGGCCAAGGCGGGTAACTGCACGGTGTATGTGCCCACACTCGCTGGGCACTGCGGCGATAACAGCGACCTGCAGGCCACCGGCTGGCTGGACTGGTACGAAGGCGTGCGCAAGACCTTTGCGCAGGTCAAGCAGCGCCATGAGCAGGTGTTTGTCGGTGGCTTGTCCATGGGCGCGGTGATGTCGATGTACGTGGCCGCCGAGCACCCTGGGCAAGTGGCCGGGCTGCTGATGTATTCGACCACCTTGAAGTACGACGGCTGGAGCATTAACAAGCTGGCGTTTTTGACGCCGTTGCTGATGAAGATCCCGTTCGGCGTGCACATCTGTCGCTTCGAAGAGAAGCCGCCTTACGGCATCAAGAACGAGCGCCTGCGGGCGATCGTCGAGCGTCAGATGAAGGAAGGCGAAAGCAGTGAGGCCGGTTTACTGACCATGGAAGGCATCACGGTGCGCGAGTTGCACCGCATGAACGCGGTGGTCAAAAAGCGCATGCCCGAGGTCAAGGTGCCGGCGCTGGTGCTGCACTCCATCGAGGACGACATCACCAGCCGCTGGAACGCTGATTATGTCGAGCGCCACCTGGGCGGCCCGGTGACCAAGATCCTGCTGGATAACTGCTACCACATGATCACCGTCGACCTGCAATACCGCCGAGTGATCGAGTTGAGCGCAGAGTTTGTCGAGCAACACGCCGCCCCGGCTGTGCAGGCGCCCGTGGATTATCGACAGCGGGCCTCAGCCTAAGGACTAGACGTGATCACCGCCCAAGCCTTCTCGACTATCCGGGCCATCCCGCGTTGCGCCTGGAATGACTGCTTTCCCGCAGCCCTGGAGGATTGGGATTTTTACGTTGCCGTGGAAAACGCCGCGATCGATGATTTCAAGTGGCGTTACCTGGCCGTCTACGACGATGAAACGCTGGTGGCCGTTGCCGCCGCGTTCATCACTTATTATCGCCTCGACACCACGGTGTCGGGCGCCGGCAAGCGCTTTACCGAGCGCCTGGAGCGACTGTGGCCGGGTGTTTTGCGCTTGCAGTTGTATGCCATTGGCTCGCCGGTGGCCGAGCGTTGCGATGCGGGCATCGCCAGTCACGTGCCCCAGGGGCAGCGCCGACTGTTGATCAAGCATTTGCTGGAGGCGGCACGCGAGGATGCCACTACCTTCGGGATTGGCCTGGTGGCGGTCAAAGACGTGCCGACCAGTGACCTGGACTGGGCAGAAAATTGCCGCCAGGCAGGCTTTCAGAGTATGCCAAGCTTACCCAGGGGTTGGTTGACGGTGCCTTACGGCTCGGTTGAGGCCTACCTGGGCTCGCTGTGCAAGGCGACCCGCAAAGACTTGCGCCGCAAGTTGCGCGCGCCAGGCCCACGGGTCGAGTGGCGGCACACTATTGATGATGTGTTGCCCGAGGTGATGCGCCTGTACGAAGACACGCTCAGCCGCGCCGATTTGCAGTTCGAACGCCTGCCGGCGCGTTATTTCACCGGCATTCTTGAACAGCTGCAAGGGCGTGCGGTCTGTGCTCTTTACTGGGTGGATGAGCGTCTGGTGGCGTTCAACCTGGTGCTGTTGGACCAGCATCGGCTGATCGACAAGTTTTTCGGGCATGACCGTGAGTTCAGCCGTGCGTACAGTTTGTACTTTCGCTACTGGTTGACCAATGTCGACTACTGTATTGCACACAAGATCCCGGTGTACGAGTGCGGTCAGGAGGGCTATGCCAGTAAGCTGCGCCTGGGGTGCGAGTTCCAGGGCAACAGCATGTTCTTCCGTCACCGTAACCGGCTGGTCAACGGCCTGCTCAAACTCGTGAAAATGTACATAAGACCGGACCGTTCCGACCCTGCCATGGCTGCTGCGATAAGCGAAACCTGATGATCACCAAGACCCGCCCAAAAGCCCGCCCCTTTGCCATTTCGCGTTGGAGCGTCCAGCGCAAGCTGGTACTGGCGTTCTGGCTGGTCAGCGTTATCCCGACCATGATCGCGGCCGAACTGGCGGCGACCACGTTGTCGCAGATTTTTGACAGCAACGTGCGCATCTGGCTGCAAGAGTCGACCAAGATCGTCAAGGACGAAATCGGCGACATCCTGCATGACAACGCGCGCATGGCCAAGCTGTTCCTGCGCTACACGGCTCCGCCGTTGAACAAACAAGCCGCCAAGCATGACCGGCTCACCGCCGATATTGCCGAGGCCACCGATATCGACGTGGTCTCGCTGATTCGTGTCAGTGACCACAAGATTGTGTTCAGCACGGCCCCTGACGATGTCGTCAAGCAGATCAACCTGACCAGCAACGCAGTGTTGCAAACCATCCAGGTGGCCGGCGTGACGACGGGCCTGGTGGTCTCAACGTTCGAAACCACCCAAGAGGGCGTCGACTACGTGCTGTTGGTGGCCACGTACCTGGACAGCAGCTTCCTCACCAGCGTGGCCGATGTGCACTCCCTCGACCTGCGCCTGTACCTGGCCAACCCTACGGGGTTTTCCGAGATATTCTCGACCCAGCGCTTTGAGAATCATCCCTCACGCATTCCCACGAATGTTGAAACGGCGATGCGCGCCACCAAGCAACCGAGCGAGCAGTTCACCAATAACTACAGCGGTTTGTACTGGCCGATCTTCAATGATGGCGGCGAACTGCAAGGCGTGATTTTCAGCGGCCTGTTGCGCCATACCAGCCTGGTGGGGCTGGTGAACCAGAGCAACCTGTTCGTGCTGATCTTCTTGCTGAGTTCGGCGTTGTCGCTGGGCGCCGGTGTCTTGGTGTCACGCCGCCTGACCAAACCGTTGCGCGATTTATCCCAGGGCGTGGACGCAGTGATCTCGGGCAATTACGAGCATCGCGTGCTGGTCAGCGGCGGCGATGAGCTGGCGCAACTGAGCAGCACCTTCAACCACATGACCGAACGCCTGGGCGAGTTGCACCACCTCGAGGCCCAGCTGCGCCGCCGCGACCGGCTGCATGCTTTGGGCGAAGTCGCCATGGGCCTGGCACACGAGATTCGCAACCCGCTGGGCATCATCAAGACCGCCACTCAACTGCTGCACCGTCGCGTCGACCTGCCGGACACCGACAAGCGCCACCTCGAATACGTTATCAGCGAAGTCAGCCGCATCAACGACCTGATCACCGAGTTTCTGGATTTCGCCAAACCCAACCCGCCCCTGCGTGTGTTGCAGGCGGCGCGCCCGGTGGTGGAAGAGATCCTCGGCTTTTGCAGCCCGGAGCTGGCCACCCATAACATCGATGCGCACATCGATGACCAGGCGCCCGGCGCGACGATTTATGCCGATGCCAAGCAACTCAAGCAGGCATGCCTGAACCTGATCCTCAATGCCATTGATGCGATGCCCGAAGGCGGGCGCCTGACCTTGGGCATTCGCAGTGTGGACGGCAATACGGTGATCAGCATTGCTGACACCGGCCAAGGCATTCCGGCCGATATGATCGAGCGGATCTTCACGCCATTCGTCACCACCAAGGCCTCGGGCACGGGCCTGGGGCTGGCTAAAGTCTATTCGATCATGGAAAGTCATGACGGCAGCATCGAATGTGCCAGTGAGAAAGATGCCGGCGCCACCTTCAGCCTGTACATTCCGGCCCATGGCGAAGACGACGGTGACGATGAGGAAGTTCATGACGCATAACGTATTGGTAGTCGACGACGAGCCCAAGCTCTGCGACTTGTTGTCATCGGCCTTGAGCCAGAACGGCATCCAGGTATTTACCGCCGGCAATGGCCTGCACGCGCTCAAGGTGCTGGAGCAGGAAGACATCGACCTGGTGATCAGCGACTGGCGCATGCCAGGCATGGACGGGCCGGCGCTGTTGGCGGAGATAAAAGTGCGCTTTCCGGAGTTGCCGGTGATCGTGATGACCGCCTACAGCACGGTAAAAAACGCCGTGCAGTCGATGCGTAATGGCGCCTATGACTACATTGCCAAGCCGTTCGATATCGACGAGCTGGACATCACCGTGGCCAAGGCCCTGCAGTTTCGCGACATCATGCGCGACAACGCACGCCTGCGCGCCGAGCTGGATCACCATGCGCAGTTCGACAGCCTGGTGGGCGACAGCCCGGCGTTTCGCCAGGTGCTGCACGCGGTCGATTCGGTACGCGACAGCAACGCCACCATCCTGCTGACCGGCGAAAGCGGTACCGGCAAGGAAATGGTCGCCCGCGCGATTCACAAACATGGCAGCCGCGCCGACAAGCCGTTCGTGGCGGTCAACTGCGCGGCCATCCCCGAAGGCTTGCTGGAAAGCGAGATGTTTGGCCATCGCAAAGGCGCCTTTACCGGTGCCGTGGCCGATCGGGTAGGGCGCTTTATGCAGGCCGACCAGGGCACTTTGTTTCTGGATGAGGTGGGCGATATGCCGTTGGCGTTGCAGGCCAAGATATTGCGGGCCTTGCAGGAGCGGGTGATCGAGCCGGTGGGCGACTCGCGCGAGCGCAAGGTGGATGTGCGCGTGATCGCCGCCACGAACAAGAACCTGCTGGATGCGGTGGCCAATAAAGAATTTCGCGAGGACCTGTATTACCGCCTCAATGTATTCCCGATCCCGTTGCCGGCCTTGCGCGAGCGCGCCGAAGACATCGTGCCCCTGGCCCGGCACTTCGCCCAGACCCTGAGCGCTACCGCGGGCAAACGCATCACCGGCTTCAGCCCCGAGGCATTGCAGGCGATGGCGGCTTACCACTGGCCGGGCAATATTCGTGAGCTGCAGAACTGCGTGGAGCGGGCGACCATCGTGGCGGCTTCGCCGGTGATTGAAGACATTGACTTGCCGGCTTATCTGTTTGCGTCCAAACCTGCCGAGGACGGCGTTACGGCGCTGCTCGGTGACACACCGGGCGTGCCTGCCGACCTGGATGCGGCGCTGGCTGAGGTCGAGAAAACCTACATCATGGCGGCGTTGAACGAGAGCAACGGCGTGCAGGCTGCAGCGGCGGCGAAGATCGGGATTTCCGAGAGGAGTTTTTGGTATCGGCTGAAGAAGCTGGGGATTCAGGTCGAGAAGATCATCCGCTGATCTATCAGGCTCACCATGAACCCCAATGTGGGAGCTGGCTTGCCTGCGATAGCGGTATGTCTGTGCCAGATAAGTTGGCTGATACACCGCCATCGCAGGCAAGCCAGCTCCCGCAGGTTTAACCGCGGTGTGTCAGGCGTGGACGCGTACCCACACTGTCACCAACACCGTCGCCGCCATCAACCATGCCACTGCCGCCACGGCGAGTGAGGCCTCCAGGCGCATGCGGTCGACCATCACATACAGCGTCGCCAAATACACAAAATACGGAATGATCGACCACATCCCAAACAGGATGGTGGTCTTCAAGTCGTCCACCGAACGGCCCTTGCCGACGATGTAATGCGCGATCAGCGCGAAGGTCGGAAACAGCGGCACCAGCCCTGCGATATAGTAATTTCTGGTCTTGGCCAGCGCCGCCAGGATCAGCACCACCGCCGCGCCCAGGGCGGCTTTCAAGAGTAAGTCCATCAGTGGCTCAACCCGTATTTCTTGACCTTGTCGAACAGCGTGGTCTTGGCCATTCCGAGTTCCAGGCTCGCCTGGGTGAGGTTGCCGCCGCTGCGTTGCAGGGCGTCGTTAAGCAGGTTGCGCTCGAAGGCTTCCACCGCTTCGGTAAAGGCCAGGCCGTGGTTGCTGCTGCTGGCGCCGCTTTTCTTGAAGGCTGGCAAGCCCAGCGCAAAGCGCTCGGCGACGTTGCGCAGTTCACGCACGTTGCCTGGCCAGTCGTGGCTCATCAGGGTCGATACGGTCTGGTTGTCCAGCTCCGGCACACTGCGGTCAAAACGCAGTGACGATTGCTGCAGGAAGTGTTCGAACAGCTGCAGGATGTCTTCACGGCGCTCGCGTAACGGTGGCAATTCCAGAGTCACGACGTTGAGGCGGTAGTAAAGGTCGCTACGGAATTGGTTGGCGCGGCTCAGTTCATCCAGGTCGGATTTGGTCGCGGCAATGACTCGGCAATCCACCGCCACACTCTGGTTCGAACCCAGGCGTTCCAAGGTGCGTTCCTGCAACACACGCAGCAGTTTGATCTGCAGGTTGATCGGCATGCTTTCCACTTCGTCGAGGAACAGCGTGCCCTCATGGGCGTGTTCGATCTTGCCGATGCGCCGCTTGCCCGCGCCGGTAAAGGCGTTGGCTTCGTGGCCGAATATTTCGCTTTCGAACAGGTTCTCCGGCAGGCCGCCGCAGTTCAGGGCAACGAACTGATGGTCGTGGCGTCGGCTGAAATCGTGCAAGCAACGCGCAACCAGTTCCTTGCCGGTGCCGGTTTCGCCTTCGATCAGCACGTTGGCCGAGGTATCAGCGACGTTGGCGATCAGTTCGCGCAGGTTTTGCATGGCGGGCGAGCGGCCGATGATGCGGCCTTCCAGCGAGTCGCGCTCGGCCAGTTGGCGGCGCAGCGACCAGACTTCCCGCGCCAGCCCACGTTGCTCGAGCGCGCGGCGCGCCACATCGACCAGGCGCTCGGGGGAGAAGGGTTTTTCCATGAAGTCGTAGGCGCCGTTACGCATGGCACCGACTGCCATCGAAATATCCCCGTGGCCGGTGATCAGCACCACCGGCAGGCTTTTATCCAGGGCCTTGAGGCGGGTGAGCAGCTCCAGGCCATCGATGCCTGGCAGGCGAATATCGCTGATGACGATGCCGGCAAAGTTCTCACCGATGCGCTTGAGCGCTTCCTCGGCACTGCCCACACCCACGCTGTGAATGTCTTCCAGCGCCAAGGCTTGCTGGCAGCCGAGCAGCACATGGGGGTCGTCTTCGACGATCAGAACGGTGAGGTCTTTAGGATCGGTACTCATCATGTCGACTCAGCTTTTTGGGTGCCCACCAACGGCAGGCACAAGACGAAGGCAGTACCACCACTGGCCGGGTGTTCCACGGCGAGGTTGCCGCCGGTGGCCGCCGCCAGGCTGGCCGAAAGTGTCAGGCCCAGGCCCAGGCCTTGTTCGCCAGGTTTGGTGGTGAAGAACGGTTCAAATAAATGTTTGCGCGCTTCGGGGTCGATGCCGTGGCCATTGTCGCGCACTTGCAGGCGGTACTTGCCCTCGCTGCTGTGGCCGTCCAGCCATAGTTCGGGGGCCGGTTGTGCCTGCATGGCGTCGAGGGCGTTGCCGATCAGGTTGACCAGGATCTGTTCCAGGCGGGTCTGGTCGATCTGCAATTGCGCGCTGACAAAGTCACGGTGCACGGTCAACGGCAAGCCGTCCAGGCGCGCGCCCAGCACCTGGAAGGCGGCGTCCACGGCTTTGCCCAGGTTGGCCTCGCCCTGATCATCGCCGCGCCGGGCAAACGAGCGCAGGCTGGCGGTGATGCGGCCCATGCGGTCGATCAACTCGTTCATGGTCTTGAGGTTGGCGCTGGCGGTGTCGAGGGCGCCACGCTCCAGGAAGCGCACGGTGTTACCCGACAGCGTGCGCAATGCCGCCAGCGGCTGGTTGAGTTCATGGGCAATGCTGGTGGACATCTGGCCGATGGCCGCCAGCTTGCCGGCCTGCACCAGTTCATCCTGGGCGCGGCGCAGGGTTTCTTCGGCCTGGCGGCGTTCGCGGATCTGGCCCTTGAGCCGTTCGTTACTGGCGCGCAGGTCGGCGGTGCGTTCGGCAATTCGCCGTTCCAGCTGGCTGTTGGCTTCCTGCAAGGCTTCGCGCGCAGCGAGGCGGGTGGCGATGACTTTGCGCCGCTCGTTCCAGGCAATCAGCAGGAACGCGACCAGGCCAAATGCGACCGCCACCAGAATGCCCTGATTGATCGCGGCGCGACGCAGGTCGTTAAGTGGAGTCAGCAGGGTGAAGTTCCACGGCGTGTCGCTGAGCGGGCGGGTCTGGGCCAGGTAGCTGACTTCGCGCTCGTCGTTGACCACTTCGCTGTTGGCCGGAAAGGTGAGTTTCTCGGTACCTTCGTTGAGACGCTCGCGGGCCAACGGCTCCAGCTCGTTCAATGTCGCCCAGTAATATTGCAGGCTGTGGGCCAGGCGTTCCTTGGTGTCATCGCTCAGCGGGCGCACGGCCTTGAGACGCCGGGCCGGGTCGCTGGAGAGGATGATGATGCCGTTCTCATCGCTCACAAAGGCTTCGAGACGCGCGCGCTGCCAGCGTTCTTCGAGTGCTTCAAGGCGCACTTTGACCACGGCCACGCCGATGATCTTGCCGTGCTCTTCGAGGCCGTGCGCCAGGTAGTAACCGGGTTCGCCGTTGGTGCTGCCAATGCCATAGAAACGGCCGGGCTGGCCGCGCACGGCGTTTTGGAAATAGGCACGGAAGGACAGGTCTTCACCCTGGTAACTGTCGGCATCGCGCCAGTTACTGGTGGCCAGCACGCGGCCGGTGGTGTCCATCACGTAGATGGCCCGGCTGCGACTGCGTCGGTTCAGGCCTTCGAGGTAATCGTTGACCGTTTGCCGGGTTTCCTGGCTGGGGTCGGCCAGCAGCCTGGAGACGCTGGATTCCAGCTCCAACAGGCTGGGCAGGTAGGTGTATTTGCTCAGTTCGCTTTCGACGGTACGGGCATGCAGCTCCAACTGGCGTTCGCCGTTGTCGCTGAGGGTGCGGATGCCATAGTACTCACTGACCCAGAAGCCGATGTAACCCAAGCCGATCATCAGGGCGATGATCAACGGCGGCAGGAACAGTTGGCGAATCAGACGAGGTTTCACGGCAAGTGATGGCGGTGCGGCGCGAAATTGGTTGGGGTCGCATTTCATCACAGATGCCTTGGGTCAACCAGCGCTGTCAGCCCTGTTGCGATCCCGGTTGTGTGGGCAATTTGATTATGTGGGAGCCGGGCTTGCCCGCGATGCAGGCGCCTCGGTGTATCAGTTGCACCGAGGTGATGCTATCGCAGGCAAGCCAGCTCCCACACAAGCCGTCTTCCACACAAGCCCGGTTCCCACAGGGAGAAAAGTGCTGCTTTTTAGTGCTGCAGGATTTTCTCAAGGAAGTGCTGCGCGCGTTCGGAGCGGGCGCTGATATCGCCGAAGAACTCCTCTTTCGGGCAGTCTTCGATGATCTTGCCGGCGTCCATGAAGATCACTCGGTCGGCCACTTTGCGCGCGAAGCCCATTTCGTGGGTCACGCACATCATGGTCATGCCTTCGTGGGCCAGTTGCACCATCACGTCGAGCACTTCGTTAACCATCTCCGGGTCGAGCGCCGAGGTCGGTTCGTCGAACAGCATGACGATCGGGTCCATGGCCAGGGCGCGGGCAATGGCCACACGTTGTTGCTGGCCGCCGGAGAGCTGGCCAGGATGCTTGTGGGCGTGCGCCGACAGGCCCACACGGTCAAGCAACTGCAGGCCCTTCTTGGTGGCTTCTTCCTTGCTGCGGCCCAGCACTTTGATCTGTGCGATGGTCAGGTTTTCGGTGATGGTCAGGTGCGGGAACAGCTCGAAGTGCTGGAACACCATGCCCACGCGCGAGCGCAGTTTGGGCAGGTTGGTCTTCGGGTCGGCGATGGAGGTGCCGTCGACCACGATGTCGCCCTTCTGGAACGGTTCCAGCGCGTTGACGCACTTGATCAGGGTGGATTTGCCCGAACCCGATGGGCCGCACACCACGATCACTTCGCCTTTTTTGACATCAGTGCTGCAATCGGTCAGCACCTGGAAGTCGCCATACCACTTGTTGATGTTCTTGATAGAGATCATACGGCAAACCTTTTTTGCAGACGCTTGACCAGCAGCGAGGCGGAAAAGCTGATGATGAAGTAGACGACACCGGCGAAGATCAGGAACTCATTGGAGCGGCCGATGATGTCGCCGTTGGAGCGGGCGGAGTTGAGGAAGTCCACCAGGCCCACGGTGTAGACCAGCGAGGTGTCCTGGAACAGGATGATCGACTGTTGCAGCAGCAACGGGGTCATCTTGCGGAAAGCCTGGGGCAGGATGATCAGACGCATGGTCTGGCCATAGGTCATGCCCATTGCCTGGGCTGCGCCCATCTGGCCCTTGGGGATCGACTGCACGCCGGCCCGCACGATTTCACAGAAGTACGCAGCTTCGAACATCATGAAGGCCACGACGCAGGAAGTGAACGCGCCGATCGGGGTGTCTTCGCCGGTGATCCAGCGCAGCACGAACGGCACCGCCAGGTAGAACCAGGTGATCACCAGCAGCAGCGGGATCGAGCGGAAGTAGTTCACGTAGGCGCCGGCCAGGCGCGACAGCAGTTTGCTGGACGACAGGCGCATCAGCGCCAGGACCGTACCCAGTGCGATGCCGCCGACCACGCCCATGACCATCAACTGCAAGGTCATGACCATGCCGTTCCACAGGCCCGGAATGGCGGGGATGATACCGCTGAAATCGAAGTCCATTATTTACCCCCCACGGAGATCAGGCCGGGCACCGCGACTTTCTTCTCGATCACGCGCATCAGCAACATCAGGCTCATGTTCAAGGTGAAGTAGATCAACGTGGCCAGGGTGAAGGCTTCAAACAGGTTGGCCGAAAACTCGGCAGTCTGTTTGGTTTGCGCCAGCAGTTCCATCAAGCCGATCAAGGACGCCACGGAGGAGTTCTTGAACACGTTGAGGAATTCGGAGGTAAGCGGCGGAATGATGATGCGGTAGGCCTGGGGCAGCAGCACGTTCCAGTAGATCTGTGGCAGCTTGAAGCCCATGGCACGCGCCGCAGCTTCCTGGCCACGTGGCAGCGCCTGGATGCCGGTACGCACTTGTTCGCACACACGGGCGGCGGTGAACAGGCCCAGGCACACGACAACGCTCAGGTAGGCCGAGGTGGTCGGGTTGAGGTCCTGTTTGTACCAGTCCTGCAGGTTCTGCGGCAGCATATCGGGCACCAGGAAGTACCAGATAAACAGCTGCACCAGCAGCGGCACGTTACGAAACAGCTCGACGTAGCAGGTCGCGATGCCCGCTACGATGCGGTTTGGCACGGTGCGCATGACCCCCAGAATGGAGCCAAGCAACAAGGCGATAATCCATGCCACGACAGCGATGGCGATGGTCCAGCCCAAGCCGGCGATGTACCAGTCGAGATAAGTCTCGCTGCCAACGCCAGTGGACTTGAAGAACACGCCCCAGTCCCAGTTGTAATTCATTAGGGTCTCCCCTCGAGATCGATCGATGTACAAGCACCCGCTTGGGGAAGATCCTTTCCCGCCTGACGGTGAACGCCAGGCACACGCGATCGGCTCGAAAACCGCCAGGTCGAGTGTTCCACATTAATGCCAGCAGGTAGTAACAGACGCCTGAGGGAGGGTTGGCTCCCTCAGGACATAAGCTTAGTCAGGTATCAGATTTTTACGTCAGGGGCTGGCTTGTCGCTTGGGTTGGCGATCAGCTCCTTAACCTTTTCGCTCATCGGGAAGTTCAGGTTCAGGCCTTTTGGTGGGATCGGGCTCTCGAACCATTTGCTGTAGATCTTGTTGATCTCGCCGGATTTGTACAGGGCAACGATGGCGTCATCCACGGCTTTCTTGAAGGCCGGATCGTCTTTACGCACCATGCACGCGTAGGCTTCGAAGGACTGTGGAGTACCGGTGATGACCCAGTCGTCCGGCTTCTTGGCCTTGGCTTCTTCGCCGGCCAGCAGGGCGTCGTCCATCATGAACGCGACGGCACGGCCGCTTTCGAGCATCTGGAAGGATTCGCCGTGGTCTTTGGCCGAGATAACGTTCATGCCCATCTGCTTGTCGGCGTTCATCGCTTTGATGATGCGCTCGGACGTGGTGCCAGCGGTGGTCACGACGTTTTTGCCTTTCAGGTCGGCAAAGTCAGCGTAGGACGGCTTGCCATCCTTGTCCTTCTTGACCAGCAGACGGGTGCCGATTTCGAAGATGTTGACGGTGAAATCAACTTGCTGGGCGCGTTCGGCGTTGTTGGTGGTGGAGCCGCACTCAAGGTCCGCAGTGCCGTTCTGGATCAGCGGGATACGAGTCTGCGAAGTCACCAGGTTGTATTTGGCCTTCAGATCGGGCTTGTTCAGGTCTTTTTTCAGGGCTTCAACTACAGCCAACTGAACGTCGTGGGAGTAGCCCACGGGTTTGCCCGAGCCATCCGCGATGTAGGAAAACGGAATGGAGCTGTCGCGGTGAGCGAGGGTGATGGTGCCGGAGTCGTTGATTTTCTTCAGTGTGCCGGTGAGTTCGGCGGCGAAAACTGGAGTGCTGATCAGAGCAGCAGCGATAGCTGCGCCCAGGATATGGGGAACGATGCGCATCAATACTTCCTCGACATTTGTTTTTTTTATGAAGCCGGCTAAGCGACTCTCTTTGTACTGCGAATGCCCATGACGGCTCCTAAGGCGCCTCAGGCAATCGTCAGGGAGTGTAGAGCATGAGTCGTGCCATACCAGAAATAAAAGGTTATTTGATTGATTTATAAGGAGATTAAGTTTGTGTTACGAGGGATTTGTAACGGTTTGGTCCGGCAAACCGAATGGGGTGGGGTGTGGCGTTCGGAAAACCGAATGGTCAGCAAGGTATTCCGAGCCAGGCTTTTTGTGGGAGCTGGCTTGCCCCGCGATGCCTGCACCTCGGTCTTTGATTGAACCGAGGTGATGCAATCGCAGGCACCGGCGGCCTATCCGGTGCTGCTGGGCTCGGCCTTCAGTGTGATTCGCGACATGGGCCTGCGCTATGCCAGGACACACCCCATAAAAAAGCCCCTGGACCTTGCGGTACAGGGGCTTCTCGTCACTGCCTGCGATCAGGCTGCTTCAATCTTCGCGCGGTTTTGCTCGACCTTGGACAGGTAGCGCTGCACGTTTTCCTGCTCTTGCGGTGTGGTGAACAAGCCCAGCTTGGTCCGGCGCCACAGCACGTCCTGCGGTTGCGTCACCCATTCTTCGGCGCACAGGTAATCGACTTCGCGGGTGTACAGGCCGCCACCCAGGTGTTCGCCCAAGTCAGCAAGCGATTGCACGCCTTCGAGCAAGCGCCAGGTACGGCTGCCGTACGTGGTGGACCAACGGCGTGCGATCTCGCTTGGCACCCAGTCAAATTTGGCGCGAATCGCTTCGGCCAAGGCTTCTGGCGTAGTCATGTTCTCGCCGCCCGGCAGGCTCGCCGTGGCGGTCCAGCTTGGGCGCATTTGCGTGAAAAACGGCGCCAGTTGCGCCATCGCCGATTCGGCCAGCTTGCGGTAGGTGGTCAACTTGCCACCGAACACCGACAGGATCGGCGCTTCACCGTTACCGCCAGACAGCGACAGGGTGTAGTCGCGGGTGATGGCCGACGGGTTGTCCGATTCGTCGTTGCACAACGGGCGCACGCCGGAGTAGGTGTGCACGATGTCGTCGCGGCTCAACTGCTTCTTGAAGTGCGCGTTGACCACTTTGAGCATGTAGTCGGTTTCACCTTCGGTAATCGCAACCTTCGCTGGGTCACCGGTGTACTCACGGTCGGTGGTGCCGATGATGGTCAGGTGGTTCAGGTACGGAATCGTGAAGACGATGCGCTGATCTTCGTTCTGCAGGATGTGCGCGTGCGCACCTTCGTAGAGTTTCGGCACGATCAAGTGGCTGCCCTGGATCAGGCGGATGCCGTAAGGCGAGTCCAGCTTCAGGTCTTCCTTGATGAACTTGGCGACCCACGGGCCGGCGGCGTTCACCAAGGCGCGGGCGCGGATCGAGAACAGGCTGCCATCGGCGCGTTCCATGTTCATTTCCCACATGCCGTTGCTGCGATGTGCGCTGATGCAACGGGTCTGGGTGTGGATATGCGCGCCTTTTTCACGGGCGGCCATGGCATTGAGTACCACCAGGCGGGCGTCATCAACCCAGCAGTCGGAGTATTCGAAGCCTTTGGTGATTTCACTTTTCAACGGGCTGTCGGGGCCGAACTTAAGGCTCTTGGAACCGGCGAGTTTCTCGCGCTTGCCCAAGTGGTCGTACAGGAACAGGCCCGCGCGAATCATCCACGCCGGGCGCAGGTGCGGGCGGTGCGGCAATACAAAGCGCATCTGCTTGACGATGTGCGGGGCCTTGGCCAGCAGCACCTCACGTTCGGCCAGAGCCTCGCGCACCAGGCGGAATTCGTAATGTTCGAGGTAGCGCAGGCCGCCGTGGATCAGCTTGCTGCTGGCGGAAGATGTGTGGCTGGCCAAGTCGTCCTTTTCGCAAAGGAATACCGACAAACCGCGCCCGGCTGCGTCTGCTGCAATGCCGACGCCATTGATTCCGCCGCCAATTACGGCAACGTCATAGACTTCGGCAAGCGGTGGAGCAGGCAAGGTGGAAGGGTTCATCGGCTGGCCTCGCGATCTTTTCGTCTTGGAATTCGAACATTAATGTTCATTTGCGAAAATGGTAGCTGATAAACGCGCACACAGCCACCCGACTTCGATTGAAAAAACTCATCGAAGGGCTGAAAAGGGAAGAATTGTGAACATGAGCCAAGGAAAGGCTCGAGAGAGGGGGGTTGGATATATCGCCATCGCGGGCAAGCCCGGCTCCCACAGTTGATCGTGTACCTGCATGAGAATGCGGTCAACTGTGGGAGCGGGCTTGCCCGCGATGGCGCCAGTCCAGGCGCTAAACCACTTCCAGCCTGACTTTGTGCTGGTTCAACAACTGCACCAACGCCGGCACCGGCTGCTGGTCGGTCACCAGACAGTCCACCAGACTGATCGGCCCCAAGCGAATCATGGCATTGCGCCCGAATTTACTTGAGTCGGCCGCCAGGATCACCTGGCGTGCATTGGCGATGATCGCCTGGGAAACCCTGACTTCCTGATAGTCAAAGTCCAGCAGGCTGCCGTCTTCATCAATGCCACTGATGCCGACCAACGCAAAGTCGACCTTGAACTGGTTGATAAAGTCGACACTCGCCTGGCCCACCACACCGCCGTCACGGCGCACGTTGCCGCCGGTCAACAGCACATCGAAGTCGTCCTTGGCACTGAGCATGGTGGCAACGTTGAGGTTGTTGGTGATGATTTTCAGGTGGTTGTGATTGAGCAGCGCACGCGCGATGGATTCGGTGGTGGTGCCGATATTGATGAACAGCGAGGCGTGATCAGGGATTTGCGCGGCAATGGCTTCGCCGATGCGTTGTTTCTCATCGCGCATCTGGTCGGCACGCATGGCGTACGCGGTGTTCTCGACACTGGAGTCATAGGCCGCGCCGCCGTGGTAGCGGCGCAGCAGGTTGGCGTCCGCCAGTTGGTTGATATCGCGGCGGATGGTTTGCGGGGTGACAACGAATAGCTGCGCCATCTCCTCGATACTGACGTAGCCGCGTTCGCGCACCAGTTCGAGAATTTGTTGTTGGCGGGGAGGCAGATTCATGGGGCGTCCTTTGGGCTGCCATACAAAAGTGGCCCATGATGCCGCAGCAATCGACTCCCCGCCAGTTACAACCCGATTTGGGTCCGACGGTTGGCTTATTCAGCGCCTTCGTGTGGTTCCCAGTCGCGGGTGCGGCTGACTGCTTTTTGCCAGCCGGCGTAGAGCTTCTCTTTGGCGGCTTCATCAAGCTGTGGTTCGAATTCGCGCTCGATGACGGCCTTGCCACGCAGCTCATCCAGGCTGCCCCAGAAACCACAGGCCAGGCCTGCCAGGTACGCGGCGCCGAGTGCCGTGGTTTCGCGCATTTGCGGGCGCTCGACCTGGGTGCCGAGGATATCGGCCTGGAACTGCATCAGGAAGTTGTTGGCCACCGCGCCGCCGTCCACACGCAGGGCTTTGAGGCGTTCGCCAGAGTCCTGTTGCATGGCGTCCAGCACGTCGCGGGTCTGGTAGGCAATCGACTCCAGGGCGGCACGGATAATGTGATCCACGCGCACGCCACGGGTCAGGCCGAACAGCGCGCCACGGGCATACGGGTCCCAGTACGGAGCGCCCAGGCCGGTGAAGGCTGGCACCAGGTACACGCCGTTGCTGTCCTTGACCTTGCCGGCGAAGTATTCGGTGTCGGTGGCGTCGGCGATGATTTTCAGCTCGTCACGCAGCCATTGCACGGTGGAGCCACCGTTGAAGACCGCGCCTTCGAGGGCGTAAGCCACTTCGCCACGTGGGCCGCAAGCGATGGTGGTGAGCATGCCGTGCTTGGATTTCACCGCCTTGTCGCCGGTGTTCATCAGCAGGAAGCAACCGGTGCCATAGGTGTTCTTGGCCTGGCCGGCTTCTACGCACATCTGGCCGAACAGCGCCGCTTGCTGGTCACCGGCAATACCGCCGATGGCGATGCCGCTTTTGGTGCGGCCGTAGATTTCCGAGGAGGACTTGACTTCCGGCAGCATTTCGCGCGGCACGTCGAGAATCTCCAGCATCTTCGCATCCCACTCCAGGGTGTGGATGTTGAAGAGCATGGTGCGCGAGGCGTTGGTGTAGTCGGTGACGTGGGTCTTGCCGCCGGTAAATTTCCAGATCAGCCAGCTGTCGACGGTGCCGAACAGCAGTTCGCCATTGCGCGCACGCTCGCGGCTGCCTTCGACGTTGTCGAGGATCCACTTGAGCTTGGTGCCGGAGAAGTACGGGTCGGTGACCAGGCCGGTGGTGTCACTGATGTATTGCTCGTGGCCATCGCGCTTGAGCTGCTGGCAGATCTCGGTGCTGCGGCGGCACTGCCACACGATCGCGTTGTAGATCGGGCGGCCGGTGATCTTGTCCCAGACCACGGTGGTTTCACGCTGGTTGGTGATACCGATGGCAGCAACCTGGTCATGGTGCAGGCCGGCTTGTGCCAGGGCCTCGACCATTACCGCGCTCTGGGTGGCGAAAATTTCCATCGGGTCATGTTCGACCCAGCCGGCTTGCGGGTAATGCTGAGCGAATTCACGCTGGGCGGTGCAGACCACGTTGGCGTCACGATCGAAGATGATCGCCCGCGAACTGGTGGTGCCCTGATCGAGGGCAATGATGTAGTTCTTATTCTGAATGTCGGTCATGTCAATTGCCTTGGACGAAATAAGGAAGTCAGAAATCAGCCTGGGCCGCGAAGGGCAGGGGCACCAGGCCGGCGCTTTCAGGAAATACGAGTCTTGCCGGTGACAGCCGTGTCAGGTGTTTCTTCAGCTATAGCAGGTGCGGCGCTCGGCAAGTGGCGGGCAATCAGCCCGCGATAAGCCGCTGCGCCGAGGCAGGCGCCGACAATCGGCGCGAAAATCGGTACCAGGAAGTAAGGAATATCGCGGCCGCCAGTAAAGGCCATTTCACCCCAGCCGGCGAAAAAGGTCATCAGCTTGGGGCCGAAATCACGCGCCGGGTTCATCGCAAAGCCGGTCAGCGGGCCCATGGCACTGCCGATAACTGCAATCAGCAGGCCGATTAACAGCGGGGCCAACGGGCCGCGGGGCAGGCCATTGTTATCGTCGGTCAGGGCCATGATCACGCCCATCAGGATGGCGGTGATGACCATTTCCACCAGGAATGCCTGGGCCGTGCTCAGCAGCGCGTGCGGGTAGGTGGAGAACACCGACGCCAATTCCAGGCTGGCCTGAGAGCCGCGAATCATGTGGTGAGTTTGTTCGTAATCGAAAAAGAGGTTGCTGTACAGCGTGTAAACCAACGCCGCCGAGCAGAACGCGCCGGCGATTTGCGCGAGGATATAGAAGGGCAGTTTGCGTTTTTCGAAATCGGCAAAAATGCACAGCGCGATACTTACCGCCGGGTTGAGGTGCGCCCCGGAAATACCGGCGCTCAGGTAGATCGCCATGCTCACGCCGACCCCCCAGATAATACTGATTTCCCACAGCCCGAAGCTGGCACCCGCGACCTTGAGCGCAGCGACACATCCTGTACCGAAGAAGATCAGAAGCGCAGTCCCCAGGAATTCGGCCATGCATTGGCTCGAAAGTGAAGGCTGTTGAAGAGCAGTAGTCATGGCAAACCTCGATTGTTGTTCTTGTTGGCGCACAGCCTCAACGGACCGTTGCGCGATTTTCACCGTAATCAGGATCCCCATCCTGACTGCAGCTTCCCGCTGGAACACTGGAGCACTATTCCTACAGTATTCGGAAACGAAAAAATATAGACAAGAATGACCGCTGTCAAAGGTCGAAAGTGAACCATTGGTCATTTTCGAACTATTGGTCTGGTGAATGATCACGGGTTAGGCTGCAAGCGCGCATGGCGGGAGGGGCGCACTAGAGCGTTTTGCGCAGGCTTGGCCTAGAATTGGCGATCTTTCTGCCGCGCCCGGAGTAGTCATGACACCCGCACTGGACCTGTTGAAAAAAGTTCGCGCCGAACATCGCATCCACAGTTACGAGCACGACCCCAAGGCAGCGTCCTATGGCCTGGAGGCCGCGGAAAAATTGGGGCTCGACCCGGCGCAGGTGTTCAAGACCTTGCTGGCCAGCAGTGAGAAAGGTGAATTGTTGGTGGCGGTGGTGCCGGTCGTCGGAAGTCTGGACCTGAAGGCGCTGGCCCATGCGGCCGGCGTTAAAAAAGCCGAGATGGCCGATCCGGTCGCGGCGCAGCGCTCTACCGGTTACCTGTTGGGCGGCATCAGCCCGTTGGGGCAGAAGAAGCGTTTGCGCACATTTATTGATGAGACCGCGCAACAGTTTGCGACGATTCATGTGAGCGCAGGCAGGAGGGGGTTAGAAGTGGAACTGGCCGCAGCGGTGCTGGCCGAGCATACCCAGGCCAAATTTGCGCCGATTGGGCGGGGCTGAAACTCACTTCTGAATGCACTGAAAATCTAATGTGGGAGCTGGCTTGCCTGCGATGCAGACACCTCGGTCTGTCAGTTGAACCGAGGTGATGCCATCGCAGGCAAGCCAGCTCCCACATTTTTTACCCGGTTTAGTCTGTTGCTCAGTGGGCGGCGCTGTAACGTCGCACGCCGGATTCAACTTGAGGAATCTGCGCCGCCGTGCTGCCCGATGCCTGAAACAACACCAGATGCTCCGCCGCCACCCGAATCCCCACCTGCGCACCCACCTGATGGTCTGCATGGCTGGGGAAAATCGACTCCAGCTGTGCACCGGTCGGCAGTTGCAAGCGGTACAAGGTCGAAGCGCCGAGGAAAGTCTTGCCGACAATCCGCGCTTTTAACGCGCTGTCGGGTGCGTAAACGATGTCATCCGGACGTAGCAACACATCCACCGCGCCACCCGTTGGCCAGGTGTAGGCACGGTTGCCACGCAAGTCACCCAGTTCGGTGCTGACCGATTCCGGCGAACTCAATTGCCCGCGAATGAAGTAACCCTGGCCGATAAAGCTGGCGACATAAGGGGTTTGCGGTTCGTGGTAGAGGTTGTAGGGCGTGTCCCACTGCTCAAGACGGCCCTCTTTGAATACGCCCACGTGATCACTCACGGCGAAGGCTTCTTCCTGATCATGGGTGACCAGAATCGCGCTGGTGCCGCGCGCCTTGAGAATGTCGCGTACTTCATGGCTGAGCTTGCGCCGCAGTTCACCGTCGAGGTTGGAGAAAGGTTCATCGAGCAGCAACAGTTGCGGTTCCGGCGCCAAGGCGCGGGCGAGGGCGACGCGTTGTTGCTGGCCGCCGGAAAGTTCGTGGGGGAAACGCTTGCCGAGGTTTTTCAGGTTGACCAGTTCCAGCAGTTCGCCAACCACGCGGTCTTTTTGCGGGTGCTTGCGAATGCCGAAGGCGATGTTGTCGGCCACGCTCAAATGCGGAAACAGCGCGTAGTCCTGAAACACCATGCCAATGCGACGTTTCTCCGGCGCCAGGGTGAACCCGGCACTGGAGATTACTTCACCGGCCAGGCTGATCTCACCTTCATGCACCGGCTCAAACCCGGCGATCGCGCGCAAAGTGGTGGTTTTTCCGCAACCCGAGGAGCCCAGCAGGCAGCCGATGTCACCGGCGTTGAGGTGCAGGTTGAGGTGCTGCACCACGCGTTGATCTTGATAGCCGCATGCCAGATTGCGCAGGTTCAGCAGTAATGGCTGGCTCATGCGTGGTGGTACGACGGCGGGACGAGGAACTCGAGCAGCGCCTTTTGCGCATGCAGGCGGTTCTCAGCCTGGTCCCACGCCACCGAACGCTCATCGTCGAGCAGGTCGAGGCTGATTTCTTCGCCCCGGTGCGCGGGCAGGCAGTGCATGAACAGCACGTCTGGCGCGGCCAGGTCGAGCAGGGCACGGGTCACCTGGAACGGCGCGAACAGCGCCAGGCGCTTGGCGGTTTCTTCTTCCTGGCCCATGGAGGTCCACACGTCGGTGCTCACCAGATGCGCGCCGATGACCGCGTCACGCGGGTCACGCACCACGGTCACGCGATCGCCGGCCTGGGCCAGGAAACGTGCATCCGGCTCGTAGCCTTCGGGGCAGGCAACGCGCAGTTGGAAGTCGAACTGGATCGCCGCTTCTATATAGCTGTTGCACATGTTGTTGCCGTCGCCGATCCAGGCCACGGTCTTGCCCTGGATCGAACCACGGTGTTCAAGGAAGGTTTGCATGTCGGCCAGCAACTGGCACGGGTGCAGGTCATCGGACAGGCCGTTGATCACCGGTACACGGGAGTTGGCGGAAAATTCGGTCACGGTGCTGTGGGCAAAGGTGCGGATCATCACCGCATCGAGCATGCGCGACATCACGCGGGCAGCGTCGGCGATCGGTTCGCCGCGGCCCAGTTGGGTGTCACGCGAGGACAGGAAGATGGCTTGACCACCCAGCTGGATCATGCCGGCTTCGAACGACACGCGGGTGCGGGTCGACGACTTCTCGAAAATCATCCCGAGCACACGGTTTTTCAAAGGCTCGAACAGTACGCCGCGGTTACGCAGGTCTTTAAGCTCAATGCCTCGACGGATCACGCTGACCAGCTCTTCGGGCGTGCAATCCATCAGGGAGAGAAAGTGCCTTGCGCTCATCATTAACTACCTTTTTGCAACAGACCGCAGATACTCAAAGCCTTGTTTATTGTGACAACGGGCGAGACCTGCGGCGAAAGCCGCACGGGGCGACGAAATAGGGGAAGGCGCGATCTTATAATTAAATGTCGCGTCTTACCAATAGGGCTACAGTTTTTAAGGGTGTTCAAGAGGGGCGCCGGAGCGCTTTTGAAGACTGATTCCTGACAGCAGCGCCCCATTTGTACACTGGCGCCAAGACCTTTTGCAATGTGTGGGGCGGGCCTGGAGCGGGTTGTGTCGGTTTCGGAGCGCCTATGCAAAGATTTGAAACACTTGCCCATGGCCTGGCCTGATGCCCCTCGATTCACAGAACGAACGTTGCTGGTGCGCGTTCAGGTGTCGGGCCATAGTTGGGCCAAAGCCCAATAAAGAGACTGGCCATGACCAAGACTCTCCACCACCGTGCCTGCCATCTGTGTGAAGCCATCTGCGGCCTGACCCTGGAAACCACCCAGGCGGACGACGGCAGCCTGGCGATCACCTCTATCAAGGGCGACCCGCTGGACGCGTTCAGCCGCGGACATATTTGCCCAAAAGCCGTGGCGCTGCAGGATATTCAGAACGACCCCGACCGCCTGCACCAGCCCATGCTGCGAGTGGGCAGCGACTGGCAGCCGATCACGTGGGACGAGGCCTTTGCACTGGTAGCCGAACGCCTCGCAGGCATCCAGGCCCGGCACGGGCAGAACGCGGTGGCGGTGTATCAGGGCAACCCCAGCGTGCATAACTACGGGTTGATGACCCACAGCAACTACTTCCTTGGCCTGCTGAAGACGCGCAATCGGTTTTCCGCCACCTCGGTGGACCAGTTGCCCCATCACCTCACCAGCCACCTGATGTACGGCCATGGCTTGTTGCTGCCGATTCCGGATATCGACCACACCGATTTCATGCTGATCCTGGGCGGCAACCCGCTGGCGTCCAACGGCAGCATCATGACCGTGCCCGATGTGGAGAAACGCCTCAAGGCCATCCAGGCCCGCGGCGGCAAAGTGGTGGTGGTTGACCCCCGGCGCAGCGAGACGGCGGCGATTGCCGATCAGCATGTGTTCGTGCGGCCCGGTGGCGACGCGGCGCTGCTGTTCGGGCTGCTCAACACCTTGCTCAGCGAAAACCTGACCCGCGACAGCCATTTGCCGATTGCTGGCCTGGAGGATGTGCGCCAGGCGATCGCCGGGTTTACCGCCGAAGCCATGAGCCGCCAGTGTGCGGTGCCGGCCGAGCAGATCCGCCAGTTGGCGCGGGACTTTGCGGCGGCGGACAAGGCCGTGTGCTACGGGCGCATGGGCGTATCGACCCAGGCCTTCGGCACGCTGTGCCATTGGCTGGTGCAATTGATCAATCTGGTCACGGGCAACCTCGACCGTGTCGGCGGCGCCTTGTGCACCACGCCGGCGGTGGATCTGGTGGCCTCCACTGGCGGCGGGCACTTCAATCGCTGGCAAAGCCGGGTGTCCGGGCGGCCGGAGTACGGTGGCGAGTTGCCCGTTTCGGCCCTGGCCGAAGAAATGCTCACCGAAGGCGAAGGGCAGATCCGCGCCCTGGTGACGGTGGCCGGAAACCCGGTGCTGTCCACGCCTAACGGTCGCCAACTGGAGAAGGCCCTGGACGGTTTGGAGTTCATGGTCAGCGTCGACCTGTATATCAACGAAACCACGCGCTATGCCGACCTGATCTTGCCGTCCACCTCAGCGTTGGAAAACGATCACTACGACACCACGTTCAATATGTTCGCAGTGCGTAACGTCACCCGCTTCAATCGCGCGATCCTGCCCAAGCCGGCCGGCGCGTTGCATGATTGGGAGATCTTTGTCGGCTTGGCCAAGGCCTTCGCTGCGCACACTGGCGTCGTGCTCAAGCCGACCATGGCGCCGGCACAGATGATCGACTTTGGCTTGCGTGCCGGGGTCTATGGCGATGCGTCCGAGCACAAACTGTCGGTGGCCATGCTCGCCGATCATCCCCATGGCGTGGACCTGGGGCCGCTCAAACCCAACTTGGCCGCACGCTTGAAAACCGCCGACGGCCACGTGCAGGCAGCGCCTGCGGTGATCCTGGCAGACCTGGCGCGCTTTGCGGCCCAGCCGGTGCCAATGGTCAATGAGCTGTTACTGATCGGCCGTCGGCATGTACGCAGCAACAATTCCTGGATGCATAACTATCACCGCCTGGTGAAGGGCAAGCCGCGCCATCAACTGCATATGCATCCCGACGACCTTGCCAGCCGACAATTGAGTGATGGGCAGTGGGTGCGCGTCAGCTCACGCGTTGGCGAGATCGAAGTGGAAGTGGTGGCCAGCCTGGACATGATGCCTGGCGTGGTCAGCCTGCCACACGGCTGGGGCCACGGTCGTCCAGGCGTGCGCATGACCATCGCCAGTGGGCAGCCTGGGGCCAGTGCCAATGACCTGACCGACGAGCGGCAATTGGATGAATTGTCTGGAAACGCCGCGCTCAATGGCGTGCCGGTGCAGGTGGCCGCCGCATAAGGCCCGAGCACTGCGCTGGAATTTTGCGTTACAATGCGCCACCGTGCCGACCTGTGAGTCGCAAAGTTCCAGCCGAGGTGTTCCATGGATATCATCGAAACGATCAAAGAGCAGATTGCCAATAACACCATTCTGCTTTACATGAAGGGCGCCCCGAACGCTCCTCAGTGCGGTTTCTCCGCGAAGGCTTCCCAGGCCATCATGGCGTGCGGCGAGAAATTCGCTTACGTGGATATCCTGCAAAACCCGGAAATCCGCGCCAACCTGCCGAAGTACGCCAACTGGCCAACTTTCCCCCAACTGTGGGTAGCCGGTGAGCTGGTCGGCGGTAGCGATATCATCACTGAGATGGCTGCTGACGGTTCGCTGCAAGCGCTGATCAAAGAAGCAGCGGTAAACGCGGCGGCCAAGACTGACGCTTGACCCGAATGCAATAAAAAGCCCCGCTTCTCGAAAGAGAGCGGGGCTTTTTTGTGATCGTTCCCACGCTCCGTGTGGGAATGCATCCTGTGACGCTCTGCGTCACCATGCTCAAGTGGGAACGATCTTCAGCGCTTATTCACCCATCTGCGATTGCAGGTAGTTTTCCAGGCTGACTTTAACGATCAAGCCCAGCTGGGTTTCCAGCCAGTCGATATGTTCTTCCTGATCTTCCAGGATATCTTCCAGCAGCTCACGGCTGCCGAAGTCGCCTTTGGTTTCGCAGTGAGCGATGGCGGCCTTGAGGTCGCTGTGGCTCTTCTGCTCGAACTTCAGGTCGCTGCTGATCATCTCCTGGGTGTGCTCGCCGATGTTCAGCTTGCCCAGGTCCTGTACGTTCGGCAGCCCTTCCAGGAACAGGATGCGCTTGATCAGCGCGTCTGCGTCCTTCATGGCCTTGATCGATTCTTTGTATTCACGCTTGCCGAGCTTTTCCAGGCCCCAATCGTCATACATGCGCGCATGCAGAAAGTACTGATTGATCGCGACCAGTTCATTGGCAAGGATTTTGTTGAGTTGCTGGATGACTGAGATGTCGCCTTTCATGACTGGGGTCCTGCCCTGTAATAGCTGTGTATAGGGCGGAGTTTGAGCGGCGAAATCCCTAGTGTCAAACCTAAGTTATTGAATAATAAATGAAAATTAATCGGAATAAGAATGTTTGTGTTCCGCGTCTTGACGCTAACTAATTGAATTACGGGCATAAAAAAACCGGACATTAAGTCCGGTTCTTCAAAACACGCCTATTTAAGCGTGTGTAAATTCTGCTGAGTAGGGGAGTGCGGCCTGGGCTGTTTGCAGCTGCGTCAGGGTTTCCCGTACCACTTGCTTGGCGAGGCAAGCACATTTGCCGCACTGGCTGGCAACGCCGGTGGTTTCACGTACTTCCTTGTAGCTGCAGCAACCTTCATAGATTGCTTCGCGGATTTGTCCGTCGGTGACGCCAGTGCAGAGGCAGACATACATAAGGGAGAACCATCGCGGGTTTAAGGCTTAAGTGCGATGGATCTTAATGTTAACGAGAATGATTGTCAAAGTAGATTCACAGGGTATTGCCAGGTACCTGCGGCGCGCTGACGAACGGTTTTTTCAGTGTATGATGGTCGGTCTTCACGAAGCGTGACCGCGTCACAGGCCTGTCGCTTAACTGCGCCAGACTTGGGCTGGTCCTTTTACTTCAATCGTCACCCTTACATCAGGAGATACCCAATGAGCGTACTCGTCGGCAAACAAGCCCCGGATTTCGACGTACCTGCCGTCCTCGGCAATGGCGAAATCGTAGACAGCTTCAAACTGTCTGAAGCCATCAAAGGCAAATACGGCCTGGTGTTCTTCTACCCGCTGGACTTCACCTTCGTGTGCCCGTCGGAGCTGATCGCTCTGGACCACCGCATGGACGATTTCAAGGCGCGCAATGTTGAAGTGGTAGCCGTTTCCATCGACTCCCATTTCACCCACAACGCCTGGCGCAACACCGCCATCAATGATGGCGGCATCGGCAAAGTCAAATACACCATGGCTGCCGACATGAAGCACGACATTGCCAAGGCCTACGACGTTGAGTCCGAAGGCGGCGTGGCGTTCCGTGGCGCGTTCCTGATCGACGACAAGGGCGTTGTACGCTCGCAGATCATCAACGACCTGCCGCTGGGCCGTAACATGGAAGAGCTGATCCGTCTGGTTGACGCCCTGCAATTCCACGAAGAGCACGGCGAAGTCTGCCCTGCCAACTGGAAAAAAGGCGACAAAGGCATGAACGCTTCGCCAGAAGGCGTTGCGGCTTACCTGACCGAGAACGCTGGCAAGCTGTAAGCCTCGTTTCAGGTACAAAAAAACCGGCCTGTGAGGGCCGGTTTTTTTATGCACTGCATTATTGACTCTGTGGCGAGCAAGCTCCCTCGCCACAACCACAAAGGCGTCAGCCTCAGTCGTTGAAGTCTTCCCAGCCGCCCATTTGCTTCCACCGATTGACGATGCCGCAGAACAGCTCGGCAGTCTTCTCGGTGTCGTAGCGTGCCGAGTGGGCCTCACGACCGTCAAAGTCGATACCGGCCGCCTGGCAGGCCTTTGCCAGCACGGTCTGGCCGTAAGCCAGGCCCGCAAGCGTGGCGGTGTCAAAGCTGGAGAACGGGTGAAACGGGTTGCGCTTCATGTCCAACCGCGTCACGGCAGCATTCAGGAAGCCCAGGTCGAAGCTGCTGTTATGGCCCACCAGGATCGCGCGTTTGCAGCCATTGGCCTTCAACGCTTTACGCACACCACGGAAGATATCGGTCAGCGCCGCTTCTTCACTCACGGCCATGCGCAGTGGGTGATCGAGCTTGATGCCGGTGAACTCCAGGGCTGCAGCTTCGATATTCGCGCCTTCAAACGGCTCCACACGGAAGAAGTGGGTGTGTTCCGGGAACACAAAACCCTGTTCATCCATGCCGATCGTGGTCGCGGCGATTTCCAGCAATGCGTCGGTGGCGCAGTTGAAACCACCGGTTTCTACGTCGATGACAACCGGCAGATAACCGCGAAACCGCTCGGCCATCGGGTGGCGGGAGCCGCCACCACTGTGCTCGTGTTCGTCGTCGTAATGGTCTTCACTCACTTGCTTTCCTCCAGCAGGCGCCAGCGCAGTGTTTCACCGGCGCGCAGCGGGATAACAGTCAGCTCGCCAAACGGCAGGCTGGCAGGGGCGGTCCAGTCTTCACGAACCAGGGTAATGCGGTCGGTATTCGCCGGCAGGCCGTAGAAGCGCGGGCCGTTGAGGCTGGCGAAGGCTTCGAGCTTGTCCAGGGCGTTGCGCTGTTCAAACGCTTCGGCATACAGCTCGATGGCGGCATACGCGGTGTAGCAACCGGCACAGCCGCACGCAGCTTCTTTGGCGTGCTGGGCGTGGGGCGCCGAGTCGGTGCCGAGGAAGAACTTCGGGCTGCCGCTGGTAGCGGCGTCCAGCAGGGCCACCTGGTGGGTGTTGCGCTTGAGGATCGGCAGGCAATAGAAGTGCGGCCGAATCCCGCCCACCAGCATGTGGTTGCGGTTGTAGAGCAGGTGATGCGCGGTGATGGTCGCGCCGACGTTGGCCGAAGCCTCGTTGACGAACTGCACGGCGTCGGCGGTGGTGATGTGTTCGAACACGACCTTGAGGGTCGGGAACAGCTCGACCACGCGGCGCATATGCTCGTCGATGAAGATCTTTTCACGATCAAACACATCCACATCGCCACGGGTGACTTCACCGTGGATCAGCAGCGGCATGCCGACTTCAGCCATGGCTTCGATTGCCGGCAGGATCTTGTCGATACTGGTCACGCCGGAGTCGGAGTTGGTGGTCGCGCCCGCCGGGTACAACTTGGCGGCGTACACAAAACCGCTGGCCTTGGCCTCGCGGATTTCGGCAGGCTGGGTACGGTCGGTGAGGTAGAGCACCATCAACGGTTCGAAGCGGCTGCCGGCCGGGCGCGCAGCGAGGATACGCTGGCGATAGGCATCGGCTTGCTCGGCATTACGCACCGGAGGTACCAGGTTAGGCATGATAATCGCGCGGCCAAACGTGCGCGCTACATCGGCCACGGTTTGGGGTAACGCAGCACCATCGCGAAGATGAATATGCCAGTCGTCGGGACGCAGCAGGGTCAGGCGGTCGGACATTGGGGATTCCAGGCGGGTCAATCTGGTGGGAATGCTACCGGAAAAGACTCTTGCAGGCACTCGCTATCAAGTTTTGCCGCACGTGTCCGATATCCCTGGGTATGCCTTAACGACGTATGACGCTTTGAAGTGTTGTAGAAACCAGTGGAGCCTCCCGTGCGCCAGCATTATCTAGCCCTGCTCAGTGTGTTCGCCAGCCTGCCTGCGATGGCACTCACATTCCAGACACGTCTGGAGAATATTGAGTGGAAGGTGGAAGGCGACCAATTCGAGTGCCGCCTGGCCCAGCCGATCACCGATTTCGGTTCGGGTGAGTTTGTGCGCCGGGCCGGCGAGCAGGCGACATTTCGCCTGAAAGCCTATAGCGGCGCGCTCGGAGCGGGCTCGGCGACCTTGCTGGCTGCGGCGGCACCCTGGCAACCGGGCCGTGGTGATATCAACTTGGGCGCCGTGCGTGTTGGCAGTGGCGACGTGCTGTTCAACAGCTCCCAGGCCCAGGCCGGGCGTTTGTTCACGGGTTTGCTGGAGGGGCGTAGCCCTACGGTGCGGCATTACGGGCGTGAGGGCGGCTACTCGGAAGTCCGCCTGTTGCCGGTGAAATTCAACAAGGCCTTCAACGACTATCAACTGTGCACCACCAAGCTATTGCCGATGAATTACGATCAGGTCAAACAGACTGAAGTCGGCTTCCCCGGCGGCGGTATCCAGCTGGACGCCGCTGCCAAGAAGAAGCTGGACGTGATTCTCGCGTTCATGAAAGCCGACCCGACGGTTAATCACGTCGAGCTCAATGGTCATTCCGACAACAGCGGTAACCGCCTGACCAACCGTGACGTCTCGCGCCGTCGTGCCCTGGCGGTGATGGACTACTTCAAGGCCAATGGCATTCAGGAATCGCAGATCACCCTGCGTTTTCACGGTGAAAGTTACCCACTGGCGCCCAATACCAATGCCGCCAACCGCGCCCGTAATCGTCGCGTGAATATTCAGCTCGAACGCGTGGCTGCCCCCGAGAAACCGGCACCCCAGGCCACTGGCCCGAGCAGCGCGGCACACACGTCATAAGGTGCGACCATCGGTCGCCCGCTCGACATAATCTGTCGCTTTATCTTCATTTGCTGTCGCGCCTCTGTAAATTCACGGTTTTGGTCGGTAGAATCGACGGCTTTCCGTACAACCCCGTGGAGTGATGGCATGGCCGACGTAAACAAGGTCGTTCTCGCGTATTCCGGCGGCCTGGACACTTCGGTGATCCTCAAGTGGCTGCAGGATACTTATAACTGTGAAGTGGTGACCTTCACCGCTGACCTGGGTCAGGGCGAAGAGGTCGAACCTGCACGTGCCAAGGCGCAAGCCATGGGCGTGAAAGAGATCTACATTGACGACCTGCGCGAAGAATTCGTCCGCGATTTCGTCTTCCCGATGTTTCGCGCCAACACCGTCTACGAAGGCGAGTACCTGCTGGGTACTTCCATCGCACGCCCGCTGATCGCCAAACGCCTGATCGAAATCGCCAACGAAACCGGCGCCGACGCCATTTCCCATGGCGCTACCGGCAAGGGCAACGACCAGGTGCGTTTCGAACTGGGCGCCTACGCGCTCAAGCCAGGCGTGAAAGTGATTGCTCCTTGGCGTGAATGGGACCTGCTGTCCCGTGAAAAGCTGATGGATTACGCTGAAAAGCATGCAATCCCGATCGAGCGTCACGGCAAGAAGAAGTCCCCGTACTCGATGGACGCCAACTTGCTGCACATCTCCTATGAAGGCGGCGTGCTGGAAGACACCTGGACCGAGCACGAAGAAGACATGTGGAAATGGACTGTCTCCCCGGAGAACGCTCCAGACAAGGCCCAGTACCTGGAACTGACCTACCGCAACGGCGACATCGTTGCACTGGACGGCGTCGAAATGACCCCGGCCACCGTGCTGGCGACCCTGAACCGTATCGGTGGCGAACACGGTATCGGCCGTCTCGACATCGTCGAGAACCGCTACGTGGGCATGAAGTCCCGTGGTTGCTACGAAACCCCAGGCGGCACCATCATGCTGCGCGCTCACCGCGCCATTGAGTCGATCACCCTGGACCGTGAAGTGGCTCACCTCAAAGACGAGCTGATGCCCAAGTACGCCAGCTTGATCTACACCGGTTACTGGTGGAGCCCGGAGCGTCTGATGCTGCAACAGATGATCGACGCCTCCCAGGTCCACGTGAACGGCGTCGTGCGCCTGAAGCTGTACAAGGGCAACGTGATCGTTACCGGTCGCAAGTCTGATGAGTCGCTGTTCGACGCCAACATCGCCACCTTCGAAGAAGACGGTGGCGCCTACAACCAGGCGGACGCGGCAGGCTTCATCAAGCTGAACGCGTTGCGTATGCGCATCGCCGCCAACAAGGGTCGCAAGCTGTTCTGAGTGCGACCCTCGTTGTAAAAATGGCCCCTAGTCCAAGGGGCCATTTTTTTTGCCTGCATATAAAGACGGGCGCATTTAAAAGCAAGCTGATGTTTAAACGCGGTCTGACTGTTTAAGGTTTGTTGAATGTTGAAGTTGAATTCGGCCGTTTCAGCGATGGCGTGTTTATTTCTGTACGGTTGAATGAATTTTTTACACCTGCACAGGAACTATGTCTTACGGAAAATTCACTACCTAAGTACAGCGAGTATGTAGGGCGCTGAAACTTCTGTAGGAAATAGGGATGTAAACAGGTATGTTGAATGGAACTAAATCAGTTGATTTCTTTTCAGCTGCTCACTGGCCTAGCTGCCATAAGCAAGGGGTATTTCCTGAAAGTCATGTGCGGTACATTTACCTCGTACCCATTCTGCGGCGTATATTTCACTCGAAATATGTATGGCCCCGGAAAGTTCTGAAGGGTTGCATAAAATTCCCTGCACCTGAGTTTGTGTTTTTTTGTAGGTTAATTCCTATATCGTTGTGGGTTGGGTCTCTGCTTGCTGTTGCTTGGGGGGGAGCGCTATGCCAACTAGGAAACGACTAGGCTATTGTGCTTGCTCTAAATAATTCGAACAGCGAAATTGGACTTTCTCATGAATAAAGTGCTGATCGTGGATGATCATCCCGTCATTCGACTTGCTGTGCGCATGCTAATGGAACGTCATGGTTATGAAGTCGTTGCCGAGACTGATAACGGCGTCGATGCGCTGCAACTTGCACGGGAACATATGCCGGACATTGTCATACTGGATATCGGGATACCCAAGCTCGATGGCCTGGAAGTTATCTGTCGGCTGGCGTCTACCAAGCAGGCTACACCCGTCAAGGTGCTGGTGCTGACGTCTCAGGCACCCGGCCATTTCTCCATGCGCTGCATGCAGGCGGGGGCGGCGGGCTACGTATGCAAGCAGCAGGACCTGACCGAGCTGCTGAGCGCCATCAAGGCTGTACTTTCCGGCTACAGCTATTTCCCCAACCAGGCGCTCAACTCGGTACGCTCGACCATGGGCAATGCCAGCGAGGCGGACATGGTTGAACGCTTGTCGGGTCGCGAGATGATGGTGTTGCAGCAACTGGCCCGAGGCAAAACCAACAAGGAAATTGCCGATGGCATGTTCCTGAGCAACAAAACCGTCAGCACCTACAAGACCCGCCTGTTACTCAAGCTCAATGCACGCTCCCTTGTGGACCTGATCGAGCTGGCCCAGCGCAACGGCCTCGTGTAGACGCGGTGCGGTTTTGCACCAAAACCCGAAAACCCGGCAAAAAAAAAGCCTCCGTCAGGGAGGCTTCCGGCCGTCAGCGCATCGATCAGAGGTCGAAGTCGTAATCGGCCAGTTGTTTTTGCAAGCGTCGCTCTTCCAACAGGTTGTCGATAGTGCGGCGTTTGCTCAAATTGGTCTTGGCCACCTCTGCCACAGGGGCGTCCCCTTCGTCTTCCGCCACATCAACGAGATCGTCTTCTACATCCAGTTGTTCTTTGCCAGTGCTCATAAGGTTAACTCCAGGCTAAGACTGCCGTTGGCGCTCCTTATAACGATAATCCACGAACGGGTAAAAAAGATTTTTTCAATCGACTGATCGAGAAAACCAATGAACCCTCAATCGTCCGAGGTTTTGTCCTTGTACTCGCACAGGTCTTCGATGCGGCAACTCCCGCAGCGAGGCTTGCGGGCCTGGCACACATAGCGCCCGTGAAGGATCAGCCAGTGGTGGGAGTCGAGCAGATAGGGCTTGGGCACAAACTTCATCAACTGCTTTTCTACCTCGACCACATTCTTGCCACGCGCGATGCCGGTTCGGTTGCTGACGCGGAAAATATGCGTGTCCACTGCCATGGTCAGTTGCCGGAACGCGGTATTGAGTACCACGTTCGCAGTTTTGCGGCCTACGCCGGGAAGGGCTTCCAGGGCTTCGCGGGTTTGTGGCACTTCACTGCCGTGCAGCTCAACCAACAAGCGGCAGGTCTCAATGACATTCTTGGCCTTGCTGTTGTACAGGCCGATCGTCTTGATGTACTCCGACAAACCCTCCACACCCAAGGCATAAATGGCCGCTGGCGTATTGGCCACTGGGTACAGCTTGGCCGTAGCCTTGTTGACGCCCACGTCCGTGGATTGTGCTGACAGGATCACCGCAATCAGCAACTCGAACGGCGACGAGTAGGCCAGCTCGGTCTTGGGTTCCGGATTGTCTTCATGAAACCTGCGGAAAATTTCCAGGCGTTTTGCGGCGTTCATGGGGCAGGTGGTTCCTTGCAGGCGATCAGCGCGATTGTAGTAATACACACAGCAGGGTTTAGCGCGGGTTTAAACGCTGTCATGAGTATCCACTTGGCGTTGTGCGTCATCGACTTTGCTTTGCGCCTCGGCCAGTTGCTGTGGTGTGGCGTTTAGATCCTGGGCTTTCTTCAATGCTGCGCGGTGCATGGCCAGCTGGATTTTAGCGCGCTTGAGATCGGCGCTGTTACTCGGTGCCGTTGCTGGCGTCGGTGTGCTCTGTACTTCCAGTGCGGCCAGCGCCTGCTCCGCTGCTTCGAACTGCTGTTGCAGCACGATCAACTGCGACTGCTGCTCAAAGGTCGGTGGATGTCCAAATGCCTTGAGTGATTTATGCAGTTGGGCGCGACTCATGGCAACGGTGATCTTGGCCTTCTTGACCGCTGTATCCCGGGCCGCCTGAGCGTCATCGGCTTGCACAGGGGCAACCGGCGGGGCCAAACGTTTAGCCCGCGCCAGGCGCTCGGCGAGTTTATGCGCTTCCTCGCGTTGCAGCCGCGCATTGCGTTGCTCAAAGCGCCGCCGCGCGCGGTCGCGCTTGAGGCCGCGCTCATGGCGTTGCCCATCATCGGCCGCCAGGCCGCCGACAATCGCCAGCACAGTGGTCGCTGGACGCATTTCAATGCAATCCACAGGGCAGGGCGCAACACACAGGTCGCAGCCGGTGCATTCATCCATGATCACGGTGTGCATCAACTTGGCGGCGCCGACAATCGCATCCACCGGGCACGCCTGGATGCACTTGGTGCAGCCGATGCATTCGGCTTCGCGGATGTAGGCGACCTGGGCCGGGGCTTCGCCGCGACTGGTGTCCAGTTCCAACACCGGCACGCGCAACAGCAGGGCCAGGCCGGCAATGGTTTCTTGCCCTCCGGGCGGGCACTTGTTGATTGCCTCACCCAACGCGATGCCCTCGGCGTAAGGCTTGCAACCCGGATGCCCGCATTTGCCGCATTGGGTCTGCGGCAGCAGCGCGTCGATACGTTGAATCAAGTTCATGGGGTGATCATTGGTATGCCGGTTGAACAAACAGTGCCTGTAGTGGCGAGCGCGCGTTCTGTGGCGAGCGGGCTTGCCCCGCGTTGCGGCGCGGAGCGGCCCTTGGTACAGGCACTCGGTTTAACAGGCCAAATGCGGCGACTTTATTGGGGCTGCTGCGCAGCCCAACGCGGGGCAAGCCCGCTCGCCACAGGCAGCCCGTTTGCCACGGGAGGCCCGCTTGCCGCAGACGGGCTTTGCGGGCTTACTTGATACGCTGACCCGGCTTGGCACCGCTGTCAGGGCTCAACAGGTAGATCTCTTCGCCGCCAGGGCCGGCTGCCATCACCATGCCTTCGGAGATGCCAAACTTCATTTTGCGTGGCTTGAGGTTGGCGATCATCATGGTCAAGCGGCCGTCGAGCTTGGAAGGATCCGGGTAGGCGCTCTTGATGCCGGAGAACACGTTACGTTGCTCGCCACCCAGGTCCAGGGTCAGGCGCAGCAGCTTGTCGGCACCCTCCACGGCCTCGGCCTTGACGATCAGCGCAACGCGCAGGTCTACAGCGGCAAAGGCGTCGAAGTCGATTTCTGCCGAGATCGGATCCTTGGCCAGCTCACCGTTACCGGCGGGCGCAGCCGAACCGGTGTCGGTCTGGCTGGCGACCAGGTCTTCTTTCGAAGCGTCGGTCATGGCCTGGACTTTCACCGGATCAATACGCGTCATCAACGGCTTGAACTCGTTCAACTGATGGTTGCTGAGCAAGGTGGCGTGGTCGTTCCAGGTCAGCGGCGCGACGTTGAGGAACGCCTCGGCATCAGCGGCCAGCAATGGCAGCACCGGTTTGAGGAAGATTACCAATTGGCGGAACAGGTTGACGCCCGTGGCACAGATAGCCTGGACTTCAGCTTGCTTGCCTTCCTGCTTGTTCAGCGACCACGGTGCCTTGTCGGCGATCCAGGCGTTGGCGCGGTCGGCCAGGCCCATGATCTCGCGCATGGCGCGGGCAAAGTCACGGGCTTCATAGGCGTCGGCGATACTTGGCGCGGCGGCCAGGAAGGCTTCGGTCAGTTCCGGTGCGGCGTTTTCAGCCACCAGTAAACCGGCATTGCCCTTGTGGATAAAACCGGCGCAACGGCTGGCGATGTTGACCACTTTGCCGACCAGGTCCGAGTTGACCTTCTGCACGAAGTCTTCCAGGTTCAGGTCGAGGTCGTCGACACCACGGCCCAGCTTGGCGGCGTAGTAGTAGCGCAGGTATTCCGGCGACAGGTGGTCCAGGTAGGTGCGCGCCTTGATAAAGGTGCCACGGGACTTGGACATTTTCTGGCCATTGACCGTCAGGTAGCCGTGCACGGCGATACCGGTCGGCTTGCGATAGCCCGAACCTTCGAGCATGGCCGGCCAGAACAGCGCGTGGAAGTTGACGATGTCCTTGCCGATGAAGTGGTACAGCTCGGCGGTGGAGTCCTTGGCCCAGAACGCGTCGAAGTCCAGCTCAGGCGTGCGGTCGCAGAGGTTTTTGAAGCTGGCCATGTAGCCAATCGGCGCGTCCAGCCACACATAAAAGTACTTGCCCGGCTCGCCCGGGATCTCGAAGCCGAAGTACGGCGCATCGCGGGAGATGTCCCACTGCTGCAGGCCGCTGTCGAGCCATTCGGAGAGTTTGTTGGCCACGGCGTCCTGCAAGGTGCCGCTGCGGGTCCAGGTTTGCAGCATTTGCTGGAAATCCGGGAGCTTGAAGAAGAAGTGCTGGGAATCCTTGAGCACCGGGGTGGCGCCGGAGATTGCCGACTTCGGGTTCTTCAAGTCCGTCGGTGCATAGGTCGCGCCACATTTTTCGCAGTTGTCGCCGTACTGGTCTTCGGTGCCGCATTTAGGGCAGGTGCCCTTGATGAAGCGGTCGGCCAGGAACATTTTCTTTTCCGGGTCGAAATACTGGGTCACCGAACGCTGGTCGATGTGCCCGGCTTCCTTCAAGCGCAGGTATATCTGGCTCGACAGCTCGCGGTTTTCTTCGGAGTGGGTGGAGTGGAAGTTGTCGAAATCGACCAGGAACTCGGCAAAGTCGGCGCTGTGTTCAGCCTGCACATTGGCGATCAGTTGTTCCGGGGTGATGCCTTCCTTCTCGGCGCGCAACATGATGGCCGAACCGTGGGCGTCGTCCGCGCAGACATAAATGCATTGGTTGCCGCGATGCTTCTGGAAGCGCACCCACATATCGGTCTGGATGTACTCAAGCATATGGCCAAGATGGATGGAACCATTGGCATAGGGCAGGGCGCTGGTGACGAGGATCTTGCGTGGCTCGGACATGGGGCTCGGCTACTTGATGAAACGGAGGTCGGCCACTATAAAGCGCCGGGAAATATATTTCACCCCGTGGTGCTGTTTCTGAATCTTCCCAGGTCTCGAAAGCATGCCGCTGGGCGGCTGGAACGGTTAGGATAGCCGCCTGTTTCAGTCAGTCTTTTTTCGGGAGTAGCCCATGAGCGCCGTCAATCGCGCAGCGGTGGAAGCCGTTCTTCGCCAGTACACCGACCCCTATTTGAACCAGGACCCGGTCAGCGCCGGCTGTGTACGTGCCATCGAGGTCCAGGGCGACCAGGTGTCGGTCCAGTTGGAACTGGGCTATGCCGCCGGTTTGTTCAAGAGTGGCTGGGCACAGATGTTGCAAATGGCCATCGAAGGCTTGGAGGGCGTGCGCTCGGCCAAGGTCGACATCCAGTGCGTGATTGCCGCGCACAAGGCCCAGGCGCAGATTCCGGGCCTGGCCAACGTCAAGAATGTCATCGCCGTGGCCTCCGGCAAGGGCGGCGTGGGTAAATCCACCACCGCCGCCAACCTGGCGCTTGCGCTGGCCCGCGAAGGTGCGCGCGTGGGCATCCTCGACGCCGATATCTACGGCCCAAGCCAGGGCGTAATGTTCGGCATCGCCGAAGGTACGCGGCCCAAGGTCAAGGACCAGAAGTGGTTTGTGCCGATTGAGTCGCTGGGCGTGGAGGTCATGTCCATGGCCTTCCTCACCGACGACAACACGCCGATGGTGTGGCGCGGGCCGATGGTCTCCGGCGCCTTGCTGCAACTGGTCACCCAGACCGCCTGGGGCGACCTGGATTACCTGGTGATCGACATGCCACCAGGTACTGGCGATATCCAACTGACCCTGGCGCAAAAGGTGCCGGTGGCCGGTTCGGTGATCGTGACCACGCCTCAGGATCTGGCGCTGCTGGATGCCAGAAAAGGCGTGGAGATGTTCCGCAAGGTCAACATCCCGGTGCTGGGCGTCGTAGAAAACATGGCGGTACACATCTGCTCCAACTGCGGCCACGCCGAGCATTTGTTCGGCGAAGGCGGTGGCGAAAAGTTGGCGACCCAATACGGGGTTGAATTGCTGGCGTCGTTGCCGCTGGCGATGGAAATTCGTGAGCAGGCCGACGGCGGCAAGCCGACCGTGGCCGCGGAGCCTGATGGACCGATCGCTATGGTGTACCAGGAGCTGGCCCGTCATGTGGGCGCGCGGATCGTCCTGCAGGAAGCGGCCGCACCGGCGATGCCGACCATCACTGTCAGCGACGACTGAGTCGGCTGAATGAAAAAAGCCTCGATCTTGTCGGGGCTTTTTTATGCGTGCTGATCAGTCAACGGTTCTCAATTACGCCTTTGCGCAATTGCACGTGTAAGCATTTGCTTACTTTTTCGTAAGTGATTGGTTTTTTAACTGGGCATGTCCATCTCGAAACGGTGAGCGAATTTTCTATCCTCATGAAAAATAACAATTATTTATACTTGAATGGGCGTTCAAGTCTGCCAGCCGATCACTTGGATCCCATTGAACTTCCCTCGGAACTCTCTAAGATCAGCCCTGTGTCCACGGATTGGCACAGCCATCAAGGAACGATGGTTGAAGGAACGTCGCAGGATGCGATTCATCAGGATGATGAAAAGGAATACAGGGACTAGGGAAAAAATGTGGGCGGGTCATACCGCCCCTTTTTTTGCCTGCAGAAAAGTGAAACCGACCACCCAGAAACGCAAAAAGGCCCGCAAGGGGCCTTTTTTATTGGGCGGCGGCGCTTTCAGCGCTCGAGGTCTGCAATCTTACCTTTCTTGCCATCCCACTCCGCTGCATCAGGCATCGGATCTTTGCGCTCAGTGATGTTCGGCCAGATTTCCGCCAGCTCGACGTTCAACTGAATGAATTCCTGCATCTCTGCCGGGACTTCGTCCTCGGAGAAAATAGCGACGGCCGGGCATTCTGGTTCACACAGGGCGCAGTCGATGCACTCATCCGGGTGGATAACCAGGAAGTTCGGGCCTTCGTAGAAGCAGTCCACCGGACACACTTCGACGCAGTCGGTGTACTTGCACTTGATGCAGTTGTCGGTAACGACGAAGGTCATTTCTAATTCTCTCCTCAGGCGGCGGCAGCGAAACCCTTTGTGGCAGGGCTCGCGAGGTTCGGGAGCGATAGTCTGCAGGCCAGGCTAATAACCTGCAGCATCCCAAACCGCGCGAGAGTCTACCAGCTTGCAAGCCTGTGCGTTATATCCGAACTTGCAGTGCATATAACATTTCGAGCGCTTTACGCGGCGTCAAGCCGTCCAGGTCAAGCTTTGCCAACTCATCCAGCACCGGATGGGGCAGGCTGGCGAACATATCACTCTGGTGCGGCGCGCTCGGTTTGGCGTTGGTTTTGGCCGGGCTTGCTACCGGAATCTCATGGGGCAGGGCGGTTTCTTCCAGGCGGCTCAGGTGTTCGCGGGCACGGCTGATGACTTGCGCGGGAACCCCCGCCAACTGCGCCACGGCCAGGCCGTAACTCTGGCTCGCCGGCCCCGGCAGCACGTGGTGCAGGAACACGATGCGCTCGTTGTGCTCAGTGGCATTGAGGTGCACGTTGGCCACCAACGGCTCGCTTTCGGGCAATACCGTCAGCTCGAAATAGTGCGTGGCAAACAGCGTATAGGCGCGCAAATGCGCCAAACGCTCGGCTGCCGCCCATGCCAGCGACAGACCATCGAAGGTGCTGGTGCCGCGTCCCACTTCGTCCATCAGCACCAAACTGCGTTCGGTGGCGTTGTGCAGGATGTTGGCGGTTTCGCTCATTTCCACCATAAATGTCGAACGCCCACCGGCCAGGTCATCACTGGAACCGATCCGGGTGAAAATGCGGTCCACCAGCGACAACTCGCAACTGGCTGCCGGCACAAAGCTACCGATGTGCGCGAGCAACACGATCAAGGCGGTCTGGCGCATGTAGGTGGATTTACCACCCATGTTGGGACCGGTGATCACCAGCATGCGCGTGTCGTCATCCAGCGACAGGTCGTTGGCCACGAACGGCGTGGTCAACACCTGCTCCACCACCGGGTGACGCCCCTGCACGATACGCATGCACGGCTCACTGACAAACCGCGGGCAGTTCAGGTCAAGGTTCAGCGCACGCTCGGCCAGGTTGCTCAGCACATCCAGTTCCGCCAGGGCGGCGGCGGTGTCTTGCAGCGGCGCCAGGCGGCTGATCAGATCTTCGAGCAACGCTTCATACAGCATCTTTTCGCGCGCCAGGGCACGGCTCTTGGCCGACAGGGCCTTGTCTTCGAACTCTTTAAGCTCCGGCGTAATGAAACGCTCGGCGCCTTTAAGGGTTTGGCGACGCTGATAATCAATCGGCGCCGACTCGGCCTGTTTGCTCGGCAACTCAATAAAATAGCCGTGTACGCGGTTGTAGCCGACCTTCAAGTTGGCCAGGCCGGTGCGGGCTTTTTCGCGGGCTTCCAGGTCGATCAGGAACTGCCCGGCGTTTTCGCTCAGCGATTGCAGCTCGTCCAGCTCGCTGTCGTAACCGGTTTTAAGCACGCCGCCGTCACGGATAATCGCCGGCGGGTTGTCGATAATGGCTTTTTCCAGCAGCGCCGCGAGGTCCGGGTAAGTGCCGGCCGTTACGGCGAGTTGTTGCAGGTGCGGCGTGTCCAGTTCGGTCATGGCCACTTGCAGCTGCGGCAGCGCGCTCAACGCATCGCGCAGGCGCGCCAGGTCACGTGGCCGCGCATTGCGCAGGCCGATCCGCGCCAGAATGCGCTCGATATCACCGATTTCTTTAAGCTGCGGCTGCAGGTTCTCAAAGCGATAGCGATCCAGCAGGCAAGTAATAGAGGTCTGGCGCGCTTGCAGCACGGTCAAGTCGCGCAGTGGGCGGTTCAACCAACGGGTCAGCAAACGGCTGCCCATGGCCGTCTGGCAACGGTCGACCACTGATTGCAGGGTGTTATCGCGGCCACCGGCCAGGTTGGTGTCCAGCTCGAGGTTGCGACGGCTGGCGCCATCGAGCACCACGGTGTCATCCAGGCGCTCATGGCGCAGGCTGCGCAAATGCGGCAGGGCGGTGCGCTGGGTTTCTTTCGCGTAGCTGAGCAAGCAACCGGCAGCGCCGATGGCCAGGGTCAGGGTCTCGCAGCCGAAGCCTTTAAGGTCCTGCACCGAGAACTGCTGGCACAGACTTTTCAGCGCCGTGTCGCGCTCAAAGTCCCACGGCGCACGACGCTTGGTCCCACGACGCTTTTCCGCCGGGAGATCCTTGGGCCAATCATCCGGAATCAACAACTCCACCGGATTGATGCGCTCAAGCTCCGCCAGCAGGTTCTCCCAGCCCTTGATCTCCAGCACGCTGAAGTTGCCGCTGGTGATATCCAGCACCGACAGGCCGAACAAACGCTCATCGCCCAACACCGCTGCGATCAGGTTGTCACGACGCTCATCCAGCAGCGCCTCATCACTCACCGTGCCCGGCGTAATAATGCGCACCACCTGACGTTCCACCGGCCCTTTGCTGGTCGCCGGGTCGCCGATCTGCTCACAGATCACCACCGACTCACCCAGCTTCACCAGCTTGACCAGATAACCTTCCAACGAATGGTAAGGAATCCCACACATCGGAATCGACTGCCCCGCCGACTGCCCACGCGCGGTCAGGGTGATGTCCAGCAGCTTGGCGGCCTTCTTCGCGTCTTCGTAGAAGATCTCGTAGAAATCGCCCATGCGATAGAACATCAACTGATCAGGGTGCTGGTTTTTGAGGCGCCAGTACTGCTGCATCATCGGGGTGTGGGAAGACAGATCGGAGGTGTTTTTACTCATCAGATAGTTAGCAAATTCGTTAAAAGGAGTGGGGCAAAGATGGGGCACTTGGCCCTGCTAATTTTGCGATGGCGGCAAGGTTAACACGCGAGGTCGAGGGTTCGCAGGTCACAAACAGCCAGGTAAAAGCCAAAAATGGCGCAGCGCCCAATGGCCATCACTCTCAAGAATGAACACCGAACCTGTGGCGAGCTACCTCGCCACAGGTTAGCGGTGCTTGAGCTATCTCTTGAGTGATCGGAATCAGGCGCCGCACCGGTTTTTCACTCGCCCCTTACTGAAGGTTACCGGGCGAATCCAACACCCTCACCACATCATCAACCACCGCCTTGACCATCTCCTGCAAGTAATGCGACGCCCAGGCGTAACGGTCCGTTTCCTTGGTCATCGCCGCATCTTCGGCGAGTTGCTTGGCGACGTGGAGGAGGTCCGAGGCATGGTGCAAGGCTTCGTGCAGGGAGACGCCGCTGTTGACGCGGAATAGCGGTTGGTCGCAGTGGAAGGAGAAGGGGGTGACGCCGAGGGTGGTTAACGCAGACGGATCTGTAGCGGTCATCGGTAAAACTCCCATATCAATTGAGAGCTGCCACATTCGTTATCAGGCGAATTGGGTGGCAGCTGTGCGCAGGCTGATAAACCGGAGATACAGGAACCCGGCAGACCCGAAGGTCTCCCACGCACAGCCGCCATTGCACGAAATGTTGGGCGAAAAAAAACGCCAGCAAATCGGGTTTTGGGGGCGCTAGGTGCGCCTGCATCTTGCCGGGTTATCAGGCCCGGTCGCTGAATTGGCAGCGACGGAGGGGAGGGTAGCGTGGTGGGGGTATGGGTGCAACTGGGGATATTGCGTCACAGAAAACGAATTTACCCCTGAACTATTCCCGTACGAAAGCTAACCCACTCAAAGCGCCGCATAGACCGGGGCGGCAAGGGGACAGATCAATTTAATTATTATCCAGAAAATAAATCAGTCCCCTCAGTTGTACTTCCCCCATTATCTAAGGCCCGCACGCGGGTAAAGTCGAGAATCACGGTAAAGCGTTGTTGCTCGAGCACCACTTCAATCTGCCAGCCCAGTTTTGCACATAGCTGGCGCATCAACTGCAGCCCCAGCCCGTAGCCAAAATCGTTAGATTCCTGCCGCGACTTGATCTCCCTGATGTGGTTGATGATGCGCAACTGAGGGTACTTGAAACTGATTTCCACGGTGCCGTCTTCTGCGTATTGCAGCGCATTGCGCAGGAAGTTACCGATCACAATGCGACACGCCGTGGGGGGCAATAGGCAGGGCTCGGTGTGGATGTTGATCATCAAGTCGATATCCCGGTTACCGATCAGGTAGCGATGCTGTTGAATCAACTCGCCAACCAACTCGCTGACGTCAATGTGTTCCTGCGGCAATGGCTCGGGGTTCTCGCGGCTCATCCACAGCAACGTCTCGGCGATCAGTTGCATGTTCAGCACCGAACGTTCGATACGTTGCAAGGGCGGTGGCAGGACGCCGCCGGACTGCATGGCCAGCAATTCAATATTGGCCTTGAGCACGGCCAGCGGGGTCCGAAGTTCATGACTGGTATAGCGCAACAAGCGCTCTTCACGCAGGCTGGCGGCCTGAACCTGCTCAACGCTTTGGGCCAGTACATCAGCCAGCATGTTGAACTCTTTGAAGCTGAAGTCCGGCCGTTTGCCAGACAAGGCTTCCGGATTTTTCAGCGTACTGGACCATTGGGCCAGACGCCCCAGCGGGCGGACCAACCACCAGACCAGTAATGCGATGATGATCAACGCCGGCACAAATACCGCCAGGCTGATCAGCGCAACGCTACGCAGTACCTGGTCAAAGTAGGCGTCGGACAGCGGAGTCTCGACCTCACCCCCGGCTTCATGATCGTGGTCGACGTCGTACATATAAAGAATTTTGCCATCACCGAGGGGCTGCTCGAGGATTATCTGAATCGGCGCGTCGTCGTCATCGGAGTACAGGTCGCCAAAGATATGCACCGCGCCGAAGGACAGACTCGGTGGTGTCGCCAGTATCTGGCGAACGTTTTCCGGTAACGCCTGCTTGCCGATGACGCCGGTATAGAAGTAGTTGCCTGGAGGCGGCGTGGTCGGGTCGTTGTTGTAGTGCCTGGTGAAATACTGGGCTTCCTCTTCCATCATTGCACTGGCGGTGTAGAGCAACCCGCGCACAGTGAATGCAGGCAGCAATTGGCTGTAAATCACTAGGACCACAGTAATCAGCAGCAGAAAGCTCCCACTGATCACCCATTTCAAACTCAGGGCGTTACGCATGGGGTTTTACCTGAATACCGACCCCGGGAAGCGTGTGGATCAAGGGTCGACCAAAGGGTTTGTCTACCGTCTTGCGCAGTCGATGCATATGGACTTTAAGCGTATTGCTGTCGGGTGGCTCGTCGCCCCAGATGCTTGTTTCCAGGCGTTCCCGTGGTACGGGTTCTGGGCTGGCACGCATCAGGTGCTCCAGTAAGGTCCAGCAAATGGGCGACAAATGCAGCGCTTGCCCGGCGCGACTGACTTTACGGGTGCTCAGCTCCATCACCAAGTCATCCACCTGCAGGCGACTGGCCTGACCACTGCGGCGCAGGCTCAGTGCTCGAATCCTGGCCACCAGTTCGGCCAACTCGAATGGCTTCACCAGGTAGTCATCAGCGCCCGCAGCAAAGCTGGCGAGTTTGTCCGACAGAGCATCCAATGAAGTGAGCATCAAAATGGGCGTCTGACTGCCTTGCTGGCGTAACCGTTCACACAATTGCTGGCCGTCCAAACGCGGCAACATGATGTCCAGGATAATGACGTCGTAGTGCTGCTCAAGTGCCAGGTTAAGCCCGGTCTGGCCATTACTGGCGTGGTCGCAGACGATGCCGCTGATCTCCAGGTATTCAATGACGGTAGTGGCCAGATCGAGATTGTCTTCGACCAGCAGCAGGTGAATATGCACGGGATGTCCCCTTGGACGCTTGTCATTTATGGCCCGAAGGATAGCGGAAGTCAGCAGGGGTTCTCTGCAGGTTTACCTGACGTTAACCCATCACTGTTTAAGCTCAGGCTCTTCATATCCTGAGAGCGGCACAGCCATGAACCTGTCCTCGATGATCAAAGGCGCTTTGTTAGCGTTGATTTTTTTCGGCCTGATGGCCAGCGCCCTGCCGTCCCGGGGGCAGTTTGTGCGTCTGGGAGGCGGCGTCTGGTTTCTGATGGGCCAGCACATCGAGCAGACACGTGCGTACGGCGTTGCCAATGCACAGCCATAACGACGGCGTCAGCTACGCCTGGCAGGTAGCCATATGCCTCACACTGGTTGTGTGTGTGTCGGTGTCCATGGGTATCTATATCGTTCGCTTGAATACGCAAATTGATAAGCAACGAGAACTGTCGCCGGTGTATCTGCACGATTGTGACAAAGGGCTTGGGGGCTTTGTGGTCTACACCGACGGCAGGCGTAGCGTGGACAGTTGCTACATAGTCAATGAAAGTGAATCAACGGGCGTCGACGGGGCGCAGGACCCAACAAGACTCACCGCGTGGTGAGCGGCTCAGATACACCCTCTCGTACAATAAAACCGCTCCCTGATCGGTTGGCACATTCCAGACACCAAGAACTCCACCCGCAGGGCAACCCGCTCAAAGCGCTGCATACACCAGTGATGACAGCCTTCCAGGCCGAGGGTCAATCATCGAATGACTGCCCGAAGTCGTGGTGACAAACCCAAAGCTCGCTCGCCTCTCGGGGTCGGCGAAGCTTATCGGACCACCCAGCCCGATATGGCCAAAGGTGCCCGGGCCCATTGCGTGGGAAGCCGTCGGATCACGTTGCTGTTCCAGCATGCAGCCCAAGCCATAACGCATTGGGCGCATCCAGACCCGGTCCATGCCGTGACTGTGTTCTCGTGTGAACTCATTGAGCAGTTCGCGACCGATAAAGTGTCCGGCCATTAATGCCGTGTAAAAACCGGCTAAACCGTGCGCTGTGCCATGCCCGCACACCGCCGGTTGCTGATAGGCCCACCAGCGTGGGTCACTGGTCCGCCTGGGCACCATACCGGGGTTGGTGAAGGCGAGTGTCGCAATGTGCGATGGCTCGTTTTTGAGCACCGTGCGCAACGCTTGCGAGTAACTGTCACCAATGCGTCCGCTGGCAGCGTCGAAACGAGCAATGCGATGAAAGTCTTTTGCGTCCACGCCAAGGTGAACGTCGAGGGCATGGGGATCCAGAATCTCTTCATGAATAAAGACACAGGGATCACGCCCGTCCACCCGGCGAATCAGCTCTCCCAGGATCCAGCCAAACGTCGTGGTGCCATACCCAAGGTCTGCTCCCGCTTCCCACCAAAGCGGCTCGGCCTCCAGGACCCGCACCATATGCTCCCAGTCATACATCATGGCGTTATGGTCGGGGGCTCGCAGTGCCGGCAGGCCCGCGGTGTGATTCATCACCTGACGCAAGGTCACCTTGGCTTTGCCGTTTTGGGCGAACTCAGGCCAGTAGCGGGCCACGGATGCATCCAACTCCAGCTTGCCCTGTTCAACCAACATCAGCACGGCCACCGCGACGTAGGGTTTTACCACGCAAAAGGTATTGGCCAGCGTGTCGTGGCGCCAGGGCGTGGTGCCTTCCTGATCCGCCGTACCGGCCCATAAGTCGATAACCTTCTTTCCGTCTACTTGCACACACAGCCCTGCACCACGCTCCTGCGGATCATCAAAAATGTCCTCGAAGGCTTGCCTGACCGCTGCGAACTGCTGCGCACAGATCCCTTGTGCTTTCATACTTCAGACTCCTTGTCGTTGTAGTGCTGCCCTTGATACGTGCGAGCGCGATGGCACTCACCCCCGCGACCGAGTGTGAGCGTGCTTCGTGGAATAACGATTCGCGCGCTTGTAGGTGCCGAAGTCATTGAATCTGACACCGGCTCGCGCCATGACTTTATGCGCATAGGGTGCCGTCATCTGGCGAAGATAGAACGGGTCTCTGACCACAAAGTGATGAATGCTGTGCGTGCTGCCAAAGTTGAAACAGAACATCTGGAACGGCCACAACCACCAGGGGTTCATCACCTGAGTTTGTTGTAACGGATTGCGCGCGGCAACATCGCCATAATAGTGCATGTTTGAACTGATGAAAAACAGGCAGAACTGGCGTATTAAGTTAGGCGCGATCAGAATAACAACGGCGCTGTTAACTATCTCGATTAACCCCGGCGTTGCAGCGGAAGGGTGAACCTCCTGGCCCATGATTGAGCCAAACCAGACAGTTGCGTGGTAGCCAAGGAACACATACCAGCACCCGCAATACAACAGGCCGAAAGGTGTGTTGAGCCGAATAATCTTGCCTAACAACTTAATCTTTTGCCGCCATCCAGGTGCAAAAATCGCGTTTAGAAAACCAAATATAAAACCATCCATCAGTTTCAATAAGCGCAGTATTCCCCACGGGCTACCACTGGTCGTTATCCAGGCCTCGACATCTGAATCAGTTCCGGACTCTTTGTGATGGTGAAAATGCAGACTGCGTCTTAACCAAGGACTGGGCATGCCCGGTCGGGCCAGCCAGCAAAAAAACATCATGGCATTATGGGCCAGTGGCTTTTTCCTGAAATAAAGACGATGAATCAAGTCGTGCTCGATTTCATGAATAAGCGAAGTCAGTAGCGCATTGATAAAAATGCACAGCCATGCGGGGATAAAACCCTTGATGTAGAGACCTCCTGTGATAACCATGCCCACCAGTGAAAACACCATGACACTTGCGCCCAGCGCATCCTGGCGCAGCAAGATCGGATAACGTTCGCGCAGGTAATTGCCATGCTCGGTAATGCTGCGGGTAACCGTATCGATCTTTTCCTGATCGGTAGTTAGCCGATCAACTTCAACGGCTTTTTCCAAGACTTTCATCCATTCATCCTCTGCTTGCGTCAGGGAATTGCCAGCCTTGTCAAGCCGGCCACGTCAACTGTTTGAACTGGAAAACAATGGGTATTTAACGCTGTTGCGTAAATCCAATGAATGCAAAATCGACGCTGTGTCAAAAACTTGTTAGGATTAATCCAGGCCTCAAAATGATAAGACAAGTTCAAGTCTTTGCAACTGTGTATTTTGGGTGGCTTCAGTGTTACGGATGTGTAAGGATTTAGTGATTTAGTTACAGTTTGTACAAGTATAAAAAGGACTTTGTACAACTATTGCCAAGGAGGCACCATGAGATCTTATCGCATTAGATATTTCCGGCACTCTCTGCAAGCGCCCTGCGATAGCATCGAGAACATACCCAGCCGTGATGTATTTGACGCGGTGTTTTGCGATGAGGCAGCAGACGAGGCGGTAAATCGCGCTGGCCTGGAAAGACTCATTCGCTACCTGCAGTGCGGGGATACCGTGGTGGTCGATAGCATGACCTCGCTGACTTCCAGTACCGAACAACTGTGTACTCTTATTCGACGGCTGATTGAAAAGCAGGTAACGCTGGAGTTTCTAAACGAAAACCTGATTTTCCGGCATGACTGTCTTGAGGTTGTGGAGACCATCATTGCGGTAATGGAGCGGATTGCGGCGTTCGAACGCGCCACAAGAAGGGAGAAACAGGCAACCGGAATCGCTGCCGCAAAGGTCCGTGGGTGCTACGGCGGTCGCAAGAAAAAACTGTCTGGCAATCAGGTGGTCAGTTTGATTGGCCGAGCCAGCGCAGGAGAAAACAAATCTAAATTGGCGCGTGATTTTGATATCAGTCGTCAGACACTTTATCGCTATTTGAAACCCTCATAGGGCGTGTCAGCGGCCGAACGCAGCCGGGCAGAGGTTGAAAATTTTTGATATTGCATAAAATATGCAATTTAGCATTTGCCAACCCCAAAAACTCCCGGCACTATCGCCGTTATGCAAAAACGCAACGTTTCAACCGTCTTAAGAGAGCTGCTGGACCGCGACCGGATCTCCCCCACGGAGCTTCACCGGCGTACCGGCGTGCCTCAATCCACACTCTCGCGGATCCTCAGCGGCAAGATCGTTGATCCGTCGGACAAGCACATCTCGCGCATCGCCGAGTACTTCCGCGTCAGCACCGACCACTTGCGCGGGCGCGCGGCGATGGGTGCTGGGCGCGATGACGGGCGCGACCCGATGCATTCGGAACTCAAGGACATAAGCCTGTGGGACGACGACACGCCCGTTAATGATGACGAGGTGTCGATCCCCTTTTTGCGCGAGGTTGAATTGGCTGCTGGATCAGGAAGATTCGTCATCGAGGAAAGCGAGAAGGCCAGCCTGCGGTTCGGCAAGCGCAGCCTTCGCCACAACGGTGTGCAGTTCGACCAGGCCAAATGCGTGACAGTGCGTGGCAACAGTATGTTGCCGGTGCTGCGCGACGGCGCGACGGTTGGGGTGAATGCGGGCAAGAGCGGCATTGGCGACATCGTCGATGGCGACTTGTATGCCATCAATCACAATGGCCAATTGCGGGTGAAACAGCTCTACCGCCTGCCTTCCGGGATTCGCCTGCGCAGTTTCAATCGCGATGAGCACCCGGACGAGGACTACAGCTTCCAGGATATCCAGGATGAGCAAATCAGCATCCTCGGCCATGTGTTCTGGTGGGGCATGTACGCCCGTTAACCTCCTTGCGTAAGACAAAGCCCGCCCATGTGCGGGCTTTTTTTCGACCGTAGAAAACCGGTAAACCCCTGGCCCATAAGGTTCGAAATGCGCTGGTGCATTCCGATAGCAAAAATAAATGCATTTGTGCATTGACTGTATATGCATACATGCATATTCTCCATCTCAAGCCAGCCAACAAGGTGGTGGAGGCGGCAAGGATGCTGCCAAGGAAAGTGACAAGGAAGGCACGCAACATCGGCAAGGACGCCATCGAAGCGATGGCAGGGATGCCAGGCAACACCGGCAAGGATGCCGACGCTCTTTAGTTACACCGCTTCAAAAAAAACAGGCAGCGATGAACCGGCCTTAACGGTTCAGAGGGTTGGCAACTGACCCGGGTGTGCAGCGTAAAGCACCAGAAGCAGTTATCCGGCAGACAGGGATCGTGGTCGGAAAAACATTGAGGAAAGAACCGTACCGCGCCAGTAGCGCCGAACGTTCGAGGAAATCATTACTGAAAGGCCCGGGCAACCGGGCTTTTTGGAATGCCGACCTATCGAAGCATGTGTAAATGAAAAATGGACTATTGAGTGCTCAGCCAGGAGGCGTGACATGACAAATGAACAACAAGCGTTAGCGGAAATGCCTATCTGGCTGGTCATCGTATTGGCCGTGATCGGCGGTGTATCCGGCGAAATGTGGCGCGCCGACAAAGAAGGCGCACGTGGCTGGTCGCTGATCCGCCGCCTGGCCCTGCGCTCCGGCGCGTGCATGGTCTGCGGGGTTTCAGCCCTGATGCTGTGCTACGCCGCCGGCATGTCGATCTGGACCGCCGGCGCCATTGGTTGCCTCACCGCGATGGCCGGTGCCGATGTCGCCATTGGCCTTTATGAACGCTGGGCCGCCAAGCGCATCGGGGTCAACCAAGGCTCCGGCCAAGACCCGCAGTAACCGTTGCAAGGATGCTACTTAATATGACCCTTATCGAAAAGCCATCCCAACTGCCCAACGCCATAGGCGCGGCGCTGCACGCGGCCTTCCCGAACTTGAAGGTCGGCAATCACCAGGATTTTCAGGGCGCCTTGGATAAAACCGGCGTGTTGATCACGGTCGAAGGCAATGGCCCAGGCATTCGCTCTCGCGAAGGGCGCAAGGCTCACGCCCTGACGATTTCTCTCCGGGCCATGGTGGCGCCGGGTGCGCTGCCGTTTGATGCCTGCGACCTGGCCAGCCAACTGATGGACCAGGTGCTGGATAACCGTTGGGGCCTGCCATTGGCCCAGTGCGATTTGCCGATAAATATCGTCGCCGCTCCGGTTGCTGCAACAACAGCAGAAACGGACTACGACACTTGGACTGTCTCCTTCACCCAGACCGTCTACATCGGGCCGGTATTACTCACAGATCCTACCGGACAGCCGCTGTTTGCCCGCACCTGGGAAGTGTCGAACATCGACGATCCCGACCAATACAAACCACTGGCGGAGTAGCCCATGTTCGACGCGCTGTTACGCATGCAGCTGGGGCCGATTGTCGAGCGCCTGGCAGAGATGGAAACCCAACTTGAAGACCTGTATCGACGCGCCGAGAGTTTTTGTCGGATCGGCACGTGTCAGTCGGTCGATGCCGCCAGCAATACCTGCAAGGTCAGCCACGGTGATTTGCTCACCCCGGCGATCCGCTTTTTCAACCCCAGCGCAGGCGGACAAACCGAAACGCGTATCCCGTCGGTGGGTGAACAATGCCTGTTGCTCAACTACGGCGGCGGCGAAGGCGGTGGGCAGTCTGTGGCCTTGTTCGGCCTCAACAGTAGTCAGTTTCCGCCCGTCTCCAGCGTTGCCACATTGACCCGACGACGCCATCAGGACGGCACCCAAAGCGACTATGACGATGCCAGCCACATTTTCAATTGGGTCAACGGCCCCACCACGTTCAGCGGTTCGCGCGAACAGGTAGACGTCAAAGTCGGCGCCGCCAGCTTGGTCATGAGCGCCCAGAACATCACCCTGCAAATCGGCGGCACCAGCCTGGTACTGGACGCTGGCGGCGCGCACTTCAGCGGCCCGCTGGTGGACCATCAAGGCCGCGTCATCAGCCCTCGATAAGGACATCCCATGCTCGGCATCGATCGAAACACCGGGGCAGCCGTCGATGACTGGCTGCAGTTCGTGCAGCGCGCCACCCGAGCGCTGACCACCCCCGTGGGCACTCGGCAGAAACGCCCGCTATATGGCTCGCTGATCCCGCAACTGCTCGGCCAGAACCTCGGCGACGACCTGCTGATACTCGCCCAAAGCCACGCCGCGCAGGCGTTCTACAACAGCCACAACGGCATCGGCGATTTTCAACCCCAGGTCATCGTCGCCACCCGCCAAGGCGCCGGCCTGCTGTTGCGCTTCGCCGGCACCTGGAAAAACCGCCAACAAACCTTCGAGGTCGTGACATGAGCATGCTGATCCCCGGCCAGAACCAACTGGCAGAACCGGCCATCATTGCGGTGGATGAGTTCGAGCCGTTGTTGGCCGAATTCAAGGCGTTTGTTGTGGACTACGTCGCCACCCGCGCACCGCAAAGCGCGGCCAAACTCAAGGTCAGCCTCGACAACGAAAGCGAGTTGCTGACCCTGGCCCTGGAAGCCTTCTGTGTAAGGCTGCAAACCCACGAACGCAAATACAATGCCCGTATCAAGCAGATGCTGGCGTGGTGGGCCACCGGCAGCAACCTGGATGCGCGCCTGGCGGACATGGGCCTGGAACGCCAAGTGCTCGATCCAGGCGACCCGGCGGCGTTTCCGCCGGTGCCGCCGACGTTGGAGAGTGACGACGACGCTCGCTTGCGTTATTACCTGGCACCCCATGCCCCGGCAGCCGGCTCGCGGATGCAGTATCGGCGAGAGGTTTTTACCCTGGGTGAACGGCCGTCGGTGAAGGTGCAAAGCGCGACGCCGGGCGTGGTGACGGTCAGCTACACCTTTGATCCCGACGGTTATGCCGCGCAGGTCAAGGACGGTAACGCTCGTCGAACAGCGCCCGGTGAAGTGATGGTGACTGTGCTTGCTCGTGAGAGCGACGGCACGCCGTCCGCCGATTTGCTTGACGGGGTTCGTCGCCATTTCGCACGGCCGGATGTGCGTCCGGAGACCGATCTGGTTAGCGTGCAAGGTGCGCAGATCCTGCCTTATAAAATCCGTGTGGTTGCGAAGATCAATGCCGGCCCGGATTCGGGGCTCACGCAAGTTGCCGCGCAGAAACTGCTACAGGACTATGCAGAGTCTTGTCATCGGCTGGAGGGGCGGGTGGATCCGAGTTGGATTGACTATGCGATTCACAGCGCCGGGGCGGCGCAGTTACAGATCCTTGAACCCTTGGCACCGATTATTGCGACGGCCTTTCAGGCGCCTTATTGCACCGGGGTTGAAGTACAGGTACGCACGCTATGAGTGAGCGCATACCGAGCCTGCTCCCCGCCAACAGTTCGCCCTTGGAAAAAGCGTTGGACCAAGGCTTCGGTCAGTTACTCGAGCGAGTAACCCCACCGTTCCCCGCGTTGATGGACCCCTCGCAAACGCCTACGGATTTTTTACCTTATCTCGCAGCGGATCGTGGCGTGAACGAATGGAGTTCTACTGCCGCCGGGGCTGAAAAGCGTGCGACGGTAAAACTCGCCTGGCCAACCGCTCGACAGGCCGGTACCCGTACAGCACTCGAAAATGCTGCCAAAGGCCTGCAACTGATCCCTGAGGTAAGGGCCTGGTATGAGCAGTCGCCGCGAGGTAATCCTTTCAGTTTTTCCATCAGGGCTTACTCCGAACTGCCGTACAGCGAAGAAATCGACGCGAGGCTGGATCTGCGTCTAGCAGAGGCCAAAAGCGAGCGTGACATTTTCACCGTCACGGTCGGGTTGAGCGCGTTTGGTAGCCATTCAGTCGGCGCTGCGACTGTCTGCGGTGAGCTGACCACTATCTATCCGATTGTTATCGAGGGGCTTGAAGCGTCCGGCATGGCCTTTTTGGCAGCCGGCTTCTACAGCGTCGAAACCGTCACTATCTATCCACAGGGGTCCTAAATGGCCGACTTTTATACCTTGCTGACCAACGCAGGGATTGCTTATGAAACTGCCTGCAAGGCTGCGGGCGTGCCGATCAAACTCGCGCAAATTTCGGTGGGCGATGGCAATGGCTCTGTCTACAACCCCGACGCCACTGCAAAAGCGCTGAAACGTGAAGTGTGGCGCGGGCCGCTGAATGCGCTGTTTCAGGATGAGAAGAATCCAAGCTGGTTGCTGGCCGAGGTAACGATTCCGCCTGAGGTCGGTGGTTGGTATGTGCGTGAGGCCGGGCTTTGGACGGACACCGGGGTGCTTTACGCAATCGTTAAGTACCCGGAGTCTTTCAAGCCGGTTCTGGCAACTTCTGGTTCGGGGAAAGAGTTTTATATTCGGTCGATTTTCGAGACGAGTAATGCATCGCTGGTGACGTTGTTGATTGATGACACGGTGGTCAAGGCGACGCGGGCTTGGGTGATCGGTTATGTGGCTGATGAGTTGGCGAAACTTGATGCTAAACAGTCGGCGCGTGTGGCTACTACGGCAAATATCGCACTGAGCTCAGCGCAAATTATTGATGGGGTGGCGGTTGTTGCGGGTGACCGGGTTCTGGTTAAGAACCAGACAACCCCTAAAGATAACGGGCTTTATGTAGTGACTAACACCGCATGGGTTCGCACTAAAGATGCTGACGCCAATGCTAAGGTGACATCATCGTTGACGGTGTCTGTCGAACAGGGACTAACGCTTGCTGACACGATCTGGCAGTTAGTGACAGATGGAACAATTGTTCTGGGAACGACGCCTTTGGCGTTTCAGAATGTGACACAAGGGTTCGCGCCGCTCAACTCACCAGCATTTAAAGGCTTGGCAACGGCGGAGTCAGCGCCACGGTTCGATAACTCCTCCTTGCTGGCGACAACTGAATGGGTGCGGCGCCAAGGCAAGTACTATTCGGGAGGTACTGCTTTTAACGGTAACGGATCGATTCTTGCATCTGCGGTAGGTCAGGTCTCCATGTTGTTTGGTGACGCAGCGAACACTATTAATCTTCCCTATTCGGCGGACCTGCCCAATGGGGCGACTGTCACGATAATCTGTTACAACACCGTGTCTGCTGCCATTACTCGGGTTGGGACTGACCTTATATACGGTGCAGATCCGGGGCAGTCCGTAAGTGTAAAGAGCATATCTATGCTCTACGGGGATATTCTAGAGCTAACATTGCTGGGTAACAACGCGGGTGCGGGTGCATGGTATGTCAGTGGTGGCAATATGTTCACCAGTGTGCTGGTCTCGCAGTTTGATAACAGCCAGCGACCCGCGTCTACTCAGTTTGTGCAACGAGCCCTCGGTAACTACAGCAACGTGTCAGTGCTTTCAGTTAATGCAAAACTAACATCGCAGTACTTTGGGCGGGTATTGTTGTTGAACTCAGGTGTTGAATTTACTGTTACGTTACCGCCGTCAAACTCTGGGCCTACAGGAAGTGTTATTTCCGTCAGGAATGTTGGCTCGGTTAATGCGACATTGGTGCCTTCTGGTAATGATACTTTCGCGACTATAGCAACGAGGCCCCAATCGGGAATAATTGTTCCTCCCGGATCTTTTGTTGATCTTGTGTTGCAGGGGAGTAGTTACTTCTTGTCGGGCACGGCCGCGCTGAAGTTAAGTGCTGAGTTTGCAAGTAATCGTGCAGCCAATGGATGGAAATGTGATCCATCTGGGTTGATAGAGCAGTGGGGTGTCATTCCCGCGATTCCAGCTGGTGGTTCGGCTTTAGTTTCATTTCCAACTGCGTTTAGTGCGGGGGCGATTGGCTATGCCTTGGCATCTGGCGGCTCCGGGGCAGGAGTACCAGGTGTAAACGTTAACAATGTGTCAGAAACTCAAGTTCGTTTCTGGAATCAATCGAACACCGCATCTACACAAGCAGGCGGTTATCGCGTTATCGGTTACTAAGGGGGGATTTTTATGTTTGCTGCAAAGTCTACGTGCGGTTTTTACGACCCTTCTTTTCAACAATGTATACCGGATGACGCGGTTGAAATTACCGCTGATGAGCACATGGTACTACTGGAGGGACAAGGAAAAGGTAAGTTGATTAGTTGGGGGGACGATGGTTATCCCTTCCTGACAGAAATGCCAGCGCCTTCCCCTGAACAGCTTGCAACAGTTGAGCGCGCGTGGCGTGACTCTAGGCTTTCGGCAACGGACAGCGTGGTGGCACGCCACCGTGATGAGCAGGAGGAGGCACTGGGAACCACACTCACTTCCGAGCAGTACGTGGAGCTACAGACCTACCGCCGCACATTGCGCAACTGGCCTGAGGCTGGTGGGTTTCCGTTGAGCGAACACCGGCCCCCGGCCCCGACTTGGCTCTCAACGTTGCCTCAATAGATGTCTCGCTATGACGAGGCGTTTCTTTTTTGGCGCTCACATCTTGATAACCCACTAAAACCGCCCTGCGGTTTTTTTTATGCCCGGAGATCCACCTATGGCCAACCGCCAAACCTACACCGTCCTCATCCCATTCCCCACCGGAGGTGGCCACTGGTCCACCGCCGGCGAGGAGCTTGAACTGCTGGACGTCGAAGCATCCGCCCTGCGCACCGCCGGCCGCCTGGAACTGACCAGCGTCCTTAACTCCACCCCCAAGAAGGCTGACTAATCATGGCTGAGGTTTTGAACTTCGAGCACAACGGCATCACCGTGAATGCCACCGAATCCCCCGAGGCCATGGGTGGCCTGGGCGACAACGTTATCGGCCTGGTCGGCACCGCGCCGAATGCCCACGCGTCGATCCCGAAAAACGCGCCGTTTCGCATCAACAGCTTCACCACCCAGGCGCTGCTGGACCCGACCGGCGCCGAGTCGGGCACGCTGTTTCAGGCGGTGTACCAGATCCTCAAAGTGGTGAAAGTGCCGGTTTATGTGGTGATCGTGGAGGAGGGCGCAACCCCGGCCGACACCGTCAATAACGTGATCGGCGGCAACGAGCCAGCCACCGGCCGCAAGCTGGGCCTGGCGGCTCTGAGCAGCGTCCCGGAAGACCTGACCATCATCGGCGCCCCAGGCTTCACCGGCACCAAGGCCGTGGCCGGTGAGTTCGCTGCCTTTGGCAAGCGCATCAAGGCCCGTGTGGTGCTGGACGGCAAGGACGCGTCCGTCGCTGACCAAGTGACCTACAGCGGCGAGCTGGGCGGTGCCGATCTCGGCTTCGACCGCTGCCTGCTGGTGCACAATATGCCGTCGGTGTATTCCAAGGCGGCGAAGAAAAACGTGTTCCTGTCGCCATCCTCGCTGGCCATCGCCGCACTGGCCAAGGTCAAGCAATGGGAAAGCCCAGGTAACCAGGTGACCTTCGCCGAGGACGTTTCCCGTGTGGTCGAGTACAACATCCTCGACACTTCCACCGAAGGCGACCTGCTCAACCGTTACGGCGTGAGCTACTACGCGCGCACTGTCCTTGGCGGCTTTTCGCTGCTGGGTAACCGCTCCATCACCGGCAAGTTCATCAGCTATGTCGGCCTGGAAGATGCCATCAGCCGCAAGCTGGTCAAGGCCGGCCAGAAAGCCATGGCCAAGAACCTCACCAAGTCGTTTATGGACCAGGAGGTCAAGCGCATCAACGACTGGCTGCAAACCCTGGTGGCCGATGAAACCATCCCCGGCGGCAGCGTGTACCTGCACCCGGAGCTGAACAGTGTCGAGAAGTACAAGAACGGCACCTGGTTCATCGTCATCGACTACGGCCGCTACGCGCCGAACGAACACATGATTTATCAACTCAATGCCCGCGATGAAATCATCGAGCAGTTCCTGGAGGACGTTCTCTAATGTTTACCAACCGTGTAAGACAGGCCATTGCGGCCACCCTTCAAGGCCTGCCGTTGTCCGCGACAGTAGAGGAGTTCACCCCGCCGAAGATCGAGTTCGACATGGAATCCATGTCCGGTGGGCGCTTCATCGCCGAAGAAATGGCCAAGAGCGGCAAGGTGCTCAATGCCAAGTTGGTTCTGCAAGGTGCCGGGCCGGAAATCATGCTGGCCCTGGGCGTGCGCTTGGGTGACGACATTCTGCTGAACGTGCGAGAAGCCGGTCAGGATCAGGATGGCAAAACCTACTTCACCTACCACACGGTCGGCGGCAAACTCAAATCCCTGGAGGAGGCGAAGCTGAAGATGGGCGACAAGGTCACCACCACTTTGGAACTGTCCTGCCGTACCTACAACCGTCTGGAAAACGGCATTTCGGTGATCGACATCGACGTGCGCACCCAGAAGTTCGTGCTCAACGGCGTCGACATTCTCGGCGATGCACGCCGCGCGGTGCTGATGCCTTAAAGGCGAAGCGGGCACGGACAATGTGGGAGCTGGCTTGCCTGCGATGGCATCACCTCGGTGCACCAGACATACCGAGTCGCCTGCATCGCGGGCAAGCCCGGCTCCCACATTGACTGTGTTTAACCTCAAAAATGCTTAACAAGGAATTGCCCCATGGCCTGGATGCCACCGCTGCACATTCTGCTGTCCCCGATCACCGCCGACACTGGCGCGGCGATCCAGCAGATTCAACTCAAGCCGTTGTTTTACGCCGCGCAAAAAGACGCGCTGGCTCGGGCCGGTGATGACGAGGACGACCAGTTTTTTGAACTGGCGAAACTCGCCACCGGCCTGTCGGAAAAAGAACTCGACCAGCTCAAGCGCCCGGACTACGTGAGCATCGCTCAGTACGTACATGACATGTCGACACGCCCTACGTCGTTCTTCCTGGATCAGCCTGAAGAAGCGAACCACGATCAGCCTGTCCAGCTGTTGCTGGCCCTTGACGCGGCCGGTCGCAGCCTGACCGAACTACCCCTGGAAATGCCCGCCCTGCGCGCCACCAAGGTGATGAAAAAACTCGCCACCAACAAAGAACGCGCCGAGTTCATCACCGCTCATTGCACCGGTTTGATGATCCCCGATCTCGCTGGCCTGACCGTACCCGACTGGACGGAACTGCAGGAGCGCATCGACGATTTTTTAAATCAACCGGCGGACTTCTTTCGCAGCGCGACATCGAAGTAATCCTCGATGTGGTGCCGCTGATTTACTCGGTCAATGAGGCAGAGATCCTCGACTGGGACGCCGGCAAAGCATTGCGCCGCTACGACATCGCGATCACTCGCCTTGGCGTTAAACAGGAGTAAGCGGGATGCAAAACAAGTATTCGCTCGCGTATGCCATGGCCAAGGATGGCCAAGGTATTTTTAGCAACGCAGACAACGCAAAGGGGGGCGAGATTGTCAGCCCAGGCCCTTTGGTCTCTGGTGCTCTCGCAGAAGCGCCGTCGTTTTCCTCGATGAGTCTGGCGCTGACCAATGCAGGCTTGCAACTCAATGGCCTCTCGCTGTCCCTGGGGTTAGTGCGCAACAGCGTGGACGCGCTGGAAGACGCCTTGTCGCGGCTGAAGGCGGTGGACGTTGAACCGTCTAAAATCGATCAGCGTAGTGAGCAGAAGACGACCACCGAGGTTAAGTCGAGCGCATCGCAAGATCGGAGCTTGGTCCGTGACGCCATGACGTTGCGCGATGTAAAGAGCCTCGATCCGGTCGCAGCCTTCCAGCAATCGTTTGCTGCACCCGCCGTTGCGGAAAAAACTACCACTCAATTGCGAGAGGAGTCGTCAAAGAGTGAGGAGCGGCTCTCCACCACGCTGAAGCTCGCGCCGGTGCTCGGGGAGGACTGGTGGCTGCAAGCCAAGACCCATGTGATGGACCGCGCCAACACCATAGCGGGTGAGTCGCCCACAGCTGTCACCGCTGTAAAAATGGCTGAGGTGGTCGTTTTGCCGGTTATTTCACCCGTCATTACTGGCTTTTTTTCGGGCTTGGGAGAGACGATCAAAACCCGGGTAACGGGTAACTTGGTTGATGTAACGCTTGGCAAGTTGCCTGGAGTCGCCGGCAAGCTATTCAAGAGTGATGGCTTTAAAAAGGATAAGTCCTGCTGCTGTGCTGCTGCTGTTCAAGCCTCACCCAGTAGCCGCCGCGTCAGCCGTAGAAGTTCTTCTGCCAGGAAGAAGAATACCCAACCGCCAAAATCGCAGAATAAGAAGACGCAGCGCGCGCAGAACAAGCAAGGTTCGCAGAAGAAACAGGCTTCCGTGGCCAAGCCAGCTGCTACCAGGCTTGCATCCACAAAAAGCGGCGGCGTGATGGCGACGCTGCGCGGTGTGTCCGAGCGCTTTGCCAAGTCCTTTTTCCCTGCGCAGTCGAATGGTTTTCACGCCGGTGGCCCTACTCAGGGGATGCAACTGCGCGAGGTCCAGGCAAATAGTCGAAAGCAGGGCGCTGATTACCGTCAACCGGCTGCTGGCAGAGGGCCGGGGCTGATGGAGGCCTTGGAGCGAGGGCTTGTCCCCCTGCCTTCTGATGGGCGTATGACTGCTCTGCCAAACACACAGACCTTCAGCCATGAGCGCTCAACTGAGGCGCTGCCTCACGCGCCGAAGCTGCCGGCCTCCGGCCTGTCAGGCGCGGTGAGCAAGCTGGAGTCCTCCGCCGCCCGCCGCCTCGGCCCGATGAGGTATGTCGACACTGCCATGGATGTGGCCGAGGGTATCCGCAACGGCGACGCCAAAGCCGTCGGTGCAGGCCTCACCACTGCAGGTGGCGCCTGGGCAGGAGCCTCCGCCGGCGCGGCCATTGGCACGCTGATTTTTCCCGGTGTCGGCACCGCGGTCGGCGGCGCCATTGGGGGTTTGCTTGGCAGTGAAGCGGGCACCTGGCTGGGTGACAAATTGTTCGGCTCAACCGACCGACTGCCTGCACCCGGTGCAGTGAGCAAAGAGCTCAACGCCGCGCGTACCGACAATGTGCAAGTCACCCTCGCGCCGAGCATTCAGATTACCGGCGTGAACCCCGCCGATGCCCAGCAAGTCGTCAACCAGGTGATCCAGGCCCTGCAATTTCAGTGCATGCCGATGGTCACCGACACCCTTGGCATTCGGCGCAACGCGGCGCTGGCCGATCCACCAGGAGGTGATTGATGCAACAACAAATGGTCCTCGGCGACTTTATTTTTGGCCTGTCCCGTGGCTTTGCTTATTCCGGGCTGGTGCGTACCACTGATGGCGGCTGGAGTGACCTGGCGATTATTGCCAGCAAACCCCAGTCGCGGCAAAGCGGGCAGAAGCTGGAGAAGCTCACGTTCACCGGCACAGCGATGTATGCCATCGGCATGCAGCGCCTGGACGAGTTGCGCGCCCTGCAAAATGCGCGTGCGCCCTTACCGCTGGTCGATGGCATCGGCCGTAACTGGGGCCTGTGGCGGATCAATTCGGTGATGGAAACCCAGAGCAACGTGATCGATGACGGCACTGCCATGGTCATGGCCTGGACTATGGAACTGGAGGAATTCGTCAATGCGTAGAGTGCGAAGTATTGCCGGTGATTCGGTCAACCTGTTGCTCTACCGCGAATTGGGCCGTTGCGATGACGCGGCGGAAGAAACCCTTTGGCGTCTGAACCCCGAGCTTGCCGAGTACGGGCCGGTACTGCCCGCTGGTGTGTGGGTCATCGTGCCGGAAATGCAAGCGCGGCCGGCTGCTGTGCGGCCTGTTCTGGCGTGGGATTAAGGAGGCAACATGGCACAGGGATTTACGCCAATCGTGGAGTTTTATGGCGCCAATGCCGCGCTGCTCAATCAACGCCTGATGCGTTGGAGCCATACCGACGCCGCAGGTATCGAGTCTGACCGGCTGGAGTTGACTCTCAATATCGAGGGGCTGGAAGGTTTGCCCAGCCTGAGCGGCAAGATCGGTTTGCGCGTGGGTTATCAGGAGTCGGCGCTGGTGGAAAAAGGCGAATTTGTGATCACGCAGCGCACGCCCGTGCTGTTTCCCATGCGCTTGATGATCGTGGCGACTGCCGCGCCTTTCAGCATGCTCGACGCCAGCGGTTATCGCCAGCGACGGTCGGCCAGTTACGGACCAACCACGCTGGGCGCACTGTTTCGCCAACTGGTCAGTCGTCACGGTTTTTCACCGCGTGTTGCACCTGCGCTGGAAGGCATTGTGATTGCCCATATCGATCAGTCCAACGAAAGCGACATGGCGTTTATCACCCGCCTTGCCAAACGCTACAGCGCGGTCACCAAACCGATCAACGAGTTGTATGTGCTGGCCGAGGCGGGGCAGGTTAAATCGCTGTCCGGGCAATTATTGCCGCAGGTGAAGCTGTCCGTGACCCAGGACAATCGCCCCGGCGATCAGGCCTTCATCACCGCCAAACTCGACGAAACGTCCCGCTCCAAATACATGGGCAGCCGCGTGACCTGGTGGGATGCCGCAGGTGGCAAACAACAGGTAGTCGAAGTTGGGGTGGCCCCATTCAAAACCTTGCGCCAGCGCTGCCAGAACCAAGCCGAGGCGCGTGCCGTGGCTGAAGGCGAACTGCGACGTGTGGGACGCGAAGGTTTGAAACTGCTGATTGATTGCCCTGGCAACCCTTTGTTGGCTGCCGAAGGCGTGTTGTTGCTGGATGAAACCTGGCCTTCGTATATGCAGGGCCAGTGGTCGATGAAACAGGTGGTGCATGTTGGCGATCCGGCGACGGGGTATCGCAGTTCGATCACGGCGAATGGGTTGTCGGCGTGAACAGGTAAGTCATTCGCAGCAGCAGTTCACTGATGTTGGAGGAACTTATGTTGAAAGAGCTTCGATGCGGAAACTGCAAAAAACTCCTTGCTCGAATTGGCGAGGTTACAGAACTCCAGATCAAATGTTCCCGATGCGGGGCATTGAACCATGTGAAGGCCACGCGCCTCGAGCAATCGCCCATGAGCGCCATACGCCCAATATAGAGGCCTGAACTTAAATCAGCTCAGTAACGGAGTTTAAAATGGAAAACGCAAACTCAGCGTCTCAAACCTTGCAAGATCTTTGGACTCAAGTACAACCGGTGGATAACACCGGCATGCTTAGGCGCGTGGTTTTTGCGCAAGGCAAGTTTTATGCGGTTGGTGGCAACGGTCTTACCACAACCACTCAGGTTGTCAGCGGAGGCGCAACTGGTACAGCGTGGACCAAGCTTAAGGGCGCCCTCACCTCTGATAGCGGAAAGGTCCTCAACGAGCTGTACTGGAACGGTATTGGGTCATCGCTTCAAGCCCTTTCTCAATCCGGCAATCTGATCTTCGGCAGCGCAGACCACCCTGAAAGGGCTTGGACAGACCTTACGGCAACTGTTCGCGCGTCCGGAGACTTGCAAGGCATTGTGTTTTATTGGCCAATTTACGGCGAGAACTACACCTGGATACTGGTTGGGTCTAACGGTAAAGTCTTTTCCCGTTATGGCGATTGGTCAGGCCAGGTGGAGCGCACTACGACCTTCACTTCTAGCGAGACTGTGTACTGCGTCAACGTCATTGGCAGTTTTGTGTTGATTGCGGGATCGAATGGGAAGCTGCTTAGCGCTGTGAAGATGGCGACGGATAATCCGCAAACATTCACGACCAGAACCAGCACCTTCGGCTATAGCACCATCCTTTCCATGAAGCTTTGCAACGGGAAAATGTTTATCGTTGGTGCGGATGGCAAGATGGCATATTCATCCGATGGGCTTAGCTGGACTGCTGTTGAAGATACCAGTTTCGGTGGAACCATCATCCGCGACATTGCTTACGGTAATGGCAAGTATGTAGCTGTTGGCGACGGCGGCAAGACAGCCGTTTCCGAGGATGGGATCGGCTGGGTTCAGCAAGCCAACACTTTCGCAGGAACCGATATCCGGAGCGTTGCCTACGGCAACGGCAATTTTACAGCTGTTGGTGCAGGCGGCAAGATTGCTTACTGGACTCCATGATCTTCTATCTCCTTGCGTAATAGAGCCCAGCCGTCGCGCTGGGCTTTTTATTGCCTAATTTTCCCCAAGCCCTCAAAGCCTCTGACTTGTCACGCTGATGAGGGACCTATTCAGGGCCTCAGCATTCGCTGGGGCTTTTCGTGTCTGGAGGTTCAGCATGCTGCTCAGAAGTCTCGAAGAGGCGAAGCTATTTGTGGTGGTCGACGGCATCGCATGCGCCTACTACGCGCAGATCGGTGCAACCGAAATCGAAAATGCAAAACAGGCCGACTCGATTACACCAGAGCAGCGCTGGTTCCTGAAAGGGCTCACCTTCGGACCTATCAATCGTTAATTCCAGGCCTCGCCATTGAACGGGGACGTTTGCCTTAAGCCGTTCGTCCATTGATTGGCACTGACCATGACCTGCCAGCCTCCCATGTTCAAGCGCGGATATCCCGAGCATAAAAACGGAGAGTCAGCATGGACATCGATAAGAATGCGCCAGGCAATATTTCTCAGCAGGAAGTCACACGCGGCACTGATAACGAGACAGGGCATGACCCAAGGCGTGATGAGGACAAGATCCCGCTGCCGCCTGACGACGATGCACCTCTCGAAGAGGATATGTCGGATGTGGACGCCGCTGATTCAGTAGCGAGCGAGCATCCTGACAACAGAGTAAAATCAGCTAACAAACCCGGCGATTGTGTCGGGTTTTTTATTGCCCACGGAAAGGGTAATTCAGCAAAAGGAATTTGCAGATGTTGAAAGAATTCAGATGCAGTAACTGCAAAAGACTTTTCGCCTGCACAGGTGGGTTTACAGAGCTCCAGATCAAATGTTCCCGATGTGGGATGCTGAATCATGTGAAGCCCCCGAGCCTCGAGCAATCGCCTTTGAGCAACATGAAAGTGGAATCTTCCGCGACAAGTCATTCGACTCCATAGGTGAATACACATGAACACTATATTGAACTTCATCGTCTCTGAGAGCGCCAGGTGGCAGCATTCGCGTGCGGTTAATTCAAGGCGCGTGTGCTGCGTAATAGCTAAAGGATGGATAGGAAAAAGGGAGGCTCTATGTTTACGATTGACTACAACACTTATCGCACGCTTAAACCTTACGGCAAACGTGTACGTTTCCTGGTGTTGCACTACACCGCGTTGGACTTTTCTGGCTCGGTCAAATCGCTGACCACCGGGGCTGCAAGTGCGCATTATCTGATCCCGGATCCAACCGATCCGAGCTACATTGCGGCGGGCTTCAAGGGGCAGAAGATTTTCAGTCTGGTGGCGGAAGAGGACCGTGCGTGGCACGCAGGTGTCAGCCAGTGGGCCGGTCGTTCAGGGTTGAACGACACCTCTATCGGTATCGAGATTGTTAACCAGGCCACGGATGTCGACGGCGTTTTCACGTTCCCTGACTACCAGGCTTCGCAAATCAGAGCCCTCAAGCAATTGGCGAGGAACATCCTGCAACGTTACCCGGACATGTCGCCGAAAAACGTGGTAGGCCATTCCGATATTGCGGTCGGTCGCAAATCAGACCCGGGCCCCAAGCTTCCCTGGAAAGACCTTGCGCAGGCAGGTATCGGCGCCTGGTACGAGGATTCAGTCAAAGACAAATACCTCCAGCAATTCAGTGGCGAAATGCCTGAGCGTGAGCAAGTGGTTCAGGCATTTTCCCGCTATGGCTATGGCATTGAAACGCCCACTTCTGATGGTTTTTTCAGTGCGCTGGTACGGGCTTTTCAACTGCACTTTCGGCCTGAAAACCATGATGGCGTGCTGGATTGCGAAACCTGCGCGATCTTGTATGCACTGAATGAAAAATACGCCTGAGTTCGTGCGGCACTCAAAGCTCGATCTTCATTTCGAAGCGCCGAGGAGGGCAACATGGTCCTGTCCGAGCAACAGTTAGTTAAAGTCTTACCACGCTCACGGCTTAAAGCCGGCGTTTTCATTTCTGCGTTAAACGCGGCCATGTCACACCACCAAATCATCACACCTGAGCGCATGGCCGCATTTCTTGCTCAAGTCGGCCACGAATCCGGCCAGTTGCTCTATGTGCGAGAACTGGGCAGCGATCAATACCTGAGTAAATACGACACCGGCACCCTGGCCGCGCGTTTGGGCAACACCCCCGATGCCGACGGCGATGGTCAGAAGTACCGGGGCAGGGGGCTTATCCAGATCACGGGGCGGCGCAATTACCTGGCCTGCAGCCAAGCGTTATTCGGCGACGAGCGCCTGTTGCAGCAACCGCAACTGCTGGAGCAGCCTCAATGGGCGTGTGAGTCCGCCGCATGGTTCTGGCAGAGCAATGGTTTGAACGAACTTGCTGACAAAGACCAGTTCACCACCATTACCAGGCGCATCAACGGTGGGTTGAACGGGTTGGAGGAACGTCTGCAATTGTGGGCGCGGGCCAAGGCCGTGTTAGGCGTTTCCCAAGCGCGTTAGTGTCTTGATGCACTCTGCAACTTGCATGGCCGATAGGCTCCTGTAGGGTAGGCAAACCCCCGCCCATACTTGGAGACGACCGTGAAGGAAATCACTCAACTGGCCGCTGAACTGGGTCGCCGTTTGCAGGTGCTCAATGCCCACGTCACCACTGCCGAGTCTTGCACCGGTGGCGGTATCGCCGAAGCCATTACGCGTATTCCGGGCAGTTCGGCGTGGTTCGAGGCCGGGTATGTCACTTACTCCAATCGGCAGAAGACCCGCCAGTTGGGTGTGCCTGAGGCGCTGTTCCCCAAGGTCGGCGCCGTCAGCCAGGAAGTGGTGGAGGCGATGGTGCGCGGTGCGCAGGAAAAAAGCCTGTCGCGCTTTGCCGTGGCGGTCAGCGGTGTGGCGGGGCCGGATGGCGGTTCGCCGGACAAACCGGTGGGCACCGTATGGCTGGCGTTCGGTGTGGGCGATGAGGTAACGGCCGAGCTGGCGCACTTCCCCGGCAACCGCGACGAGGTCCGTCGACAAACGGTAAAGGCCGCGCTGGAGGGCTTGTTGCGACGAGCTGCAGCAGAAATCGAAAATCAGGGGTAGGCGATCCCGGATCTTTGTGGAACAATACTGTCTACTTATACAGGTGTTGGCCGTCAGGCCTTATTGATTACGTGAGGACTTTAATGGACGACAACAAGAAGAAAGCCTTGGCTGCGGCCCTGGGTCAGATCGAACGTCAATTCGGCAAGGGTGCCGTAATGCGTATGGGCGATCACGACCGTCAGGCGATCCCGGCTATTTCCACTGGCTCTCTGGGTCTGGACATCGCACTCGGCATTGGCGGCCTGCCAAAAGGCCGTATCGTTGAAATCTACGGTCCTGAATCTTCCGGTAAAACCACCCTGACCCTGTCGGTGATTGCCCAGGCGCAAAAAATGGGCGCCACCTGTGCGTTCGTCGACGCCGAGCACGCCCTGGACCCGGAATACGCCGGTAAGCTGGGCGTCAACGTTGACGACCTGCTGGTTTCCCAGCCGGACACCGGTGAGCAAGCCCTGGAAATCACCGACATGCTGGTGCGCTCCAACGCCATCGACGTGATCGTGGTCGACTCCGTGGCTGCCCTGGTACCGAAAGCTGAAATCGAAGGCGAAATGGGCGACATGCACGTGGGCCTGCAAGCCCGCCTGATGTCCCAGGCGCTGCGTAAAATTACCGGTAACATCAAGAACGCCAACTGCCTGGTGATCTTCATCAACCAGATCCGTATGAAGATCGGCGTAATGTTCGGCAGCCCGGAAACCACTACCGGTGGTAACGCGCTGAAGTTCTACGCTTCGGTCCGTCTGGACATCCGCCGTACCGGCGCGGTGAAGGAAGGTGACGAAGTTGTTGGTAGCGAAACTCGCGTTAAAGTCGTGAAGAACAAGGTCGCTCCGCCTTTCCGTCAGGCAGAGTTCCAGATTCTCTACGGCAAGGGTATCTACCTGAACGGCGAGATGATTGACCTGGGCGTACTGCACGGTTTCGTCGAGAAGTCCGGTGCCTGGTATGCCTACAACGGCAGCAAGATCGGTCAGGGCAAGGCCAACTCGGCCAAGTTCCTGGCAGACAACCCGGATATCGCTGCCACGCTTGAGAAGCAGATTCGCGACAAGCTGCTGACCCCAGCGCCAGACGTGAAAGCTGCCGCCAACCGCGAGCCGGTTGAAGAAGTGGAAGAAGCTGACACTGATATCTGAAGCAAACGATGACTGTGGTACTGGATACACTCGTCGCCGTTCGGCGCACCGCGATGGACCTGCTCGCTCGCCGCGAGCATGGTCGAGTCGAGCTGACGCGTAAACTGCGTCAGCGCGGTGCAGAGCCCGAGATGATCGAAACAGCCCTCGACCGTTTGACGGAAGAGGGGCTGCTTTCCGAAGCCCGCTATCTTGAAAGCTTTGTTTCCTACCGCGCGCGCTCCGGCTACGGCCCGGCGCGAATTCGTGAAGAACTGAGCCAACGCGGCCTGCAACGTGCCGATATCGACCTCGCCCTGCGTGAGTGCGGTATCAGTTGGCAGTCGCAGTTGGAAGATACCTGGCGTCGCAAGTTTGCCGGCCATCTGCCGATTGATGCCCGGGAGCGTGCAAAGCAAGGCCGCTTCTTGAGCTATCGCGGGTTTTCGATGGATATGATCAGTCGGCTGCTCAGCGGTCGAGACATGGACGATTAAGTCTTCAGGCTGGTAAAAATCTAAATGTGGGAGCTGGCTTGCCTGCGATGGCAGTGGGTCAGCTACCTATAAGCTAGCTGGCAAACCGCAATCGCAGGCAAGCCAGCTCCCACATTGGAATGTGTTGGTTGCCGGGATGCCAAATCCCGATAAAACAAAAGGCCCACTACGACAGTAGTGGGCCTTTTTTTTTTGCCTTAAAAATCACGCCGGCTCCGGCGCCACCCGCTGCTGTGTCTTGCCCTGAGCCTGAGCCCAGTTCTCCGGCAAATTGATGTAGTCCACCAATTCCCGCAGGCGGCCCTGATCACGACCGTTGAAGTTGAACACCAGCCGCGTCAAATGGCTGAACCTTGGTTCATCATGTTCCTCGCCTGTGTAAGCAAGCTGCTGGAACTCTCCACTTAGCCGCAAGCTGGCAAACTCGCTCTGCAAGTGGGTCAGTGCACGATCACTGAGCGGATGATTCATGCGCACCACAAACTCACGCTTCAACCAACGCGTGGAGTGGAAGTTGGCATAGAACTGGTTGATCTCCGCCACCGCCTCTTCAGCGCTGTAGACCAGGCGGATCAGCTTGAGGTCGGTGGGCAGGATATAGCGATTGGCTTCCAACTGACTGCGAATGAAGTCCAGTGCGCCTTGCCAGAAACCACCGCCTGGGGCATCCAGCAGCACCACCGGCACCAGCGGGCTCTTGCCAGTCTGGATCAGGGTCAGCACTTCCAGCGCTTCATCCAGCGTGCCAAAACCGCCCGGGCACAGCACCAACGCGTCGGCTTCCTTGACGAAGAACAGCTTGCGGGTAAAGAAGAAGTGGAAAGACAGCAGGTTCTCGGTGCCATCAATGGTCGGGTTGGCGTGCTGTTCAAACGGCAGGTTGATGTTGAACCCCAGGCTGTGTTCCAGACCTGCGCCCTCGTGGGCAGCGGCCATGATGCCGCCGCCACCGCCGGTGATCACCATCAGGTCGGATTGCGCCAGCAGCGTGCCGACTTCCCTTGCCAAGGCGTACAGCGGGCTTTCGACCGGCGTGCGCGCCGAGCCAAACACCGTGACCTTGCGGCGGCCCTTGAACTGTTCCAGCACGCGGAAGGCGTTATCCAGCTCGCGGATCGCCTGCAGCGTGATTTTTGCATTCCAACGGTTGCGGTCATCCTTGGCCATGCGCAGCACGGTGAGGATCATATCGCGATAAAGGGGGATGTTCGGGCTGTTGGGAGCGACCAGCTGGAGTTGTGCGTCGACCTGCTGGGTGAGGTCAGCGCCGTTTGCTTCAAAATGACGGAGCAGGCGGTCATTCGGTTCGTAAGGCATTCAACTTCTCCTTCTTCACAGAACCTGGGCCATCGGCGAGAGATTCGTCCGCGGCCACGACACTGCGTGTGTCGCTGCACGCCTTAAGCGTTGCACGGTGTTCGCCAGGCGGCGAAACGGGCTCTGTATGTTCCTTGTGATTTGGAAACCTTTGCACTGCAAGTCGCAGGAGGGCAACCCTCTTTTGCCCTGAAAATGTTACAGAACGGCGTGAAAAACGCAGTAGATGGGCTGCCGAGATGGCTTGATCATGAGCCGAAAAACCCTTGGCTGGCAACCGCTTATTGGTCACTCATCAAGCAGTTTAGTTGGCGGCTGGCCAATGAGGCGAGGGAGGTGCGCGCCACCGGACAGCAGCGCGCGATGATCGAGCAACAGTTACTTTTTCTTCTTCGCCGCAGCGGGGGCCGGGCAATCGGCTTCCACGAACTTGACCGACGCTACCGGGCGGTTGGTCTTGTTTTCGGTGATCTCATAACGCATCACGGCGCCCTTGGCCATCAGCTCGCGATAGCCTTTGTTCAGGCATACGCTTTGACCCAGCTGGAAATACACAGCTTTGGGGTTTGCGCGCATCTGTTCGGCACGGTCAGGTAGCACACTGAGGTGATCAATCAGTTGCATGCCTTCAACGGTGTAGGCCACTTCCAGGGTCTTTGCATCGATTTCCCGGGGCAGGTCCTTGTTGCTCTCGGCCGCGACGCTCTGCAGTTTCCTGTTCATTTGGGCCTCCAGCAGCGACGCCGCGTGGGCGCCCATGGGCAGAACCAGCGCAAGGGCGACGGATGGGGCAACAAGGCGCAGCATGGAACGCAGCATGAAACTCTCCTGATTCGGTTACTGGTGCATAGACCAGCCACTGCGCTGTGCGTTCAGTGGCGCGCAATTATAGGGGACCGCTTGCCACTACAGCCAGGCGTATCGCTGGTAAACTGCGGCCACTTAAGCCTGATTCGAGTTTTGCCTGTGTCGATTGACCTCTGCTCGCGGTGCGCCCGATGAGCCACGCCGTCTCCCGCTTGCGTACCCAGCGCCTGGCGCGCGCCGTCCGGCCGTTTCTAAACCGTGGTTCGCGCGCCGAACGTTGCCCCGGTTGCCGGGTGATTCCCGAGTACTGCCTGTGCGCCTGGCGCCCAACAGTGCAGGCCCGCTCGGCCATGTGCCTGTTGATGCATGACGTGGAACCGATGAAACCCAGCAATACCGGCTGGCTGATCGCCGATGTGATCGATGACACCACCGCGTTCGCCTGGTCGCGCACAGAAGTGGACCCTGAGTTGCTGACCCTGTTAGCCGACCCGCAATGGCAACCGTATATCGTGTTTCCGGGCGAATTCGTTGCGCCTGAGCGAGTGTGCAGTGAGGTGAGGGTGCAAGACGGCAAGCGCCCGTTATTCATCCTGCTGGACGGCACCTGGAGCGAGGCGCGCAAGATGTTCCGCAAAAGCCCTTACCTTGCGCACTTGCCGGTGTTGAGCCTGGCGCCCGAACAGCTGTCACGCTACAAGCTGCGCCGGTCCAAGCGCGATGATCATTTCTGTACCGCCGAGGTTGCGGCGCTGTGCCTGGAGCTGGCCGACGACCCAGCAGCCAGCGAAGTGCTGGATGCCTACCTCGATGTGTTCAGCACGCATTACCTGGCCGCTAAATTTCAATTGCCGCTGGACCCGGCGGACAGCGTGCACATGCGGCTCGCGCCCCATATCCCTACGGTATAACCAGACGACGTTTGCATGATGGCACCGTAAACCCGCAACCGGCTAAAATGCCCACGGGCGTAGTGCTTGACCCCCCAGGCTGCGCTGGGCATGCTGGGCGCCGATTGGGGCGTAACCGTGACTTTTCAGTGTCGTTTCAGGTGTTTTTGATGCTGAGTGTGCCCTGTGGCGATGGCTGCCTGGCTATTGCCTTGTGTACTGGCGAACCCTGAACCCATCAGGGCTCCCATAAAAAACAGGATCATTTAATCAATGGCCACATACGAAATCCTGATAGCCGATGACCATCCGCTGTTTCGCAGTGCGCTGCATCAGGCCGTTACCTTGGGCCTTGGCCCTGACGTGAGCCTGGTCGAAGTGGCCAGCATTGCCGAACTGGAAGCCCGCCTCAACGAAAAATCCGACTGGGACCTGGTGCTGCTCGACCTGAACATGCCGGGTGCCTATGGCTTCTCGGGATTGGTGCTCTTACGCGGGCAATACCCGCAGATCCCGGTAGTAATGGTTTCAGCCCAGGAAGAAGCCGACGTGGTGGTGCGCTCCAAGGAGTTTGGTGCCAGCGGTTTCATTCCCAAGTCCAGCTCTATGGAAGCGATCCAGAAAGCCGTGCGCACCGTGCTGGATGGCGACGTGTCATGGCCGCCGCAAGCGTTTGAAGAAATCAACGTGTCCGACGAAGCCAAAGCCGCCCGTGATGGCCTTGCCAGCCTGACGCCCCAGCAATTTCGGGTGCTGACCATGGTTTGTGAAGGTTTGTTGAACAAGCAGATTGCGTATGAGTTGAGTGTGTCGGAAGCGACCATCAAGGCCCACGTGACGGCGATCTTTCGCAAGCTCGGCGTGCGTACCCGCACTCAGGCGGCGCTGCTCTTGCAACAACTTGAGTCAATTTCGCAGCATTAAGCTGTACCCGATTCACGCTTTTTTGACTTTGCGTGATCTAGTTTCCCCACTTCTTTGGTTCAGTTGCCTACATCTATGTCGCCTTTCAAGGGTCAAACCGGTATCAAACGTATCTTCAACGCAGGGGGCTATTCCCTGGATGGCCTGCGCGCAGCTTTCACCGGCGAGGCGGCATTCCGTCAGTTGGTGTTGCTGAACGTGATCCTGATCCCGCTGAGCTTCTTCCTGCACGTCAGTCGGGTCGAGCGCGCCTTGCTCATCGCGGTCTGCCTCCTGGCCTTGATCGTTGAGTTGCTCAACTCGGCAGTGGAAGCGGCTATCGACCGGATTTCCCTCGACCGCCACCCGCTGTCGAAAAACGCCAAGGACATGGGCAGCGCCGCGCAATTCGTAGCGCTGACCATGATTACCCTGGTGTGGGCCGTGATCCTGATCTAAGCCTCAGGCAATGTTAGGCAGCACGATCTCGTCGCTGCGCTGAACCCCGGCGGTGAAGGCGCGGCACAGTTCCAGGAACTCGCGCATCGCCGAGGTCTGGTACTTCTGTTTATGCCAGATGAAGTAAAACTGCCGGGCCAGGTCCAGGTCCGGGGTTTCCACCGGCACCAAACTGCCACGGCGGAACGCATCGCGCAGGGCCAGTCGGGAAATACAGCCAATCCCCAACCCTGACTCCACTGCACGCTTGATCGCCTCGGTGTGTTCAAGCTCGAGGCGGATATTCAGCGCGCTACGGTGATGGCGCATGGCCTGGTCAAAGGTCAAGCGCGTGCCCGAGCCCTGTTCGCGCAGGATCCATGCTTCATGGGTCAGCTCTTCCATCGTCGCCACACCGCGCTTGGCCAAGTGATGCTGAGGCGCACAGAACACCACCAACTCATCCTCGACCCAGGTTTGTACCTCGATGTCCGGGTGGCTGCAGTCGCCTTCGATTAGACCCAGGTCAATTTCGTAATGCGCCACTTGGTGCACGATATTGGCAGTATTCTGCACATGCAGTTTCACCTGGCTCTCGGGGTGCTGCTGCATGAAACTGCCGATCAGCAGGGTCGCCAGGTAATTGCCGATGGTCAGGGTGGCGCCGACCGCCAGGGAACCAAAGCCGGACTTGCCGTTGAGCAAGTCTTCGATCTCCTTGGCCTGGTCCAGCAGCGCAACGGCCTGCGGTAATAACTGATGGCCAAGAGCGTTGAGGCTCAGGCGCTTGCCTGCGCGGTCGAATAATTGGCAGCTGGATTGACGCTCCAGCTCGGTGATTGAGGTGCTGGCGGCGGATTGAGATAAGGCCAGAAGGCCAGCAGCGCGTGAGACGCTTTCCTGCTGGGCGACGGCGACGAAGACTTGCAGTTGACGTAGAGTAAATCGCATATCGATATAACCGATAACCCTTATCTTAATAATCCAGTTAACAGATATTGTCGCCGCCATTAGAATGCTGTGCAATTGCGCATCTCATCTTTGGCGCAGACCCATTTCCAGGAGTTCCCCGTACATGAGCAACATGAACCACGAACGTGTCCTCAGTGTTCATCACTGGAACGACACGCTGTTCAGCTTCAAGTGCACCCGCGATCCGGGCTTGCGCTTTGAGAATGGTCAGTTCGTGATGATCGGCCTGCAACAGCCCAACGGCCGCCCACTCATGCGCGCGTACTCCATTGCCAGCCCAAACTGGGAAGAGCATCTGGAGTTCTTCAGCATCAAGGTGCCCGATGGTCCGCTGACTTCGCAATTGCAGCACTTGAAGGAAGGCGACGAGATCATCATCAGCAAAAAACCGACAGGCACCCTGGTGCTTGACGATTTGAAGCCGGGCAAACATCTGTACCTGCTCAGCACGGGTACCGGTCTGGCGCCGTTCATGAGCGTGATCCAGGACCCGGAAACCTACGAGCGCTTCGAAAAAGTGATCCTGTGCCACGGCGTGCGTTACGTCAATGAAGTCGCCTACCGCGAATTCATCACCGAGCACCTGCCGCAGAACGAATTCTTCGGCGAGGCGTTGCGTGACAAGTTGATCTACTACCCAACGGTGACCCGCGAGCCGTTCGAAAACGAAGGCCGCCTGACCGACCTGATGCGCAGCGGCAAGCTGTTCAGCGACATCGGCCTGCCGCCGATCAACCCCGAGGACGACCGCGCCATGCTGTGCGGCAGCCCGAGCATGTTGGACGAGACCAGCGAAGTGCTGAACAGCTTCGGCCTGAAAGTTTCGCCACGTATGCGTGAGCCGGGTGATTACCTGATCGAGCGCGCGTTCGTCGAGAAGTAAACACTGCTCAAAAAAAATGTGGGAGCTGGCTTGTGTGGGAGCTGGCTTGCCTGCGATGCAGACACCTCGGTCGTTCAGTTGAACTGAGGTGATGCTATCGCATGCAAGCCAGCTCCCACATGAGCGGCTCCCCCAGTTGTTTCGGCGTTTACTTGGCCGGTACCACTTCCAGCACACAGATGACACCCGCCTCTGGATAGTGCCAACGCACATCCACATCCCAGAACTGCGCGCCGTACTCACGCTCAGGCCCTGGCGTCTGATACGCCGGCCGTGGGTCCTGGGCCAGACACTGCTCGATCAATGCCACCAGCGGCTCATCAAGGCGCTGCGCATGGCCTTGTGCCTGGTGCAGGGCCGTCTTCAGCCACTGCACGGGAATCAGCTGCGGCGCACTGCTGGCAATATCATTGGTGGCGGTGTCAATGATGTCCGCGTACGGCACGTACGGCTTGATATCCAGCACCGGCGTGCCGTCGAGCAAATCGATCCCGGAAACCCACAAGCGGCCCGGCTCGACCTTATCCAGCTTCACCACCGACTGGCCAATGCCATTGGGCCGGTGTGTCGCGCGGGTGGCAAACACGCCCATGGAGGTGTTGCCGCCCAGGCGTGGCGGCCGCACCTTGAGGCGCGGCTTGTCTTCCAGGGCCTGGTGGAACAGAAACAGCAGCCACACATGGCTGACCTGCTCCAGGCCCTGCACCGCCTCGCCCTGATCGAACGGCGCCACCAGCTCCAGCACGCCGCGTGCGGCCGGGGCCAGCTGCGGCTGGCGCGGGATGGCGAACTTCTCCTTGAAGCAGGAGCGCACGAAGCCGACGGGCGAGACCGAGTAGCTCATGGCTTACGCACGAACCCGCAGGGTCAGGCCCTTAAGGAAATTGCGCAGCAACTGGTCGCCACAGGTGCGGTAGTTGGTGTGGCCGAACTTGCGGAACAGTGCGCTCAACTCAGGCTTGGACACCGGGAACTCAGCGGCCTTGAGGATGGCGTGCATGTCGTCTTCCTTCAGTTCGAAGGCCACGCGCAGCTTCTTGAGGATGATGTTGTTGGTCACCGGGGTTTCGATCGGCTGCGGCGGACGGCTTTCGTCCTTGCCACGCTTGAAGATCACCAGGCCATCGAGGAAGTGCGCCATGACATCGTCCGGGCAGAACACAAAACCTTCTTCCTCATCTTTCTTGAGGTAGGTCAGCAGGTCTTCCTTGGTGACGTCCATGCCGCCGAGCTTGATGATCTCGACCATCTTGTTGTCGCTGATGTCGAGCATGTAGCGCACGCTGCGCAATACGTCGTTGTGAATCATGGTGGGCAATCCTGGTATTCAACTGAGGGCACCGCGCAGAGTTGCCGGTGCCGGGAAAAGGGGAGCGGCTTAGAATTTCTCTTTGCCGGACAGGTAACGCCATTGGCCGACCGGCACCTTGCCGATGGACACGCCGCCAATGCGGATGCGGCGGATGGCGATGACTTTCAGGCCGACCGCTTCGCAAAACAGGGCAATTACACCCGGCTGCGGGTTTTTCAGCGCAAACCGCAGGCGGTTTTCGTTCTGCCAGCTGGCTTTGACGGCCGGCAGCTCTTTGCCTTTGTAGGTCAAACCGTGGTTCAGGCGGTTGAGGCCATGGGCAACCATGTCACCCTCGACCTCAACCACGTATTCCTGCTCGATCTTGGCGGCATCGGCGGTCAACTTGCGCAAAATCTTCCAGTCCTGGGTGAACACCAGCAGGCCGCTGGCCTTGGCCTGCAGATCGGCGCTGGCGGTCAGGCGCAGGAAGTGGCCCTTGAGCGGGCGCTTGCTGAAACGGTGCTCTTCGGACAGCGTCTCGGCGCTGATCGAGGCCATTGCTGTTTCCACATCCACGCCCACCGGGGCGTGCAGCAGAATGGTCACCGGTTCCGGCACAGTGGCTTTAGCCTCTGGGTCCAGCTCGACCTTCTGGGTGGTGACCTTGAATTGCGGCTCGTCGATCACTTCACCGTCCACCGAGACCCAGCCGCCTTCGATAAACAGCTCAGCCTCCCGACGGGAGCAACCGACCAGTTCGATAAGGCGTTTGGAAAGGCGTATGGGGTCAGTCATGACAAGGGCCGTAGCAAAAGGGGGCGGCTATTGTACCTGTGTGGGCGCGGTTAATCCCGGACCCATTTCAGCGTAGTGGCTTTTTGTGGGCGCTGGCCTGTGTGGGAGTCGGGCTTGCCCGCGATGCAGACACCTCGGTCGTGCATTTGGAATCGAGGTGATGCCATCGCAGGCAAGCCAGCTCCCACACAAGCACGCTCCCACATTGGCGCTGTGTTGTGTCAGCCACTGCGCCGTTGCTGTTGGCGCAAGCGCATATGCAGCAGCGGGTACGGCTGGCCAAGGCCATCATGCTCGGCACGTCCGACCACCTCGAAACCCTGCTTGAAGTAGAACCCCAGGGCCTGCGGGTTTTGCTCGTTGACGTCCAGCGCATCGGCATTCAGGTGCTCGATCGCATAACTCAGCAATTGCTGGCCCAAGCCCTGGCCACGGTGTTGCGGGTCGATAAACAGCATCTCGACCTTGCCCGCCGCTACCCCGGCAAACCCGGTGATGCGCTGGCGCGCGTCCTTGGTGCAGATCAGCATCACCGCGTCCAGGTAGCGCGTCAGCACCAGCTCCTTGAGCAGTACGATGTAGCTGTCCGGCAAAAAGTCATGGGTCGCTCGCACGGAGTCTTCCCAGATCTGCGCCAATTGCTGGTAGTCGCTGGTTTTAGGTGTGTGGATAACCGAATGCTGACGCATGCCCGCTGCCCCTTGCCGATGATCGGCGCTGATGGGCAAACGATAGACCTAAAAAAGCCCCGCATCTTGCTCAGACACGAGGCTTTTTCAATTTTTCACGCCGATCGTTCCCACGCTCTGCGTGGGAATGCCTCGCCGGACGCTTTGCGTGCGCAGAGCTAGTCGCGCTTTTCAGCCCACAGGTCGTACTCGTCGGCATCCGTCACGGTGCACCAGACCTTGTCGCCCGGCTTCAAGCCGCTGGCATCGTCGATAAACACGTTACCGTCGATTTCCGGCGCATCGAAGAAGCAACGGCCCACTGCGCCTTGCTCGTCGACTTCGTCGATCAGTACTTCGATTTCCTTGCCGATGCGCAGTTGCAGGCGTGCGGAGCTGATGGCCTGCTGATGCGCCATGAAGCGCTCCCAGCGGTCCTGCTTGACGTCGTCCGGCACGATGGCCGCATCCAGCAGGTTGGCCGGGGCACCTTCGACCGGCGAGTACTGGAAGCAACCGACGCGATCCAGCTGCGCTTCGGTCAGCCAGTCCAGCAGGTACTGGAAGTCTTCTTCGGTTTCGCCAGGGAAGCCGACGATGAAGGTCGAACGGATGATCAGCTCCGGGCAGATCTCGCGCCAGTTCTTGATGCGCGCCAGGGTCTTGTCTTCGAAGGCCGGGCGTTTCATGGCCTTGAGGATTTTCGGGCTGGCGTGCTGGAACGGAATGTCCAGGTACGGCAGGATCTTGCCGGCGGCCATCAACGGGATCAGCTCGTCCACGTGCGGGTACGGGTAAACGTAGTGCAGGCGCACCCACACGCCCAGGCTGCTCAAGGCTTCGCACAGTTCGGTCATGCGGGTTTTCACCGGCGCGCCGTTCCAGAAGCCGGTGCGGTATTTCACGTCGACGCCGTAGGCGCTGGTGTCCTGGGAGATCACCAACAGCTCTTTCACGCCGGATTTGACCAGGCGCTGGGCTTCGTCCAATACATCACCCACTGGGCGGCTGACCAGCTTGCCGCGCATCGACGGGATGATGCAGAAGCTGCAGCTGTGGTTGCAGCCTTCGGAAATCTTCAGGTACGCGTAGTGGCGCGGCGTCAGCTTGATGCCTTGCGGCGGCACCAGGTCGATCAGCGGGTTGTGGTCCTGACGCGGCGGCACCACGTCGTGCACGGCGTTGACCACCTGCTCGTACTGCTGCGGGCCGGTTACCGCCAGCACGCTTGGGTGCACGTTGCGGATATTGCCTTCTTCCACGCCCATGCAGCCGGTGACGATGACCTTGCCGTTTTCCTTGATGGCTTCGCCGATCACTTCCAGCGATTCAGCCTTGGCCGAGTCGATGAAGCCGCAGGTGTTGACCACCACCACGTCGGCGTCCTGATAAGTGGACACGACGTCATAGCCTTCCATACGCAGTTGCGTGAGGATGCGCTCGGAGTCAACGAGAGCCTTCGGGCAACCCAGGGATACAAAGCCGACCTTTGGGTTGGCTTTTGCGATGGTGGTGGACATGTCTAACCTCGGTATTGAATGACGCCGCCAGTCGGGCACGACATGGCGGTAGACGGGCGCTTGGTGCGCCTCTGATCAAAAAGTGCGCAATTCTATCGACGGGCAGCGCGCTTGACCAGCTTTATACGGGGAAATGCGACGAGTGCTGCGCTATGCTTCGCGCCGTTGCGCACGGGTGAAACCCCGGGGTCAATAAAACGTCTGTTACGAGAAGTAAAACAGCGCATGCTAGGGTCAGCTTAGGCGCGTTGTTTATAAAAGACCTCAGGTCAAAGGGCAGGAGTGGTTGATGGGTCAGGCAAATAGTCAGGCAGCAGGTGCCGAGCATTCCAATGCAAAGCCGATTGGCATGCTGGTGGCGGCGGTCGGGGTGGTTTACGGCGATATCGGTACCAGCCCGCTCTATACCCTTAAAGAAGTGTTTACCGGTGGTTATGGGGTTCAAGTCAATCACGACGGGGTCTTTGGCATTCTGGCGCTGATTTTCTGGTCGCTGGTGTGGGTCGTGTCGATCAAGTACGTGCTGTTTATCCTGCGCGCGGACAACCAGGGCGAAGGCGGCATCATGGCCCTGACGGCGCTGGCGCGACGGGCGGCGTCGCCGTACCCCAAGTTGCGTTCGGTGCTGGTGATCCTCGGCTTGATCGGTGCGGCGCTGTTCTACGGCGACAGCATGATTACCCCGGCGATCTCGGTATTGTCGGCGGTTGAAGGCCTGGAACTGGCCTTTGACGGGATTGAACGTTGGGTGGTGCCGCTGTCGCTGGTGGTGCTGGTGGGGCTGTTCCTGATCCAGAAACACGGCACTGACCGCATCGGCAAGCTGTTCGGGCCGGTGATGGTGGTGTGGTTCCTGGTGCTGGGCGGTCTTGGCGTGCACGGCATCCTGCAACATCCCGAGGTGCTCAATGCGCTGAACCCCGTGTGGGGCGTGCGTTTCTTTGTGTCCCATCCGGGCATGGGCGTCGCGATTCTTGGCGCCGTGGTGCTGGCCTTGACCGGTGCCGAAGCGCTGTACGCCGACATGGGCCACTTCGGCCGCAAGCCGATCGCCCGTGCCTGGTTCGCCCTGGTGCTGCCGGCGCTGGTGCTCAACTACTTCGGCCAGGGCGCGTTGCTGCTGGAAAACCCCGAAGCGGCGCGCAACCCGTTCTACTTGCTCGCGCCGGAATGGGCCTTGGTGCCATTGGTCGCGCTGTCGACCCTGGCCACCGTGATTGCATCCCAGGCGGTGATTTCCGGCGCGTTCTCGCTGACGCGTCAGGCGATCCAGTTGGGTTACATCCCGCGCATGCATATCCAGCACACCTCCAGCGCCGAGCAAGGCCAGATCTACATCGGCGCGGTGAACTGGTCGCTGATGGTCGGCGTGATCCTGCTGGTGCTCGGCTTCGAATCCTCCAATGCCCTGGCCTCCGCCTACGGCGTGGCAGTCACCGGCACCATGTTGATTACCAGCATCCTGGTGTCGGCGGTGATGCTGCTGCTCTGGAAGTGGCCGCCGGTGCTGGCGATTCCGGTGCTGATCGGCTTCCTGTTGGTGGACGGCCTGTTCTTCGCCGCCAACGTGCCAAAGATCGTGCAGGGCGGTGCCTTCCCGGTGTTGGCGGGGATTGTGCTGTTTGTGCTGATGACCACTTGGAAGCGCGGCAAGGAACTGTTGATGGACCGCCTCGACGAAGGCGGGCTGCCGTTGCCGATCTTTATCAGCAGTATCCGCGTGCAACCGCCTCATCGCGTGCAGGGCACTGCGGTGTTCCTCACCGCGCGGCCCGATGCCGTGCCCCACGCGCTGTTGCACAACCTGCTGCATAACCAGGTGTTGCATGAGCAAGTGGTGATGCTCACGGTGGTCTACGAAGACATTCCGCGTGTGCCTGCCTCGCGGCGCTTTGAGGTGGACGCCTACGGCGAAGGCTTCTTCCGGGTGATCCTGCATTTTGGCTTTACCGATGAGCCGGACGTGCCCGAAGCGCTGAAGCTGTGCCACCTGGACGATCTGGATTTCAGCCCGATGCGCACCACCTACTTCCTCAGCCGTGAAACGGTGATCGCCTCGCGCATCAAGGGCATGGCCCGTTGGCGTGAGAGCTTGTTTGCGTTCATGTTGAAAAACGCAAACGGCAACCTGCGCTTCTTCAAACTCCCGGTAAACCGGGTGATCGAGCTGGGCACCCAGGTCGAGATGTAATCTTTTGCAACACGGGAGCCGGCATTCGGCTCCCGCTTTCCTTTCTGAACCCTGTGCAATCCACCGTTGTCGACTAGGCTCTAAGCACTGTTTGAATAGTGCCCACAGAACCCAGAAGAGGTGCGCCATGAGTCAGCTGCTCGAACCCTACACCCTCCGTCAATTGACCTTGCTCAACCGCATCGCCGTCTCGCCGATGTGCCAATACTCGTCCGACGATGGCCTGGCCAATGACTGGCACCTGGTGCACCTGGGCAGCCGCGCCGTCGGTGGTGCCGGGCTGATTTTTACTGAAGCCACCGCCGTCACCGCCGATGGCCGCATCACCGCCCAGGACCTGGGCCTGTGGAACGACGCGCAGATCGAACCGCTGCAGCGCATCACCCGCTTTATTGCTGCTCAAGGCGCGGTGGCGGGCATCCAGCTGGCACATGCCGGGCGCAAGGCCAGCACCCATCGGCCGTGGATCGGCAAGCACGGCAGCGTCAAGCCGGAGGAGGGCGGCTGGGTGCCGGTGGGCCCTTCGCCGATTGCCTTTGACCCGAACCACACGCAACCCAGGCCACTGGATGAAGGGCAGATTCAGCAGGTAATTGCCGACTTTGTCGCCTCCGCCAAACGCGCGCTGACCGCCGGTTTCGAAGTGGTGGAGATCCACGCTGCCCACGGTTACCTGTTGCATCAATTCCTCTCGCCGATCAGCAACCAGCGCCAGGACCACTACGGCGGCTCGTTTGAAAACCGTATCCGCCTGGTGCTCGAAGTGACCACCGCCGTGCGCGCCGTCTGGCCCCAGGAGCTGCCGTTGTTTGTGCGGGTGTCGGCCACCGATTGGGTCGAAGACGGCTGGAACCCCGATGAAACCGTAGAGCTGGCGCGCCGCCTCAAAGAACTCGGCGTGGACCTGATCGACGTGTCCTCCGGTGGCACCGCCGCCAACGCCGAGATTCCCACCGGCCCGGGCTACCAGACGCGGTTTGCCGAGCGCGTGCGCAAAGAGTCGGGTATCGCCACCGGCACGGTGGGTATGATTACCGAACCGGCCCAGGCTGAACACATACTGCGCACCTGCCAGGCCGACATCATCTTCCTCGCCCGTGAGCTGTTGCGTGACCCTTACTGGCCGCTGCATGCCGACGATGACCTGGGTGGGCGCAAAGCCATCTGGCCCGCGCAGTACCAGCGGGCGACTCACCGTGATCAGCCGATTCACGAGTCTGACCTGAGGGATTGAACCCGCGTCTGCCTGCAATAAACCCACCCGACTCGGTGGGTTTTTTGTTGCCCGCGTTTAGCGCCTGCCTGATCCGCAGCTGTATGCGCAAGAGCTTCCCGATATCCACCTTTACCGGTCGCTGCGTGAGAAAGGGTTGTAGGTATTTGTTACCGAAGTAATTTTTTAAGTGAATACTCTAAAAAAATCCCACACGTGACGAGATTGTTTCTACGCTTAGGGTAAGTGTGATTTCTGGCCCAGGGAGTCAGGCTGTTTGTCCTTGAAGCCATTGCGCTTCATGAGCGTAGGGAATGGGCACCAGGAGTAATTGACTGATATCAGGAGTAACGGTCCATGACCAAGTCTTATGGCGTAGCGGGTGCGGTGGCGTCTTTTTGGAGTCGCCGGATGTCCTTGCGGGGGCGAAGGTTGAGTTCGGATGAGGTGGAGTTGCTGGCGCAGTATCGCGCCCTGACCGAAAACGATCAGGTGGCGATGCGCTACTTGATTGGCGCAATGAAGAGCGTGTCGCGGTTTTAACCCATGCAGTAGCGGGTTAATTGTGGCGAGCAAGCTTGCTTGCGTTGGGGGGGGGGCGAAGCACCCCCCAAAAAAGAGCCGGCTCCAGCTGCGCTGTCGAACGGGACGATTCGACAAGCTCCCTCGCCACAGCAAGCCCGCTCCCTTATGTGTTATCAGCTGTACTTACGCTGGTCCGGTGCCGGCGGGAAGTACTGATACAGCCAGGTTTCACTCAAGGTGCGGTCCTGGGTGCGGATAAACAGCCGCAGTTCAACCGGTTCCACACTGTCGCTGGTCGGGTACCAATCGAACAGAATGCGATAGCCCTTGATGTTGTCCAGCACCAGCACACTGAAGTCTTTGACTTCACCGTGGGAGCAGGTTACCACCGGCTCGATCCCGGTGCCGGCCGGCAGGCGATCCAGGCCACCGCCCTTGAAATCCACGGCAAAGCGGCGCGCCCACACTTCGGGGTAATGCTCGCCCGGTGCCCAGCCTTCGGTAAAACCGCCCATGCCGGAACGGGTGGCATCCACTTGCGCCAGCGGTGTGCTCACCGGCGGCAGCGCGCTCCAGTACAGCTTGTAGCCATAGTTGAGTGATTCGCCTGCGGCCACGGGCTTTTTTGGGGTCCAGAAGGCCACGATGTTGTCCAGGGTTTCGCCGGTGGTGGGGATTTCCAGCAGATCGATCGAGCCTTCGCCCCAGGCGGTGGTGGGTTCCACCCACAGGCTAGGACGCTTGCTGTACCAGTCCACAGTGTCCTGGTAGCTGGCGAACTCATGGTCGGTCTGTACCAGGCCGAAACCTTTCGGGTCGGTGTCGGCAAAAGCGTTGAACTGCAGCTTGGCCGGGTTGTTCAGTGGACGGCAGATCCACTCGCCGTTGCCACGCCACATGGCCAAACGGTCCGAGTCGTGGATTTGCGGGTGGATGGTGTCGCACATCCGGCGTTCATGGGTACCGCAGCTGAACATGCTGGTCATCGGCGCGATGCCCAGTTGCTCGATGGCGGTGCGCGCATTGATGTGCGCGTCGATGGCCATGACCACCTGGCTGGCCTGGCAGTCGATGTCAAAGCGATAGGCGCCGGTGGCGCTTGGCGAGTCGAGCAGGGCGTAGACCACAAAACGCGTGGCGTCCTTGCTCGGGGTTTCGAACCAGAATTGCGTGAAGTCGGGGAATTCCTCGCGTTTTTTCGCGTAGGTATCAATCGCCAGGCCGCGTGCGGAGAGGCCGTACTGGCCGGTTGCGTCCACCGCACGGAAGTAACTGGCGCCGAGAAACGACAGCACGTCATGGCGATCCAGTTCCGGCGCCTTGAACAGCTTGAAACCGGAGAAACCCAGGTCGCCGGTCAGCTGCTTGGTGTCCACCGTGGTCTTGGCATAGTTGAACAGCGACGGGCGGAAATGCACCTCGCGGGCTTCGCGGGTCTTGGGGTCGACGCTGTGCATGCGTACTGGCGTCTTGAAGCCCATGCCGACGTGGAAGAATTGCACGTCGAGCTGGCCGTTGAGCTCCTTCCACAGCGAATGGTTGCCGTCGTAGCCGATGGCATTGAAGTTCTGCGGGGTCATGGTTGCCAGGGTCGGCGGCAGCACCTGTTTGGTGTCTTTATACGCGGTGGCGGCGAGCTGCCTGGCCTGGGCCTTGAGCGATTCGAAGTCAAACGCTACAGCCTTGCCATCGGCGGCACGGTTTCCCGCCCAAGCCTGCGCGGCCAACAGGCCACTGGCCGACAAGCCGGTGTAAGCCGCAATGGCCATGGACGCTTTGAGCAAATTCCTGCGGTGCATAGAGACAACCTGTCGTGAGCAAATCCCGCGCCGTTCCTGGCACGTAACGGATCATAAATAACGGTTCGGACATGCCTTCGACCAAACGCAACGGACAATAAACAGACGCCGGATAGCTTAAGCGGTTCGATGCAGAAGGAAAATTGATTGATGGCGGGGTGATGGCGTTGCATGTGAAACAAGACGTTTCAAATACGCGCTGCCGGCGTTACATCTGGAAGCACTCTAGATCGCGGCTTTTTGGCACTTAGTTTTACGCTGGGAGCCTATTGGTCCTACGAACCCAAGTGTCTGGAGGCTACGCATGAATACCCGTGGATTGCTCGATCAGTTGCTCAAATCCGGCCAGGACATGTTGCAAAACAAGGCGGGCGGGCAACGCAAATCGGACGACAAAAGTGCCCTCGGTGGCTTGCTCGGCGGCGGTGGGCTTGGCAGTTTGCTCGGCGGTGCGGGTGGCGGTGCCCTGGCGGCGGGCGCGATGGGGCTGCTGCTGGGTAACAAGAAGGCGCGCAAGTTCGGTGGCAAGGCGCTCACCTATGGCGGGCTGGCAGCACTCGGAGTGATCGCCTACAAGGCTTACGGCAACTGGCAGGCGCAGCAGGCCGGCGAACCCCAAGGCGAGCCGCAAACCATCGACCGCCTGCCGTCGGCCCAGGTCGAACAACACAGTCAGGGCATTCTCAAGGCGCTGGTCGCCGCCGCCAAAGCCGACGGGCATGTAGACGAGCGAGAGCGCGCTTTGATTGAAGGCGAATTCACCAAGCTGGATAACGACCGTGAACTGCAAAGCTGGCTGCACGCCGAGCTGAACAAGCCTCTGGATCCCGCTGATGTGGCGCGCGCAGCGAGCACTCCGGAAATGGCTGCCGAGATGTACATCGCCAGTGTGATGCTGGTGGACGAAGAGAACTTCATGGAAAAAGCTTACCTGGACGAGCTGGCGCGCCAGCTCAAACTTGAGCCCGGCTTAAAGGCCGAGCTGGAAAAACAGGTACGCCAAGCCACGCCCTGACCTCCTGAATGATCGCTCCCACGCTCTGCGTGGGAGCGCAGCCCGTGACGCTCTGCGTCACCTGCACAGTGTTTTTGCGTTCTGTGAGCGCGACATCAAAACCTGTTGATAAATGCGGGCACCCGCTCAGCTATACTCCTCGGCATTTGATCGGCCCTTCGAGGAATTACTGTGAAGAACTGGACCTTGCGCCAAAGGATTTTGGCGAGCTTTGCGGTAATTATCGCGATCATGCTGTTGATGGTCGTGGTCTCGTATTCGCGCCTGCTGAAGATTGAAGTCAGCGAAAACTCGGTCCGGGATGACGCCGTACCCGGGGTATTTTTCAGTTCGATGATCCGCAGCGCCTGGGTCGACAGCTACCTGCAAACCCAGGAATTGGTCGGTGCCCACCGAGGTCAGGGCATCTCGGAAGCTGACAAACAGGACTACAAGTCGTTTGAGGCACGTTTGGAACAGCACATGGCCAGTTACGCGAGCACGATCAATATTGATCAGGATCGCACTGAGTTCGACGCCTTCGAAAAGCTCCACCAGAACTACAACAAGATTCTTGCCCTGGTACTGGACGCCCATCAGGCTAACAACGGCGTTGAGGCGCAAAAGCTGTTCGACGAGCAACTCACGCCCGCCTGGACCGCAGGCCGCATGAAGCTCAATGACATTATCAATGAAAACAAACAGGTCGCCGATAACGCCACCGCCGCCATCGATGAAGCGGTGGCCGCCGCCAAAGTCAGCATGTTCGTGTCGTTGGCCGTGGCCATTCTCGCAGCGGGCCTGTGCGGCCTGCTGCTGATGCGCGCGATCATGGCGCCGATGAATCGCATCGTCGAAATCCTCGAAACCATGCGCACGGGCGACCTGAGCAAGCGCTTGAACCTTGAGCGCAAGGACGAGTTCGGCGCTGTCGAAACCGGCTTCAACGACATGATGACCGAGCTGACCGCCCTGGTTTCCCAGGCCCAGCGTTCGTCGGTGCAGGTGACTACCTCGGTGACCGAGATTGCCGCCACCTCCAAGCAACAACAGGCCACGGCCACCGAAACGGCCGCCACCACCACCGAGATCGGCGCGACATCGCGGGAAATTGCCGCCACGTCCAAGGACTTGGTGCGCACCATGACCGAAGTGTCCACCGCCGCCGACCAGGCGTCGGTCGCTGCCGGCTCCGGCCAGCAAGGCCTGGCGCGTATGGAAGAAACCATGCACTCGGTGATGGGCGCCGCTGACCTTGTGAACGCCAAGCTGGCGATCCTCAATGAGAAGGCCGGCAACATCAACCAAGTGGTGGTGACCATCGTCAAGGTGGCCGACCAGACCAACCTGCTGTCGCTCAACGCCGCCATTGAAGCCGAGAAGGCTGGCGAGTACGGACGCGGGTTTGCCGTGGTGGCCACCGAAGTGCGCCGTCTGGCCGACCAGACCGCCGTGGCCACCTACGACATCGAGCAGATGGTGCGCGAGATCCAGTCGGCAGTGTCAGCGGGCGTGATGGGCATGGACAAGTTCTCCGAAGAAGTGCGTCGCGGCATGTTCGAAGTGCAGCAAGTGGGCGAACAGCTGTCGCAGATCATCCATCAGGTACAGGCCTTGGCGCCGCGGGTATTGATGGTCAACGAAGGCATGCAGGCCCAGGCCACCGGCGCCGAACAGATCAACCATGCGCTGGTGCAACTGGGCGATGCCAGCAGCCAGACCGTGGAATCCCTGCGCCAGGCCAGTTTTGCCATTGATGAACTGAGCCAGGTTGCGGTCGGTCTGCGCAGCGGCGTGTCGCGTTTCAAAGTCTGATGAGCGACCTTGCGGCTAAACGCGGCGTCGTCCCGGCAGCGAAAAAGGCGTTGTTTCTGGTGTTCCACATCGGCGGCGAACGTTATGCCCTCAAGGCCACGGAGGTGGCCGAGGTGCTGCCGCGCCTGCCACTCAAACCCATCGCCCATGCACCGCTGTGGGTGGCGGGGATCTTTGCCCATCGTGGCGCGCTGGTGCCGGTTGTCGACCTGTGTGCGTTGACCTTCGGCAAACCGGCCCAGGCCCGCACCAGCACACGGCTGGTGCTGGTCAATTACCAGCCGCAACCTTGGATCGAGCCACGCTGGCTGGGGTTGGTCCTGGAGCAGGCCACCGACACCCTGCGTTGCGACCCGGCCGAGTTCCAGCCTTATGGCCTGGATAACCGCGAGGCGCCGTACCTGGGGCCGGTACGTGAAGATGCGTTGGGCTTGATGCAGTGGATCGGCGTGGCCGACTTGCTCACCGACGACGTGCGCGCCTTGCTGTTTGCCAGCGAGCTAAGCTTATGAGCAACGACCCACGCTTTTTTGCCTTCTTGAAGGACCGCATTGGTTTGGACGTCGCCTCGGTGGGCGAAGCGATCATCGAGCGTGCGGTGCGCCAGCGCAGCCAGGCCGTGCAGGCGCAGACCGTGCAGGATTACTGGCAGCATTTGCAGAGTTCGCAGGATGAGCAGCAGGCGCTGATCGAAGCGGTGATCGTTCCCGAGACCTGGTTTTTCCGCTATCCCGAGTCCTTTGCCACCTTGGTGCGTTTGGCCAGGGAGCGCCTGGCGGCGATCAAGCAGATGCGCGCCCTGCGCATTCTCAGCCTACCGTGTTCCACGGGCGAGGAGCCTTATTCGATTGCCATGGCCTTGCTCGATGCCGGGCTGGCGCCGCACCAGTTCAAAGTATTGGGGCTGGACGTCAGCCCATTGTCGGTGGAGCGCGCCAAGCGTGGGGTGTATGGCAAGAACTCCTTTCGCGGCGGCGATATCGAGTTTCGCGAGCGTCACTTCAGCGAACAGCCCGATGGTTACCACATTGCCGAGCGGGTGCGCGAACAAGTGCGTCTGCAAGTCGGCAATTTGCTCGACCCGGCGTTGCTGGCCAATGAGCCCACCTACGATTTTGTGTTCTGCCGCAACCTGCTGATCTACTTCGACCAGCCCACCCAGAAGCAAGTGTTCGATGTGCTCAAGAGCCTGACCCATGAGGACGGCGTGCTGTTTATCGGCCCCGCCGAGGGCAGCCTGCTGGGGCGCCATGGCATGCGCTCGATTGGCGTGCCGCAATCCTTTGCATTCAGTCGGCATACCGAGCCGGTCAAGCCTGAACCGGTATTTGTGCCCCAGCCCATCCCCCAGCGCAGCGCGGCACCCATTCCTGCCAAGCCGCGCCCGTTCAGCACCGCGAGCGCCCAAGTGGTGCCGATCAAGGCGCCGCACAGCGATGCGGGCGATTTGCTCAGCCGCATCGCTACGCTGGCTAACGAAGGCAAAAGTGCTGAGGCCCGTGCCGCGTGCGAACAGTATTTGAGTAACCACCCGCCGGCAGCCCAGGTGTTTTGCTGGCTGGGGCTGCTCAGCGACGTGGCCGGCAGCGCCCTGGAAGCCCAGGGTTATTACCGCAAAGCCTTGTACCTGGAACCGCAGCACCCGCAGGCCTTGATGCACCTGGCCGCATTGCTCGAGTCCCAGGGTGACAGTGCGGGCGCGCGTCGCTTGCAGGCGCGCGCCGCGCGTAGCGAGCGTGCAGACAGTGAGTCCAAACGATGAATAACCTTGATGCGCTCGACACCGCAGGTCTGGACCTGACCCTGGCCGACACCCAAGCCATCGACGACTGCTGGAACCGCATCGGCATCCATGGCGACAAGTCCTGCCCGTTGCTCGCCGAACATATCCACTGCCGCAACTGCTCGGTGTATTCCGCCGCCGCCACGCGCCTGCTTGACCGTTATGCGTTGCAGCAGGACGACCGACAGGCGTATGCAGCCGCGGAAGTTGACGAAGAGATCATCACCCGTTCGATCCTGATGTTTCGTCTGGGTGAAGAGTGGCTGGGCATTGCCACGCGATGCCTGGTGGAGGTGGCGCCACTGCAGCCGATTCACTCGTTGCCGCACCAACGTTCCCGCGCATTACTGGGCGTTGCGAATGTGCGCGGTGCGCTGGTGGCGTGCCTGTCACTCGTGGAACTGCTGGGGCTGGACCCGGCCAGCACAGGCGCTACCGGCGCGCGAGTGATGCCGCGCATGTTGATTATTGCTGCCCAGGACGGCCCGGTGGTGGTACCGGTGGATGAAGTCGACGGCATCCATGCCATCGATGAGCGCACCTTGAAGGCCGCGTCGGCTTCCGGCACCCAGGCCAGCGCGCGCTTTACCCAAGGCGTGTTGCAGTGGAAAGGCCGCAGCCTGCGTTGGCTGGACGAGGCGCAATTGTTGTCTGCCGTGACCCGGAGCCTCACATGACCCCCGACCAGATGCGCGATGCATCGCTGCTGGAGCTGTTCAGCCTGGAAGCCGATGCGCAGACCCAGGTATTGAGCGCGGGCCTGCTGGCCCTGGAACGCAACCCCACCCAGGCTGACCAGCTTGAGGCATGCATGCGCGCCGCGCACTCGCTCAAGGGCGCGGCGCGGATTGTCGGCGTGGACGCCGGGGTCAGCGTGGCTCATGTGATGGAGGACTGCCTGGTCAGCGCCCAGGAAAACCGCCTTTACCTGCAACCTGAGCATATCGACGCCTTGCTGCAGGGCACCGACCTGCTGATGCGCATCGCCACGCCGGGCAATAATGTCGGGCCAGCGGACATTCAAGGCTATGTAGCGCTGATGGAACGCCTGCTGGATCCGTCGCAGCCGATTGTCAACGCCACGCCAGCCCCCGCCGCTCCCGAACCTGCGCCGGTGATTGAAGCGTTGCCGCCGGAGCCTGAGCCAGAGCCTGTGCCGCCGGTCAGCACTGACCTGCCGCGCCCGAACAAACGCCTGACCGAAGGCGGGGAGCGCGTGCTGCGTGTCACCGCCGAGCGCTTGAACAGCCTGCTCGACCTGTCGAGTAAATCTTTGGTGGAGACCCAGCGGCTCAAGCCTTACCTGGTGAGCCTGCAGCGCCTCAAGCGCATTCAAAGCAACAGCGCGCGCGCCTTGGACACGCTCGATGGCCAACTCAAGGCCATGAACTTGAGCCTGGAAGCCCAGGAAGCCCTGGCCGACACGCGCCGCCTGTTGAGTGAAGCCCAGGCGTTGCTGGCGGATAAAACCGCCGAGCTGGATGAGTTCGGCTGGCAGGCCGGGCAGCGTGCCCAGGTGCTTTATGACACCGCGCTGGCCTGCCGCATGCGACCGTTTGCCGATGTGCTCGCCGGCCAGGTGCGCATGGTGCGTGACCTTGGCCGCAGCCTTGGCAAGCAGGTGCGCCTGGAGATCGAGGGTGAAAAGACCCAGGTCGACCGCGACGTACTGGAAAAACTCGAAGCGCCGCTCACGCATTTATTGCGCAATGCCGTCGACCATGGCATCGAAATGCCCGAGCAGCGGGTGTTGGCGGGCAAAACCGCCGAAGGCTTGATCCGCCTGCGCGCCTCCCATCAAGCCGGTTTGCTGGTGCTGGAGTTAAGCGACGACGGCAATGGCGTCGACCTGGAGCGCCTGCGCGGCACCATCGTCGACCGGCACCTGTCACCGCTGGAAACCGCGCTGCGCTTGAGCGAAGAAGAGCTGCTGACTTTCCTGTTCCTGCCGGGCTTCAGCCTGCGCGACAAGGTCACCGAAGTGTCCGGGCGCGGCGTCGGCCTGGATGCGGTGCAGCACATGGTCCGCCAACTGCGTGGCGCGGTGGTGCTGGAGCAGACGGCGGGGCAGGGCAGCCGCTTCCACCTGGAAGTGCCGTTGACCCTGTCGGTGGTGCGCAGCCTGGTGGTGGAGGTCGGCGAGGAAGCCTATGCCTTCCCGCTGGCGCACATCGAACGCATGTGCGACCTGGCGCCGAATGACATTGTGCAACTGGAAGGGCGCCAGCATTTCTGGCACGAAGGCCGGCATGTCGGTCTGGTGGCCGCCAGCCAATTGCTGCAGCGCCCGCCGGGGCAGAGCAATGACGAAACCTTGAAGGTGGTGGTCATCCGCGAGCGCGATGCGGTGTATGGCATTGCGGTGGAGCGTTTTATCGGTGAGCGCACCCTGGTGGTATTGCCGCTGGATGACCGCCTGGGCAAGGTCCAGGATATTTCCGCCGGTGCTTTGCTGGACGACGGCTCGGTGGTGTTGATCGTCGACGTCGAAGACATGCTGCGTTCGGTGGATAAATTGCTCAACACCGGGCGCCTGGAACGTATCGCACGGCGCAGCCAGCAGGCGACCGAAGCGCCGCGCAAACGCGTGCTGGTGGTGGACGATTCGCTCACCGTGCGTGAGCTGCAACGCAAATTGTTGCTTAATCGTGGTTATGAAGTGGCGGTCGCGGTCGATGGCATGGATGGCTGGAACGCGCTGCGCTCCGAAGACTTCGACCTGCTGATCACTGACATTGATATGCCTCGTATGGACGGGATCGAATTGGTCACACTCTTGCGCCGTGATAGTCGCCTGCAATCGTTGCCGGTGATGGTGGTGTCGTACAAGGATCGCGAAGAAGACCGGCGCCGTGGACTGGACGCCGGCGCCGACTATTATCTAGCTAAGGCCAGTTTCCATGACGATGCGTTGCTGGATGCCGTGATGGAGCTGATTGGAGGCGCCCGGGCATGAGGATTGCGATCGTCAATGACATGCCCCTGGCGGTAGAGGCCTTGCGCCGCGCGTTGAGTTTAGAGCCGGCCCACGAGGTTGTGTGGGTGGCCAGCAATGGCCTGGAAGCTGTGCAGCGCTGCGCCGAATTGACCCCGGACCTGATCCTGATGGACTTGATCATGCCGGTGATGGACGGCGTGGAGGCCACGCGGCAGATCATGGCCGAGACCCCGTGCGCTATTCTGCTGGTGACCGTCGACCGCCAGGCGAATATGAGTCGCGTGTTTGAAGCCATGGGCCATGGCGCCCTGGATGTGGTGGACACCCCGGCGCTGGGCGTGGGCAACCCCAAGGATGCGGCGGCGCCGTTGCTGCGCAAAATCCTCAATATTGGCTGGCTGATCGGCCAGCGTGGCAGTCGTGTACGCGCCGAAACCGCGCCGGCGCGCACCACTGGCAAACGTCAGAGGCTGGTGGCGATTGGTTCCTCTGCGGGCGGCCCGGCCGCGCTGGAAATCCTGCTCAAGGGTTTGCCCCGCGACTTTCCCGCCGCCATTGTGCTGGTGCAGCATGTGGACCAGGTGTTTGCCGCCGGCATGGCCGAATGGCTGAGCAGCGCCTCCGGCCTGCCGGTGCGCCTGGCACGCGAGGGCGAACCGCCTCAAAACGGCGTGGTGCTGCTGGCTGGCACCAACCACCACATTCGCCTGTTGAAAAATGGCACGCTAGCCTATACCGCGGAGCCTGTGAACGAGATTTACCGGCCTTCCATCGACGTGTTCTTCGAAAGCGTCGCCAGCCACTGGAATGGTGATGCCGTCGGCGTACTGCTGACCGGCATGGGGCGCGACGGGGCTCAGGGCCTCAAGATACTGCGTGAACAAGGATATTTGACCATCGCCCAGGATCAGCAGAGCTGTGCGGTGTATGGCATGCCAAAAGCGGCGGCGGCGATTGATGCTGCTGTTGAAATCCGCCCACTGGACAGAATTGCGCCCCGATTGCTGGAGGTATTTGCAAAATGATCAAGACCTCTCGCAGTGCCGGCTTGCAGGAAAGTAATTCAGGTGACTGCACATGAATGATTTACAGATCGACGACATCAAGACCGACGAAAACGCTGCCATGGTGTTGCTGGTCGACGACCAGGCCATGATCGGCGAAGCTGTGCGGCGCGGCCTGGCTCACGAAGAAAACATCGACTTTCACTTTTGCGCCGACCCGCATCAGGCGATTGCCCAGGCGATCCGCATCAAACCGACGGTGATCCTGCAAGACCTGGTGATGCCCGGTCTTGATGGCCTGACACTGGTGCGCGAATACCGCAACCACCCGGCCACGGCGAATATCCCGATCATCGTGCTTTCGACCAAGGAAGACCCGCTGATCAAGAGCGCGGCGTTTTCGGCCGGAGCCAATGATTACCTGGTCAAGCTGCCGGATAACATCGAGCTGGTGGCGCGCATTCGCTATCACTCGCGCTCGTATATGACGCTGTTGCAGCGCGATGCGGCGTACCGCGCGCTGCGTGTGAGCCAGCAGCAATTGCTGGACACCAACCTGGTGCTGCAGCGGCTGATGAACTCCGATGGCCTCACCGGGCTGTCCAACCGCCGCCACTTTGACGAATACCTGGAGCTGGAATGGCGCCGTGCCATGCGTGACCAGACCCAGCTGTCGTTGTTGATGATCGATGTGGACTTCTTCAAGACCTACAACGACAGCTTTGGCCACGTCGAAGGTGATGAAGCCCTGCGCAAAGTCGCCGCGAGCATCCGTGAAGCCAGCAGCCGACCTTCGGACTTGCCGGCGCGGTACGGCGGTGAAGAGTTTGCGTTGGTGCTGCCCAATACCTCGCCGGGCGGTGCGCGCCTGGTGGCCGAGAAGCTGCGCATGGCGGTTGCGGGGCTGAAGATCCCGCACATTGCCCCGGCAGAAGGGGCGAGCCTGACCATCAGTATTGGCCTGTCGACCATGACGCCGTTGCAGGGTACGGATTGTCGGCAGTTGATCATGGCGGCGGACAAGGGGTTGTACACGGCCAAGCATAACGGGCGCAATCAGGTCGGTATCGAGTAAGCAGAACACCGCCGAACCCTTGTGGGAGCTGGCTTGCCTGCGATAGCGGCCTGTCAGTTACCACATCTGTACCTGATACACCGCTATCGCAGGCAAGCCAGCTCCCACATTTGATCTCAATCGTTCTGGAGATCGTCAACAACCCCGCCTTTTCGCCAAGCGGGCTGCCGTTAGCGCCGGTTTGTCGTTATACTCGTCGGCTTTCAAAAGTTCGCCAACGAGTGCTGCCCGCCATGGAAATCAACCCGATCCTTAACACCATCAAGGACCTGTCCGAGCGCTCCGAAACTATTCGGGGGTATCTTTGACTACGATCAAAAGCATGAGCGTCTGACCGAAGTCAATCGCGAGCTTGAAGATCCGGCTGTCTGGAACAAACCTGAATACGCCCAGGAACTGGGCCGCGAGCGTGCTGCGCTGGCGCAGATCGTCGACACCCTCGACGAGTTGAACACCGGTCTGGGCGATTGCCGCGACCTGCTGGACATGGCTGTCGAAGAAAACGACGAAGGCGCAGTGGGCGATGTCGTCGCCGAGCTGGCCCGTCTCGAGGAAAACCTCGCCAAGCTTGAATTCCGCCGCATGTTCAGCCACGAAATGGACCCGAACAACGCCTACCTGGACATCCAGGCCGGTTCCGGCGGCACCGAGGCCCAGGACTGGGCCAACATCCTGCTGCGCATGTACCTGCGCTGGGCGGATAAACGCGGTTTCGACGCTACCATCATGGAACTGTCGGCCGGTGAAGTCGCCGGTATCAAAGGCGCGACCGTGCACATCAAGGGCGAATACGCCTTTGGCTGGTTGCGGACCGAGATCGGCGTACACCGCCTGGTGCGCAAGAGCCCGTTCGACTCCGGCAACCGTCGCCATACCTCGTTCTCCGCCGTTTTCGTCTCGCCAGAGATCGACGACAAGGTGGAAATCGAGATCAACCCGGCCGACCTGCGGATCGACACCTACCGTTCCTCCGGTGCCGGTGGCCAGCACGTAAACACCACCGACTCGGCGGTGCGTATTACCCACGTACCGACCAACACCGTGGTCAGCTGCCAGAACGAACGTTCCCAGCACGCCAACAAGGACACCGCCATGAAAATGCTGCGGGCCAAGTTGTACGAGCAGGAAATGCAGAAGCGCAACGCCGCTTCCCAGGCGCTGGAAGACACCAAGTCGGATATCGGCTGGGGCCACCAGATCCGTTCGTATGTGCTTGATGCATCGCGGATCAAGGATCTGCGCACTAACATCGAACGCAGCGATTGCGACAAGGTGCTCGACGGTGATATCGACGAATACCTGGAAGCCAGCTTGAAATCGGGGCTGTAAACCGTCAGCCAAGACCTTAAGTCCCCTGCCACCGGTGGGGGCAACGAACCTGTGATGGAATTTCAAAAGACATGAGCGACCAACAACTCGACCCGCAAGCCCTGCAACAGGAAGAAAACTCCCTGATCGCCCTGCGCAAGGAAAAGCTTGCTGCCGAGCGCGCCAAGGGTAATGCCTTCCCGAACGACTTCCGCCGTGACAACTACTGCGATGCCTTGCAGAAACAGTACGCGGACAAGACCAAGGAAGAGCTGGCAGAGGCTGCAATCCCGGTCAAGGTGGCGGGTCGCATCATGCTTAACCGTGGCTCGTTCATGGTGATCCAGGACATGACCGGTCGCATTCAGGTGTACGTCAACCGTAAAACCCTGCCTGAAGAAACCCTGGCCTCGGTGAAAACCTGGGACATGGGCGACATCATTGCCGCCGAAGGCACCCTGGCGCGTTCCGGCAAGGGCGACCTTTACGTTGAAATGACCAGCGTGCGCCTGCTGACCAAGTCGCTGCGCCCGCTGCCGGACAAGCACCACGGCCTGACCGACACCGAGCAGCGCTATCGCCAGCGCTACGTCGACCTGATCGTCAACGAAGACGTGCGCCAGACCTTCCGCGTGCGTTCGCAAGTGATTGCGCACATCCGCAGCTTCCTGATGGCGCGTGACTTCCTTGAAGTGGAAACGCCGATGCTGCAAACCATCCCCGGTGGTGCCGCAGCCAAACCGTTCGAAACTCACCACAACGCGCTGGACCTGGAAATGTTCCTGCGTATCGCGCCGGAGCTGTACCTCAAGCGCCTGGTGGTTGGCGGCTTCGAGAAAGTGTTCGAGATCAACCGCAACTTCCGTAACGAAGGCGTCTCGACCCGTCACAACCCTGAATTCACCATGTTGGAGTTCTACCAGGCCTACGCCGACTACGAAGACAACATGGACCTCACCGAAGAGCTCTTCCGCGAGCTGGCGCAGCTGGTACTGGGCAGCACTGACGTGCCGTACGGCGACAAGGTGTTCCACTTCGGCGAGCCGTTCGTGCGTCTGTCGGTGTTCGACTCGATCCTCAAGTACAACCCTGAGCTGACCGCTGACGACCTGACCGACATCGACAAGGCCCGCGCCATCGCCAAGAAAGCTGGCGCCAAGGTGCTGGGCTTCGAAGGCCTGGGCAAACTGCAGGTGATGATTTTCGAAGAGCTGGTGGAGCACAAGCTGGAACAGCCGCACTTCATTACCCAGTACCCGTTCGAAGTGTCGCCGCTGGCACGTCGCAACGATGACAACCCGAACGTCACCGACCGTTTCGAGCTGTTCATTGGCGGCCGCGAAATCGCCAACGCCTACTCCGAGCTTAATGATGCAGAAGACCAGGCCGAACGCTTCATGGCCCAGGTGGCCGACAAGGACGCCGGTGACGACGAGGCGATGCACTACGACGCCGACTTCGTTCGCGCCCTGGAATACGGCATGCCGCCGACCGCCGGTGAAGGTATCGGTATCGACCGGTTGGTGATGTTGTTGACCAACTCGCCGTCGATCCGCGATGTGATCTTGTTCCCGCACATGCGGCCACAAGCGTAACCGTAGCGAAATCCGAAGCCGCCTTTTATAAGGCGGCTTTTTTGTGTGACGAATTCAGCCGTCAGCAGAACGGCGCCAAGAGGCACGCGCTGAGCGTTCCCACGCTCTGCACAGGAATGCAGCCCGTGACGCTCCGCATAACTCATTAAAGGAAGATCTGTCGTGAACCGCGTAATGGCTCAAGAAGGCGCCGCCGGCATTGCTGCTGCCGTGGCTGATAGTGTCCAGTACCAGGGCCGCAAGGCCAGCCGTCGAGGCAGCGAGCAACGCCGGCAAGACATTCTCGATGCGGCCATGCGCATCGTCGTGCGTGATGGGGTACGCGGTGTGCGCCATCGCGCGGTGGCAGCAGAGGCCGGCGTGCCGTTGTCGGCCACCACCTATTACTTCAAGGACATTGATGACCTGCTCACCGATACCTTCGCCCAATACGTGGAGCGCAGCGCTGCCTTCATGGGCAAGCTGTGGGTGCGCAATGAAGGCCTGCTGCGCGAGATGGTCGCCTATGGCGATGGCAGCTCGCAGTCACGCTCACAACTGGCCGATGACATTGCACGGCTGACCGCCGACTACGTGATGCGCCAACTGACCAATCGCCGCGAACACTTGATGGCCGAACAGGCCTTTCGCCAGGAAGCCTTGCTTAACCCGCGCCTGGCTGAGCTGGTGCGCTCGCACCAGCAGATTCTGTTGCAGGGCACCGGGCAGTTTTTCCAGGTATTGGGTTCCCGCGAGCCGCAACAGGATGCCAGAGTGTTGACGGCGATAATCGGTCGGATGGAATATCAGGGCCTGCTCGGCGGCCCTGAGCCTCTGACGGGTGAAGAGATGCTTGAGATTCTCAAGCGTTACATGCATTTGGTGTTGGCCTCGGTCTAGCCCCGTGCGCAATCTGCTTTATGTGGGAGCCAGCTCCCACACTTGATGGGGTGCCCAATGAAAGCCTGGCGTGTCATTGCAATCGCCTTGTCCTTCCTGCTGCTCAGCGGTTGCCTGGTCACCTTCAAGGATCCACTGGCGGCCCGTGAAGCCGCGCCCGACGCCTTGCTCGGCCACTGGTCAAGTAAAAACGCCTGGGGCGAACCGCTGAATCTGCAGATCACCCGTGTCGATCAGCAGCATTACAAGGCCGTGAGCTACCCTAAAGCCAAGCCGGGCCAGCGTGATGAGTACCTGTTTACGGTGTCGCGCCATGGCAACCGCTGGTACCTTTCTGCGCCGTTGCCGGCGGCCTTGGGTGGCAATTACTTCCTGGCCGGTTTTGACTTTGAAGGTAAGGGCGACAAAACGCGTGAATTGGTGGTCTACAACCTCGACCTTGAGCAGATCCATCAAGCCATAGGCCAAAATGCCTTGCGCGGCAGCACCGTGGAAACCGTCGAAGGTGACGGCGTGCGGGTCGACAGCCCCATGGACCAGGTATTTGCCTATCTGGATGACCCGGCCAATGCCGATGTGTTCGTTGAAGCCGTGCGCTACCGGCGCGCGGGCAAATAACGTTTAAAGAGGAAGCACCGGGTGGACGATTACCAGCAGACGATACGCACCTTGTCCGATCGCATTGTGCTGGCACAAACACCGATTCGCGTCCTCGACGCCGTGAAGTGGGACGAGAACATTCGCCAGGGGTTTCTCAAGGCCAAGGGCAAGGCCATGCCGGCCGTGGACCGCGATTACTACCTGGGCCGGCCGCTGTCGTTTGACTCCAGCGCGGTGAAGCTGGAGTTCCAGAACATCGAGCGCGACATCACCCGCCGCCTCGGCCAGTTCAGCCCGGTGGGGCAGATCATGCGCCGCATGTGCCGCGAGTACCGCATGGTGGTGCGCATGCTCGAAGCGCGGGGCACCGAGGACTTCGGCCTGATTTCCCAGGAACTCTACGGCGCCGCCTCGGACGCGTTCCACGCCGGTGACCCGACGCTGGCCGACCTGGGCCTGATGATGTCTGACTACCTCAACCAGATCGACGGCCGTGGCGACCTCAAGGACGAAGCCAAGACGCTCACGGCCAAGCATGCCGTGGCCTTGCTGCAAACCCGTTTGAATAAGGTGTTCGGTGAGGCCGAAGAGACCATCCGCGTCTTCGAGTCCGACGGTATCGTCGCCGATGCGGCGGCGGGCGCCGACTACATCAAGATCCGCGCCGACGCGATGTTCAACGAGCGTGATGTGCGCGCGCTGGAAGTGCACGAAGGCCTGGTGCACGTCGGCACCACGCTCAATGGCCAGAACCAGCCGATCTGCACCTTTCTGTCCAAAGGGCCGCCCTCGTCAACGGTGACCCAGGAAGGCCTGGCGATTCTGATGGAGATCATCACCTTTGCCTCCTACCCCAGTCGCCTGCGCAAACTGACCAACCGCACCCGTGCCATCCATATGGTCGAAGAGGGCGCCGACTTCCTGCAGGTATTCGAGTTCTTCCGCGAGCAAGGCTTTGAGATGGCCGAAAGCTACGGCAATGCCAGCCGCGTGTTCCGTGGTTCGACGCCGACCGGTCTGCCGTTTACCAAGGATTTGTCCTACCTCAAGGGCTTTATCATGGTTTACAACTACATCCAGTTGGCCGTGCGCAAAGGCAAGTTGGAACAAGTGCCGCTGCTGTTCTGCGGCAAGACCACCCTGGAAGACATGCGCACCTTGCGCCAACTGGTCGACGAAGGCCTGGTGGTGCCACCCAAGTACCTGCCCGAGCAGTTTCGCGACATGAACGCCCTGGCGGCGTGGATGTGCTTCTCCAACTTCCTCAACCACCTGAGCCTGGACCGGATCGAGGCGGATTACTCGAATATCCTGTAGAGATTTCCCTGACACAACCGAATCAAAAAGGTGGGAGCTGGCTTGCCTGCGATAGCGGTGTATCAGTCACCGCTGTTTTAACTGAAAGACCGCTATCGCAGGCAAGCCAGCTCCCACATTTGATCTCATTGGTTCTTGAGAAATGAGTACAACCTATCAGCGAGGCTTCAACGGATGAGAATCCTCGGCATTCTTTGCCTGCTACTCACTTTAAACGGCTGCAGCTCACTGCTGTTCTACCCCGAACCCGGCCTGCCATTCACGCCGGAAAAAGCCCGCCTGGCCTATCGCGACGTCACCCTCACCACCGCCGACGGCGTAAAGCTGCATGCCTGGTGGCTGCCGGCCAAACCCGGTGTGCCGCTCAAAGGCACGGTGCTGCACCTGCACGGCAATGGCGGCAACCTGGCCTGGCATCTGGGTGGCAGCTGGTGGTTGCCGGAGCAGGGCTATCAAGTGCTGTTGCTGGACTATCGCGGTTATGGCCTGTCTGAAGGCAAGCCGTCCTTGCCGGCGGTGTATCAGGACATTGATGCCGCGTTCGGCTGGATCGACAAGGCCCCTGAAACCCAAGGCCAGCCGCTGATCGTGTTGGGCCAGAGCCTGGGCGGTGCGCTGGCGGTGCATTACCTGGCGGCACACCCGCAGCGCCAAGCCCAGCTCAAGGCCCTGGTCCTGGACGGCGTGCCCGCCAGTTATCGTGATGTAGGACAATTCGCCCTCAGCACCTCCTGGTTAACATGGCCGTTTCAGGTGCCGCTGTCGTGGCTGGTGCCCGACGCCGACAGTGCGATCAATGCCATGCCCCAGCTTACCGGCGTGCCCAAGCTGTTGTTCCACAGCCTGGATGACCCGATTGTGCCGGTGGCCAACGGCATTCGCCTGTATCAGGCCGCGCCGCCGCCGAGGGTGTTGCAGTTGACCCGTGGCGGCCATGTGCAGACCTTCGCCGACAAGACCTGGCAAACCGTGATGCTGCGCTATCTGGACGACCCGCAGCACTTCAATGGCCTGCGCCGCCTGGGCGAGATACCGAATTACCCTATTCCTAAAGTTGATTCATCAGAGAGCCCGCAATGAGCGAAGAACGCAACATGATCCCGCTGATCCTCACCGGCATCGGCACCATCATCGGCACCGTCGGCTGCCTGTGGTTTTACGGCTACTTGCACTTCGCCAAGCCGGAAGATGCCTTGTTGCTCAGCGACTTCACCCTGCTCAAGACCGTGCCGGGCGAGGACTACAAGGTCTCGCTGACTCCGGCTGCGCAGGTGGCGCAATGCATTGATGGCGTATTGGTGATGTTTGATACCGAACAGAAAGGCTTGAGCGGCGTACTGGTCAATAACAAGAAACAAGCCGTGCGTTGCATGGGCCAGGAAACCCCGCAACTTCAAGAGTAAAGCGCTTCAATGCAGCGATACTGAAATATCTGGAACCGTATTCCGTAGGATGCCACTTAAGGGCTTGTCAGCGCTGCTGATGGATAACTTATGAATGGCCAGCCAAGGGAGAGTTACGGTGAATATTGCTGCGATAGACAGGATGTTGGATATGGCCCGGGCGCAGCAAAGTTTGGATGAGTTCAGCGAGTGGGACGCAGAGCTTTCCCAAAAGGAGCAGGACGAAACCAGGCGGCGCACGGAGTTCGAGCTGGCGGGCGGCGACGACAGCAACCGTCAGATCCAATTCTGAAGCAAAAAAAACCACCGTTTCCGGTGGTTTTTTCATCCTGCGTCAATCAATCAGTTAGCAACGGAAGAGCGTGGCTTGACTGGCTGGTTGTCGTTGGAGATGGTCACTTCAACGCGGCGGTTCATGGCACGGCCCGAAACGCTGCCGTTGTCGGCAACCGGGTATTCCTTGCCGTAACCCTGGGTCACGATGCGCGAGATATCCACGCCTTGTTGAGCCAGTGCACGTTGTACCGAAGCGGCACGACGCTCGGACAGACTCTGGTTGTACGAGTCCGAACCGGTGCTGTCGGTGTAGCCTTCGACGATCACTTTACGGTCCGGGTTGTCGCGCAGGAACTGAGCCAGTTTGGTGATGTTCACCAGGCCACTGGATTTCAGGTCGGACTTGTTGGTGGCGAACAGTACGTCACCGAAAGTCACCAGGGTGCCGCGATCAGTCTGCTTGGCGTTCAAGCTGTCTTGCAGTTGCTTGATCTGTGCATCACGGGCTTGCAGCAGCGCCTTGGCACGTTCGTCACCGGCGTTTTTCAGCTTGGCTTCGGACTCACGCAGCGAAATGGTGTCTTTGGCCACTTCAACGCGCTGGTTGGTCAGGTAGGCCAGTTGGTCGACCTTCTTCTCGTCTTCCTTGTCGCGGTAGGCCTTGTCAGCCTTGTCCAGCCAATCCTGCGCGTCCTTGGTTTCCAGCGCCGCTACCTTGGTGGCTTGCGGGTTGGATTGCAGGGCCGAGAAGTTGGTCCGTGCGTTTTCCAGGTTCTGGTTCGGCGGGGTGGAGCACGCCGCCAGAGCAACGCTCATCGCCAGCAGGGCAGGGATCATCAATTGTTTACGCATAGTCGTGTCGTCCTTTCAATTCGATATCGGGTGCAGTGCAATCAGTGGCGGCGGCTTATTGCTGTTTGATAACAGCCGGGCGCATGCCTTCCTGACGCAGTTCCTGCACAGCTTTCTGGGAATCCTTCACAGCCTGGTCAGCCTTGGCAGCCTGGGCTTTGCGCTCTGCGACACGGGCATCCCACTCGGCTTGTTCAGCCAGTTGACGCGCTTTGTCGTAGTTCTTGTCGTGCATGGCCAGTTCAGCAGCTTTGAGCTTGTCCTGGGCCGACTTCATTTCTACCGCTGCGTACTCGGTACCGCCGGCGCTGACTGCGCTGTTTACGGCGGACTGGGTCACGGCGTATTGCTCGGTCGGCGGGTTGCCGGCGCAGCCCGCCAGAACGAAGCTGGTGCCGATTGCCAGCGCGGCCAATTTCAGCCCGCGCAGATGGTTAAACGAGGATTTGGCAGTGCTGGTCTTCATCGTCTTCAACTCCATTGGATAACTCCTGAAAAAATCAAAATCCACTTCATCGGTTGGCGGTTGCAGGCCCGGCGGTAAAGCACCAAATGCCCTTTCAAACGGCCGTTCCAAGTGATGGCTTACTGGCTGTGACCGGAGCGTTTTTTCAAAAGTTCAGCGGAGATGGCGATTTGCCTAAAAAAATATCTGACTGTTTGGTCAGCGTTTAAAAGTTTGAACTTTCGCGTTGCGCAGAGGTACTCCGAGCCTCTGTGAGGCCCGGAATACAGGGGTTAAACGGGGGTGTCGAAGGTTTGTCAGTGTTGCTGTTTATCGGCGGTGGCTGATAAATCATGCAGATAGCGGCGTGACAGAGTCAGAAAGCGCGGCGTCGGGCCGACGTCCTCGTACAGTGGGTCACCCTCTTCATCGGTGGCGATCACATGCTGGCCCTTGATGTAGGGGAAGCTCGCTTCCAGCTCTTCAAGGGCCGCGCCGATCAGTTCGCCGAGCAATTCTTCGGTGCTGCGCTTGGGGTACATCTCGGCGATAGCGGCCAGGCGCGCAGCGGACTCGACGTCCAAGTGGATCGCGTACTCGGTTTTGGTCAGGCGACCCTTGGCGTTCTCTTCCCAATGTTGGGCCAGTTCTCGAATTTTCATGGCAACCTCAATAAGCCCGCGATGGCAGGCGGTGATGGGTGTCCAGTCGCCTGCGTGGGTAACACGACGACTCACTGTTGAGACTAGCTGCAAGTCGCAAGGTTTAAAGTGTCTTGTCAGAAACTGACGCGGGCGGCACTCTGGAAGGCCTGCGCGTCCCGGATTTCTGGCTGGAGATTGGCTGATGAGTGATATCGATGCACGCTTGCGTGAGGATGTTCACCTGCTGGGTGAGCTGCTGGGCAACACCATTCGAGAACAGTACGGCGATGCTTTTCTCGACAAGATCGAGCAGATCCGTAAAGGCGCCAAGGCTGACAGACGAGGTGCTGGCGATGAGCTGAGCACCCGCCTCAATCAGTTACAGGAAGATGAATTGCTGCCCGTGGCCCGGGCCTTCAACCAGTTTCTCAACCTGGCCAATATCGCCGAGCAGTACCAACTGATCCATCGGCGCGATGAATCGCAACCAGCGCCCTTCGAGTCTCGCGTGTTACCGGAGTTGCTGGCGCGCCTGCAAAGCGAAGGTCACAGCAATGAGTCCCTGGCCCGTCAGTTGGCGCGCCTGGAGATTGAGCTGGTGCTCACCGCCCACCCGACCGAAGTGGCGCGCCGCACCTTGATCCAGAAATACGATGCGATTGCCGCACAACTGGCGTTGCAGGATCACCGCGACCTCACCAGCGCCGAGCGCGAGCAGATCCGCCAGCGCTTGCAGCGGCTGATCGCCGAAGCCTGGCACACCGAAGAGATCCGCCGCATCCGGCCCACGCCGGTAGACGAAGCCAAGTGGGGCTTTGCGGTGATCGAGCATTCGCTGTGGCATGCCATTCCCAATTATTTGCGCAAGGCCGACCAGGCCTTGCACGCCGCCACCGGCCTGCGCCTGCCACTTGAGGCGGCGCCGATCCGCTTTGCTTCGTGGATGGGCGGCGACCGTGACGGCAACCCGAATGTCACCGCGCCGGTCACCCGCGAAGTGTTGCTGCTGGCGCGCTGGATGGCGGCGGATCTGTACCTGCGAGATGTCGATCATCTGGCCTCTGAGCTGTCGATGCAGCAGGCCAGCCCTGCATTGCAGGCCAAGGTTGGTGATAGCGTCGAACCTTACCGTGCCTTGCTCAAGCAACTGCGCGAACGCCTGCGCGCCACGCGCCAATGGGCGCATACCTCACTGACCGCCAGCACGCCTGCGCCTGCCGATGTGTTGCAAAACAACCGCGACCTGCTCGACCCGTTGGAGCTGTGCTACCAGTCGCTGCATGAGTGCGGCATGGGCGTGATCGCTGATGGCCCGTTGCTCGACTGCCTGCGCCGTGCCGTGACCTTCGGTTTGTTCCTGGTGCGCCTGGACGTGCGTCAGGATTCCAGTCGTCACTCGGCGGCCATGACCGAAATCACTGATTACCTGGGCTTGGGCCGTTATGAAGACTGGGACGAAGAAGCGCGCATCAGCTTCCTGAGCAAAGAGCTGACCAATCGCCGACCGCTGCTGCCGGGTTATTTCAAACCGTCGGCAGACACCGCCGAAGTGTTGAACACCTGCAAGGAAATCGCCGCCGCACCGGCTGCATCACTCGGTTCTTATGTCATTTCCATGGCGGGTGCCGCGTCGGATGTGCTGGCCGTGCAACTGTTGCTTAAAGAGTCGGGCGTGCAACGGCCGATGCGCGTGGTGCCGCTGTTTGAAACCCTGGCCGACCTGGATAACGCCGGGCCGGTGATGGAGCGTCTGCTGCAATTGCCGGGTTATCGCGCGCGCTTGCAAGGCCCACAGGAAGTGATGATCGGCTATTCGGACTCGGCCAAGGACGCCGGCACCACCGCCGCTGCCTGGGCACAGTACCGGGCGCAGGAACGGCTGGTGGATATCTGCCGCGAGCAACAGGTGGAGTTGCTGTTGTTCCATGGTCGCGGCGGCACCGTTGGCCGTGGCGGCGGCCCGGCGCATGCGGCGATCCTGTCGCAGCCGCCAGGCTCGGTGGCGGGGCGTTTCCGTACGACCGAACAAGGCGAGATGATTCGCTTCAAGTTCGGCCTGCCGGACATTGCCGAGCAGAACCTCAACCTTTATCTGGCTGCCGTGCTCGAAGCCACGCTGCTGCCACCGCCGCCACCTGAGCCGGCCTGGCGGCATCTGATGGATGAATTGGCAGCAGACGGTGTCAGTGCTTACCGCGCCGTGGTGCGGGAAAATCCGCAGTTCGTCGAGTACTTCCGCCAGTCCACACCCGAGCAGGAGCTGGGCCGCTTGCCATTGGGCAGTCGCCCGGCCAAGCGCCGTGCGGGCGGTATCGAGAGCCTGCGCGCGATTCCGTGGATCTTCGGCTGGACCCAAACCCGCCTGATGCTGCCCGCCTGGCTTGGTTGGGAAGCGGCATTAAGCAAGGCGCTGGAGCGTGGCGAAGGTGAGTTGCTCGGCCAGATGCGCGAGCAATGGCCGTTCTTTCGCACCCGCATCGATATGCTCGAGATGGTACTGGCCAAGGCAGATGCCGATATTGCGCGGCTGTATGACGAGCGTTTGGTGCAGCCGGACCTGCTGCCATTGGGTGCGCACTTACGCGACCTATTGTCGCAGGCGTGCGACGTGGTACTTGGCCTGACCGGCCAGTCGCAACTGCTGGCCCATAGCCCGGACACGCTTGAGTTCATTCGCCTGCGCAACACCTACCTCGACCCGCTGCACCTGTTGCAGGCCGAATTACTGGCACGCTCGCGCCAGCAGGAGGCGGCGCAGGACAGCCCTCTGGAACAGGCGCTGCTGGTGTCTGTAGCCGGTATTGCCGCCGGTTTGCGCAACACTGGCTGAGGTTTTCTGCGTGTTCTCAATGGCTTGCAGATAAACAACGACGGCCGCCCGGAAACGGGCGGTCGGCGTTTAGGAGGCGGGGTTGCACTCAGGCACACCCTACCTATGACTGCATGGCGGGCGCGGTTCTTGCGACTTTTGGCGGCTTGTATGGATAGAGCCCGCTGTGTATCTTGATCAGCCTTTGGCCGTTTGATCGGCCAGGACCCACATTTTTACGAGATTGGCCCCACGCGGCGAATCCGAGCGTCATCTCTATAAAAAATTGAGGAGCACATCGATGCGCGTCATTCTGCTGGGAGCTCCCGGGGCCGGTAAAGGTACTCAGGCAAAGTTCATCACTGAAAAATTCGGCATTCCACAAATCTCCACCGGTGACATGCTGCGTGCCGCCGTCAAGGCTGGCACCGAACTGGGCCTGATCGCCAAGAGCGTAATGGACAGCGGCGGCCTGGTCTCCGATGACCTGATCATCAACCTGGTCAAGGAACGCATCAGCCAGGAAGACTGCAAGAACGGTTTCCTGTTCGACGGTTTCCCACGCACTATTCCCCAGGCGGAAGCCTTGGTGAAAGCCGGCGTTGAGCTGGACGCTGTGGTTGAAATCGCAGTTGAAGACGAAGAAATCGTTCAGCGTATTGCGGGCCGTCGCGTTCACGAAGGCTCGGGCCGCGTGTACCACATCGTCTACAATCCGCCAAAGGTTGAAGGTAAAGACGATGTGACCGGTGAAGACCTGGTACAGCGTAAGGACGACACCGAAGAAACCGTGCGCCATCGCCTGTCGGTCTACCATTCGCAGACCAAGCCGCTGGTGGATTTCTACCAGAAGCTTTCGGCTGCCCAAGGCAAGCCGAAGTACAGCCACATCCCTGGCGTGGGTTCGGTAGAATCCATCACTGCCAAGGTGCTTGAAGCACTGAGCTGATCCTTCGATCGGCTTTGCGTACAACGGCCCGCTTGCGGGCCGTTGTTGTTTATACTGGCGCACTTTTTTTCGACTTGGACACCTACACCGATGAGCACCCTGCTGGCCCTGGACACCGCGACTGAAGCTTGCTCCGTCGCCTTGCTGCATGATGGCAAGGTAACGAGCCACTACGAGGTGATCCCGCGTCTGCATGCGCAGAAGCTGTTGCCGATGATCAAGCAACTGCTGGAAGAGGCGGGCACCACGCTGTCTGCCGTGGACGCGATTGCTTTCGGGCGTGGCCCGGGCGCCTTTACCGGCGTGCGTATTGCCATTGGGGTGGTGCAAGGCCTGGCCTTTGCGCTGGAGCGCCCGGTGTTGCCGGTGTCCAACCTTGCGGTATTGGCCCAGCGTGCATTGCGTGAACACGGCGCCTCGCAGGTGGCGGCGGCGATTGATGCGCGCATGGATGAAGTGTATTGGGGCTGCTACCGCGAAACCGCTGCCGAAATGCGTCTGGTGGGCGTGGAAGCCGTACAGCCTCCGGAATCGTCGGTGTTGCCTGCTGACGCCAGCGGCGATTGGTTTGGTGCCGGTACTGGCTGGGGTTATGGCGAGCGCATCCCTGTGCAATTGGCGGGGCAGGACGCTGCCATGTTGCCCCACGCCGAAGACTTGCTGACCCTGGCACGTTTCGCTTTCGAGCGCGGCGAAGCGATTTCGGCCGACCAGGCTGCACCGGTTTATCTGCGCGATAAAGTTGCGCAAACCAAGGCTGAACGCGGGATTATTTGACGTCAAAAATGCTGGCAATTTGGAGCAAAAATCCCCAATCGTCAGAATTTGCCCCGGTTTGTAAACCTTTTACAAATTATGTGTTCTAGTTATCACCAGAGCATTTGCGCACCACGGAAAGTGCCGCTAAATTGCCATCATTGATACCGAGTCTGCATGTATGCGTATAGACGGCTTTTCCTCACAGTCCTACCCACTCAAGCGTAAGCCGCGCAAGGCGAACGTCACGGTAGACGAGTCCGTCGAAGATTCGCCGGACTTCATCGAGGTTCAGTCAGAGTCGCAACCCAGTGCCCAAGGTTCTGGCGCTGCACGCATCAGTGGCCTTCCTGCCCGTCAGCAAGACATGGTCTTCCCCCGTTCCATGAGCAAAAGCGTCGCCACCGCGCTGGCCAGCTACCTGACCACCGCCGGCTTTGTCGAATGGGATATGGAAGTGCTGGGTCTCGACATCCACATCTGATGCGCCTGCCTTACTACATCGGCTGCCCGTCCTGGAGTGAAAACGCCTGGCGCGAGTACCTGTACCCGGCCGATGCCCGTTCCAGCGACTACCTTGCCCTGTATTCCCAGGTCTTTAACGCCGTTGAAGGCAACACCACCTTTTATGCCCGCCCCTCGGCCGCCACGGTGCAGCGCTGGGCTGAAATCATGCCTGAGGGTTTTCGCTTCACCGCCAAATTCCCCGGAGACATCAGCCACGGCGGCGACTTGCGCGAGCAATTGCCGGCAGCGGAAAGTTTTGTCGGCTTGATGAGCCCTTTGGGCGAGCGGGTTTCGCCGCTGTGGTTGCAATTGTCGGCGAGCTTTTCGCCGCAACGCCTGGGCGAACTGGCGGGTTTCATTGACGGCCTGGAACGCCCGCTGGCCGTGGAAGTGCGTCACCCTGAGTTCTTCGCCAAGGGCGATGCCGAGCGCAGGCTCAACCGGCTGTTGCGCGACCGTGGCGTGGAGCGTATTTGCCTCGATCCACGTGCGCTGTTCAGTTGCACTTCAACGTCGGCGGCCGTGCTGCACGCCCAATCGAAAAAGCCCAAGGTACCAACACGGCCGGCGGCGTTGACTCAATTTCCCCAGGTGCGCTTCATCGGCCATCCGGAACTGGAGGCCAATGACCCGTTCCTGGTCCCGTGGGTAGAAAAAATTGCTGGCTGGATCGAAGAGGGGCGCACGCCTTATGTGTTCCTGCACACCTCGGATAACCGCCTCGCCGCGCAACTGGCGCTGCGCTTTCACCAACAGTTGATGCTGCGTTTGCCGGGGTTGCCAGCGCTGCCAACCTTGCATCGGGAACCCGCAGCGGAGCAACTGGGGTTACTCTAGGGCTCCTTTTTCCGACAGGAGTCAGCCATGGATGCCCAAACCCTTCGCGCCGAAACCTTCAAGGCCTTGCATGAGCGTGACCGCGCATTCGTGATGCCCAACCCGTGGGACGCCGGCTCCGCCATCATGCTCGCCAGCCTGGGTTTTGAGGCGTTGGCCACGACCAGTGCGGGCTATGCGTTCAGCCTCGGGCGACCGGATGCGGAAGGCGCATTATCCCTTGAAGACACCTTGGCCAATGCGTCATCGATCGTGCGGGCCACTGCGCTGCCGGTGGCGGCTGACCTGGAGAACGGCTTCAGCGACACCCCCGAAGGCTGCGCCCAGACCATCCTGCGCGCCGCGGCCAGCGGTATTGTGGGTGGCTCTATCGAAGACGCCACAGGCATTGCGGTCGACCCGATCTATCCGTTTGACCTGTCGGTGGAGCGCGTGGAAGCCGCCGTCGCCGCTGCCCGCAGCTTGCCATTTGCCTTTACGCTCACCGCCCGTGCAGAAAACCTCCTGCATGGTCGCCTGGATTTGCCTGACACTATTCGCCGCCTGCAAGCCTACGCCGAAGCCGGGGCGGACGTGCTCTACGCTCCCGCCTTGCGCAGTGCCGAAGAAGTGCTCGCGGTGGTCAAGGCGGTGGCGCCCAAACCGGTAAATGTGCTGATGTCCGGTGGTTTGAACCTGAGCGTGGCGCAGTTGAGCGAAATGGGCGTGCGCCGCATCAGTGTCGGCTCAGCCATGGCGCTGGCGGCGTATGGCGAGTTCTATCGGGCGGCGCAGGAGGTGTATGAGCTGGGCACTTTTACCTTCACTGAACGCAAGATGCCGTTCAGCCAGGCCAACGGTTTTTTCAAAGGCTGAATCAGGCCGCCAGGCGCAGGTTGTTGAGGACCAGCGGGCGCGCCCAGTGATAATCGAAGTCCAGCGCCTTCTGTTGCGCCACCAGCTCCTCGGCCGGGTAAGGCGTGGCAGGCGGTGGCAGCAGGTCCAGTTCGAATTCGGCAATCGGCAGGTGCAGCGGCTGGGGCTGCGGCGCCGGGCCAGGCTCAGGCGGCGGGTTGCCGGCATTGAGCACAATCGGGCGGACCCAGCCGCTTTCGAAGTTTTGCTGGCGCTGCTGGGCGATGATTTCTTCTGCCGGGAACGGCGTGGCAGGCGGCGGCAGCAGCTCGGTTTCAAATTCGGCGATGGGCAGGAACAGCGGCTCCGGCGGGGCGACCTCGGTGTCGTGTACGTCGCATTCACGCTGGGTGAGGATCTGTGACAACAGGTCGGCGCCTTCGCTGGGTTCTACCGCCGGGTCCCTCGGCGCCGGAGCTTTGGCCGCCAGCGCACTCGGCGTATCGCCAAGCTGCTCGGCCAACGCACGGGCGAAGAAGTCCTGCCACACATGGCTCACCCCAGCCAGCGCTTGAGTATTGCGCAGGCCGTAGTGGTTGTGGGTCGGCAGTACACCGATGGTTAGGGGAAGAATGTCTGACATTTTTCTCGGTCGACGCTCAGCTCTGGCAAAATACCTGACTGTTGTTTTTATCGGCCGTTGTTTGCCGATCCTTAATATTTTTGAGCGTAGCGATTGATGAGCGAACAACCAGCGGCCAGCCGCATTCGGGTCGAGGCTTTGGCCGACGGTTTCAAGGCCCGCGCCGAGCACTGGGCCGCGCAGCTTGGCCTGCCTTTACAGCTGGAGGAGGCGGACTTTTCCCTGCAAGTCGGGGAACACGGCCTGCAACTGCAACAGCTCGGGCCTGACGCGCCGGGGCCGGTGCGCGTGGACTTCGTCGAAGGCGGCGCGGCGCATCGGCGTCTCTACGGCGGTGGCAGCGGGCAGATGATCGCCAAGGCGGTCGGTGTTGCCCAAGGGGTGCGCCCACGGGTGCTGGACGCTACGGCGGGCTTGGGCAAGGACGCGTTCGTACTCGCCAGCCTGGGCTGCGAGATGAGCCTGATCGAGCGTCAGCCGTTGATCGGCGCCTTGCTCGAAGACGGCCTGGCCCGTGGTGCGGACGACTTTGAAGTGGCGCCGATTGTGGCGCGCATGCAGTTGCTCAAAGGCAACTCGATCGAGGTGATGCGCAACTGGGAGGGCGAGCCGCCGCAGGTGATCTACCTGGACCCGATGTTCCCGCACCGTGAGAAAACGGCGCTGGTTAAGAAGGAAATGCGCCTGTTTCGCCCATTAGTGGGTGATGATCCGGACGCACCGGCCTTACTCGCTGCCGCCTTGGCGTTGGCCAGCCACCGCGTGGTGGTCAAGCGCCCGCGCAAGGCGCCGTGCATTGACGGGCCCAAACCGAGCCATGCGTTGGATGGAAAGTCCAGCCGGTATGACATCTATCCAAAGAAAGCGCTCAAGTCCTGAATCATTGTTGTTCTATCGGGCCTCATCGCAGGCAAGCCAGCTCCCACCTTTTGATTTGCAAACACAGTCAAAGGTGGGAGCTGGCTTGCCTGCGATAGTGCCCGATCAGGCAGCTCAAACCCTCAAGGCCGATACGCCCGCATAAACAACCCCACCACCTCCTGCACATGCGCTTCGGCAGCTTCTTCACTCAACTGCCCGCCACACCCATACAACAAGCAGAAATTTGCCGTGCCCTTGAGCAGGCAAAAGAAGTGCTCAGCCGCCGTAAATGGTTTGTCGATGCTCAAGGCGCCGCTCTGGTCAATGCGGCTGAGCAGGCGCTCCATGCCTTGCAGCATGCGCATAGGCCCGGCTTCAAAGAAGATCTGCGAGAGTTTCACGTCCTGGTTGCCGGTGGTCATCATCAGGCGGTGCAGGTTCACCGATTCTTCGCTGTTGATCAGCCGATGAAAGCCGCGCGCGATGTTCAGCAGTACGGTGTGCACCGGCATGCCCTCGGGCAACTCGAAATACATCACCGGCAACTGCTCCTCGCACTTGGCCACGACGGCGGCGGTGAACAAGGTCTCTTTATCCGTGAAGTGGCTGTAGACCGTCAGTTTTGACACGCCGGCCTCAAGGGCCACGGCATCCATGCTGGTGCTGGCGTAGCCATTGCTCAAAAACAGGATTTTGGCTGCTTCGAGGATTGCCTGGCGTTTTGCCATGTCCTTGGGACGCCCGGGGCTATTGGTGTTTACAGGATTGTCGGACATTTTCACCTTTAATACTGGACTGGTGAGTTTGGTATTAATAACATACCGGCCAGTATAATTATTCCTAGCTCCATTTGCGAAAGGTCCTTCAGCATGCGCAGTACTTTCCTGCCCCTTGCGTTGCCTGTCAGCCTGATCTTCCTGTTGACCGCCTGCGGTCATGAAGAAGCGGCCCAAACCACCATCCGCCCGGCCATGGTGGTGCAACCGCAGCCGTCGGCGCTGGCGATGGACAGTTTTCCGGGGGAAGTACGCGCCCGTTATGAGCCGGACCTGGCCTTTCGCATCGGCGGCAAAGTCAGTAAGCGCTTGGTGGAGGAGGGCGAGCGGGTCAAGGCCAACCAACCATTGGCAGAGCTCGACCCACAGGACGTGCGCCTGCAACTGGAAGCCACCCGCGCTCAGGTTGCCGCCGCCGAAGCCAACCTGAGCCTGGTGCGCGCCGAACGCGACCGCTACAAGACCCTGATGGACCGTCAGATGGTCAGCCGCTCGCAGTACGACAATTCCGAAAACCTCTACCGAGCAGGTGTTGCACGCCTTAAGCAGATCAAGGCCGAGTTCGACGTATCGAGCAACCAGGCCGGCTATGCCGTGCTGCGTGCGCCCCAGGACGGTGTAGTGGCCAAGCGTGCGGTGGAAGTCGGCCAAGTGGTGTCCGCCGGCCAAACGGTGTTTACCCTGGCCACCGATGGCGAGCGCGAAGTGTTGATCAGCCTGCCCGAGCAAGGCTTTGGCCGCTTCAAGATCGGCCAACCGGTATCGGTGGAGTTGTGGAGCCAGCCCGACCAACGTTTTGCCGGGCGCATTCGTGAGCTCTCACCGGCAGCCGACCCAAAATCCCGCACCTTCGCTGCGCGCGTTGCCTTCACCGGCGGCAAAGTCCCCGCCGAGTTGGGCCAGAGCGCCCGCGTCTTCATCCAGGCTGATGGCATCGTCCCACTGTCAGTGCCGCTGTCGGCCCTGAGCGCGGAGAACGGTGCGTCCTACGTCTGGCGGGTACAGCCGGACAACACGCTCAAACGAACGCCGGTGCGCATCGGTGCTTTCGGTGAAAAAACCGTGCCGGTGCTTGAAGGCTTGGCCCCCACCGATTGGGTGATCGCGGCGGGTGTGCATGTGCTCCATGAGGGCCAGCAAGTGCGCCCGGTGGATCGCGCCAACCGAGTAGTGAATCTGGCGGCCAAGGAGTAGTCCCCGATGGGTTTCAATCTTTCCGAATGGGCGTTGCGTAATCGCCAGATCGTACTGTTCCTGATGATCCTGCTGGCAGTGGTCGGCACGTTGTCCTACACCAAGCTGGGGCAAAGTGAAGACCCGCCGTTTACCTTCAAGGCCATGGTCATCAAGACCAACTGGCCGGGCGCCACGGCCCAGGAAGTTTCGCGCCAAGTCACCGAACGTATCGAGAAGAAGCTGATGGAGACGGGCGAGTACGAGCGCATTGTCTCGTTCTCCCGGCCCGGTGAGTCCCAGGTCACCTTCATGGCCCGCGATTCGATGCACTCGGCACAAATCCCGGAGCTGTGGTACCAGGTGCGCAAGAAGATCAGCGATATTCGCCAGACCTTGCCGCCGGATATCCAGGGGCCGTTTTTCAACGATGAATTCGGCACCACCTTCGGCAATATCTACGCCCTGACCGGTGACGGTTTTGACTACGCGGTGCTCAAGGACTACGCCGACCGCATCCAGATTCAACTGCAACGCGTGCCGGATGTGGGCAAGGTCGAGTTACTGGGCCTGCAGGACGAGAAGATCTGGATCGAACTGTCCAACCTCAAGCTCGCCACCCTCGGCCTGCCATTGGCTGCAGTGCAGCAGGCACTGCAGGAGCAGAACGCCGTCTCCACCGCCGGTTTCTTTGAAACCCCGACGGAACGCGTGCAACTGCGCGTCTCGGGTAACTTCAAAACGGTCGATGAGATCCGTAACTTCCCGATTCGCGTAGGTGACCGCACCTTCCGCATCGGTGATGTGGCGCAAATCCATCGCGGCTTCAACGACCCACCGGCGCCGCGCATGCGCTATATGGGCGCGGACGCCATCGGCCTGGCCGTGGCGATGCGTGACGGCGGCGACATTCTGGTACTGGGCAAGGCCCTTGAAGGCGAATTCGCACGCCTGCAGAAGAACCTTCCGGCAGGCATGGAACTGCGCAAGGTCTCGGACCAACCGGCGGCGGTGAAAACCAGCGTCGGTGAATTCGTCCAGGTACTCGCTGAAGCCTTGGCCATCGTGCTGCTGGTGAGCTTCTTCTCCCTTGGTGTACGCACCGGCATGGTGGTCGCCCTGGCGATTCCGCTAGTACTGGCGATGACCTTTGCGACCATGTATTACCTGGGCATCGGCCTGCACAAAATCTCCCTCGGTGCCTTGGTGTTGGCCCTGGGCTTGTTGGTGGACGATGCGATCATCGCCGTGGAAATGATGGCGATCAAAATGGAGCAGGGCTACGACCGGCTCAAGGCCGCGAGTTTTGCCTGGACCAGCACCGCGTTCCCGATGCTCACCGGCACATTGATCACCGCCGCAGGTTTCCTGCCGATTGCCACCGCGCAATCGAGTACCGGTGAATACACCCGTTCGATTTTCCAAGTGGTGACCATTGCCCTGCTGGCCTCGTGGGTTGCGGCGGTGGTGTTTGTGCCGTACCTGGGGGAAAAGCTCCTGCCGGACCTGGCGAAGATTCATGCGGCCAAACACGGCACCGATGGGCCTGATCCCTACGGCACGCCGTTCTATCAACGTGTAAGACGCTTGGTCGAATGGTGTGTGCGTCGGCGCAAAACCGTGATCGTGTTGACCTTGTTGTTGTTTATCGGCTCGGTGGCGCTGTTCCGTTTTGTGCCACAGCAGTTCTTCCCGGCCTCCGGCCGACTGGAGTTGATGGTCGACCTGAAACTGGCTGAAGGTGCCTCGCTGAGCAACACCGCCGACCAGGTCAAGCGCCTGGAAGCCTTGCTCAAGGAACATGCTGGCATCGACAACTATGTGGCCTATGTGGGCACCGGTTCGCCGCGCTTCTACCTGCCGCTGGACCAACAACTGCCGGCCGCCAGCTTTGCGCAGTTTGTGGTACTGGCCAAAACCATCGAGGAACGCGAAAGCCTGCGCACCTGGCTGATCGAGACCCTTAACGAACAATTCCCCGACCTGCGTTCACGCGTCACGCGCCTGGAAAACGGCCCGCCCGTGGGCTACCCGGTGCAGTTTCGCGTGACCGGCGAGCACATCGAAGAAGTCCGTGCCCTGGCGCGCAAGGTCGCGGCCAAGGTTCGCGAAAATACCCACGTGGTCAACGTGCACCTGGACTGGGAGGAACCGAGCAAGATCGTCTACCTGAATATCGACCAGGACCGTGCCCGTGCGCTGGGCGTCAGCACTGCCAACCTGTCGAAGTTCCTGCAAAGTTCCTTGACCGGCTCCAGCGTCAGCCAGTACCGCGAGGACAACGAGTTGATCGAGATCCTGCTACGCGGCACCGTGCATGAACGTACCGAGTTGTCGCTGCTGCCGAGCCTGGCGGTGCCGACCGACAACGGCAAAAGCGTAGCGCTGTCGCAGATTGCGACCCTCGAATATGGCTTTGAAGAAGGCATCATCTGGCACCGCAATCGCCTGCCGACGGTGACCGTGCGTGCCGATATCTACGGCAAGGAACAACCGGCAACCTTGGTCCAGCAGATCCTGCCGACCCTGGAAGGCGTGCGTGCCGAACTGCCGGACGGCTACCTGCTCGAAGTGGGCGGCACCGTCGAGGATTCGGCCCGTGGCCAGAACTCGGTCAAGGCCGGCGTGCCGCTGTTTATCGTGGTAGTGCTGACCTTGCTGATGCTGCAACTGCGCAGTTTCTCACGCACTGCAATGGTGTTTCTGACGGCGCCGCTGGGCTTGATCGGCGTGACCTTGTTCCTGCTGGTGTTCCGCCAGCCCTTCGGCTTTGTCGCCATGCTCGGCACCATCGCGCTGTCGGGCATGATCATGCGTAACTCGGTGATCCTGGTGGACCAGATTGAACAAGACATCAAGGCGGGACTGGCGCCCTGGCAGGCGATCATCGAAGCCACCGTCCGACGCTTTCGCCCGATTGTGCTGACGGCGCTTGCGGCGGTATTGGCAATGATTCCGCTGTCGCGCAGCGTGTTCTTCGGGCCGATGGCGGTGGCAATCATGGGCGGGTTGATTGTGGCGACCGCGTTGACGTTATTGTTCTTGCCAGCCCTGTATGCGGCATGGTTTCGCATTAAGAAGGAGGCGCACTAGTTCATAACGGGAGGCGTGAAGGCGTATCGATAGTATTGACGGGTGTGGGAAAAGCCTGAAATTCGATAACTGCTGTTTAAGCCTGAATGTCTCCCACTTGTTTATTTAGAACAGGGGCAGTTTCTTCTCGACGGTTTTTATAATAGAGGTGTTGGTGTCGGCCAACGGCGTTATTTTTTGCAAGGTTTGATCAAGGTGGTTAACGGAATGTGTGTACAGATGGCAGACGAAACTGTCTTCCCCGGTGATCTTGTAACAGACAATACATTCAGGCATGTCTGACAGTAGCTGCTCCACTGTTTGAAAATTTCCCGTCAGCGGTTTTACCCGCACCAGTGCCTGCAGCGCAAACCCCAGTGCCTGCGCGTCCAACGCTACGCTGAACCCACTTATAACCCCTGCCACTTCCAGGCGTTTGAGACGCTCACTGCAACCAGGAGCGGACAATCCCACCTGCCGGCTGAGCGCGCGGATAGAGGCACGGGCATTCTGATGCAGGGCGACCAGCAGCGCGCGATCAATGGCATCGAGTGTCTGATCGTTTTTTGTAAGCCTTTTCATTAGATGGACCTTACGAACATTGATGAAATAGCGTGAAAATCTTACATACCACAGATCCCTGACAAAAGAATGGATTTTTAAAAGCTTTCCATCTATTTTTTTATTCTTGAATGTGCGAATTACAGCTGCGTTCAAAAGTTACCGCCGGCTAAACGATGCGGCTGTGTTTGAGTGAGTGTTTTTAACTTGCTATAAATTTTATTGAATGGGTGTATGAAAGTGCAAAGCGGTCCAGTGCGTGGTGGTTGTGAGGGGTGCTAACGTCGAGTTACAACTACAAGGCGGTGCGGTTTCATTAAGTTTTGAATAAAGCTACCGAGGCGCTTCACATGTTTGATGTCACGCTAAGTGTTTACCAGGCGATATTCACCTTTACCCTCGCAGCTATCGCCTTACTGGCCAGCCCCGGCCCCGCGACTCTGGCGCTGGCTGCCAGCGGCGCGGCGTATGGCATGCAACGCTCGTTTGAGTTTTTTGTCGGGATCACCCTGGGTTTAGTGATTGCCATGGCGTTGGTTGCCTCGGGTCTGTACGTCGTCTTGCACAGCTTTCCCGGGTTGGCGGTGGCACTGACGATCATCTCCATTGTTTATATTTTTTGGTTGGCTTACCGCATTGGTACGGCACCGCCCATTCAGGATCAGCAAGCCGTGGTCACGCCGGGCTGGGGTGCCGGTTTTGTGCTGGGGGTTGCAAATATCAAGGCGTATGCCGCGTTTGCAGCGTTACTGGGCAGTTTCACCTTGGGCACGACGCCGGGCTGGGAGCAGGGCACAAAAGCGCTTATTTGTTTATTGGTTTGCGTGGTATTCGATTTTTTGTGGCTTTTTGCAGGCAGCCGGATGCGCAAGTTGTTCATCCACCCCGTTTGGAGTCGACGACTTAACGTAAGCTTCGCGATTTTGATGGTAGTGACGGTCGCCTGGTCATTCACGCTGACGTAGTAGCACTGACTCACATCCTGATGCAAACAGGCGTCTGCGCCTTTGGAACGTTTGCCTTTTTTACTCCACTCAGAATTGCCTGATGGACAGGCGCAGGTTTGGACTTCCCTGAGTTGGCAGTCCGACCTATTCAATGAGTTTATGGAGAGTTACATGGCTTTTTTTGATGCTGTAATTGCTTTCAAAAGTGCGCTGCTCGGAGCCCTGTTGGGCAATAATGCACCGCGCAACAATTTTGGAAATGGGTATAGGTCGGGGCACGCAACAAACAATCACCACTATCCCCAACATCGTCCTCATACAGTCCGGCCGAACGTGGGCCACACCTATCCAACCCAGACCAACCATGGCAGGCCGTATCCACAGCAGCACACGGTCTACGAGCAACCTTCACCCTACAGGCCTAGCTATCCGCTTTTTACGCTGAATCGTTAAGGGGCTTGGCCTGAAACAACTGCGCCAAGGCCCGTGGTAAGCGGCCTTGGCGCAGTGGGACCAGTGTGTTTGAGAAGCTTATAGTGCCCCAAACACCTTCTTGGCCAGACTGGTGGCCGCGGCCGCCGGGTTTTTGCGAATGGTTTCTTCCTGCTGCGCGATCATCTTGAACAAGCCGTCCAGCGCCTGTTCGGTCACGTAGTTTTCAACGTTGGCACTTTTGGCATCCACTGCGCCAAATGCTGCCGCCTTGCCAGCCAGGGCGTTGTACTGTTGCGCAACCCCAACCTTGTCGGTAGCGGCCTTGACGATCGGCAGGAACTTGGCGCGAATCTGCTCACGGCTGCTTTTGTTCAAGTACTGCGTCGCCGAGTCCTGGCCGCCGCTGAGAATGCCCTTGGCGTCAGTCACGCTCATGTTTTTGACGGCATTGACCAGAATCGGTTGCGCCTGGGTCACGGCCGTTTCGGCGGCCTTGTTCATGCTGGTTTCCAGCTGCGTGACCTGGTCACCCATGCCGAACATCTTCAGCTTGTCGGCGACTTTGCCGAGTTTGCCTGGCAAGCCGATCTTCACTTCGGGGTTGTTGCTGAAGCCACCGGGCACGCCCAGTTGTTTCACGGCGATCTGGGCGCCTTGGGTCAGGGCGTCTTTGAGACCGCCGCTGGCGTCGCCCTGGGACAGGCTGCCAAGGTCCAGGGCCATGGCGTTGGCACCGAGCAGCAAGCCGGCACACAGGGCAGTGAGGCGAAGAGAGTGACGGAGCATGAGCGCTTCCTTATGTTCGGGCTTATGGTCTGGAAAGGTCAGTGTGCGACAGCATCAACGCGCAGACGCAGTGGCTGTTCGTCCTTGCCGTCGAGCTGCACCGCGTGGCGTTCGGTGGTAATAAACAGTAGCTTGCCGTCCAGCTCGATGCGAGCACTCACCGAATAAGTGTGGCCTGGCTTGATTTGGGCCGGGTCGTAGCTCAGGTGAAACGGCAGCGGCACCTGGCCTTTGACCGGGCCTTTCTGTTCGGCGAGGGTCACCGCCGGCGCGTCCATCAGCGACACGTCCTGCAGACTGACGCTCAGGGTGGCCGCGGGCGGCAAGGCGATGCGTTGCAGGTAGAACACTTCGCCGTCGAGGCTGGCCTTGGGGGCTGGGGTCATGGATTGGCAGGCTCCGAGCAGGGCGGTAAGGCCCAGGAGGATGATCTTTTTCATGGTACAGCTCCTTTTCAACGGCGCCGGAAACAGCCCGGCGCCTCAGTCAATCTAGCGGCTTTCTGCCGGTTCCACAGGCGCTTCAGCTGCGCCGTCGACGCGATGCAAGGCCACCTGGCGAATCGACAGACGAATCTCGGCAGGCAGCACGCGTTTGGCCGCGCCTTCCGCCAGTTCACCCAGCAGGTCGTGGTAACTCAATTTCCCGGCCTCGTCGCGGCGCAGCACATCTTGCTCCAGCAATGTCTGGATAAAATGTCGGAAAAGACTCTTGTCGAAGAACTCCGGCGCGTTCAGGCCATGCAGGATCGACAGGCGCTGGGCCATGATCGTGCACAGGTCTTCCAGCTCTTCGGCGCTGATGCTGTTCTGGCCGCTGTTAAGCAGCAGCGAGATCGCCATGTAGAAGCGTTGCAGGGTCTGGGCGATGCTCTTGGACAACAGCGTCAGCAGCACAAAGTGCCGCGAACTCGGGGCCGGGCGCAGGTACACGTTGTTTTCAAACCGCAGCAGGCCTTGCTCGACAAAGGCTTCCAGCCATTGGTCGACGACGGCGTCCAACTCTTCCAGCGACCAGCGGATAAACAACTCCGATTGCAGGTAAGGGTAGAGCGCGCGAGTGAAGCGCAGGATCTGCTCGCGGCTCATGCGCGAGCTGCTCTGGAAGAAGCTCGCCAGCAGCGCCGGCAGGGCAAAAATATGCAGCACGTTGTTGCGGTAATAGGTCATCAGGACGGCGTTCTGCTCATCCAGATACACAATTTTGCCCAGGGCGTCACTCTGCTCCGAGAGCAGGTTCATGTCCTTGACGTGCTTGATCAGCGCCAGCCCATCGCCTTCCGGCAAGGTGGTGTGCGGCGAGTAGGGCACACGGCGTAGCAGTGCCAGGTACAGGTCCAACTGGCGGGCCATGGCCTGTTCATCCAGGGCCAGGCGTGTGGTCGAAAGCAGCGCCAGGGCCACCAGGTTTACCGGGTTGACCGCTGCGGCTTCGTTGAGGTGGCGTGCCACCTGTTCGCCGAGGCGGTTGGTGGTTTCGTTGAGCCACGCCGGTTTGTAGTTCGGGCCCAGCTCTTGGGCACGCCAGTCCGGCTGCTCGGCGTCGAGGAACTCGGCCAGCTTGATCGGCTCGCCGAAGTTGACCGCGACCTGACCAAAGCGCTGCTTGAGCGCGCCGACCACTTTGAAAATATCGAAGATCGATTCTTTCTTCTTGCTCGCACCGCGCAACTCGCCCAGGTAGGTACGGCCTTCGAGTACGCGTTCATAGCCGATATACACCGGCACGAACACGATCGGCATGCGTGAGGAACGCAAAAAGCTGCGCAGGGTGATCGCCAGCATGCCGGTTTTCGGTTGCAGCATGCGCCCGGTGCGCGAGCGTCCGCCTTCGACGAAGTACTCCACCGGGAAGCCCTTGGTGAACAGGGTGTGCAGGTACTCGTTGAACACCGAGGTGTACAGCGGGTTGCCCTTGAAGGTGCGGCGCATGAAAAATGCACCGCCACGGCGCAACAGGCTGCCGATCACCGGCATGTTCAGGTTGATGCCGGCGGCAATGTGCGGCGGGGTCAGGCCGTTTTTGAACAGCAGGTACGAAAGCAGCAGGTAGTCGATGTGGCTGCGGTGGCAAGGCACGTAGATCACCTCGTAACCCTGGGCAACCTTTTGCACACCTTCGATATTGTTGACCTTGATGCCGTCGTAGATCTTGTTCCAGAACCAGCTCAATACCACTTCCAGAAAGCGAATCGCGGTGTAGGTGTAGTCCGAAGCGATCTCGTTGCCGTAGCGCAGGGCCTGGGCCTTGGCTTTTTCCGGGGTGATTTTCTCGCGCTCGGCTTCATCGGCGATGGCCTGGCGCACCAGCGGCATGTTGACCAGGCCTTTGACCAGGTTACGGCGGTGAGACAGGTCGGGGCCGATGACCGCAGTCTTCAGGTTACGAAAGTGCACACGCAGGATGCGCTGGGCCATGCGCACGGTACGTTCGTGGCCTTTATTGTGCTCGATCAATTCACGCAGGTTGATAGGCGCGGAGAATTGCACACGGGTCTTGCGGCCCAGGATCAGGATGCTCAACAAGCGGCGCAGGCGGCCGGTGACGGCCCAGCTGTCGGCGAACAGCAGTTTCCACGGGCTGGACTCGCTTTCGGGCGACTGCCCCCAGAACACGCTGACCGGAATGATTTGTGCATTCTCTTCGGCGTGCTCGGTCAGGGTGTTGACCAGGCGGGTCAGGGTTGGCGGCGCGCCGCGCTTGTCCTGGCGGCCGAGCCAGTCGGGTTCGGGCGTGAGGTAGAAGAACGCGGCGGGTTCGATCAACGAACCCACCGACACCGGCAGCACCGGGCGCGGCAGGCCGGCCTTGGTGCATTCCTTGTCGACCACCGCCAATTCGGTGAGAGAGGGCGATTGCAGGACGTAAAACACCGGCCGGCTGCGGTCCAGGTTAAGGGTTAGGGACGACTGATTGATCGTCTCCGAGCGAACCCAGAGGTACAACAGTCGGCGCAAGGTGCCAAACACCAGACGGCGGAACGGGGAGCGGGTCATAGGCGTGCTGCTTCAAGTGGAAAAAACCGAGCAGGTGCTCGGGCGGGTAGTGTGCCGTATTCGCCGAAAATCGGCAAAAAAGCAGCGATGTAAACTTGAGTTGATCGTTTTTGAGCCTGTCTTATACTCGGCAGTTCAATGCGAGCGACTCAACAATAAAAATGCATGTGGGAGTAAGACAGATGGCAACGCGTGAAACCGGCAATGTGAAGTGGTTCAACGATGCAAAGGGCTATGGCTTTATCCAGCGTGAAGACGGCAAGGATGTGTTTGTGCACTACCGCGCCATTCGCGGTGAGGGCCACCGCTCATTGGCCGAGGGCCAGCAGGTGGAATACGCCGTGGTGACCGGCGAGAAGGGCTTGCAGGCTGAGGATGTGGTGGGTCTGTAACACCCTTGTCCCGCCAACCCAATCAACTGTGGGAGCTGGCTTGCCTGCGATGCAGACACCTCGGTCTATCAGTCGGACCGCGGTGATGCTATCGCAGGCAAGCCAGCTCCCACATTGATTGGGTTTTCCGGTTTGGATCAGGCAGTTTTCCAGGTGATCTGCTCTTCACCGTCGGCACTGATGCGAATCCAGGTATCAGCGCTTTCCTCACCTTCCTCCTCAACCCAGGTACCCGGCGCGCAGCGCACTTCGACGTTCAGCGCGGCAAAGGCGGCGCGGGCGCAGGCGATGTCGTCATCCCACGGCGTCTGGTCGCTTTCCAGGTACAGGCTGTTCCACTTGCCCACGGCTTTTGGCAGCCAGGTAACCGGCACATTGCCGGCCTTGCACTTGTAGGTCTGGCCTTTCTGGACCCAGTCGGTGCACGGGCCCAGGGCGGCACCCAGCCAGGCGGCGATGGCCTTGTAGTCGACCTCGGCGTCTTTCAGGTAAATCTCGATATCAGGTTGGCGCATGGATGTTCCTCGTTGCGGGATTCGAAAATCCATTCGCGGATACTTAAAAGTCGGTTATTGAAGCACGAAATAATCGTAGCGCATCGATACGGTGACCAGCAGCGGCTCGGCGGCCTCGATCACTTCAGCACGGCGCTCGGCACTCGCGCGCCAGCCATGGGGCGTCATCGCCAGCAGGTTGGCGCGGTCCTGGGGTTCGATCAGGCTCAGGGTGAATTCCAGCGTTTCACTGTGCGCCAGGCGCATGCCTTGTGGCACCAAAGCCAAATGCTTGTCGTCGGTGTATTCACGCACTTCGTCGTACAGGCGTTCGCGCAATTCCATCAGGTGGCCGGCAGTCGGGCCAACCTTCATCAAACCGCCGCCGGGGCTGAGCAGGCGCTTGGCCTCTTCCCAGTCCAAAGGGCTGAACACGCTGGCGAGAAACTGGCAACTGCCCGACGCCAACGGCACGCGGGCCATGCTGGCGATCAACCAGGTCAGCGCCGGGTTGCGTTTGCATGCGCGTTTCACCGCTTCCTTGGAGATATCCAGCGCATAACCGTCAGCGTGGGGCAGGGCGTCGGCGATTTGCGCGGTGTAGTAACCCTCGCCACACCCGATGTCCACCCAGCGCTGCGGCGCGCGCTCGGCGGCCAGTTCGGCCAGGCGCCTGGCCACTGGCGCATAGTGCCCGGCATTGAGAAAGTCGCGGCGTGCCTCGACCATGGCGAGGTTGTCGCCTGGGTCGCGGCTGTTCTTGTGCTGCACCGGCAACAGGTTCAGGTAACCCTGGCGCGCACGGTCGAAACGGTGCCCAGCGGGGCACGCCACGCCATTATCCACCGCGTTGAGCGGTGCGCTGCAAAGGGGGCACGCGAGCATCAGGCGAGCAACTTGATCAGGGTTTGGTAGTAGATTTCGGTCAGCACATCGAGGTCGCTGGCCAGAATGCGTTCGTTGACCTGATGAATCGTCGCGTTGACCGGGCCCAGCTCCACCACTTGAGTGCCGAGGGTGGCAATGAAGCGCCCGTCGGACGTGCCGCCGCTGGTGGACGCTTTGGTCTCGCGGCCGGTAATCGCCTTGATGCTGGCCGAGACAGCATCCAGCAACGCGCCCGGCTCGGTGAGGAATGGCAGGCCAGACAAGGCCCAATCAACGTGCCAGTCCAGGCCGTGTTTATCCAGAATCGCCGCAACCCGCTGTTGCAGGCCTTCGACGGTGGATTCGGTGGAGAAACGGAAGTTGAACACTGCTGTCAGGTCACCCGGAATCACGTTGGTGGCGCCGGTGCCGGAATTGAGGTTGGAGATTTGAAAGCTGGTCGGTGGGAAGAAGGTGTTGCCATCGTCCCAATGCTCGGCAGCCAGTTCCGCCAGCGCCGGTGCCGCCAGGTGGATCGGGTTTTTCGCCAGGTGCGGGTATGCCACGTGGCCCTGCACGCCGCGCACGGTCAAGGTGGCGCCGAGGGAGCCGCGACGGCCGTTCTTCACCACATCGCCCACCAGCGTGGTGCTCGACGGTTCGCCGACGATGCACCAGTCCAGACGCTCCTTGCGTGCCGCCAGACGCTCAATCACCGCTTTGGTGCCGTGGTGCGCCGGGCCTTCTTCATCACTGGTGATCAGAAAAGCCACCGAGCCCTTGTGGTCCGGGTAGTCGGTGACAAAACGCTCCGAAGCCACCAGCATTGCCGCCAGGCTGCCTTTCATGTCCGCTGCGCCACGCCCGCAGAGCATGCCGTGCTCGTCGATCAACGCATCGAACGGGTCGTTCTGCCAGGCCTGCACCGGGCCGGTTGGCACCACGTCGGTGTGGCCGGCAAAGCACAGCACCGGGCCTTCGTGCTTGCCATGGGTGGCCCAGAAGTTGTCCACATCTTCGATACGCATCGGCTCAAGTGCAAAACCTGCGTCGCCCAGGCGCTGCATCATCAGCTTCTGGCAGTCGGCATCAATCGGCGTCACTGAGGGGCGACGGATCAAGTCGATGGCAAGTTGAAGGGTCGGCGAAAGGTCGGCATGGGCCGTCATGGGAAAACTCCGGGAAGCGTGTAATGGGCGCGCAGGACGAATGTGGATAAAACAGGGTTCGATGTGGGAGCAGGCAAGCCAGCTCCCACAGAAAGCAGGGCCTGGCCAAGTCTCGTAAAACGGCCGTTATCTTATAGCAAAACGGCGGCCAGAGGCCGCCGTTTAGTGCATTGCGCAAGTTTTTACTCAGCGGTTGCCGGCTCAACCTTAGGTGCAGGTTTTGGCAGCGACGACAGGAACGCCATGATCAGCGCCGCCACATACGGCAGCGATTGCACCAGCAGCATCACCACCCAGAAGCGTATGTCATTGCTCGGCAGGCCCTGCACCAGGTAAATCCCGAGTGCGGCGCCCCACAACAGCAACATGATGAACATCTCTTCGCGGGCTTCGGAAATGGCTACCCAGAAGCCGTGGTTATCGGCGTTTTTCGGTGTGCGAAAGAACGGAATACTGGTGGTGAAGAAGCCATACAGCACCGCCTTGGCGATGGTGTGTGACAACGCCAGCCCGGCCAGCGCCGCGCAGAATGCGTCCTTCAAGTTCACACCCACCGCACGGCGGTAGAGGAAGATGATCTTGCCGACCTTGAACACAAACAACGCCAACGGCGGGATCGCGAAAATCAGCAGCGGCGGGTCAACACGGGTCGGCACGATGATCATCGCCGCCGACCACAACAGGGCGCCGACGGTGAAGAAGATGTTCATGCCATCCGCCACCCACGGCAACCAGCCCGCGAGGAAGTGGTAGCGCTGGCCACGGGTCAGCTCGGTGCCCTTGCCGCGCAACAGGCTGGCGGTGTGGCGCTTGATGATCTGGATCGCGCCGTAGGCCCAGCGGAAACGCTGCTTCTTGAAGTCGATAAAGGTATCCGGCATCAAGCCCTTGCCGTAGCTGTCGTGGTAATACGCGGCCGACAGGCCTTTCTCGAACACGCGCAGGCCGAGTTCGGCGTCTTCACAGATGCACCAGTCGGCCCAGCCCAGTTCCTCGAGCACCGAGCGACGGGTCATGGTCATGGTGCCGTGCTGGATGATCGCGTCACGGTCGTTGCGGGTGACCATGCCGATATGGAAGAAGCCTTTGTATTCGGCGTAGCAGAGCTTCTTGAAAGTGCTCTCGTTCTGGTCGCGGTAGTCCTGCGGCGACTGCACCACGGCGATTTTCGGGTCGGCGAAGTGCGGCACCATGTGCTTGAGCCAGTTGGGCGACACGCAGTAGTCCGAGTCGATCACTGCGATCACTTCGGCATCCTTGGCGGTATGCGGGATCAGGTAGTTCAGCGCGCCGCCCTTGAAACCGGCCAGGGGCGAGACGTGGAAGAACTTGAAGCGCGGGCCGAGGGTTTCGCAGTAGTCACGTACGGGCTCCCAGACGGCTGGGTCCTTGGTGTTGTTGTCGATGATCAGGACTTCGAAGTCCGGGTAATCGAGGGCGGCCAGGGCGTCGAGGGTCTGTTTGACCATCTCTGGCGGCTCGTTGTAGCACGGCACATGGATCGAGACTTTCGGGCGGTAGTCCGAATCGCCTTCCACCGGCAGGAATTCACGCCGGCGCTTGTGGGTCCACACCGCTTCAGCCAGTTCGTGGGCTTCGGTGAGCAACACGATAAACACGCCCAACGCGCCGAGGGCCAGCAAAATGCCGACGGTGACGCTGAACCAGGTGCTGTATTGCTGGCTGTAGTCGTAACCGATCCAGACCAATACCGAACCACAGAGGAACGCGATAAAGGTCAGGAAGGTGCGGCCACGCTGGCGCAGGGCCGAGCCGTCGATCATCAGCAGGGTCAGCGACAGCAGCGCCAGCACCACCGAGCCGATGGCCAGCACGCGCCATTGCGGGATCGCGACGACCGGGCCTTCAAAGTTGAATTTCTGCTGGCGTGCGGCGTTGTACACGCCCCAATAAGCGCCCGCCGAGCCTTCGTCGCTGACTTTCCACGGCTGGTCGAAGGCCTCGATCACGAAGTAGTTGTAACCCTGGCGGTTCAGTTTGTTCACCAGCGTACGCAGGTAAATCGCCTGGTCTGCCGGCGAGCTTTCATTGCCACCGCGCATACGGCCGTTGCTCGGCCAGCCCACTTCCGAGAGCAGCAGCGGTTTTTTCGGGAACAGCTTTTTCAGATCCCGTGCACGGTCCAGTACGTACTGGCCGGCCTTGTCCATCGGGATGAACTCCCAGAACGGCAGGATGTGCGCGGCGATCAGGTCGACGTGCTTGGCCAGTTGCGGGTTCTTTTCCCAGATGTGCCATTGCTCGGAGGTGGTCACCGGCACTTTCACGGCGGCGCGCACCCGGTCCAGCAGCACGATCAGCGCCTCTGGGGTGATTTCTTCGCGAAATAGCGCCTCGTTACCGACGACCACGCGCACGACACTGCGGGAGTTGTTGGCGATCTCGATGGCGCGCTGGATTTCACGCTCGTTGCGTTCCAGGTCCGGGCTGATCCAGATCCCCAGGGTCACGCGCAGGCCGAACTCTTCGGCCAGTTTGGGGATATCGCCCAAGGTGCCGTCGACTGAGTAAGTACGGATGTTGTCCGTCAGCTTGCTCATGATCGCCAGGTCCTGGCGCATCTGGTCGTCGGTGGGGTACTGGTCTTTCTGCGGGAACTGGCCTTGTTGGAACGGCGAGTAGGAGAACCCGGAGATCTGTTCAGGCCAGTTAGGGGTGGTGACCGGGCGGTTTATCAGCGCCCAGAAGCCGGTAAACAGCGCGGCAATTGCCAGCACTACCACCAGGTTGAGTCCAAATTTACGCGATGACATGGCTATTTCGGGTTCCAAAGGGTGTGGAACGAAAAGAGGTGTCGGCCTACGCCGAACGGCGCGCATCCTACACCGGCCTTTAACTGAGCGTACAGCAGACAGAGAAAAGCCGGACGTTAGTCAGCGAAAGACCCTCTAAGTTCTTTACTTGTAGCTGGAAGCTTCGAACTTGTCGCTGTGTAGTCCATAATGCGCGCCGGTTTTTGGGGTAATGGTCATGAGCACAGAAGATCCGCGGTTTGCAGGCGTCGCCCGCTTGTATGGCATTGAAGGCCTGGAACGCTTGAAAGCGGCCCATGTGGCGATCGTCGGCGTCGGCGGCGTGGGCTCTTGGGCGGCGGAAGCCATGGCCCGTTGCGGCGTGGGCGAGATTTCGCTGTTTGACCTGGACGATGTCTGCGTCAGCAACAGCAACCGCCAGTTGCACGCCCTGGACAGCACCGTGGGCAAGCCCAAGGTCGAGGTAATGGCCGAACGCCTGCGCGGCATCAACCCGGATTGCACGGTGCACGCGGTGGCGGACTTCGTGACCCGTGACACCATGGCTGAGTACATCACGCCGAATATCGATTGCGTGATCGACTGCATCGACGCCGTGAACGCCAAGGCCGCGCTGATCGCCTGGTGCAAGCGCCGCAAGATCCAGATCATCACCACCGGCGGCGCCGGCGGGCAAATCGACCCGACGCTGATCCAGGTCTGCGACTTGAACCGCACCTTCAACGACCCGCTGGCCTCGAAAGTGCGCTCCACGCTACGCCGCGACTACGGCTTTTCGCGCACCGTGACCCGCCATTACAGCGTGCCGTGTGTGTTCTCTACCGAGCAGCTGCGCTATCCCAAGCCGGACGGCAGCATTTGTTTGCAGAAAAGTTTTGTCGGTGACGGCGTGAAGCTGGACTGTGCGGGCGGGTTTGGCGCGGTGATGATGGTCACGGCCACGTTTGGCATGGTGGCGGCGACCAAGGCGGTGGACAAGATTGTGGCCGGGGTGCGCAGGCCGTCGGAGCGGGTTAAACCTACCCAGATCTAGCTGTCCTGCACAAAACAAAATGTGGGAGCTGGCTTTGACTGATAGACCGAGGTGCCTGCATCGCAGGCAAGCCAGCTCCCACACAAGCCAGCTCCCACATTAGTTTTGCGTACAGGTCAGCTCTTGCATGCGCTGCAGTACAGCATTAAGCCCATTGCTGCGCGACGGCGACAGCTGGCGCGACAGGCCCAACTGTGTAAACCAGTCCGGCAAGTCAACCGCCTGCAACTCACTTGCCGACAACCCATTGACCCGTGCCAGCAGCAACGCCACCAACCCCCGGATCATTCGCGCATCGCTGCTCGCGGCAAACTGCCAATGGCCGTCCTGTAAACGGCCGACCAACCACACCAGGCTTTCACAGCCCTGCACGAGGTTGGCCTCAACCTTTTCGTCAGCCGTCAACGCCGGCAGCCGCTCGCCCCACTGCATCAGCATGCGGGCGCGTTGTTCCCAACTGCCTACTGCCTGAAACGACTCAAGCGCGCTGATGGCATCCGCAGGCAAGCTCATCGCAACATATCCAGCGCCTGATCCAGCGCTTCAAAGAAGCGCTCCAGGTCATCGGAGTCGTTATACAGCGCCAGGGACACACGGATCGCTCCGGACAAGTGCATGGCCTTGAGCAATGGCATGGCGCAATGATGGCCAGCTCGCACGGCAATGCCTTGTTCGGTCAACAGATGAGCCAGGTCGGCGTTATGCACGCCCTCCACCACGAAACTGGCGAGTGCCACCTGGGGCGAGCCCAGTACGCGCACGCCATTGCGTGCTTTCAGGCCGCGCAGCAGGTAGTCATGCAGGGCTGCTTCATGGGCGACCACGGCCGGCTGGTCCAGAGAGTTCAGGTAGTCCAGCGTGGCACCCAGGCCGATCACACTTGCAATCGGCGGCGTGCCCGCTTCGAAACCCAGCGGGGCAGGGCGAAAGCTCGCACTTTGATACTCGGCCTGCTGCACCATCTCGCCGCCAAACTGCCAGTGGCGCAGGTGATGCAGCGCTTCGTTGCGGCCATACAGCACGCCGACGCCGTCCGGGCCGTAGAGCTTATGACTGGAAAACACGTAGAAGTCGCAACCCAGCGCCTGTACGTCGTGGCGACCATGGACAATGCCTTGGGCGCCATCGACCACGGTCAAGGCACCGTGGGCCTTGGCCATTGGCAGCAAGACCTCCAAAGGTTGCCAGGCGCCGAGTACGTTGGACAGCTGGCTCACTGCCAGCAAGCGCGTGCGCGGGCTGATCAATTCGGCGGCGGCTTGCAGGTCAATCACGCCATCATCGCCAAGGGGCAAGACCACCAGCGTCAGCGCGCGACGTTTGGCCAGTTGCTGCCAGGGCAGCAGGTTGGCGTGGTGTTCCAGGGCGCTGATGACAATTTCATCACCCGCATTGAATAAGTGCTCAAGGCCATAGGCCAGGAGGTTCAGCGCAGACGTCGCGCCGTGGGTAAACACGATCTGCCCGCTGTCACCTGCATTCAACCACTGCGCGACCTTGCTGCGACTGTCTTCAAACGCTTGGGTCGCGTGGGCACCCGGCAAATGCTGGGCACGGTGCACATTGGCTGCGCCATTGGCGTAGTAATGGCTGATGGCATCCAACAGGGCTTGGGGTTTTTGCGTGGTGGCGGCGTTGTCCAGGTAGGTCTGGTCTTGCCGTTGCAGGGTGGCGATGGCCGGAAAATCGGCGCGCCAGGGGGAGGGCACAAGCATGGTCTTAAGACTCGTATAAGCGAGCCCCAGGTGTGGGGCCCGCTAGTGGCATCGAGTGGCTGCTTAGTTGTGAGCGTGCAGCGCTTCGTTCAGTTCGATCGCCGATTTGTGGGTTTTGCACTCCACGGCACCGGTCTGGGAATTGCGGCGGAACAGCAGGTCCGGCTGGCCGGCCAGTTCGCGCGCCTTGACCACTTTGACCAGTTGGTTGTGCTCGTCTAGCAGAGCAACCTTGGTACCGGCAGTCACGTACAGGCCCGACTCCACGGTATTGCGGTCGCCCAACGGGATACCGATACCGGCGTTGGCGCCGATCAGGCAGCCTTCGCCCACCTTGATCACGATGTTGCCGCCGCCCGACAGGGTGCCCATGGTGGAGCAACCGCCGCCCAGGTCCGAACCCTTGCCGACGAATACACCTGCCGATACACGGCCTTCGATCATGCCCGGGCCTTCGGTGCCACCGTTGAAGTTGACGAAACCTTCGTGCATCACGGTGGTGCCTTCGCCCACGTAGGCGCCCAGGCGGATGCGCGCGGCATCAGCGATACGCACGCCAGCCGGCACTACGTAGTCAGTCATTTTCGGGAACTTGTCCACCGAGAACACTTCCAGCAGCTCGCCACGCAGGCGTGCTTCCAGTTGGCGCTCGGCCAGCTCGTTGATGTCGATTGCGCCCTGGCTGGTCCACGCCACGTTCGGCAACTGCGGGAACACACCGGCCAGGCTCAGGCCGTGGGGCTTGACCAGGCGGTGGGACAGCAGGTGCAGCTTGAGGTAGGCCTCAGGCGTGGAGGTCAGTGCGGCGTCTTCGGCCAACAGGGTGGCGACCAACGGGGTGTGGCTTTCAGCCAGGCGGCTGAGCAGCGCGGCCTGGGCCGTGTCGACACCTTTGAGCGCGTCAGCCAGTTGCAGCGCCTGGCTCACGGTGAAAGTAATGGCCTGGTTGCCTTCGGTATAACCGAGGATCGGCGCGATGGCGGCAACGATCTCGGCCGACGGGTTGAGCAGCGGTTGTGCGTAAAACACTTCCAGCCAAGCACCTTGGCGGTTCTGAGTGCCGACGCCGAAGCCCAGGCTGAACAGGGAATTGGACATGCTGTTACCTCTACAAAAATGGAAGGCTGGCCTACTTGAGGGCCGCCGAATAACTATCTGGCTTGAAGCCAATCAGGGTTCTGTCACCGAGATCGAGCACCGGGCGCTTGATCATCGAGGGTTGTGCGAGCATCAATTCAATGGCTTTCGACTGATCGAGATCGGCTTTGCGTTCGTCTTCGAGTTTGCGAAAGGTGGTGCCCGCACGGTTCAAAACCACCTGCCAACCGTGCTCGTTGCACCATTGGGTCAAGTGTTCGCGGTCGATACCGGCTGTTTTGTAGTCGTGGAACTCATAGCTCACAGCGTGCTCATCGAGCCAGGTGCGCGCCTTTTTCATGGTGTCGCAGGCTTTGATGCCGAAAAGGTGCAAGGTTGTGCTTGAAGCGGTCAAGGAATTGCCCCCCTTTGGACGTATGAAAGTTAAAGGTCACGGATTATGCCACGACCAGCGGGTTTGGGTGCCGCTCGTCATACTTGCCGATGATTCAGTGCGACTTATGTGCAAAAGCCGTTGCGCAGCCAAGCGGGTAACATAGCCGGTTAATATGGCACTTCAACGGCCAGTTGTTGCCAGATCGGTGTCATAGCAAGTCGATTGTCCGGGAAACCCGCGTTATGCAAACCGCCTATACCGTTCTTATCCTGCTGATGCTGGTCAGCGTTTCGCGCCTTGTCGGGCGCATTGTTCCCCTGCCGTTGCCCTTGGTGCAGATCGCCGCCGGCGCCTTGCTGGCCTGGCCTACGCTGGGGTTGCACGTGGCGCTGGACCCGGAGCTGTTCCTGTTTTTGTTCCTGCCGCCGTTGCTGTTCTCCGATGGCTGGCGCATGCCCAAGCGCGAATTGTGGCGGCTCAGAGGCCCGATCCTTACGCTGGCGGTGGGGCTGGTGCTATTTACCGTGGTGGGCGCCGGTTACTTCATCCATTGGATATTGCCCACGATCCCGTTGCCGGTGGCCTTCGCCTTGGCGGCCGTATTGTCCCCGACTGACGCCGTGGCGGTGTCGGCCATTTCCCAAAATCGCCTGCCAAAACCTTTGATGCATATGCTTCAAGGCGAGGCATTGATGAATGATGCCTCGGGCCTGGTGACCTTCAAGTTCGCCCTGGCGGCGGCGTTGACCGGCGTGTTTTCCCTGGCCGATGCCAGCCTGACTTTTGTGCTGGTAGCGGTGGGCGGCCTTGCGGTAGGCGTGGCGCTGAGCTGGTTGGTCGGCCGTTTACGCGCCTGGATGATTGCCCGTGGCTGGGACGACCCGGCCACCCACGTGGTGTTTATGTTGCTGCTGCCGTTCGCAGCCTACGTGCTGGCCGAGCGCCTGGGTGCATCCGGCATCCTGTCGGCGGTGGCGGCGGGCATGATGCAAAGCTGGCTCGACTTGCTGCCACGCCAGACCAGCACGCGCTTGCTCAACCGCAGTGTGTGGTCGCTGCTGGAGTTTGCGTTTAATGGCCTGATCTTCCTGCTACTGGGCCTGCAACTGCCGGACATCATCAAGGCCGTGGTCAGTCACGAACCGACACTGTGGCCAACGCTGTTGTATCGCTGCCTGGATGTGGTTGCGATCTTCCTGGTGCTGGTGGTGCTGCGCTTTATCTGGGTGCAAAGCATCTGGCGTTTGTCGGGCCTGTTACGGCGGCTGCGTGGGAAAAGCGAGCTGACACTCGTGCCTACGGCCCGGTCCTGCTGGCTATTGACCGTGGGTGGCGTGCGCGGTGCGGTCACTTTGGCGGGTGTGATGTCGGTGCCTTTATTGCTGGCGCCTGGCCAGGATTTTCCCGAGCGCGACCTGCTGATCTTTATCGCCGCCGGCGTGATCCTGCTGTCGCTGGTGGCCGCCTGCATTGCGTTGCCGCTGCTATTGCGTGGCATCGAGCAGAGCCCCGATGAAAAGCGCCATAACGAAGTGCGTGAGGCGTGGAAAAAAACCGCCGTAGCCGCCATCCACGCGCTGGAAGCGGACGAGCCTGCCGAAACCGAAACCCCAGACGCCGCCCAGGCAGCACTCGCGACCGAGCTAAAGGCGCGGCTGATGTCGGAATACCGTCATCAGTTGGAAGTATTCAACGATTCAGCCGAAGCCCAGGCACTGGCGCATCAGATGGACCTGCTTGAACGCAAATTGCGCCTCAAGGCCCTGCGCGCGCAGCGCTTGGAGTTGTACAGCCTGAGCCGTCATCACCAGATTGGTGATGACGTGTTGCGCGAGGTCTTGGCGGATCTGGATATGAGTGAGGCGAATCTGGGTGTGATGAAGTAGTTGTCCACACCGCGGTGCCTTAAGGTTTGGGGTACTGCTCGGCTATGAAAGACTTATCCAGTTCTGTCAATCGGGTGGGCCAAGGGATTGCCGGCTGCTTCCATAGTTCGTCTCTGGTGAAGCCGTAATGCATGATTGAGTTTCTATCGTATTTGGAGGCAGCGACGTTTTTTCCAGTGAGGCGCTGGAGAATGTCTTTATGGATGGCTTCATTCGATCCATGGCCTTTAAAGTGTCTGTAGATGGTTGGCGTATTAAAATCAATCGTTCTATTGGGGTGTTTATGTTCGTGATGCAACCCTAGGGCATGCCCGAACTCATGGGCTGCAATGGCTTCGAATCTTGGGTTGTCGTAAGGGTTTGGCAACACCATGGTCGGTAGGTAGAGGGGCACTTTTTGCGCGTCGGTTCCAAGTGCAGAGCTGCCTGATTGAGTCTCCCCATAGTCCAGCGCGATGCGTATATCTCCCTCTTCCCCTGAAACAAATTCAAAGGTCAGGTTGATATGCGACAGCCAAAGATTCGCCGCCTTTTTTATGTGCTCCAGTGCTTCTTCGTCGGCATCATAGACAGCAATCTTCAGCGTGGAATTTTGCGGCCAGTATTTGTCGGGTGCTGAAACAGCGCGGGTTTTTCTTGAGTGGGATTTATCCGGGGGCGCTTGATATATATCAATGTCGTGAGTGCGTGTGGAGGTGAAACCGAGAGTTGCTGTGCTCAGGTTTGTCATCGTGCCATGTCTACATTGTTCAAGACGTTAATGAACATTGAGTGGCACTTGTCGTTGATAGGATTCCACCGATTATCGTTTTTACGCAAATGGCTACTTATGCAGCGCAGTGTCGATCGTGTGGCGCTGCCCGCACTTTATCTACAGTGCGGGCATTGTGGGGGTGTTCAGCGACGGTTTATGAAGTCCCGAATCCGTTCCGCCGCTTCCACACACTCCGACAACGGCGCAACCAGCGCCAGGCGTACGCGACCGGCGCCAGGGTTGAAGCCGTCGACTTCGCGCGACAGGTACGAACCCGGCACTACGGTCACGTGTTCTTCCACGAACAAGTCACGGCAGAACGCGGCATCGTCGCCCTTCACATTCGGCCACAGATAGAAGCCGCCGTCTGGGGCTTGTACATCCAGCACCGGCTTGAGAATCGCCAGCACGGCGTCGAATTTCTCCCGATACATGTCACGGTTGGCCAATACGTGGGGCTCATCCTGCCAGGCAGCAATGCTGGCCAGTTGGGTTTGCACCGGCATCGCGCAGCCGTGATAGGTGCGGTACAGCAGGAAGGCCTTGAGGATATCGGCATCGCCGGCCACGAAGCCCGAGCGCAGGCCTGGCAGGTTGGAGCGCTTGGACAGGCTGTGGAACACCACGCAACGCTTGAAGTCCTGGCGGCCCAGTTCCACACAGGCGCTGAGCAGGCCTGGCGGCGGGGTTTGTTCGTCGAAGTACAGCTCGCTGTAGCACTCGTCGGCGGCGATCACGAAGTCATATTCGTCGGCCAGGGCGATGAGCTTTTTCAGGGTCTCGACCGGGATCAGCGCGCCGGTCGGGTTGCCGGGTGAGCACAGGAACAGGATCTGGCAGCGTTTCCAGATGTCTGGCGAAACGGCGTCGAAGTCCGGGTTGAAACCATTGCTGTCCAGGCACGGCAGGTAATGCGGCTTGGCCCCGGCCAGGAACGCAGCGCCTTCATAGATCTGATAGAACGGGTTGGGGCTGACCACCAGTGCATCGTCAGCGCGGTTGACCACGGTTTGGGTGAAGGCAAACAGCGCCTCGCGGGTGCCGTTGACCGGCAAAATGTTGCGCGCCGGGTCGAGCCAACCTTTGGGCACGTTGAAGCGCCGTTCGCACCAGGCGCCGATGGCCTCGCGCAGGGCCGGGATGCCCAGGGTGGTCGGGTACACCGCCATCTGGTCGAGGTTATCCGCCAGGGCCTTGGCTACGAAGGCCGGGGATTTGTGCTTCGGCTCGCCGATGGACAGCGCGATCGGGCGCTTATCCGGGTTCGGTGTAACGCTGCCGAGCAGGGCGCGCAGTTTTTCGAACGGGTAGGGCTGGAGCTGGTTCAGGGCGTTGTTCATGTAAGCCTCGATCAAGATGAGTGCGGCCTTTTGTGGGAGCTGGCTTGCCTGCGATCACATCGCTGCGGTGTACCAGATGCACCGCGGCGCCCGCATCGCAGGCAAGCCAGCTCCCACAGGGACCGTGCCCACTGGGAAGTTAAAAATCAAATGGTCAGTCTGGTCAGCTCGACACCCGGTTCCTGGCTCACGCTCAATTGCTGCACGATGGCTTCCTGCAAGCGCAGGCACAGCTGCGGGTCGGACAGCGGCTGGTTGTCGGCGTCGGTAATGAAGAACACGTCTTCCACGCGTTCCCCCAGGGTCGCAATCTTGGCGTTTTGCAGCGACAGGTCGAACTCCAGGAAGATCCCGCCGATGCGCGCCAGCAAGCCTGGGCGGTCCGGTGCGCTGAGTTCCAGCACGGTCACTGGGCGCTGGGCGTCGTTGGAAATGGTCACCTGGGGCGCAAACGCAAAGTGCTTGAGCTGGCGCGGCACCCGGCGCTGGATGATGGTTGGGTAGTCATCAGGGTTGCGCAGGGCCTCGGTAAGGCCTTCGCGGATCTTTTTCACGCGCACCGGGTTGTCGCCGATCGAGTCACCGTCGGTGTCGAGCACAATGTAGGTGTCGAGGGTGAACTGGCTGCTGGAGGTGATAACCCGCGCATCATGGATGTTCAGGTTGAGCTGGTCCATGGCGGCCACGGTCACGGCGAAGAAGTCGTGCTGGTCCGGCGCGTAGATGAAGATCTGCGTGCCGCCCTCGAATTCGCGCTGGGTGGTTTCCTTGATCAGCACCAGTGGGCCGCCGTCGGCCGGCTGTTGCAGGATCGCGTCACTGTGCCAGGCCACGTCGCCGGCGGTGTGGCGCAGGAAGTAATCATCGCCCAGTTGCGACCATAGCTGCTCGACGTCATCCGGGTCGTTGCCGCCGCGCACGAGGATATCCAGGGCCGCGCTTTGGGTGCGGCGGATCTGCTCCTCGCGGTCCACCGGGTTTTCCAGGCCACGGCGCAGCGCGCGCTTGGTCTCGGTGTAGAGCTGGCGCAACAGGCTGGCGCGCCAGGAATTCCACAGTGTCGGGTTGGTGGCGTTGATGTCGGAGACGGTCAGCACGTAAAGATAGTCGAGGCGGGTTTCATCACCGACGATCCCGGCAAAGTCGTGGATCACCTGCGGGTCGGAGAGGTCCTTGCGCTGCGCGGTCGTCGACATCACCAGGTGGTTCTGCACCAGCCACACGATCAGGCGGCTGTCCCACTGCGGCAATTGGTGGCGCTGGCAGAAGGCTTCGGCATCGACCGCGCCGACTTCAGAGTGGTCGCCATGCCGGCCTTTGCCGATGTCGTGGTACAGGCCGGCCAGATAGATCAGTTCGGGTTTGGGTAGCTTGGCCATGAGTTTACTGGCCAGCGGGAATTTTTCTGACACCTGGGTGTACTGCAACTTGCGCAGGTGTTTGATCAAATTGAGGGTGTGGGCGTCGACGGTATAGATGTGGAACAGATCGTGCTGCATCTGCCCGACGATAAAGCCGAACTCCGGCAGGTAGCGGCCGAGGATGCCGTAACGGTTCATGCGCCGCAGGTTGCGGTGAATGCCGATCTTGCACTTGAACAGTTCGATAAACAGGCTGGTGTTACGGATGTCGTTGCGAAAATCATCGTCGATCAGGTGACGGTTTTCCCGCAGCAGGCGGATGGTATCGGCGCGCACGCCTTTGATTTCCGGCTGCTGGGCCATCAGCACAAAGATTTCCAGCATGGCGAACGGCGTGCGACGGAACACATTGTCGTTGCGCGCCTCGATATAGCCGTCGTGCAGTTGGAAGCGCGAGTTGATCGGCTGCGGCGGGGCTTCGTCTTCCGGCGCCAGGATCACCTCTTCGAAGTGCTGGATGATCAGGTCGCTGAGCTGGGCAATGCTCATGACCACGCGGTAATACTGCTGCATGAAGCTTTCGATGCTGGTTTTCGCGTCCTCGCCTTCAAACCCCAGCAGGGTGGCGATGGAGCGCTGGTGGTCGAACAGCAGGCGGTCTTCGGAGCGCCCGGCGAGCATGTGCAGGGCGTAACGCACCTTCCACAGGAACTCCTGGGACGAGGCCAGCAGCGCATTTTCGCTCTCGACCAGAAAGCCTTCACCGGCCAAGGCGCGCAGGTTGAGGGTGCCGTACTGGCGGCGGGCCACCCATAAGATGGTCTGGATGTCGCGCAGCCCGCCCGGAGAGCCTTTGACGTTGGGTTCCAGGTTGTATTCGGTGTCGTTGTACTTGTGGTGCCGGGCTTTTTGCTCGGCACGCTTGGCCAGGAAAAACTCCTTGCTTGGCCACATATGCGCGGTGCTGGTGACCTCCAGCATGCGCTGGCGCAGGCGTTCCGGCCCGGCAATGGTGCGGCTTTCCATCAGGTTAGTGATGACGGTGAGGTCGGCGCGTGCCTCTTCGGCGCATTCGTCCACCGAGCGCACGCTCTGGCCGACCTCCAGGCCGATGTCCCACAACAGCGTCAGAAAACGCTCGATGGAATCGCGAAAGATCTCATGATCGGCACTGTCCAGCAGGATCAGCAGGTCGATGTCGGAGTAGGGGTGCAACTCACCTCGACCGTAGCCGCCGACCGCTACCAGGGCGATGTCGGCGTCTTCACTCCAACTGAACTGCTCCCAGGCCTTTTGCAGGATATTGTCGACGAACCAGGCGCGGTCCTCGATTAGCCGACGAATGTCCCGGCCGCTGCGAAAGCGCTCATCGAGCACCTCGCGGGCCTGGCGGATAGCCTTCTTGAAGGCGGCGATGGGGCTTGCCTTCAGGGCCAGTTCGGCCTGGAACTGGCCACGGTCGAAGAGTTCGGGGTCCACCTGGGGCATCGATCGGCTTTCCTATCTGTCTATTGAGTCAGTCACAACGGTGTAGCTGGAAAACCGAGGCAACCATCACGCCGAAACGCGAGGGATCGTGTCGTCTGCGCGCAGGGTGAAGATCTCGTAGCCGGTTTCGGTGACCAGCAGGGTATGTTCCCACTGGGCTGAGAGCTTGCGGTCCTTGGTGATGGCGGTCCAACCGTCGCCCAGCACCTTGGTGTCGGCTTTGCCCTGGTTGATCATTGGCTCGATGGTGAAGGTCATGCCTGCCTTGAGCTCCATGCCGGTGCCGGCGCGGCCGTAGTGCAGGATCTGTGGTTCTTCGTGGAATACGGTGCCGATACCGTGGCCGCAGAATTCGCGCACCACCGAAAAGCCGTTCTTTTCTGCGTGCTTCTGGATCACTTCACCGATATCGCCCAGGCGGCAACCAGGTTTTACGATCTCGATGGCCTTGTACATGCATTCCTGGGTGACCTGGGACAGGCGCTCAGCCCAGACCGGCACGTTGCCGACGTGGAACATACGGCTGGTATCGCCGAAATAGCGGTCCTTGATCACGGTGACGTCGATGTTCAGGGTGTCGCCGTCCTTCAACGGCTTGTCGCCTGGAATCCCGTGGCAGACCACGTGGTTGACCGAGGTGCAGATCGATTTGGGGAAGCCCTTATAGTTCAGTGGGGCAGGGATGGCCTTTTGCACGTTGACTATATAGTCGTGGCAGATCTGGTTCAGAGTGTCGGTGGTGACGCCTGGCTTGACATGCTCGGCAATCATTTCCAGCACGTCGGCAGCCAGTTTGCCGGCAATGCGCATGCCGGCGATGTCTTCGGCGGTTTTCAAACTAACGGTCATACAGGCTCTCTCTAGCGCGACGCGCTGAAATCAATACGGTTTACGGGCGTGCGACAAATGGTTACGAAATTCGCACAAGCCTCAAAAAACGCGATTCTAACAGACGATGGCGTCAAATCATGATCCTCTGATAATCGCATCTCTCTATAGAGTAGGGGTATGTCGGCTCTATTCAAGGGGTTACACGAACACGGTTGCTGGCAAATGTGATTGCGGGTTTCGTTTTCGTCCTTCGTGTGGTATAAAATGCGCCGCTTTCCGGGGATACCCCGCAAAGCTTAAATCCACACACGTGTCGACACGATGACCTGGGTGCCGGAGGCCTTGATGCCGCTGGTTGGTCATTGGGATACGTGGAGGCCAAACCCGACTTATTAAGGAACTATCATGTCCCAAGTCAACATGCGCGATATGCTGAAGGCCGGTGTGCACTTCGGTCACCAGACCCGTTACTGGAACCCGAAAATGGGTAAATACATTTTCGGCGCGCGTAACAAGATCCACATTATCAACCTTGAAAAAACCCTGCCAATGTTCAACGAAGCTCTGACTTTCGTAGAGCGTCTGGCCCAGGGCAAAAACAAGATCCTGTTCGTCGGCACCAAGCGTTCCGCTGGCAAGATCGTTGCTGAAGAAGCAGCACGTTGCGGTTCGCCGTACGTCGATCACCGCTGGTTGGGCGGCATGCTGACCAACTTCAAAACCATCCGTGCTTCCATCAAGCGTCTGCGTGACCTTGAAGTGCAAGCCGAAGACGGTACTTTCGCCAAGCTGACCAAGAAAGAAGCGCTGATGCGCTCCCGTGACCTGGAAAAGCTCGATCGTTCCCTGGGTGGTATCAAGGACATGGGCGGTCTGCCTGACGCACTGTTCGTTATCGACGTTGATCACGAGCGCATCGCGATCACCGAAGCCAACAAGCTGGGCATCCCTGTTATCGGCGTAGTCGATACCAACAGCAGCCCGGAAGGCGTTGACTACATCATCCCAGGCAACGATGACGCAATCCGCGCTATCCAGCTGTACATGGGTTCGATGGCTGACGCTGTAATCCGTGGTCGCAACCACGTTGCTGGTGGTACCGAGCAGTTCGTTGAAGAAGCTCCGGTAGCTGCCGCTGAGTAATTAGCGCCCTGGCGTTGACTCAGTAAGCAAAAAGGGGGCTTGGCCCCCTTTTTGCCACCTCGAAAACCATTTGTCGGCAGCGCAGCTACAACTTCTGTAACGTGCAGCGGCCTACAAGGGTGATTCGGGAAGAATTGATCGCCCGTTTGATCGGGTGGAATGGTTGAAAACCTATCCAAGAGGATTTTGAAATGGCAGAGATTACTGCAGCGTTGGTTAAAGAACTGCGTGAGCGTACCGGCGAAGGCATGATGGATTGCAAAAAGGCCTTGACCAAGGCTGGCGGCGACATCGAAAAAGCCATTGATGACATGCGTGCTTCCGGCGCCATCAAGGCTGCCAAGAAAGCAGGCAACGTTGCTGCTGAAGGCGCTATCGCTCTGGTTGAAGACGGCAAGGCTGCCGTTCTGCTGGAAGTGAACTCCCAGACCGACTTCCTGGCTCTGCAGGACGACTTCAAGGCATTCGTTGCTGCCAGCGTCAAGAAAGCATTCGACGACAAGCTCACTACCGTTGAGCCGTTGATCGAAGCTCAAGAAGCTGATCGCCTGGTACTGGTCGGCAAGGTTGGCGAAAACGTCAACATCCGTCGCCTGGCCCGCATTGAAGGCGATGTGGTTGGTGGTTACCTGCACGGTAACAAAATCGGCGTCGTGGTTGCCCTGAAAGGCGGCGACGTTGAGCTGGCAAAAGACATCGCTATGCACGTAGCGGCCAGCAACCCGGAATTCCTGCTGCCATCGGAAGTGTCCGCTGACGCAATCGAACGCGAAAAAGCCGTGTTCCTGAGCCTCAACGCTGACAAGATCGCCGGCAAGCCGGAAAACATCGTTGAAAACATGATCAAAGGCCGTATCAGCAAGTTCCTGGCTGAAGCGAGCCTGGTTGAGCAGGCGTTCGTCAAGAACCCTGAAATCAAGGTTGGCGAACTGGCCAAGAAAGCCGGTGCTGAAATCGTTTCCTTCACCTACTACAAAGTAGGCGAGGGCATCGAGAAGCCGGTCGACAACTTCGCTGAAGAAGTTGCTGCCCAGCTGGCTGCCGCCAAGCAATAAGACAGTTTTCAACTGTCGCCGAAAGAGGCTGCCCGCTCACGCGCGCAGCCTCTTTTCAAATGGGAAGGCCAATTTTTATTTGGCTTCCTTTCGGAACTGGCTTACAAAGCCGTGTTCCGATGGCGCTGTGATAGCGTCCAGCTAGAGTGAACGCAAGCCGTAAACGGCTCGCCAAGAATTTTTAAAAAATACGCCGCAGGAGAGATTCGCAATGGCTCAGCAGGGCAGTGGTTATCAGGCTCGCTATAAACGCATTCTACTCAAGCTCAGCGGCGAGGCCCTGATGGGCTCGGAAGAGTTCGGGATCGATCCCAAGGTGCTCGACCGCATGGCGCTCGAAGTCGGCCAACTGGTCGGCATCGGCGTTCAAGTCGGCCTGGTGATTGGCGGCGGTAACCTGTTCCGTGGCGCGGCACTGAGTGCTGCCGGTATGGACCGGGTCACTGGCGACCACATGGGCATGCTGGCCACTGTGATGAACGCCCTGGCCATGCGCGACGCCCTGGAGCGCGCCAATATCTCGGCCATCGTGATGTCGGCTATTTCCATGGTTGGCGTGACTGATCATTATGATCGTCGCAAAGCCATGCGCCACCTGAACGCCAAGGAAGTCGTGATCTTTGCCGCAGGCACGGGTAACCCGTTCTTCACGACCGATTCGGCTGCCTGCCTGCGTGCCATCGAAATCGATGCTGACGTGGTGCTCAAGGCCACCAAGGTAGACGGCGTCTATACTGCCGACCCATTCAAAGACCCGCATGCCGAGAAGTTCGATCATCTGACCTACGATGAAGTGCTGGATCGCAAGCTGGGTGTGATGGACCTGACGGCTATTTGCCTGTGCCGCGACCACAAGATGCCGCTGCGCGTATTTAACATGAACAAGCCCGGCGCCCTGCTGAATATCGTACACGGCGGCGCGGAAGGGACTCTGATCGAGGAAGGCCAACAATGATCAACGAAATCAAGAAAGACGCTCAAGAGCGTATGCAGAAATCCCTGGAGTCTCTGGCCCATGCATTTGGCCAGATTCGTACCGGCAAGGCTCACCCAAGCATCCTGGGTAGTGTGATGGTGCCGTACTACGGCGCAGATACCTCCATCACCCAGGTGGCCAACATCACCGTAAAAGACTCGCGCACCCTGCAAGTCGTGGCTTTTGAGCGCAACATGCTCGGCGCTGTCGACAAAGCCATCCAGAGCGCTGGCTTGAACCTCAACCCGACCAACCTGGGCGAGTTGTTGCTGATCTCCATGCCGGCCCTGACCGAAGAAACCCGTAAGGGCTTCACCAAGCAGGCGAGCGCTGCGGCTGAGGATGCACGGGTTGCCATGCGAAACATTCGCCGTGATGCCATGGGTGAGCTGAAGAAGCTGGTCAAGGATAAAGAAATCAGTGAAGACGAAGAGCGTCGTGCTGCTGCTGATATCGACAAGCTGATCAAGGATTTCGAAGGCAAGATCACCAAGGCCTTCGAGGAGAAAGAAAAGGACCTGATGGCCGTATAAGGGGTCAGGACACCTTCATGGAAAAGACCAAGCAGACTGTGCCCTCTGTGGTGCCGCGCCATGTCGCGATTATCATGGATGGGAATAATCGCTGGGCGAAAAAACGCTTTATGCCGGGTGTCGCCGGGCATAAAGCGGGTGTCGATGCAGTGCGCGCGGTGATTGAGGTATGTGCCGAGGCCAAGGTCGAAGTGTTGACCCTGTTTGCCTTCTCCAGTGAGAACTGGCAACGGCCGGCCGAAGAAGTCAGCGCCTTGATGGACCTGTTCTTCAAGGCTTTGCGTCGTGAGGCCAAGCGCCTCAACGACAACAACATCAGCCTGCGTATCATCGGTGACCGTTCGCGGTTTCATCCGGAGCTGCAGGCGGCCATGCGCGAAGCTGAAGCCATCACCGCTGGCAGCAACCGTTTTGTACTGCAGATCGCGGCCAACTATGGCGGCCAGTGGGATATCGCCCAGGCCGCGCAGCGCCTGGCTCGCGAGGTACAGGCCGGGCACCTGCGGCCCGACGACATCACGCCCGAATTGTTGCAAACCTGCCTGGTGACCGGTGACCTGCCGTTGCCGGACCTGTGTATCCGCACCGGTGGCGAGCACCGCATCAGCAACTTCCTGTTGTGGCAGTTGGCCTACACCGAGCTGTACTTCTCCGACCTGTTCTGGCCGGACTTCAAACACGATGCCATGCGTAATGCACTGGCCGATTTCGCTTCCCGTCAGCGCCGCTTCGGTAAAACGAGCGAGCAGATCGAAGCTGGAGCCCGGGTTTAAATGCTTAAACAACGAATCATCACCGCACTGATCCTGCTGCCGATCGCCTTGTGTGGGTTTTTCCTGCTCGACGGTTCCGGCTTTGCGCTGTTTATCGGCGTGGTCGTGACCCTGGGTGCCTGGGAGTGGGCGCGTCTGGCGGGCTTTAATGCGCAATTGCCACGCGTGGTCTACGCCGCTGTTGTAGCGCTGTTGCTGTTTCTGATGCATACCCTGTCGAGCATCGTGGTGCCTTGGGTATTGGGCGCTGCGGTGCTGTGGTGGGCGCTCGCGACCTTCCTGGTGCTGACCTTTCCGCGCACCAGTGGCCAGTGGTCCAGTGTTGCCAGCAAATTGGTGATTGGCTTGTTGATTTTGCTGCCGGCCTGGCAAGGCCTGGTGGAAATCAAGAATGCACCGATGGGCAACTGGCTGATCATGGCGGTGATGGTATTGGTGTGGGGCGCCGATATTGGCGCCTACTTCTCTGGTCGCGCCTTCGGCAAGCGCAAGCTGGCCCCGGCTGTCAGTCCTGGCAAGAGCTGGGAAGGCGTCTACGGCGGCTTGGCGTTGACCTTGCTGATCACGCTCGTAGTGGGTGTTGTGCGCGACTGGTCGGTGAAGGAAATACTCCTGGCCCTGCTGGGTACGGCGGTCGTGGTGTTCATCTCGGTGGTGGGCGACCTGACTGAAAGCATGTTCAAGCGCCAGGCCGGGATCAAGGACAGCAGCAACCTGCTGCCGGGCCATGGCGGCGTGCTGGATCGTATCGATAGCCTTACCGCTGCTATCCCGATCTTTGCAGTGCTGTTGTGGATGACGGCTTCGTGAGCCGCCTGCAACAGGTGACCGTGTTGGGTGCAACCGGCTCGGTGGGGTTGAGCACCCTGGATGTGATCGCTCGCCATCCTGACCGTTATCAGGTGTTTGCCTTGACCGGGTTCACCCGTTTGGCCGAGCTGCTGGCCCTGTGCGTGCGTCATACGCCGCGCTTTGCCGTAGTGCCTGAAGTGGCGGCAGCACGTGGCTTGCAGCAACAGTTGCAGGCTGCCGGGCTGGCTACGCAGGTGCTGGTGGGTGAGGAAGGGCTGTGCCAGGTGTCGGCCGATGCCGAGGTGGACACCGTGGTGGCGGCCATCGTCGGCGCAGCGGGTTTGCGCCCGACGCTGGCAGCGGTGGGTGCCGGCAAGAAGATCCTGCTGGCCAATAAAGAAGCGCTGGTGATGTCCGGCACGCTCTTTATGCAGGCAGTACGCAAGAGCGGCGCAGTGTTGCTGCCCCTCGACAGCGAACACAACGCAATCTTCCAGTGCATGCCCGGTGATTTTGCCCGCGGCTTGAGCCAGGTGGGTGTACGACGGATTCTTCTTACGGCATCCGGTGGCCCGTTCCGGCAAACTCCACTGGCTGATCTGGAGCACGTGTCGCCTGATCAGGCCTGTGCACACCCGAACTGGTCCATGGGGCGCAAGATTTCCGTGGACTCGGCGAGCATGATGAACAAAGGCCTGGAGTTGATCGAGGCGTGCTGGTTGTTCGACGCTCGGCCGGATCAGGTTGAAGTGGTGATCCATCCGCAAAGTGTGATTCATTCCCTGGTCGACTATGTGGACGGCTCGGTGCTGGCGCAGTTGGGTAACCCGGACATGCGCACGCCGATCGCCAATGCCCTGGCCTGGCCGGAGCGGATTGACTCGGGGGTCGCGCCGTTGGACCTGTTCGCCATTGCGCGCCTGGACTTCGAGGCGCCGGACGAACAACGCTTCCCGTGCCTGCGTTTGGCGCGGCAAGCAGCAGAGGCGGGCAACAGTGCGCCGGCGATGCTTAATGCGGCTAACGAGGTGGCTGTGGCGGCGTTTCTGGACGGGCGTATTCGCTTCCCGCAGATCCCGAGTATCATCGAGGAAGTTTTGAGCCTTGAGCCCGTTGTGGCAGTGGAAGATTTGGGTGCAGTGTTCGAGGCCGATGCAAAGGCCCGTGCCCTGGCCGAGCAATGGTTGAACCGCAACGCGCGTTAGCCTGTGGGCAGGTTTGAGCCTTCAGGCACTGGATTGGAATGCGGAGAAATTAGATGAGTGCGCTCTACATGATTGTCGGCACCCTGGTTGCTCTGGGTGTGCTGGTCACCTTCCACGAATTCGGCCACTTTTGGGTGGCGCGTCGTTGCGGCGTCAAGGTACTGCGTTTTTCCGTCGGTTTCGGCATGCCGTTGCTGCGTTGGCACGATCGTCGTGGCACCGAATTCGTAATTGCGGCCATTCCGCTGGGTGGCTACGTCAAAATGCTCGATGAGCGTGAAGGCGAAGTGCCGGCTGATCAATTGGACCAGTCCTTCAATCGCAAGACCGTTCGTCAGCGTATCGCGATTGTGGCTGCCGGTCCGATCGCCAACTTCCTCTTGGCGATAGTGTTCTTCTGGGTCTTGGCCATGATGGGCAGCCAGCAGGTGCGCCCGGTCATCGGCGCGGTCGAAGCGGACAGCATGGCGGCCAAGGCAGGCCTGGTCGCAGGGCAGGAAATTGTTTCCATTGATGGCGAACCGACCACAGGGTGGGGCGCGGTCAATTTACAGCTGGTGCGCCGCATGGGTGAAAGCGGCACCATTAATGTGGTGGTGCGCGAACAGGATTCCACCGCCGAGACGCCTCGCGCCCTGGCCCTGGATCACTGGCTCAAGGGCGCAGATGAGCCTGATCCGATCAAGTCGCTGGGGATTCGGCCTTGGCGCCCGGCCTTGCCGCCGGTACTGGCCGAGTTGGATTCGAAAGGCCCGGCGCAAGCCGCAGGTCTGAAAACCGGCGATCGTTTGTTGGCCCTTGATGGCCAGGCGCTGGGCGACTGGCAGCAAGTGGTTGATCTGGTGCGTGTACGCCCTGATACCAAAATTGTGCTGAAAGTTGAGCGCGATGGTGCTCAAATCGACGTCCCTGTGACCCTGGCGGTACGCGGGGAAGCCAAGGCCGCTGGGGGCTACCTGGGTGCCGGGGTGAAAGGTGTCGACTGGCCACCCTCGATGGTGCGGGAGGTCAGCTTCGGGCCGTTGGCGGCGATTGGCGAGGGTGCAAAACGCACTTGGACCATGAGTGTGCTGACCCTCGAATCGCTCAAGAAAATGTTGTTCGGCGAGCTCTCGGTAAAAAACTTGAGTGGACCGATAACCATTGCTAAAGTGGCGGGCGCTTCTGCCCAGTCGGGTGTCGCGGATTTCCTGAATTTCCTGGCTTATCTGAGTATTAGCCTTGGAGTTCTGAATTTGCTGCCCATTCCAGTATTGGATGGGGGGCATCTGTTGTTTTATCTGGTCGAGTGGGTGCGTGGTCGCCCCTTGTCGGATCGGGTGCAGGGTTGGGGGATACAGATCGGTATCAGTTTGGTGGTTGGAGTGATGTTGTTAGCTCTGGTCAACGATCTGGGACGACTGTAACGCTTCGCTGAATTGCGAATCTGCCGCATTTTGCGGCAGTTTGTTTATTGCCAGTTGGAATAAGAAAGGACTTCATGAAACGTCTGCTGCTAACTGCGGTTCTCACCGTATTGATGATCGCCGAAGTTCACGCCGAGTCCTTCACTATCTCCGATATTCGCGTCAACGGCCTCCAGCGGGTTTCCGCCGGTAGCGTCTTTGGTGCCTTGCCGTTGAACGTCGGGGAACAGGCGGATGATCGTCGCCTGGTGGAATCCACTCGTGCGCTGTTCAAAACCGGGTTCTTTCAAGATATCCAACTGGGTCGCGAAGGTAACGTCCTGGTCATCACTGTCGTTGAGCGACCTTCCGTCGCCAGTATCGAGATCGAGGGTAACAAGGCGATCTCCACTGAAGACTTGATGAAGGGTCTCAAGCAATCCGGCCTGGCCGAAGGCGAGATCTTCCAGCGCGCCACCCTCGAGGGTGTGCGTAACGAACTGCAACGTCAGTACGTCGCCCAGGGTCGCTATTCCGCGTCCGTGGAAACCGAAGTGATTCCGCAGCCTCGTAACCGTGTTGGCCTCAAGGTCAAGATCAATGAAGGCACCGTGGCGGCGATCCAGCACATCAACGTGGTGGGGAACACCAAGTTTGCTGATGACGACCTGATCGACCTGTTCGAACTCAAGACCACCAACTGGCTGTCGTTCTTCAAGAACGATGACAAGTACGCCCGTGAAAAACTCTCCGGTGACCTGGAACGTCTGCGTTCCTACTACCTGGACCGTGGCTATATCAACATGGATATCGCTTCGACCCAGGTGTCCATCACCCCGGACAAGAAACACGTCTACATCACCGTCAACGTCAACGAAGGTGAGAAATACACCGTGCGTGACGTCAAGCTCAGCGGCGACCTGAAAGTCCCTGAAGACCAGGTGAAGTCGCTGTTGCTGGTGCAGAAAGACCAGGTGTTCTCGCGCAAGCTGATGACCACCACGTCCGAACTGATCACCCGTCGCCTGGGTAACGAAGGCTATACCTTCGCCAACGTCAACGGCGTGCCGACCCCGCACGACGAAGACCACACCGTGGACATCACCTTCGTTGTCGACCCAGGCAAGCGTGCCTACGTGAACCGCATCAACTTCCGTGGCAACACCAAGTCTGCGGACGAAGTGCTGCGTCGTGAGATGCGTCAGATGGAAGGTGGCTGGGCGTCGACTTACCTGATCGACCAGTCCAAGACCCGTCTTGAGCGCCTGGGCTTCTTTAAGGAAGTCAACGTCGAAACCCCGGCCGTACCGGGTGTGGATGACCAGGTTGACGTGAACTACGCCGTTGAAGAACAGGCCTCGGGTTCGATCACTGCCAGCGTCGGTTTTGCACAGAGTGCCGGTCTGATCCTCGGTGGTTCGATCACCCAGAACAACTTCCTCGGTACCGGTAACAAGGTCTCCATCGGCCTGACCCGAAGCGAATACCAGAGCCGCTATAACTTCGGTTATGTCGACCCCTACTGGACAGCTGACGGTGTGAGCCTGGGCTACAACGCCTTCTACCGCACCACCGACTACAAAGACCTGAACGTTGACGTTGCCAGCTACGCGATCGACAGCCTCGGCGCCGGTGTCAACATCGGTTACCCGATCAGCGAGACTTCGCGTCTGACCTTCGGTTTTACTGCGCAACAGGACAAAATCAAGACCGGTGTGTACACCACGGATGAGATTTTCGACTTCGTGCGCCGTGAAGGTGACCAGTTCCTGAACTTCAAGGCGTCGGTTGGCTGGTCGGAATCGACCCTGAACAAAGGTGTGCTGGCGACACGTGGCCATTCCCAAAGCCTGACTGCTGAAGCCACCACGCCGGGCAGCGACCTGTCGTTCTTCAAGCTCGACTACCGTGGCCAGTTGTTCCAGCCGCTGAGCGACAACTACACCGTGCGCCTGCACACCGAATTGGGTTATGGCGACGGTTATGGTTCGACCAGTGGTCTGCCGTTCTATGAGAACTACTATGCAGGCGGTTTCAACTCGGTTCGTGGCTTCAAGGACAGTACCTTGGGCCCGCGTGGTACGCCGAGTCGTGGTCAAGCGGTAACCGGTAACCAAGGCACGCTCCCTGACTCCAACAATGACGCTCTGGCATTCGGTGGTAACGTACTGATCCAGGGTGGTGCCGAGCTTCTGTTCCCGCTGCCATTCGTCAAGGATCAGCGTTCGCTGCGTACTTCGGTCTTCTGGGACGTGGGTAACGTGTTTGACTCCAAGTGCCAACAGGTCAACAACCCGACTCCTGGTTCTGTGTCCAACACCCAGTGCAATGACGTCAGTCTGACCAACCTCGCCAGTTCCGTAGGTGTAGGTGTGACGTGGGTGACTGCACTTGGCCCATTGAGCTTTGCTCTGGCCATGCCGATCAAGAAACCGGATAACGCTGAAACCCAGATTTTCCAATTCTCCCTCGGCCAGACGTTCTAAGCGTCTGACCCAAGATAACGACAACGGATTCTGTAGGAGTACATCGTGCGTAAGTTGACTCAATTGGTTCTGCTGGCCACCGTGCTGGTAACCACCCCGGCCTTCGCCGAAATGAAAATCGCCGTCCTGAACTATCAGATGGCCCTGCTGGAATCCGACGCGGCCAAGCGTTACGCCGTGGATGCCGAGAAGAAGTTCGGTCCGCAACTGACCAAGCTCAAGACTCTGGAAAGCAGTGCCAAGGGTATCCAGGATCGTCTGGTAGCCGGTGGCGACAAAATGCAGCAAGGCGAGCGTGAGCGTCTGGAGCTTGAATTCAAGCAAAAGGCCCGCGACTACCAGTTCCAGTCCAAGGAGCTGAACGAAGCCAAAGCCGTTGCTGACCGTGAAATGCTCAAGCAGCTCAAGCCTAAGCTCGACAGCGCCGTGGAAGAAGTCATCAAGAAAGGTGCCTTTGACCTGGTGTTCGAGCGCGGCGCCGTGATTGACGTCAAGCCTCAATACGACATCACCCGCCAGGTGATCGAGCGCATGAACCAGCTGAAGTAAGCCATGACCGCGACTATCAAGCTCGGCGAGTTGGCCGAGTTCCTGGGGGCCACCTTGCGTGGCTCCAAGGAGAAAGAAATTACTGGGCTAGCCACCTTGCAGGAGGCTGGCCCAGCTCAGTTGAGCTTCCTCGCAAATCCCCAATACCGTAAATACCTGGTCGACAGCCAAGCCGCAGCCGTGTTGCTGAAGGCCGCTGACGCCGAAGGGTTTACCGGGGATGCGCTGGTGGTTGCCGACCCTTACCTGGCGTATGCCCGGGCGTCGCACCTGTTCGATCCGAAACCCAGGGCGGCGGCTGGTATTCACCCGTCGGCCGTGATTGCCGATGATGCCCAGGTTGACCCTGCGGCCAGCATTGGCGCGTTTGCCGTGATCGAGAGTGGTGCGCGCATTGCTGCCGGTGTCACGGTGGGGGCTCATTGCTTTATCGGTGCGCGCTGCGAAATCGGCGCCGATGGTTGGCTGGCGCCTCGCGTCACCCTTTACCACGACGTGCGTATTGGTGAGCGGGTTGTCATTCAGTCAGGCGCAGTGATCGGTGGCGAAGGTTTCGGTTTTGCCAACGCCAAAGGCATCTGGCACAAAATTGCCCAGGTCGGCGGCGTATTGATCGGCGACGACGTGGAAATCGGTGTCAACACCGCTGTGGATCGCGGGGCCTTGGCCGATACCGTACTCGGTAACGGCGTGAAGCTCGACAACCAGATCCAGATCGCCCACAACGTGCAGATTGGCGATCACACCGCCATGGCGGCGTGCGTGGGTATCTCCGGCAGTACCAAGATCGGCAAGCATTGCATGCTCGCCGGTGGCGTTGGGCTGGTGGGGCATATTGAAGTTTGCGACAACGTCTTCATCACCGGCATGACCATGGTGACCCACTCGATTACCGAGCCGGGTGCCTACTCTTCCGGTACGGCCATGCAGCCTGCGGCTGAATGGCGAAAAAGTGCGGCACGTTTGCGCAAGATCGACGACATGGCCCGACGCCTCAAGCAGGTCGAAAAGCGTGTCGAGGACGTGACCCCTGGCGGTAATGCTTCATCAGAAGGCTGATACCATTTCCATATCAAGTGTGCACAGCCGCTAGACTGCCTCCTTGATTTGCTAGCGGGGCGTGCGTTTAGTTCGCCCGCCCCCAATCTTTATTACAGGCTTCCCCCCGAAATGATGGACATCAACGAGATTCGCGAATACCTGCCTCACCGTTACCCGTTCCTGCTGGTGGACCGTGTAGTGGACCTCAATGTCGAGGAAAAGCGCATTCGTGCCTACAAGAATGTCAGCATCAACGAACCGTTCTTCAATGGTCACTTCCCCGCGCATCCGATCATGCCGGGCGTGCTGATTATCGAAGCGATGGCCCAGGCTGCCGGTATCCTTGGTTTCAAAATGCTCGACCTCAAGCCTGCCGACGGCACGCTTTACTATTTCGTGGGCTCCGACAAACTGCGCTTTCGCAACCCGGTCACCCCGGGTGACCAGTTGATCCTGGAAGCCAAGTTCATCAGCTGCAAGCGCCAGATCTGGAAGTTCGAATGCCAGGCCTCGGTGGACGGCAAGCCGGTGTGTTCCGCTGAGATCATCTGTGCGGAACGCAAACTATGAGTTTGATTGACCCTCGCGCAATCATCGATCCGTCGGCCGTTCTGGCCGCCGACGTTGAGGTCGGCCCTTGGTCGATCATCGGCGCAGGTGTTGAAATCGGCGAGGGGACTGTCATCGGGCCACACGTGATCCTCAAAGGTCCGACCCGCATTGGCAAACACAATCGTATCTACCAGTTTTCCTCGGTAGGCGAAGACACCCCGGACATGAAGTACAAGGGTGAAGAAACACGCCTGGTAATCGGTGATCACAACATCATCCGTGAAGGTGTGACCATTCACCGTGGCACTGTGCAGGATCGTGCCGAAACCACGTTGGGTGATCACAATCTGATCATGGCCTATGCGCATATCGGCCATGACAGTGTGATCGGCAACCATTGCATCCTGGTCAACAACACGGCGCTGGCCGGCCATGTGCACGTTGACGATTGGGCGATCCTGTCCGGCTTCACCCTGGTCCACCAGTACTGCCATATCGGCGCCCACAGCTTTTCCGGCATGGGCACAGCGATTGGCAAGGATGTTCCGGCATTTGTCACGGTGTTCGGCAACCCTGCCGAAGCCCGCAGCATGAACTTCGAAGGCATGCGCCGTCGCGGTTTCAGTGAAGACGCGATTCACGCTCTGCGCCGCGCCTATAAGACGGTTTACCGTCAGGGGCTGACGGTTGAGCAGGCACTGACTGAACTGACCGAGCCAGCAGCGTTGTTCCCGGAAGTCGCGGTGTTCCGCGACTCTATCCAGGCATCGACGCGCGGCATCACCCGCTGATCATGGCTACTCTGCGTATTGCGCTGGTGGCCGGTGAAGCTTCCGGCGATATCCTGGGCGCTGGGCTGATGCGGGCGCTCAAGGCCCAGCATCCAGCGGTGGAGTTTATTGGCGTGGGCGGCCCGCTCATGCAGGCCGAAGGTCTGACATCCTACTTTCCCATGGAGCGCCTGTCGGTCATGGGGCTGGTGGAGGTGCTGGGCCGCCTGCGTGAGTTGCTGGCACGCCGCAAGCTGCTGATTCAAACCCTGATCGAAGAAAAGCCCGACGTCTTTATTGGCATCGATGCGCCGGACTTCACCCTCAATATCGAACTCAAGTTGCGTCAGGCCGGCATCAAGACCGTGCATTACGTCAGCCCGTCCGTATGGGCGTGGCGGCAGAAGCGTGTGCTGAAGATCCGCGAAGGCTGCGACTTGATGCTGACCTTGCTGCCGTTCGAAGCCAGGTTCTACGAAGAGAAGGGCGTACCGGTGCGGTTTGTCGGGCATACCTTGGCCGACACCATCCCGCTACAAGCTGACCGCGCCGCCGCGCGCGCCCAGCTGGGCTTGCCTGACGGTCCGCTGGTGGCATTGATGCCAGGCAGTCGTGGCGGCGAAGTCGGGCGTCTGGCCAGTGTGTTTTTCGAGGCTGCCGAACGCCTTCAAGCCTTGAAGCCAGGCGTGCGTTTCGTATTACCTTGCGCCAGCCCGCAACGGCGTGCGCAAATCGAGACGTTGCTCGAAGGCCGCAATCTGCCGTTGACCTTGCTCGACGGCCAGTCGCACCTGGCTCTAGCCGCCTGTGATGCGGTATTGATTGCCTCGGGCACCGCGACCCTGGAGGCGCTGCTGTACAAACGCCCGATGGTCGTGGCTTATCGCCTGGCGCCGCTGACGTTCTGGATTCTCAAGCGCATGGTCAAGAGCCCTTACATCTCCTTGCCTAACCTGCTGGCCCAACGCCTGCTGGTACCGGAGTTGTTGCAGGACGATGCAACGCCCGAAGCCTTGGCACAAACCCTACTACCCTTGATCGACGGCGGCGAAGAGCAGACCCGTGGTTTTGACGACATCCACCGCACCCTGCGGCGTGATGCATCGAACCAGGCAGCCGATGCCGTACTGACCTTGATCGGGCAAAAACAGGACGCTTTATGACCACGCAAATGGGCCTGGATTTCAGTCTGGTCGCACACGCCGACGCACTGGTCGCCGGTGTGGATGAAGTGGGGCGTGGCCCGTTGTGTGGCGCGGTGGTGACGGCGGCGGTGATCCTCGACCCAAATCGCCCGATCCTCGGTCTCAATGACTCGAAAAAACTCACCGAAGCGCGCCGTGAAAAGCTCTACGACGAGATCTGCGAAAAAGCGTTGAGCTGGCACATCGCCCGGGCCGAAGTCGAAGAGATCGATGAGCTGAACATCCTTCACGCCACCATGCTGGCCATGCAGCGCGCCGTCGAAGGGCTGCACATCACACCGAAAATGGCGATGATCGACGGCAACCGCTGCCCCAAACTGGCGATGCCTTCAGAAGCCGTGGTCAAGGGGGATAGCAAGGTCCCGGCGATTGCCGCCGCCTCGATCCTGGCCAAAGTCAGCCGCGACCGCGAAATGGCGGCGTTTGAATTGATCTATCCGGGCTACGGCATCGGTGGTCATAAAGGTTACCCGACGCCCGTTCATCTGGAAGCCTTGGCTCGCCTGGGCCCGACGCCGATCCACCGTCGTTCGTTCGCCCCGGTCCGTCAGGCTTACGAGGCGCGTGAGAGTCTCAGCGAGGTTTAGTCGCGAGGCTGATGTTTTGCTCAAGGCCCGGTACAATCCCGGGCCTTGTTGTTTCTAAGTTTTTAGACAGGATCACTATGCCGGCTTCATTCGTTCACCTGCGCCTGCACACTGAATACTCCCTGGTCGACGGCCTGGTACGGATCAAACCGCTGGTCAAAACCCTGGTGGGCATGAACATGCCTGCGGTGGCGGTTACCGACCAGAACAACATGTGTTCCCTGGTCAAGTTTTACAAGAACGCCATGGGCGCCGGCATCAAGCCGATTTGCGGCGCCGACCTGTGGCTGTCGAACAAAGACCCGGATAACCCCCTGAGCCGCATCAGCCTGCTGGCGATGAATGGCGTGGGTTATCGCAACCTCACCGAATTGATCTCGCGCGGTTTTATCGACGGCCAGCGCAACGGCTCGATCATCATTGAGCGTGAGTGGGTGGCTGAGGCGAGTGAGGGCGTGATCATGCTCTCGGCCGCCAAAGAGGGCGAGATCGGTATCGCGCTGCTGGGCGGCAACCCCCAGGAAGCCGAAGTGTTGGCCCGCGAGTGGATGGACGTGTTTCCCGACCGCTTCTATCTGGAAGTCCAGCGCACCAATCGCCCCAATGACGAAGAACACCTGCACGCCGCCGTGGCCCTGGCCGACAAGCTGGGCGCGCCGCTGGTTGCGACCAACGATGTGCGCTTTATCAAGAAAGAAGATTTCGAGGCCCACGAAACCCGCGTGTGCATTGGCGAAGGCCGGGCACTGGATGACCCGCGCCGCTCCAAGAACTACAGCGAAGAGCAGTACCTCAAAAGCGCCGATGAAATGGCCGAGCTGTTCAGCGACCTGCCTGAGGCGCTGGAAAACTCGGTCGAAATCGCCAAACGCTGCAATATCGAAGTGAAGCTGGGCAAGCACTTTCTGCCCAACTTCCCGATTCCCGATGGCATGACCATCGATGAGTATTTCCGCAAGGTGTCGTTCGACGGTCTGGAAGAGCGATTGAGCGTTCTGCTGCCCAAGGACACCACCGAAGACTACGACGCCAAGCGCCAGGTCTACGTCGACCGGCTGAATTTCGAGCTGGATATCATTATCCAGATGGGGTTCCCCGGTTACTTCCTGATCGTAATGGACTTTATCCAGTGGGCCAAGAGCAACGGCGTGCCGGTAGGCCCAGGGCGGGGTTCGGGTGCCGGGTCGCTGGTGGCCTATGTGCAGAAGATCACCGACCTTGACCCGCTGGAATACGACCTGCTGTTCGAACGGTTCCTGAACCCGGAACGGGTTTCCATGCCCGACTTCGACGTCGACTTCTGCATGGACGGTCGCGACCGTGTGATCGAGTACGTGGCCGAGAAATACGGCCGCAATGCTGTGAGCCAGATCATCACCTTCGGTTCCATGGCGGCCAAGGCCGTAATCCGTGACGTGGCGCGGGTGCAAGGCAAGTCCTACGGTCTGGCGGACCGTCTATCGAAGATGATTCCGTTTGAAGTCGGCATGACGCTTGAGAAGGCTTACGAGCAGGAAGAAATCCTGCGCGACTTCATCAAGATCGATGAAGAAGCCGCCGAAATCTGGGACATGGCACGCAAACTCGAAGGCGTGGTGCGTAACGTCGGCAAACACGCCGGTGGTGTGGTGATTGCGCCAACCAAGCTCACCGACTTTTCGCCGATTTATTGCGATGAAGAAGGCGATGGCCTGGTCACCCAGTTCGATAAGGATGACGTGGAGGCAGCCGGCCTGGTGAAGTTCGACTTCCTCGGCCTGCGAACCCTGACGATCATCGACTGGGCGCTCAAGACCATTAACCGCGAGCGCGCCAAGGTCGACGAAGAACCGCTGGATATCGCGTTTATCCCGCTGGATGACAAACCTACCTACCAGCTGCTGCAAAAAGCCGAAACCACCGCGGTGTTCCAGCTTGAGTCGCGCGGCATGAAAGAGCTGATCAAAAAGCTCAAGCCCGACTGCCTGGAAGACTTGATCGCACTGGTGGCCTTGTTCCGCCCAGGCCCGCTGCAGTCGGGCATGGTGGATGACTTTATCAACCGTAAGCACGGCCGCGCCGAACTGGCGTACCCGCACTCCGATTACCAGTATGAAGGCCTAAAACCGGTACTGGCGCCGACCTACGGCATCATCCTGTATCAAGAACAGGTGATGCAGATTGCCCAGGTCATGGCCGGTTACACCCTTGGCGGTGCGGACATGCTGCGTCGCGCCATGGGTAAGAAAAAGCCCGAGGAAATGGCCAAGCAGCGCGGCGGTTTCATTGAGGGTTGCGCCACCAACAATATCGACGCGGACCTGGCCGGTAACATTTTCGACCTGGTAGAGAAGTTCGCCGGTTACGGCTTCAACAAATCCCACTCCGCCGCCTACGGCCTGGTGTCGTACCAGACCGCCTGGCTGAAAGCCCACTACCCGGCGCCGTTCATGGCGGCGGTACTCTCGGCGGATATGCACAACACCGACAAGGTCGTGACCTTGATCGAGGAAGTGCGCACCATGAAGCTGCGCCTCGACGCGCCGGACGTGAACGCCTCGGAGTTCAAGTTCACGGTGAACGACGAAGGCCGCATCATCTATGGCCTGGGCGCCATCAAGGGCGTGGGCGAAGGGCCGGTTGAAGCAATCACCGAAGCGCGTCAGCATGGGCCGTTCGAGGATTTGTTCGACTTCTGCGCACGGGTTGACCTCAAGCGCATCAACAAGCGCACCCTCGATGGTTTGATCCGCAGTGGCGCGCTCGATCGTCTCGGCCCGTATTTCCATGATGAACCGAAGGCTTACCAGGCGAACATCGACCGCAACCGGGCGGTGCTGCTCACAGCCATGGAAGAAGCGATCAAGGCCGCCGAACAGACCGCCCGCACCCATGACAGTGGCCACGCCGACCTGTTTGGCGGGCTGTTTGTCGAGGAAGATGCCGACGTTTATGCCAACCATCGCAAGGCCAAGGAGCTGACCCTCAAGGAGCGTCTCAAAGGTGAGAAAGACACCCTGGGCCTGTACCTGACCGGTCACCCGATCGACGAGTACGAAGGTGAAATACGCCGTTTCGCCCGTCAGCGCATCATCGACCTGAAGCCAGCGCGCGATACCCAGACCGTCGCCGGCATGATCATCGCCCTGCGCGTGATGAAAAATAAGAAGGGCGACAAGATGGGCTTTATCACCCTCGATGACCGCTCGGGCCGCATCGAGGCGTCGCTGTTTGCCGATGCGTTTCACTCCGCGCAGTCACTGCTGCAGACCGATGCCATGGTGGTGGTGGAAGGCGAGGTCAGCAACGATGACTTCTCCGGCGGCCTGCGCCTGCGGATCAAGCGGGTGATGAGCATGGAAGATGCGCGCACCAACCTGGCCGAAAGCCTGCGCTTGAAGGTCAAGACCGAAGCCCTTAAAGGCGATCAGCTACGCTGGTTGGGTGACTTGCTCAAACGTCACCGTGGCGCGTGCCCGGTGACCATGGAATACACCGGCAATGACGCCAAGGCGATGTTGCAGTTTGGTGAGACGTGGCGAATTGATCCCGCTGATGGCTTGATTCAAGCTTTGCGTGACCAGTTCGGGCGAGACAACGTCTTCCTCCAATACCGCTGACGGTCAGATACGTCTGATCTCGGCTGAACATTTAATCTCGACCTAAACGCGCCTCTCCCTTAAGGTAGGGCGCGAATAGACAACCGGCTGGCCAGGCACTCCTTGGCCGTCGACCCAAGACGGACGCTTATGAACCCGAATTTTCTTGATTTCGAACAGCCGATCGCTGACCTGCAAGCCAAGATTGAAGAACTGCGCCTGGTCGGCAATGACAATTCGCTGAATATCGGCGATGAGATCGCTCGCCTGCAAGACAAGAGCAGCACGCTCACCGAAGACATTTTCGGCAAGCTGACCAGCTGGCAGATCGCGCGCCTGGCCCGCCACCCGCGCCGTCCGTACACCCTGGATTACATTCAGCACATTTTCACCGAATTCGACGAGTTGCATGGCGATCGCCACTTTTCCGACGACGCGGCCATCGTGGGCGGTATTGCCCGCCTGGACGACCAGCCAGTGATGGTGATCGGTCACCAGAAAGGCCGTGAAGTGCGTGAAAAGGTTCGCCGTAACTTCGGCATGCCGCGCCCGGAAGGCTACCGCAAGGCGTGCCGTCTGATGGAAATGGCCGAGCGCTTCAAGATGCCGATCCTGACCTTCATCGACACCCCGGGTGCTTACCCCGGTATCGATGCCGAAGAGCGCAACCAGAGCGAAGCGATCGCGTGGAACCTGCGCGTCATGTCCCGTCTGAAAACCCCGATCATCGCCACCGTGATTGGTGAGGGTGGTTCCGGCGGTGCACTGGCCATTGGCGTCTGCGACCAACTGAACATGCTGCAATATTCGACCTACGCGGTGATTTCGCCGGAAGGTTGCGCCTCGATCCTGTGGAAAACCGCCGAAAAAGCGCCGGACGCTGCCGAAGCCATGGGCATCACCGCCGATCGCCTGAAAGGCCTGGGCATCGTTGATAAGGTTATCGCCGAGCCATTGGGCGGCGCCCACCGCGATCCGGCTGCCGCTGCTGCGACTATCCGTGCCGAGCTGGGTTCGCAACTGGCGATGCTCAAGAAGCTGGACAACGAAGCGCTGCTCAAGCGTCGTTATGAGCGCCTGATGAGCTACGGCCTCTAAGTCCCGCAGTACCCAATGTGGGAGCTGGCTTATGTGGGAGCTGGCTTGCCTGCGATAGCATCAACTCGGTGTAACAGATGAACCGAGTTGTCTGCATCGCGGGCAAGCCCGGCTCGCACACAAGCCCGCTCCCACATTTGCTTTGTGTATGCTTGGCTGTCGTATTCCAGTTCTGCGCCGGTATTTTTGATGAGCCCTACTTTACCCGCCAAACTTCTGCGAAACCTCGCCCCTTGGCGCAACGCCCCCGCCTGGCATATCGCCTTCTCTGGCGGCCTTGATTCCACCGTCCTGCTGCACCTCCTGGCCTCCCTGGCAAACACCGAAACCCTGCCGCCCCTCAGCGCAATCCATGTCCATCATGGTCTGCAAGCTGCCGCCGATGCCTGGCCAAGTCATTGCCAGGGCGTATGTGACGAGCTGGGCGTGCCCTTGCAGGTGGTGCTTGTGCAAATCCAGTCGGGTGCCAGCGTTGAGCGCGCAGCGCGGGAGGCGCGCTACCGGGCGTTTACCGAAGTGACCGGGGCAGGGCAGGTGATGCTCACCGGCCAGCATCGTGACGATCAAGCCGAAACCCTGTTGTTTCGCCTGTTGCGTGGCGCGGGGGTGCGAGGCTTGGCGGCCATGCCGGTGCATCGCCCATTGGGGGGAGGGCACTTGCTGCGGCCCTTGCTGGATGTCTCACGCGTCGAGCTGCAAGCCTATGCGCACCAGCACCAGTTGCAGTGGATCGAAGACCCATCCAACGCCGATTCCCGATTTTCGCGCAATTACCTGCGCAATCGTGTGTTCCCGCTGCTGAGCGAGCGTTGGCCCCAAGCGGTCGCCAGCCTGGCCCGCACTGCCGAGCACTTGAGCGAAGCCCAGGGCTTGCTCGACGAATTGGCCGTCATTGACCTGCAAACCGCCGACCAGCCTTCGCCGTTTCCCTGGCTGGCCTTGCCGTCATTGGCCCTCGCTCCCTTGCGCGAATTTTCCGATGCCCGCCAACGCAATGCCCTGCGCCACTGGCTGACGCCGCTGACGCGCTTGCCCGACAGCGACCACTGGGCCGGTTGGTATTCCTTGCGGGATGCCAAGGGTGATGCGCAACCGCTGTGGCGCCTGGCCGATGGTCAATTGCACCGCTGCGGCGAGCGTGTGTGGTGGCTGCCTTCCACCTATTCAGCGTTTTCCGACACGCCGGTGAGCTGGCCCCATCCGCAAAACCCACTAGAGTTACCGGGTAATGGTCAGCTTGAACTTATCGGAGAGGCACCTGCAGGCCCGTTGGTGATTCGTTATCGCCAGGGCGGCGAAATCATCGATGTGCCTGGTCGGGGCCGGCGGGACTTGAAGCGCCTGCTGAATGAAAGTAGCTTGCCGGGCTTCATCCGTGGCAGATTGCCGCTGCTCTATCAGGGCGAGCAATTGCTGGCTGTCCCAACCCTTGCGGGGCTATGCGCCTGCTCGACTGGCAAGTGGCAATTACATTGGATGCCACAGAGGTGCGATCAAGGTTTGAGCTGATAGAGGCTTTCCGGTAGACTACGCTCCCTTCTTGATACAACTTCTGTGGATTCAACTGAATCGCAGCAGTTGCCGATTACCAAGCAGTCTTTGCTGGGCGATTCCAAAAAATGTGTAGCGATCAACGTACCGGTGTTTCATTGCTGGTCTGTCACCACGCGGCGGTTTTTTTGAAAGGTGCACTGTGATTAATGCAGGTGATCGGGGGCTTCGGCCTTCCTTCGCTTTCCCCGGCGGCTCGGACCGCTTTAACGCAGACTTCTAGGGTTTTTCATGACGCGCTACATATTCGTCACGGGCGGTGTTGTTTCTTCATTGGGGAAAGGCATTGCCTCCGCTTCATTGGCGGCCATCCTGGAGGCGCGGGGACTTAAGGTCACCATGCTCAAGCTGGACCCGTACATCAACGTTGACCCGGGCACCATGAGCCCGTTCCAGCACGGTGAAGTGTTCGTCACCCACGACGGCGCCGAAACCGACCTGGACCTGGGCCACTACGAGCGGTTCATCCGCACGACCATGACCCAGAACAACAACTTCACCACCGGTCGTGTCTACGAGCACGTGCTGCGCAAAGAGCGCCGTGGTGACTACCTGGGTGCAACCATCCAGGTGATTCCGCACATTACCGACGAAATCAAACGCCGCATCATCAAGGGTGCAGGCGATGCCGACGTGGCAATGGTCGAGATCGGTGGCACCGTGGGTGACATCGAATCCCAACCGTTCCTCGAAGCCATCCGCCAGTTGCGTTTCGAAGTCGGCGCCAAGCGCGCGATGCTGATGCACCTCACGTTGGTGCCGTACATCGCCACCGCCGGCGAGACCAAGACCAAGCCAACCCAGCACTCGGTAAAAGAGCTGCGTTCGATTGGCCTGCAGCCGGACGTGCTGGTGTGCCGCTCCGATCACCCGATCGACATTTCCTCGCGTCGCAAGATCGCGCAATTCACCAACGTTGAAGAACGTGCGGTCATCGCGCTGGAAGACGCCGACACCATCTACAAGATCCCGGGCATCCTGCACTCGCAAGGCCTGGACGATTTTGTGGTCGAGCGTTTCGGCCTGCAGTGCAATGGTGCAGACCTGTCCGAGTGGGAAGCCGTGGTTGACGCCAAGCTCAACCCTGAGCACGAAGTCACCATCGCCATGGTCGGCAAGTACATGGAACTGCTGGATGCGTACAAGTCGCTGATCGAAGCGATGAGCCACGCGGGAATCAGCAACCGTACCAAGGTCAACCTGCGCTACATTGATTCCGAAGACATCGAGAACCAGGGCACTGCACTGCTCGAAGGTGTTGACGCGATCCTCGTACCCGGCGGTTTCGGCCTGCGTGGCGTGGAAGGCAAGATCACCGCGGTTCAATACGCTCGTGAAAACAAAGTGCCGTACCTGGGTATCTGCCTGGGCATGCAAGTGGCCGTTATCGAGTTCGCCCGTAACGTGCTGGGCTGGAAAGACGCCAACTCCACCGAGTTCGATCACACCAGCGGCCACCCGGTCGTGGGCCTGATCACCGAGTGGGAAGACGCCACCGGCGCCGTTGAAACCCGTACCGAAACCTCCGACCTGGGCGGCACCATGCGCCTTGGCGCACAGGACTGCCTGCTGGAGCCGGGCTCGCTGGTTCACGACTGCTACGGCAAGGACGTGATCGTCGAGCGTCACCGTCACCGCTACGAAGTGAACAACAACCTGCTGCCGCAGATCAAAGAAGCCGGCCTGAAAATCTCTGGTCGCTCCGGTGATGGCAAGCTGGTTGAAGTGGTCGAGGCGCCGGATCATCCGTGGTTCGTGGCCTGCCAGTTCCACCCTGAGTTCACCTCGACGCCGCGCGATGGTCACCCGTTGTTCAGCGGTTTCGTTAAAGCAGCACTGACGCAACATCAGAAGAAGGCGTAAACCTGATGGCCCAGAAGATCATTCGCGTAGGCGACATCGAGATTGCCAACGACAAGCCCATGGTGCTGTTCGGCGGCATGAACGTGCTGGAAAGCCGCGACATGGCGATGCAGGTCTGTGAAGAGTACGTAAAAGTGACCGAGAAACTCGGTATCCCTTACGTGTTCAAGGCCAGCTTCGACAAGGCCAACCGTTCGTCCGTGACCTCCTATCGTGGCCCCGGCCTTGAAGAAGGCATGCGGATCTTCCAGGACATCAAGCAAGCCTTTGGCGTGCCGATCATCACCGACGTCCACGAGCCTGAACAGGCTGCCGTGGTCGCCGAGGTGTGCGACATCATCCAGTTGCCGGCCTTCCTGTCGCGCCAGACCGATCTGGTCGTTGCGATGGCCAAGACCGGCGCTGTGATCAATATCAAAAAAGCCCAGTTCCTCGCGCCTCAGGAAATGAAACACATCCTGAACAAGTGCGTGGAAGCGGGTAACGACCAGTTGATCCTCTGCGAGCGTGGTTCGAGCTTCGGCTACAACAACCTCGTGGTGGACATGCTCGGTTTCGGCATCATGAAACAGTTCGAATACCCGGTATTCTTCGACGTGACCCACGCGCTGCAAATGCCCGGTGGTCGCGCCGATTCTGCTGGCGGGCGACGTGCCCAGGTGCTGGACCTGGCCAAGGCGGGCATCAGCCAGTCGCTGGCGGGCCTGTTCCTGGAAGCTCACCCGGACCCGGACAACGCCAAGTGCGACGGCCCTTGCGCCCTGCGCCTGGACAAGCTGGAGCCGTTTTTGGCCCAGTTGAAGCAGTTGGACGAACTGGTCAAGAGTTTTCCGACGGTAGAGACCGCGTAAGCCGCGTTTCTCCGGTAAAGTATCCCACGCTAAACGCTCAGGCCTGCGGGCCTGAGCCTTGTCGCCTGCAAGTCTGCCCTGTTGTTCCACCCTTGCGGTCGGTCAAAAGATTTCCTACAGCTGCGTCGTTTTCGTCAACTTTGGAGTGTTTACAACAATGGCAAAAATCGTCGACATCAAAGGTCGTGAAGTTCTCGACTCCCGTGGCAACCCCACCGTCGAAGCCGACGTGCTTCTCGATAACGGCATCATCGGCAGCGCTTGCGCGCCGTCCGGTGCGTCTACCGGTTCGCGCGAAGCGCTGGAACTGCGTGATGGCGACAAGAGCCGTTACCTGGGCAAAGGTGTACTCAAAGCTGTAGCCAACATCAACGGCCCGATCCGTGACCTGTTGCTGGGCAAAGACCCGCTGGACCAGAAAGCCCTGGACCACGCGATGATCAAGCTCGACGGCACCGACAACAAAGGCAGCCTGGGCGCCAACGCCATCCTCGCCGTGTCCCTGGCCGCTGCCAAGGCGGCTGCGCAGGACCAGGACCTGCCGCTGTACGCACACATCGCCAACCTGAACGGTACCCCGGGTGTTTACTCGATGCCGGTGCCGATGATGAACATCATCAACGGTGGCGAGCACGCCGATAACAACGTCGACATCCAGGAATTCATGGTGCAGCCGGTTGGCGCCAAGACCTTCTCCGAAGGCCTGCGCATGGGCACCGAGATTTTCCATCATCTCAAGGCTGTGCTGAAGGCCCGTGGCCTGAGCACTGCGGTGGGTGACGAAGGTGGCTTTGCACCGAACCTGGCGTCCAACGAAGATGCACTTAAAGTCATCTCCGAAGCTGTGGCCAACGCTGGCTACAAGCTGGGCACCGACGTGACCCTGGCCCTGGACTGCGCGGCCAGCGAATTCTACGAAGACGGCAAGTACAACCTGTCCGGCGAAGGCCACGTGTTTACGTCGGAAGGTTTTGCTGATTACCTCAAAGGCCTCACCGAGCGCTACCCGATCATCTCGATCGAAGACGGCCTGGACGAGTCCGACTGGGATGGCTGGAAAGTCCTCACCGACAAGATCGGCGAGAAAATCCAGCTGGTGGGTGACGACCTGTTCGTCACCAACACCAAGATCCTGAAAGAAGGCATCGATAAAAAGATCGCCAACTCGATCCTGATCAAGTTCAACCAGATCGGCACCCTGACCGAAACCCTGGAAGCCATCCAGATGGCCAAGGCTGCGGGCTACACTGCCGTGATCTCGCACCGCTCCGGCGAAACCGAAGATTCGACCATTGCCGACCTGGCTGTGGGCACCTCGGCGGGCCAGATCAAGACCGGCTCCCTGTGCCGTTCCGATCGCGTGTCCAAGTACAACCAATTGCTGCGTATCGAAGAGCAACTGGCAGGTAAAGCCAAGTACAACGGTCGTAGCGAGTTTCGCGGCTGATTGTTAAGTGGTAAAAGTCTAAGGATTGTGTCGGAAAGTTCACGACAGTGTGTATTTCGGCGCTAATCTGATGGCTATCAAGCACAAGCCTGGGTCTTCCAGGCTTCGTGCTATCAGTTGCTGTAGAAGTTTTGCATGGCTGTCTTTTTTTACTGGATACCCGGATTTCGATGCGCAGTCCCAATTGGTTGTTCCTCGTCTTGCTCTTGTTGCTGGCTGGCCTGCAATACCGCCTATGGGTGGGTAATGGCAGCTTTGCGCAGGTAAAAGAGTTGACCCAGCAGATTGCCGACCAGCATGCCGAAAACGAACGTCTGCTGGAGCGTAACCGCGTCCTCGATGCCGAAGTGCTTGAGCTGAAAAAAGGTACGGAGACCGTTGAAGAGCGGGCTCGCCATGAGTTGGGCATGGTCAAGGAGGGTGAAACCCTCTACCAGTTGGCCCAATGAGTAACGATTTACCGGCCTTCTGGGCCGTGATTCCTGCCGCGGGCGTCGGTGCCCGTATGGCTGCGGACCGTCCCAAGCAGTATCTGCAACTGGGCGGGCGCACTATTCTGGAACACAGCCTTGGCTGTTTTCTCGACCATCCAGGCCTCAAGGGGCTGGTGGTCAGCCTTGCTGTCGATGATCCCTATTGGCCAAACCTGTCGTGTGCCAACGACCCTCGCATCGTGCGTGCGGACGGCGGCGACGAGCGCTCGGGCTCGGTGCTCAATGCGCTGTTGCAACTCAATGCCCTGGGCGCCAGTGATGATGATTGGGTGCTGGTGCACGATGCCGCACGGCCAAACCTGAGCCGGGATGACCTCGACACACTCCTGGCTGAACTGGCGGATGATCCGATCGGCGGCCTGCTGGCGGTGCCGGCGCGCGACACCCTCAAGCGCGTCGACAAACATGGACGTGTGGTTGAAACCGTCGACCGCAGCCTGATCTGGCAGGCGTATACGCCGCAGATGTTTCGTCTGGGTGCGTTGCATCGTGCCTTGGCCGATAGCCTGGTGGCCGATGCGGTGATCACTGATGAAGCCTCGGCCATTGAATGGTCCGGTCAAGCGCCGCGCTTGATCGAGGGGCGAGCGGACAACATCAAGGTGACCCGGCCAGAGGATCTTGAATGGCTCAGGTTACGGTGGGCTAACCGCAGGTAGTCAGTTAAACCGTGTCGACTTCATCGCAGGCAAGCCAGCTCCCACCTTTGAAATGCATTCCCCTGTGGGAGCCGGGCTTGCCCGCGATGAGGCCGGTACAGGCGCCGAATAATCAGCCACAGTACTCCGGCCTTTCAGCCAACCCAGCCTTCAAAAAGTCCACCAGCTTCCTGACCTTCGGCGACAAATGCCGCTGCTGCGGATACAACGCCCACACCGCCGTATTCGGCGGCTGATGCGCCTCCAGCAACGACACCAGCGCGCCAGTGTGCAAATGTTCCAGCACGTAATAATCCGGCAGTTGGCACAACCCAACCCCTTGCAGCGCCGCATCCAGTACCGCCTGCCCACTGTTACAGCGCCAGTTTCCCTGCACTCGCTGGGAAAATTCCCGTCCATCCTGAGCCAGTTGCCAGATATCCGAGCTGCCGATCAGACAGTTATGCCGACTCAATTCCGACAAACTATGTGGCCGACCATACCGCGCTAAGTAGGACGGCGATGCGCACAGGTACATGCGCCGAGGTGCCAGGCGGCTGGCGACCATGCGTGAGTCTTGCAAGCGCCCCAGGCGAATCGCCAGGTCCAGCCCCTCGTGCACGAGGTCCAACTGGCGATTACTCAATTCGATATCCACGCGCAACTGCGGGTACAGCCCCATGAACCGCGTGACCAACGGCACGATGAAGCGCTCGCCGTAAGCCACCGCGCAGGTCATGCGCAACATGCCCTTGGGTTCGCTGGTGAGGTCGCCCACCGCGCGCAACGCTTCTTCACGACCATCTTGCAAACGCTGGCAATGTTGCAGAAAGGTCTGGCCGGCTTCGGTGAGCGTCACCTTGCGCGTACTGCGATACAGCAAGCGCGTTTGCAGCCGTTCCTCCAGGCGCGCCACCTGCCGGCTGATATGCGATGAAGACACCCCAAGCCGCTCGGCCGCCGCGGTGAACTGGCTGCATTCAGCCACGGCGACGAACTCATCTATGCCTTCCCAGCGGTTTTCCAGCATGTTGATTGTCCCTGTGCAGCAATAATGTTTTGCTTTTGCCTGGATTATTTATCAGTGAGCCATGTTTTACACTCACTGCCTCAGTTTTTAACTCCCTGGAGAAACCCGGATGATCAAGTCCCGCGCCGCCGTAGCCTTTGAAGCTAAAAAGCCCCTTGAGATCGTTGAAGTGGATGTCGCCATGCCCAAGGCCGGCGAGGTGCTGTTGCGTGTGGTTGCGTCCGGCGTGTGCCATACCGACGCCTACACCTTGTCGGGCGCCGACCCGGAAGGCATCTTCCCGTCGATCCTCGGCCACGAAGGCGGTGCGGTGGTTGAAGCGATCGGCGAAGGCGTTACCTCGGTAGCGGTTGGCGACCACGTGATCCCGCTGTACACCCCGGAATGCGGCAAGTGCAAATTCTGCCTGTCGGGCAAGACCAACCTGTGCCAGGCCATTCGCTCCACCCAGGGCAAAGGCCTGATGCCCGACGGCACCACGCGTTTCTCCTACAAGGGCCAGCCGATTTTCCACTACATGGGCACCTCGACCTTCTCCGAGTACACCGTGTTGCCGGAAATCTCCGTGGCCAAGATCCCTAAAGAAGCGCCGCTGGAAAAAGTCTGCCTGCTGGGCTGCGGTGTCACCACCGGCATTGGTGCAGTGATCAACACTGCCAAGGTCAAGCCGGGCGACACCGTGGCCATCTTCGGCCTCGGCGGCATCGGCCTGTCGGCGGTGATTGGCGCGGTGAAAGCCAAGGCCGGTCGCATCATTGCCATCGACATCAACCCGGCCAAGTTCGAAATCGCCAAGCAACTGGGCGCCACCGACTGTATTAACCCGAAAGACTATGACCGCCCGATCCAGGACGTGATCGTCGACTTGACCGACGGCGGCGTGGACTTCTCCTTCGAGTGCATCGGCAACGTACAACTGATGCGCGCCGCCCTCGAGTGCTGCCACAAAGGTTGGGGCGAGTCGGTCATCATCGGTGTGGCCGGTGCCGGCCAGGAAATCTCCACCCGCCCATTTCAATTGGTCACCGGTCGCGTCTGGCGCGGTTCGGCGTTCGGCGGTGTGCGCGGTCGTACCGAATTGCCAAGCTATGTGGAAATGGCCCAGACCGGCGAAATCCCGCTGGACACCTTTATCACTCACACCATGGGCCTGGAAGACATCAACAAAGCGTTTGATCTGATGCATGAAGGCAAGAGCATTCGTACCGTCATCCACTTCTGAGGTCGGCCATGAACCTGGAAAACCTGTCGTGCCAGAAGAGCTTCGGTGGCTGGCATAAACGCTACAAGCACCATTCCGATGTGCTCGGTTGCGACATGACTTTCGCCGTCTACCTGCCGCCGCAAGCGGAGCAGGGCGGCAAGTTGCCAGTGCTGTACTGGCTGTCGGGGCTTACCTGCACCGATGAGAACTTCATGCAAAAGGCCGGCGCCCAGCGCATGGCCGCCGAGCTTGGGTTGATCATTGTCGCACCCGACACCAGCCCGCGTGGGCCGGGTGTGCCGGGCGACCCGGACAACGCCTGGGATTTTGGCCTGGGTGCCGGCTTCTATCTGAATGCCACGCAGGAACCGTGGGCCAAGCACTATCGGATGCATGATTATGTCGTGCAGGAATTGCCTGCCTTGGTTGAAGCGCATTTCCCGGCTTCAGACAAGCGCGGCATCAGCGGCCACTCCATGGGCGGTCACGGTGCGCTGGTGTGTGCCTTGCGCAACCCGGGGCGTTACCAATCGGTGTCGGCGTTTTCGCCGATCAACAATCCGATGGATTGCCCGTGGGGCCAGAAAGCTTTCTCCCGTTACCTGGGCGAAGAGCGCTCCAAATGGCGCGAGTGGGATGCCTGCGTGCTGATCAGCGAAGCCTCGGAAAAACTGCCGCTGCTGGTGGATCAGGGCGATCGCGACGATTTCCTTGCCGTGCAGCTTAAGCCTGAGGCGTTGCAGCAAGCGGCCAAGGCTGCCAACCATCCGCTTGAACTGCGCCTGCAGCCGGGTTATGACCACAGTTACTTCTTTATCGCCAGCTTCATCGAAGATCATTTGCGACATCATGGTCGTGCTTTGCTCGGTTAATGTGAGGCAAAAGTAGGTAGAATCACGCCCTGAATTAAATCGGGGCGTTTTTTTATGCGTATTGGCCACGGCTACGATGTGCACCGTTTCGCTGAAGGCGATTTCATCACCTTGGGCGGCGTGCGCATTGCACACCACCATGGGTTGCTGGCTCATTCCGACGGCGACGTTGTGCTGCATGCCTTGAGCGATGCCTTGCTCGGCGCGGCTGCGTTGGGCGATATCGGCAAGCACTTTCCAGACACCGACCCGACCTTCAAGGGCGCGGACAGCCGTGTCTTGCTGCGCCACGTGGTCGGCCTGATCCATGCCAAGGGCTGGAAGGTCGGCAACGTCGACAACACCATCGTGGCCCAGGCACCGAAAATGGCACCCCACATCGAATCGATGCGCGCGCTGATTGCCGCCGACCTGCAAATTGAATTGGATCAAGTCAACGTGAAAGCCACCACCACCGAAAAGCTCGGGTTTACCGGCCGGGAAGAAGGCATCGCGGTGCACTCCGTCGCCTTGTTGCTGCGCGCATGAATGATCTGCAATTGCTGGGCCCGCGTGCCTATGGCGAGGCTCTGGGCCGCGCGGTTTTGAAAGCGACGGCTGAAGATTTCCAGGTCGACGAAGTGCTGGACATTCCCCTGAGCGGCGACGGTGAGCACCTGTGGCTGTGGGTAGAAAAGCGCGGCCTGAATACCGAAGAGGCTGCGCGCCGTATCGCCAAGGCTGCTGGCGTGCCCTTGCGCACCGTCAGCTATGCCGGGCTCAAGGACCGTCAGGCGTTGACCCGTCAGTGGTTCAGCGTGCAACTGCCGGGCAAGGCCGACCCGGACATGAGCGGCGCCGAAAACGACACCCTCAAGATCCTCAAAATGGGCCGCCACAAGCGCAAGCTGCAACGCGGCGCGCATTCGGCCAACGGGTTTACCCTGCGCCTGACGCAATTGGCCGGCGATACCGCCGCCATCGACGCACGCTTGCAACTGATCGCCCAGCACGGCATCCCGAACTACTTCGGTGCCCAGCGTTTCGGGCATAACGGCGGCAACGTGGTGGATGCCCGTGAGTGGGCGGCGCGCAAGGCGTTGCCCGAGCAGCGCAATGTGCGTTCGCGGCTGCTGTCGACCGCGCGCAGCTTTCTGTTTAACAAAGTGTTGGCGGCGCGGGTCGCGGACGGCTCCTGGCAACGTGCCCAGGTCGGTGACCTGCTGGCGTTTACCGACAGTCGCAGTTTTTTTCCGGCGGGTGAGGCTGAATGCAGCGACCCGCGCCTGGCGATTCTGGATCTGCACCCCACCGGCCCACAGTGGGGCGAGGGTGATTCACCGGCCGGCGGCGCGACCCACACGCTTGAGCAAACCATTGCCGCGAGCGAGCCAGAGCTGCGCGATTGGCTGGTGAACGCCGGCATGAGCCAGGAACGTCGCATTCTGCGACTGCCCATTGGCGGGTTGACGTGGCATTATCCCGGTCCTGACATTCTGCAATTGGAATTCGTCCTGCCGGCCGGATGCTTCGCCACTGTGTTGGTGCGCGAGCTTGTTGATCTGGTGCCGGTGGGGCCGACGGACAACCCATGCGTATTCTGATATCAAACGATGACGGTGCCACCGCACCCGGTCTTGCCGCGCTTTATGCTGCGCTGCAGGATTACGCCGAGTGTGTGGTGGTTGCCCCGGACCAGGACAAGAGCGGCGCCAGCAGTTCGCTGACGCTCGACCGTCCGCTGCACCCGCAGGTTCTGGCCAATGGCTTTATCAGCGTGAACGGCACCCCCACCGACTGCGTGCACCTGGCAATCAACAGCTTGTTGGACCAGGAGCCGGATCTGGTGGTGTCGGGCATCAACCTGGGCGCCAACCTGGGCGATGACGTGCTGTATTCCGGCACCGTGGCGGCGGCCCTTGAAGGGCGTTTCCTGGGGCGCACCTCATTCGCTTTTTCGTTTGCCTCACGGCAACTGGATAACCTGGCGACGGCGGCGTATTTCGCCCGCAAGCTGGTGGAGGCCCACGGCTCGCTGGACTTGCCACCGCGCACGGTGCTCAACGTTAATATCCCCAATTTGCCCCTCGACCATATCCGCGGCATCCAGTTGACGCGCCTGGGCCATCGCGCTCGTGCGGCAGCACCGTTGAAGGTGGTCGACCCGCGTGGCAAGGAAGGTTACTGGATTGCCGCCGCCGGCGATGCCGAAGACGGCGGCCCCGGCACCGACTTTCATGCGGTGATGCAAGGTTATGTTTCGATTACCCCGTTGCAGCTCGATCGCACCTTCAGTGATGCCTTCAGTAGTCTGGATGGCTGGCTTGAGGGGTTGCGTTAATGGCGCGTGAACAAGACGACCTGTTGCGTCGTGGTATCGGGATGACCTCCCAGCGTACCCGCGAGCGTTTGATCCAGCGTCTGTATGAAGAAGGCCTGTCCAACGCCCAGGTGCTGGAAGTCATCCGGCGCACGCCTCGGCATCTGTTCGTGGATGAGGCGCTGGCGCATCGTGCCTATGAAGACACTGCGTTGCCAATCGGCCATAACCAGACCATCTCGCAACCTTATATGGTCGCGCGCATGAGTGAACTGCTGCTGGCGGCGGGGCCGTTGGACAAGGTGCTGGAGATCGGCACCGGTTCGGGTTACCAGACCGCCGTGCTCTCGCAGCTGGTGGAACGGGTGTTCTCGGTGGAGCGCATCAAGGTCCTGCAGGACCGCGCCAAGGAGCGCCTGGTGGAGCTCAACCTGCGCAACGTGGTGTTCCGTTGGGGCGACGGTTGGGAAGGCTGGCCGGCGCTGGCGCCGTATAACGGCATTATCGTCACGGCGGTCGCCACCGATGTGCCCCAGGCGTTGCTCGATCAGCTCGCCCCTGGCGGGCGCTTGGTCATCCCGGTGGGCTCTGGCGAAGTGCAACAATTGATGCTCATTATTCGCGAGGACGAAGGCTTTTCCCGGCATGTACTGGGTGCTGTGCGCTTCGTTCCGCTGCTCAATGGCCCGCTGGCCTGATCATTTCTTTGCAAACAGTGAATTCTGTTGATGGGGATGTGTCTTACGGCGGGGCTTATTGAGTCAACATGATTGGAAGCCGGGTTTAAACGCGATGAATTTTTCGTTTCAGTCGTGTACCGGTAAAAAGCCAATGCCCAGTTATACTTGCGACATATTTCAAGCCTGATACAGGCATTCATGTTCGGCCAGCACAAAGGGAGCGGCGGGTGAGTCTCACAGGTCTAGCGCAGCGTATGAGTAAAACAAGTTTTCAGCGACTGGTGCTTGGCCTTGTCTTGAGTTCCTTATTGGTGGGTTGCTCAAGCTCTCCGTCCAGCGGCGCTCGGGTTGTCGACCGAAACGGTGCCAGCGCCGTGCCGCAAAAACCGACAGTCACCACCGGGCAATATGTAGTGCGAAAGGGGGACACGATGTTCTCAATCGCCTTCCGTTACGGCTGGGATTACAAGGCGCTCGCAGCTCGTAACAATATTCCTGTGCCGTATACGATACATCCCGGGCAAACCATCCGTTTCGATGGGCGTACCGGTTCGGCATCTACGGCAGTTGTGACAAAGTCCGGATCTTCGGCCTCGTCCTCAAGCAAAACCACAATCATCACCAGGCCTGCAGGCACCGCTGCGCCTACGGTTGCGAGCAAGCCGGCAGCCACGCCGTTGTCACCTGCCGGGCCGGCGCCGACCGGTTGGGGATGGCCTTCAAACGGGGTGCTGATTGGAAAATTCTCTTCAAACGGTAGTTTGAATAAAGGCATTGATATCGCCGGGGATTTGGGACAGCCTGTTTTAGCTGCGTCTGATGGGACAGTGGTTTACGCCGGGAGTGGTTTACGGGGCTACGGCGAGCTGGTCATCATCAAACACAGCGATACCTACGTCAGTGCCTACGGTCATAACCGCAGGCTGTTGGTTCGGGAGGGGCAGCAGGTCAAAGTCGGACAGACAATTGCCGAAATGGGGTCAACTGGTACAGACCGGGTGAAACTGCACTTTGAGATTCGCCGCCAAGGGAAGCCTGTAGATCCGCTGCAATTCCTACCCCGTCGTTGATGTGTTGCACAGCCTGTTCCCTCACGTAGAAGGAACAGGCTCCAGCGTTGCCAAGGATAAAGGCGTCGCTTGAGCTTGAGGTCGAACTCACCAAAGGACTATAACAATGGCTCTCAGTAAAGAAGCGCCGGAGTTTGACATCGACGATGAGGTTCTCCTTGAAATGGAGATCCTCACCGAAAAGGAATCGATGTCGAATGATGAAGGAGCTGCTAAACCTTCAGTTCGCACCAAATCCAAAAACGCCACCGCGTTAAAGCAGCACAAGTACATTGACTACACGCGGGCGCTCGACGCTACGCAGTTGTACCTCAATGAAATTGGCTTTTCCCCTTTGCTGACTCCCGAAGAAGAAGTCCATTTTGCGCGCTTGTCGCAAAAGGGCGATCCGGCTGGGCGCAAGCGCATGATTGAAAGTAACTTGCGGCTGGTGGTGAAAATCGCCCGACGCTACGTCAATCGTGGCCTGTCGCTGTTGGACCTGATCGAGGAGGGCAACCTGGGCTTGATCCGGGCAGTGGAGAAGTTCGACCCTGAGCGGGGCTTCCGCTTTTCTACCTATGCCACCTGGTGGATTCGCCAGACCATCGAACGGGCGATCATGAATCAGACCCGTACGATCCGGTTGCCGATCCATGTGGTCAAGGAGCTCAACGTCTACCTGCGGGCGGCACGTGAGCTGACACAAAAACTCGATCATGAACCTTCGCCTGAGGAAATCGCCAACCTGCTGGAAAAGCCAGTGGGCGAGGTTAAACGCATGCTCGGCTTGAACGAGCGCGTGTCTTCGGTCGATGTCTCGCTGGGTCCGGATTCGGATAAAACCCTGCTGGACACCCTGACAGATGATCGCCCGACAGATCCTTGTGAGCTGTTGCAGGACGATGATCTTTCCCAAAGCATTGACCAGTGGCTGTCCGAACTCACGGACAAGCAGCGCGAGGTGGTGATTCGCCGTTTCGGCTTGCGCGGCCATGAGAGCAGCACCCTGGAGGATGTAGGCCTGGAGATCGGCTTGACCCGTGAGCGGGTGCGGCAGATTCAGGTGGAGGGCCTCAAGCGCTTACGTGAGATCCTCGAGAAGAACGGCTTGTCGAGTGAGTCGTTGTTCCAATAAAGACGCAGTACAAAATGTGGGAGCGGGCTTGTGTGGGAGCTGGCTTGCCTGCGATAGCATCACCTCGGTGTACCTGATACACCGAGGTGTCAGTATCGCAGGCAAGCCAGCTCCCACATAAAGCTCGCTCCCACATTTTTTTGTGCCTGGTATTACCTGGGGGCCGGGACTAAATCCCAGGCATAAAAAAACCCCGCTTTTAAGGGCGGGGTTTTTTCGACTAAGTCAGTACAAGTTAGATAACTTGAACTTCTTCAGCTTGCATGCCTTTCTGACCGCGGGTAGCGATGAAAGAAACCTGTTGGCCTTCTTTCAGGCTTTTGAAGCCGTCGGATTGGATAGCTTTGAAGTGAACGAACAGGTCGTCACCGGATTGTGGAGTGATGAAGCCGAAGCCTTTTTCATCGTTGAACCACTTAACGGTACCAGTTTGGCGATTAGACATGGTGTATCTCCTTGGACAAAGTTAACTGCGACTCAGGAAAAGCCCTGGCCGAGACTGAGTGCAAAGAGCAGGAAAAATTCTTGGAGATGGTTGGATCGAAATTCAACATATCGTGTAGAGATTCTCAGTGACACAAGCAGCACAGTGGCGCCACCTTAACCCTTTTTCCGGGACGTGCCAATGGTATTTCCGAAGGTTTCTCTATTTTCGTGACTGGCGGTGGTATTTACAGTCACCTGGCACTGTAATGTGGGGCCCGGCCCCGCTGGCTGCCGCTTATAGACGGCTGCACATTCATCAACAAATGCCCTGCGCCCTTTGAACCCCAGGGCCAGCCCCGGTAAGATGCCCAACAGAATTTTTCCACCTCGCTATTCAGGACACCCGCCATGAGCATCAAATCGGACAAGTGGATTCGCCGCATGGCGCAAGAACACGGCATGATCGAACCTTTCGTTGAACGCCAGATCCGTGGCGAAGGCGCGGCTCCCGTGATTTCCTACGGTGTTTCCAGCTACGGCTACGACGTACGCTGTGCCGATGAATTCAAGGTGTTCACCAACATCAACTCGGCGATCGTCGATCCGAAAAACTTCGACGAAAAGAGCTTCGTCGACGTTAAAAGCGACGTGTGCATCATTCCGCCAAACTCCTTTGCCCTGGCGCGCACCGTGGAGTTCTTCCGTATTCCACGTGACGTGTTGACCATCTGCCTGGGTAAAAGCACCTACGCGCGCTGCGGCATCATCGTTAACGTGACGCCGCTTGAGCCGGAGTGGGAAGGCCACGTGACCCTGGAGTTCTCCAACACCACCACCTTGCCGGCAAAGATCTACGCCAACGAAGGCGTGGCGCAGATGCTGTTCCTGCAGTCCGACGAAGCCTGTGAAGTGTCCTATAAAGACCGCGCCGGCAAGTATCAGGGCCAGCGTGGCGTTACTCTCCCACGCGCTTGATCGAAAGGTCTTACACGCAAAGGGAATTAGTCTGCGTGAAGTGACTCTATTGGGTGTACTGCCTCGGTGCGTGCAAAACGCGCCGAGCCACGCTTGAGGAGTACTTTATGAAGATCGACCCGCGAATCAGCGCCGAACTCGCCCGGCTTGAACCCAACCAGATTGGTGTTCTGGCCTGGTCCCTGATGGCCGACCCAGCGTATGCGGGTGGCATCCCTGGCCAACCTGACGAAGATTGGCCGCAGCAGCCCACCGAGCCCGGTGAGCCAGTCCTTCCCGATGAGCCGCCTCCCGCGCCTGTCGCCTGACTTATCAAAAGACATGGCTGGCGCTTCAGCACACCGGCCATACGTCTTGATCGCCGATCACAAATACTTGCCGATCGTCGCTTTTCTCTACGGAGTAACCGCCGGTAAAAGCTCCGAATGCCGGCAGCAAGCTGATCTTCGAGCCGATCTGGAAGCACGGCAAACGCAAACTCTGCCGACCTTTGCCGCGCAACCGGTACACAGGATGCACATGCCCGGCCAGCACATGCTGGCTGGGATGGGCATCCGGCTCATGCTGCAATGCAAATGGCCCCATCAATAGCGGCTCGGCCACCACTTCAATCCTCAAGTCGGCAGGCGGGTCGCCAGCGCGTTTATCGTGATTGCCGCGAATCAAGGTCAGGTTCAGTGCGTGATTGCGCTCGCGCCAGGTTCTCAAGGCGCTCAGGGTGCCGCTGGCGTGCGAACCCGGGCCGTGCAGGAAGTCACCGAGAAAGATCACCTGCGCACACGGCAGGGCCGATAACAGGCGGTCCAGGCGCTGCAGGTTGTCGGTAGTGGTGCCCTGCGGCACCGGTTGCCCGAGGCTGCGGTACGCCGAGGCCTTGCCAAAATGCGCATCGGCGATCAGCAGGCACTGGCGGGCGGGCCAGTAAATCGCCTTTTCCGCCAGCAGCCACAACTCCTCACCCTCAAGCGTCAGCGAATAATGCATCAACGTTTCCCGGTATCCGCGACTTTTTCCAGGTCCTTGACCATGCGTGCAATACGCTCGGACAGCTTCTCCGAACTCATGCTCTCGCGCATTCGCTCAACCAGCAGTGGAAAAGCCAGCGGCGTCGGCCGTTCGATCATGTGCAGGTCGAGTTTCAGCGCCGACAAATGACGCAATGTCTCTTCCAGCCGACGAATATCCAACTCATCACGCAGGACTTCTTCTCCGGCCTGGGTCAGCAAAAGGTTCTCTGGGTCGTATTGTTTGAACACCTCAAAGAACAAGCCGCTGGAAGCCTGCACCTGCCGTGTGCTTTTCGGCGCGCCAGGGTAACCGGCAAACACCAGCCCGGCGATGCGGGCGATTTCGCGAAAGCGGCGCAGCGCCAGCTCACCGGCATTCAAGCTGGCCGCCACGTCCAACAGTAAGTTCGTTGGGCTCAGCAACGCTTGATTCAACACAACCGGCCAGTCCACCGGCGTAGCGCTCAATAGTTCCAGCCCGTAATCATTCACCGCAATCGAAAAGGTCACCGGCTGGCCTTGGCTGACCCTCCACGCCAGCAGGCTCGCCAGCCCCAGATGCACCTGGCGACCGGCGAACGGGTAGAGAAACAGGTGCCAGCCTTCCCGCGACTTCAGGGCTTCCGCCAGCAAGTACGCACGTGTCGGCAGGCCAGACCAGCGCAACTGGGTTTGTAACAGGGGTTGCACTGCCCGCATCTCCGGGCCATCGAAGTGCCCGTGGGCGGCTGCATCAAAGCGCTCGACCACCGCCTGCGCCAATTCATTGGATAGCGGCATGCGCCCGCCATTCCAGCGCGGCACGGCAGCCTTTTTCGCGGTGCTGCGCCGTACATACGCGGTCATGTTTTCCACTCGCACCAACTCCAGCAAACGCCCTGCAAACAAAAAACCGTCGCCAGGCTTGAGCCGGGCGATAAAACCTTCCTCGACACTGCCCAGATTCTTGCCGCCGCCGCCCTTGCTCCAGAATTTCAACTGGATACTCGCATCGCTGACGATAGTGCCCACGCTCATGCGATGACGCCGCGCCAGGCGTGCATCCGGCACGCGCCACACGCCATGCTCGTCGGGTTCCACTCGGCGGTAATCCGGATAGGCCGTCAACGACAGGCCGCCATGGCGCACAAACCCCAGCGCCCAGGCCCAGTCGGCGTCAGTAAGGTCACGATAAGCCCAGGCATCACGCACCTCCGCCAACAGCGCATCCGGGGTAAAACCACCGCCCAGGGCCATGCTCACCAAGTGTTGTACGAGCACATCCAATGGCTTGTAGGGCGATTCGCGAGCTTCGATGCGCCGCTGCGCTATCGCGTCCTGGGCGGCGGCGGCTTCCACCAGTTCCAGGCTATGGGTTGGCACCAACGTCACCCGTGATGGCCTGCCTGGCGCATGACCAGAGCGGCCGGCGCGCTGCATCAGGCGCGCCACGCCTTTGGCCGAGCCGATTTGCAGCACGCGCTCCACCGGCAGGAAATCCACACCCAGGTCCAGGCTCGAGGTACACACCACGGCCTTGAGCTGGCCGTCTTTCAGGGCGCGCTCCACCCAGTCGCGTGTTTCACGCGACAGCGAGCCATGGTGCAGGGCAATCACGCCCGCCCAGTCCGGACGCGCCTCCAGCAACGCCTGGTACCAGATCTCCGACTGTGCCCGCGTATTGGTAAACACCAGGCAACTGCTGCTGGCGTCCACTTCGGCCACCACTTGCGGGAGCATCTTCAAGCCGATATGGCCAGCCCAGGGAAATCGCTCGGTGGTCGGCGGTAACAAGGTGTCGACCTTCAGTTCTTTAGCCGTCTGCCCCTGCACATTGATCCCACCGCCTTGTGGGACAAGAACCTCAAGGGCGTGAGACTGATTGCCCAAGGTCGCGGAAATCCCCCACACCATCAAATCCGGATGCCAACGCCGCAAGCGCGCCAACGCCAGTTGCAGTTGCACGCCACGCTTGTTGCCAATCAGTTCGTGCCACTCATCCACGATCACCATGCGCAGGTGCGCCAGGCTGGTCTCACTGTCGGCACGCGCGAGCATCAATGTCAGGCTTTCCGGCGTGGTCACCAGCGCGGTGGGCTGACGCCGGGTTTGGCGCGCGCGTTCGCTGCTGCTGGTGTCGCCGGTACGCAGGCCGACACTCCATGGAATCTCCAGTGCCGCCAGTGGCGCCTCCAGGGCGCGCGCCGTGTCGGCGGCCAAGGCTCGCATGGGCGTGATCCACAACACCGTCAGTGGCTCAGCGGGCGCTTTGCGTTTACCGGTGGCGGGCGGGCGAGTGACGGCGAAGCGGTTGAGGGCGGCAAACCACAGCGCATAGGTTTTACCCGCGCCGGTGCTGGCGTGCAGCAGGCCTGATTGGCCGTCTTTAACCGCCGCCCACACGGCTTTTTGAAAGGCGAACGGCTTCCAGCCCTTGGTGGCAAACCATGTTTTGGCGAAATCGAGGGGTTTTGCCATTCGGCGGCTGACGCTCTGGAGTCTCTATGTCAGAGACCCTCCAGGCGTCGCAAAGGTTTACTTCAAGTTACCGCTCAGAAATTGCTGCAGGCGCTCGCTCTTCGGGTTGCCCAACACATCTTCGGGCGTGCCTTGCTCTTCCACCAGACCCTTGTGCAGGAACAGCACCTGGTTCGACACCTTGCGCGCAAAACTCATCTCGTGGGTGACCATGATCATGGTGCGGCCTTCCTCGGCCAAACCCTGTATTACTTTCAACACTTCGCCGACCAGTTCCGGGTCGAGGGCCGAGGTGGGTTCGTCAAACAGCATCACCTCCGGCTCCATGGCCAGGGCGCGGGCGATGGCCACCCGTTGCTGTTGGCCACCAGAAAGGAACGCCGGGTATTGATCGGCCACGCGTGCCGGCAACCCGACCTTATCCAGGTAGCGACGGGCACGGTCTTCGGCGTCCTTCTTGCTGCAACCCAGTACCCGGCGCGGTGCCATGGTGATGTTTTCCAGCACGCTCATATGGCTCCACAGGTTGAAGTGCTGGAACACCATCGCCAGCCGCGTACGCAGGCGTTGCAATTCGGCGTCGTCGGCCACGCGCATGCCATGGCGATCGCTGACCATGCGGATCTGCTGACCATCTAGGGTCATGGCGCCGTCGTTGGGCGTTTCCAGAAAGTTGATGCAGCGCAAAAAGGTGCTTTTGCCCGAGCCGCTGGCGCCGATCAGGCTGATCACATCACCGGTGTTGGCCTTGAGCGAGACACCTTTGAGCACTTCATTGTCGCCATAGCTTTTATGCAGGCCTTCAACGGTCAATTTGTACATGGGGCGTGCATCCTCAAGGCGAAAGTAGGTAGCCGCTGCGGTAGGCTTGCGTGCCTGCAACATGGCTGATCACCATGCCGGCAGTGGCCATGCGCCGCAGCGAACGGGCGTAAAGCAGGCCGGCATGTTTGCAGTGCACAGGCGTTACGCGGTCAGTAATGGGGTCGATGATTTCGGCGATCAGTTGCCCGGCTTCCAGGTATTCACCGGGCAGGGCGCTGAACACCAGCAAGCCGCCGACCGGCGTGGTCACCGGTTCCACGCCCGCCAGCGGCGTGGCCGGGTAGGGCAGCTCGGGCAGTGGCGGCGCGTCACCGGTGATGGCACCGAAGTGAGTCAGATAATCGATGATCGCCTGGCAATCCAGCGCCGCCAGGCCGTGGTTGACGTCGCCCTGGCCGCGCAGTTCGACGGTCACCGAAAAACTGCCCATCGGGATCGGGAAGCGCTCGCCGAAGCGTTGCTGTAACTGCCACCACACCAGCGTGAAGCACTCGTCGAACGACTGCCCGCCGGAGTCGGTCGCCAGCAAGTTGGCTTCCGAGCCGATATAGCGCGCCAGCGGCTCCACCTGCGGCCATGCCTCGGGCGTGGTGTACAGGTGCGCCACGGCTTCAAAGTCGCAATGCAGGTCCAACACCATGTCGGCATCGCATGCCAGGCGTTGCAACACCAGGCGTTGGGATTGCAGCTGGGTAGCAGGCGTTTGCGCCGCAAGGGCCAGGCTCAGGGCGTCGCGAATAAGCTCGACGTTGTGCGTGGGGTCGTCGCCCAGCAGGCCTTCGACCTGATTGCCGACCTCCTCACTGAGGTCGACAAACAGGCGATTGAAATTTTGCCCGCTTTCCAGCTCGTAGCGGCCCAACGGAATGTCCATCAACACCTGCTCAAGTCCCACCGGATTGGCGATGGGCACCAGCACGATCTCACTGCGCAGGCGCCCAGCCGCCGCCAGCTCCGCCAGGCGCAGCTTCAGGTGCCAGGCCACCAGCATGCCCGGCAGCTCATCGGCATGCAGTGATGACTGGATATAGATCTTGCCTTCAGCCTGTTCCGGGCCGAAGTGGAAACTGTGAACCTGCCGCGCCGTGCCCGGCACCGGCGCGATCAGTTCATGCACCTGATGACGCATGACGACTCCTTAGTGGCTCGGCCCGAGAAAGGCCAGCCAGCGACGTTCCGCTAGACGAAACAGCCCGACCAGCGCGAAGGTCACGGTCAGGTAGATCAGCGCGGCGATGCCGAATGATTGAAAGGTCATGTAGGTGGCCGAGTTGGCATCCCGCGCCACCTTGAGAATGTCCGGCACCGTCGCGGTAAACGCCACCGTGGTCGAGTGCAGCATCAGGATCACTTCGTTGCTGTAGTAGGGCAGCGAGCGGCGTAGGGCCGAGGGCATGATCACATAGGCATACAGCTTCCAACCGCTCAGGCCGTAAGCCTTGGCCGCTTCGACTTCGCCATGAGCCATGCTGCGGATCGCGCCGGCGAAAATTTCCGTGGTGTATGCGCAGGTGTTGAGGGCGAAGGCCAGAATGGTGCAGTTCATCGCGTCGCGAAAGAACGCATCCAGCACCGGTTGCGCGCGCACGGCGGCGATGCTGTAGATGCCGGTGTAGCAAATCAACAGTTGGATATACAGCGGCGTGCCACGAAACAGGTAGGTGTAGAACTGCACCGGCCAGCGTATGGAGCGTTTGCGCGAAACGCGGGCGATGGACAGCGGAATCGAGACCAGAAAGCCGATCACCAGCGCCGCGCTGAGCAGCCACATGGTCATCGCCAGCCCGGTGATGTGCTGACCGTCGCTATAAAGGAAAGGCCGCCAGTATTGCTGGATAAGTTCGATCATCGCACGGCCTCCCGGGACCCAGCGGAGTAGCGGCGCTCAAGCCAGCGCAGGACGACGTTGGATGCACTGGTGATCAGCAGGTAGATCAGCGCCGCGATGACCAGAAAATAGAACAGCTGATAAGTACTCTTGCCCGCATCCTGCGCGGCCTTGACCAGGTCCGCCAGACCGATGATCGACACCAGCGCGGTGGCCTTGAGCATCACCATCCAGTTGTTGCCGATGCCCGGCAAGGCAAAGCGCATCATCTGCGGGAAGGTCACGAAGCGAAACCGCTGCCCGCGCGTGAGCCCGTAGGCGGTCGCCGCTTCCAACTGGCCACGCGGCACGGCGAGGATCGCGCCGCGAAACGTCTCGGTGAAATAGGCGCCATAGATGAAGCCCAGGGTGATGACCCCGGCGCTGAATGGGTCGATCTCGATGTAGTCCCATTCCATAAAGTCGGTAAAGCCGGTCAGCCAGATTTGCAGGCTGTAGAAAATCAGCAGCATCAGCACCAGGTCGGGCACGCCGCGAATCAAGGTGGTGTAGAGCTGGGCAGGGATGCGGATCAGGCTGACGCTGGACAGTTTGGCGCTGGCGCCGAGCAGGCCCAGCAGGACGCTGACGGCCAGGGAGGCGACCGACAGTTTCACGGTCATCCACGTACCTTGCAGCAACAGCGGGCCGAACCCCTTCAAGCTGAAGGCACCCAGCCCCAGGGTTTGCAAAAGATCTTCAAACATGAATTCAGGACCTAATGGCGATAAAAAAGCGCCCACCGCAAACCGGTGGGCGCCGGGGTGTTATTTACCGCTGTAGAGGTTCAGGTCGCCGAAGTGTTTCTTCTGGATGGTGGCGTAGGTGCCATCATCGTGTAACGCTTTGATACCTTTATCGAGCAAGGCCTTGAGGTCTTTGTTACCTTTTTTGATACCGACCGCAGTTTTGGATGGCAGCAGTGGGTCATCGATGGCCTTGCTGACTTCGTAGTCAGCGCCGGCTGGCGACTTCAAAAAGCCCAGTTCGGCTTGCAGCATGTCCTGTACGGAAGCATCCAGGCGGCCTGAGGTCAGGTCGGCGTAGACCTGGTCCTGGTTGGCGTAGGCCTTGGTGGTCACACCGGCTTTGTCCAGCACGGCCTTGGCGTAGGCTTCCTGGATGGTGCCTTGCTCGTAGCCCACGGATTTGCCCTTGAGGGACTCAGGCGTGGAGAAGTTCGCGCCCTTTTTGAACACCAGGGACGTCGGGCCGGAGAACAGCTCGCTGGAGAAATCGATCGCCTTTTCACGGGCTTCGGTCACGGTCATCGAGGAAATCACACCGTCGAACTTGTTGGCGTTGAGGCCTGGAATCATGCCGTCGAAGTCGCTTTCAACCCACTTGCACTTCACTTTCAGCTCGGCACAGATCGCATTGCCCAGGTCGATATCGAAGCCTACGAGGCTGCCGTCGGCGGCCTTGGACTCGAATGGCGCGTAGGAAGGATCGACACCAAAACGCAATTCCTTGTATTCCTTGGCCAGCGCGGTACCAGCAGCCATGCACAGAGCCAGTGCAGAAAGGGTCAGCAATGCTTTTTTCATTATGTAATCCCTGGAAACCAAGATAAGCGCTTGTGGCGCGGTTAGGACTGTTACTGAACGGTGTCAGACGGATCACAAGTAGCAATTTCTGCACCATAGTTCCGAATGAGTGTTTTAAAAGGTGGGATAAGGGAGATGTGAGTGTAGGAGATGCCCGAAAATGGGCATGGAAAATTCAGCGCACCATTTTGAAGCAAATGAAATTCAAAATGTGGGAGCGGGCTTGCCCGCGATAGCGGTGTGTCTGCCCAATCTCTCTAAGCTGACCCACCGCCATCGCGGGCAAGCCCGGCTCCCACAGGGTTTTGCAGTGTTTGGGGGGAAGGGGTCAGGTCAACAAATCCTGCAACGTGCCGAGGTTGTCGGCTTCTTCCACTGTCTTATCCTGCCGCCACCGCAACATCCTGGGAAACCGTACGGCAATCCCGCTCTTGTGGCGTTTGGACAAGGCAATCCCCTCAAACCCCAGCTCAAACACCATGCTCGGCGTTACGCTGCTGACCGGGCCGAATTTTTCCACCGTGGTCTTGCGCACGATGGCGTCGACCTTGCGCATTTCTTCGTCAGTCAGCCCTGAATAAGCCTTGGCGAATGGCACCAGCGTGCGTTCAGTGCCGGGCGGGCCGTCCCACACTGCAAAGGTGTAGTCGCTGTACAGACTGGCGCGGCGGCCATGGCCGCGCTGGGCGTAAATCAGTACGGCATCGACACTGAACGGGTCGACTTTCCACTTCCACCACACGCCCATGTCCTTGGTGCGGCCCACGCCGTACAGGCCATCGCGGGCTTTTAGCATCATGCCTTCCACGCCGAGGCGGCGAGAGTCTTCGCGTTGCTCCGCCAGGTCCTTCCAGCTCTTGCCCGTCAGCAAGGGAGATGGCAACAGCACGGGCTGGTTGCACTGCGCGATCACTTGCTCAAGCTGGACGCGGCGCTCGGCCTGGGTGTGGTTGCGCCAATCGTCGTCCTGATGCTCCAGCAGGTCATAGGCCAGGACCGCGACGGGCGCATCCTCCAGGACCTTTTTGCTCAAGGTTTTGCGGCCGATGCGCTGTTGCAACAGCGCGAAGGGTTGCACCGCGTCTTTCCACACGACAATTTCGCCATCGATCACCGTGCCATCCGGCAGGCCGCTGACCAAACTGTGCAGTTCGGGGAAGCGCTCGGTGACCAACTCTTCACCGCGCGACCAGACCCACAGGCGACCGTCGCGCTTGACCAGTTGCGCGCGAATGCCGTCCCACTTCCATTCCACCTGCCAGTCGGCGGGTGCGCCGAGCAAGGCGTCGAACTGCTCCACCGGTTGCGCCAGCCCATGGGCCAGAAAAAACGGATACGGCTGACCGCCGCGTTGCGCATGCTCGTCGGACGATTCGGCGGCGATCAGCTTGAGGTAGCCTTCGGCCGTAGGCCGGTTGGACAAATCGGTGTAGCCCACCAAGCGTTGTGCCACACGTTTGCTGTCCAGGTCGGCCATGGCGGCGAGGGCGCGGGTGACCAGCAGTTTGGACACGCCGACACGAAAACTGCCGGTGATCAATTTGATGCACACCATCAGGCTCGGCTGATCGAGCTGCGCCCATAACGCCGGCAGGCGTTCGGCCAATTCCAGCGGCGGCAGGCCACGCAGGGGCAGCAGCTTTTCCTCCAGCCACACTGCAAGCCCGTCTTCCGAGGTATAGGAGGATTCGGGCAACAACAGGGAAATGGTCTCGGCCAGGTCGCCTACCGACTGGTAACTTTCTTCGAATAACCAAGGTTCTATGCCCGATGCTGCGGTGGCCATGTCGCGCAGCAGACGGGTCGGCACCAATTGCCGGGGCCGCCCGCCGGAGAGGAAGTACACCGCCCAGGCCGCATCTTCGGGTGGCGCCTGGCGGAAGTAGGCTTGCAGCGCGGCCAGCTTGGCGTTGCTGGAGGTGGTGGCGTCGAGGTTGGCGTACAGCTCGGCGAAGGCTTTCATGCCGTGGCCTCTTCTTCGTCATCGCCGTATTCGGTGGTGAACCCTTGGGCGTCCAGGCCCTTTTCGCGCAGATGACGCACCAAAACGCCTACGGAACCATGGGTGACCATCACCCGTTCGGCGCCGGTCTGTGCGATGGCCCACAGCAGTCCGGGCCAATCGGCGTGGTCCGAGAGCACAAAGCCTCGGTCCACACCGCGCCGCCGTCGCGTGCCACGCAGGCGCATCCAGCCGCTGGCGAAGGCGTCGCTGTAGTCGCCGAAGCGCTTGATCCAACTGCTGCCACCGGCGGACGGCGGCGCAATGATCAGTGCCTGACGCAGCAATGGGTCAGTCTTTTTGAAGTCCCCGGCATATAAGGTTTCGGGGATATAGATGCCGGCCTCGCGGTACACGCGGTTCAGCGGTTCCACCGCGCCATGGCTGAGAATCGGGCCGATGCTGGCGTCGATGCCATGCAGGATGCGCTGGGCTTTGCCAAAGGAATAACAGAACAACACGCTGGCTTTGCCGACCGCGATATTGGCCTGCCACCAATCATTGATGCCGGCAAAAATCTGCGCCTGGGGTTGCCAGCGGTAAATCGGCAGGCCGAAGGTGGATTCAGTAATAAAGGTGTGGCAACGCACTGGCTCAAAGGGCGCACAGGTGCCATCGGGTTCGACTTTGTAGTCGCCGGAGGCTACCCAGACTTCGCCCTGGTATTCCAGGCGCACCTGCGCGGAACCGAGCACATGCCCGGCGGGATGGAAACTCAGGGTGACGCCGTGGTGGATGAGTTTTTCGCCGTAGGCCAGGGTTTGCAGGTTGATGTCCTGGCCCAGTCGCGAACGCAGGATGCCTTCGCCGGGAGCGGCGGCCAGGTAATGCTGGTTGCCGGTGCGGGCGTGGTCCCCATGGGCGTGGGTGATGACGGCGCGGTCCACCGGGCGCCATGGGTCGATGTAGAAATCTCCCGCAGTACAATAGAGGCCTTCGGGGCGGGCGATGACAAGGTCCATGGGCGTGCCGGGGCAGTGGGCTTATCAGGTATGAGGGGAGCGAGACTTGAGAAGTTCTATCTAAATGCAGGCGATCAAATGTGGGAGCTGGCTTGCCTGCGATTGCGGTGTGTCAGTCGATTAATTAGTGACTGACACACCGCAATCGCAGGCAAGCCAGCTCCCACATTTTGATGGCGTGACGCGGAGCGTCACAGGATGCATTCCCACGCAGAGCGTGGGAACGATCACCGGGTTACTTGCCGGGTGTGAGGGTCAAGCGGGTTTTCCCGTACACCTTGTCAAAGTTCTGCGGCTGCATAGGGAAGCTCAGGTATTGCGCCTTGAGCGACGCATCGATGCCGTTCGCATAACTCGGGCTGGCCGGGTTGCCGGATTGGCCGATGCCACCTTGACCCATCATCGGTTCGATTTGGCTGAAGTCGACGATCATGCGCAGCGCCGGCACTTGGGTGGTGACAAAATCCTGCCCCCAGCTGTACGGCGCCGGGTTCAGGGTGTTGTGGTCGCCGCCACTGGCAAACGGCCCGCGGATCACCTGGCCATTGGTGTTTTTCCAGGTGGTGGTGTGCAGTTTGCCCCACTGCCAGGCCTTGTGATCACCACCCAATTGGCTGTCGCCAGCGGTGATGGCGGCGGCAAGGCTGCGGGCGAGGATCGCCGGTTTGTCTTCTTTTTGCGCGGTGCGCACGTCGTCCCAGAAGGGGCTGTCTTCGCGGCCCAGCAGGTGGTCGGCGTTGGCGGAATAGGACAGGTTGGCGTTGCTGACAAAGGCTTTCCAGCTGGCGCTGGTTTCCGGGCCGAGTTCGTCGAGGAAGATCTGCTTGGTGCTTTCCTGCAGGAACAACTCATAGATCGCCGCGTCTGCGGAGGTCGGTGCCAGGCGGCCATCAAACGCCATCAAGCGACTGAGCGCTTCGCGTGCCTTCACAGCTTCGGTTGCCGGCAGCGCATCGATTGCCTGTTTCAGTGGCTGGGCCATACCCGGCGCCTGGAACATGGTCTTGAGCTTGGCGGCAAACGTGGTGGTCTGGTCGTACTGCATGGCGATCATGCTGCGGCTGTCATGCTTGCCGGCGTTGGCCAGTTGTGCCAGGCGCTCGCTGCGCTCCGGGGCGTCCCAGGAATTGGACAACTGCATGCCATAACCGCGTGGCGCGGTGCGCTGGTTGGCCGTGCCGATCCAGCCTTGGGCCGGGTCCTGATCGTAAGGGTGCAGCATCGCGTCGGCGTAGCCGTCCCAGTCAAAGCGCGCGTCCCAGCCCGGCGAGGGCAGCAGGCCTTCGCCTTCGCGACGGTTGGGGAAGCGGCCAGTGACTTGCCAGCCAATGCTGCTCGCGTCGGCAAAGATCATGTTGAGGGCGATGGCGCGGATTTCCCGGGTTGCGTCCGAGGCCTTGCCGGCGCTTTGGGCGCGGGACAGGTCGAAGAATGCGTCCAGGCTCTTGTCGTCCTTGAGGTCGGCGGTTTGCAGGGCCAGGCCGAATCCGGTGGTGAGTGCCTGGCTGCTGTTGAGCAGGGCGCCGTGGCGGGTTTCGTACACCACTTCGCGAATCGGCCGCTGGCCGTTGGCGAAGTAGGTTTCGTTGCGCACGACGGCCGGTAGCCATTTGCCGTTGTTCTCGTAGTACAACGCGCTGCCTTGGCGTTTGACCTTCTCCAGGAACAGGTCCTGGGTGTCGCCTTTTACCGCGCTCATGCTCCACGCCACTTTGCCGTTGAAGCCGGACAGCAGGGTCGGCAAACCGGCAATCGAGACGCCGACCGCCTGGTATTTCGGGGCACGGATCTGCACGTAGTTCCATGGCGACGGTGCTTGTGGCTGGGCTGCCAGGTCGTTGGCCAACAGGCTTTTGCCACTGCGGCTGCGTTGCGGGCCGATGGCCCAGTTGTTAGAGGTGGTGACGGCCAGTGCGTTGAGGCTGTTCAACTGCTGGCCGATGCTTTCGAGCCCCGCAAGGCCGGTGATCTGGCTGAGGTTCACGCCCTTGAGCTTGTCGGCTTCGTCCATCGGGATCGGCTCGTCCGGCGCACTCGGCGTCAGCCAGGCGAGCTTGTCGGCCCCGACTTTCTGCGCCAGCACCAGCGACGAGAGTTCTTCCTGCAGGTTGCTCGACTCGCTGAAGTTCAGCAGGCAGAACAGCAGCGCCGAATCTTCCGGCTTCCAGTACTCGGGCTTGAAGCCGGTCTGGGCCAGGTCCGGCGGCAGCTTGTCGCGGTAGCGGAACAGGTAGGCGTTGACGCCACGGGCATACACTTCAAAGAAGCGCTTGAGGCGCGGCGACGAAGCGTTATACAGCTCGCCGGCGCTTTTTTTCAGGTTGACCGCGCGCATGAAACGGTCGACATCCAGCACTTGCGGGCCGGACATCTCCGCCAGGCGGCCCTGGGCCAACAGGCGCAAAGTGACCATCTGCGTGATGCGGTCGCTGGCGTGTACATAACCGAGGCTGAACAGCGCGTCATGGAAGGTGTTGCTTTCGATCAACGGCATGCCCTGGGCATTGCGGCGCACCGACACATTCTGTGCCAGGCCTTTGATCGGTTGCACACCGGCCACCGGCGGCAGGGTGTCCTGGGTGCTCTGGAGCTGGCAACCGGCCAGGCTTAAAGCACTGGCCACTGCCGCGGCAACGCCGAACCGGGGGATAAAGTGTGAGAGGGCTGGCGAGGCCATGGCAAAGCTCCTGCGGGGGGTAGCGTCATTAAAGGCGCTACGTTAGTGAGCGCGGCGAAACGACGCAAGCAGGAGTTTGGGTTAAGCGTGAGATCTTGAGACCGGTAGAGAACAATGTGGGAGCTGGCTTGCCTGCGATGCTGACGCCTCGGTGTGTCAGTTACACCGAGGTGATGCTATCGCAGGCAAGCCAGCTCCCACATAGATCAGGATTTTGGCGGATTCACTTTCTGCACCAGTTCATACGCCCGCACCGTCGCCGGCCGTTCCTTGATGCTGTTGAACCAGCGCTGCACGTGCGGGAAGTCCTCCAGACGCTGGCTCTGCCACTTGTGGGAAACGATCCACGGGTAGATCGCCATGTCGGCGATGCTGTAGTCCTCACCCGCCACGAACGCGCGGTCCGCCAGGCGTCGGTCCAACACGCCGTACAGGCGCGCGGTTTCGTCCACATAGCGCTTGATCGCGTAAGGAATCTTTTCCGGTGCGAATTGGCTGAAGTGATGATTCTGACCCGCCATCGGCCCCAGCCCGCCCATTTGCCAGAACAGCCATTGCAGCGCTTCCTGGCGGCCGCGCAGGTCTTTTGGAATGAATTGGCCGGTTTTTTCCGCGAGGTACAGCAAGATCGCGCCGGATTCGAACAGCGAAATCGGCGCGCCGCCGTCGGTCGGGCTGTGATCGACGATGGCCGGGATGCGGTTGTTGGGAGCGATCTTCAGGAAGTCCGGCTTGAACTGCTCGCCCTGGCCAATGTTGATCGGGTGCACCGTGTAGGGCAGGCCGGCTTCTTCCAGGAACAGCGATACTTTGTGACCGTTGGGGGTGGTCCAGTAGTACAGGTCGATCATGAAGCTCTCCAAATGAGCGAATGCCTGTCTCTATAGGTGATGATCAAGGGGCAATAATTCAATCAAACATTTGCGTCTAACCTTAGAAGCCAATCACACCGCCCCATCGACCAACACCTGCAATGACTGCTGCGAGCACCGCTCAATGCGCACCTGTACGCCATAGACCTCGGCAAACAACGCCGGGTCGAGCACCTCATCCGCCACGCCGCTGGCGTACAACCTGCCCTGGCGCAGCACGGCAATATGGTCGGCGAAGCGTGCAGCCAGGTTGATATCGTGCAGCACCACCACGGCGATCAAATTGTGTTCGCGCACCAGCGTGCGCACGCAGCCCATGACTTTTAATTGGTAATTAAGGTCGAGCGCGCTGGTGGGTTCGTCGAGCAGCATCACTTGCGGGCGACGCGCAATCAGCTGGGCGAGGCCGACCAATTGGCGCTGGCCGCCGGACAACGTGCTCAGCAGCTGATCGGCCAAATGCGCGATGCCGATACGCTGCAACGCTTCGAAGGCTTCGCCCAGGCAGGCCTCGCTGGACAGCGCAATGCCGTCCACATTGGCCACACGTAACGCGGCGATCACGCTTTCCATCACGCTGAGGCTCAGGCCCGGCGGCAGGTTTTGCGGCATGTACGTCACGCGGCGCGCACGCTCGGCCACCGACATGGCTGACAGGTCGAGGTCACCCAGCCTGACCACGCCTTGCATCTTTTCCAGCCCGGCAATGGCCCGCAGCAGCGTGGATTTACCCGCGCCATTAGGGCCGATCAAGGCGGTGAGGCTGCCGTGGGGCAGGGTCGGCAAGCTCAGCTCATGCACAATCTGCCGACGCCCGTAGCTGACCGTGGCGTTGTGTACCGATAACCCCGCACTCATAACTGCCTCCCGCGCTTGAACACCAACACCACAAAAATCGGTACGCCCACCAAGGCGGTGACAATGCCCACCGGCACAATCACGCCGGGCATGATCAGTTTGCTGGCAATCGACGACAGCGCCAGCAGCAAGGCGCCGGTCAACGCACTGGCGGGCAGGAGGAAACGCTGGTCTTCACCCACGAGAATCCGCGCGATATGCGGCCCCACCAGGCCGATAAAACCGATGGTGCCTACAAACGCCACGGCGGTGGCCGACAGCAGGCTGATGCGAAGCAACGAGAAAAACCGCAGGCGCTTCACGTCCACGCCAAAGCTTTGTGCGCGGTCTTCGCCCATGCGCAGCAGGGTCAGGCGCGGCGCGGCGGCGAAGGAAAACGGCAGCACCACGGCAACCACAAAGGCGAGGATGCCGAGCTTGTCCCAGTTGGCGCGGGTCACGCTGCCCAAGGTCCAGAACACCAATTGTTGCAGCACGTCTTCGGTGGCCACCAGTTGCAGCAAAGCCACCACGGCGTTGCAACTGAACACCAGTGCGATGCCGAACAGCACCAGGCTTTCCACGCCCGCACCGCGCAGGCGTGACATGGCTTGCAGCAAAAACACCGAGGCGGCGGCAAAGATAAACGCCGAGATGGAAATCGCGGTGTTGGCCGACACCCACAGCGTGGTCACCGGAAACACGATGACCAGCGAGGCGCCCAAGGCCGCCGCCGACGACACGCCCAACGTAAACGGGCTGGCCAGCGGGTTATTGAGGATCGCCTGCATCTCGGCCCCGGCCAGAGACAGCGCGCAACCCACCAGCACCGCCATCAGCGCGTAGGGCAGGCGCACGTTCCAGATGATCACCTGGTCGGTGGCGCTCAGGTGCGACGGATGCAGGATGCCGTCGAGCAACGCCAGCAGGCCCATGCCCGACGGGCCGCTGGCCAGGTCCACCAGAATGGCGCAGACCAGCGCGATGCCGAGCAGCGCCAGCAGCCAGGCACGCCGGGCCAGCAAACGGCGATAGCCATGAGTGGCGCTGGCAAGGTCGAGGGTTTGAGTGGTCATGGGGCTCACACAATGTTGAAAACAACGAAAATCCACATGTGGGAGCTGGCTTGCCTGCGATAGCGGTGTGCCAGTCGATTAATTCAGTGACTGACACACCGCTATCGCAGGCAAGCCAGCTCCCACACTGACTGCATTCCTGCATTCCTGCATTCCTGCATTCCTGCATTCCTGCATTTGTGCATGGCGCTAGGGGTTACTTGGTTTTGGCGTCAATCCAGTAAGCACCCTGCAGCGGCATCCCCAAAAACTGCTGGTTGATCTGTTCCATAGTCGCTTGCGGGTCGAGCTTGGCGAACAGTTCCGGGTGTACCCATTTGGCCAATACTTCAATCGCCAGCAGGTTGTACGGCGAGTTGTAGAAATCGTGCCACAGGCCGTGGGCATTGCCCTCGCGGATGGCACGGAGGCTGGCGAACTCCGGCCGCGCCAATACCCGATCAAACGCCTCACGGGCTTCATCGGTGCTCACGCCAGCGCCGAGAATCAGCCCAGGCTTGTGGTTGCCGGTGGCCACGTACACATCCGGGTCGGCCTTGAGCGCGTATTCAACGCTGATATCCCCCAGCGCACCCGGCACCACCTCGGCGGCGATATTGCGCCCGCCGACCAGCTTGATCACTTCACCCATGCCGCTTTTGCCGGTGGTGTGCCCCGGTGCCTGCCAGGCACCGGCGAGCAATTCGAGGAACACACTCGGGCGCGGGCCGGCGGCAGGCAAGGTGGCAACGGCGTCGGTGATGGCCTTGATGTGCTGGTCATAGAAACCCAGAAACGCCTTGGCCTGGGCTTCACGGCCCAAGGCCTGGCCCAGCGCGTTCATGCTGGTGTGGGTGCCTTGCACCGGGTTGATGCGAAAGTCGACGAACAACACCGGGATGCCGGCTTTGGCCAGCACGTCTGCCACCGCGCTGTGTTCGGTCGGGCCGTGGCCGGAAATGCTGAACACCGCCAGGTCCGGTTTCAGCGAGAGAATCTCCTCAGCACTGACACTCTGCTCCGACGCTTGCCCGATCAACGGGATGTCTTTGACCGTAGGAAACTTCGCCACATAGGCGTTGTAAGTGTGCTGGTCCAGCAGCTTCAAATCGTTCTGCCAGCCGACGATGCGCTGGAACGGCGCGTCCTTGTCGAGCAAGGCAAACGCCGAAATCAAGCGGCCTTCGCCCAGCACCACACGTTTGACGTGGTCTTTGACCTCGACCTTGCGGCCCAACGCGTCGGTGACTTCATGGGCAGCGGCAGTTTCGGCGTGGCCGAGGACCAGCGCGGCGCACAGCACGCCGAGCTTAAGCACGTTACGAGGTTTGAACATGGAAAGGACTCCGGGTGAGGGGCAATCAGAATTCATAATCGACACTGGCGGTGAGCGTGCGAGCGGCACCTGGGATGCCGTAGAGCTGGAAGCCGTCGAGGGACGCGCCGACCTGGCTGTAATAGAACGTGTTGAACACATTGTTGAGGTTAAGGTTGACCGTGGTGTCCTTGTTCACCTTGTATTGCGCCGCCAGGTTGCTCAGCCAGTAACCCGGGGCTTTTTCGTGGTCGCGGGTGTAGATCGCATACACGCCGGACGGGCCGTTGGCGTAGCTGCTGTTGTTGTTCAAACCGCCGACATCCTTGTTGTCGCTGTAGCGGCGACGGCCCACGTATTGCTCGCCGTAGCTGAGGCTCAGGGCGTCGGTGACGGCGTAGGTGGTCCATAGGTTGGCGGTCAGGTCGGGGACGTTCTTGGCTTCCGCGCCTTTATTGATACCTTTGGTCTGCGTGCTTTTGAGCGCCGAGAAGCCGGTGTAGACGGTCCAGCGCGGGGTGATGTTGCCTTGCAGGCCGAGTTCGATGCCGTCCACACGCTTGGCGGGCAGGGCGCGCACCGGGGCGGATTCGCCGTCCTGGTATTCCCAGGCGTTGTCCAATTCGGTGCGGAAGATCGCCGCCGTGACATTGAGCATGTCGTGGGCAATGTCCCACTTGGTGCCGATCTCGTAGGTTTTCGACTTGGCCGGGCTGTAGTTGCTGGTGGTGGACGCGCCGTAGATCTGGTTGTTGGTGGACGCGCCCAGCGCCGACGGTTGCGCCGCCTCGCTGTAGGACACGTAGATGCTGCCGTTCGGCAATGGCTTGTACACCGCGCCGACGCGACCGCTCACTGCGCCGTCGGTGCTGCTGATGTCGGCCTGGCCGCGCTGGCTGGTTTGCGCGCGCCAGTTGTCGTAGCGCAGCGAGCCGAGCACTTGCCATTGCTCGTTGAGGGTGACGGTGTCGCCCGCGTAGACACCGGCGTTATCGATCACCGAGCGCGGGTCGCCTTCGCCTTTGGTCACGTAGGTGCTGGCGAAGCTGTGGCTGGGGTCGTTCATGTTGAAGAACAGATCGCCGGCCGGCACTTCGGCGTTGCGTTTCAGGCCGCCGTAGGTCTCGTGATAGAACTCCAGGCCGCTGACCACGGCGTGCTGCAGGCTGCCGGTGTTGAACGTGAAGCTGAAGTCGGTCTGGTTATCCAGGATGGTGTAGCGCTTGGACAGGCCAAAATCGCCGCCCCGCAGGATGCCGTGGCCGGTGTTGCTGTTGTTCACGTAGTCGGTGTAGGCATTCACCGTGCTGCCGGGCACTTGGCTGATAGGCCCTACGCCGGTGTAGCCCAAGGTCGCACAGCGGGCGCCGGTGCAGGTTTTTTTACCGCTGGCATCGGCGACGAAGAAGCGTGCCGGCGACAGCACGGCGAAGTTGTCGCTGCGTTCCCAGCGCGTCTGGTTGCGCAGGTGGGCGTCGTGCCAGTCAAAGTCATGCTCGAAGCGGGCGGTCAGCGAGGTGGTTTCGTTCTCCTGGGTATAAAGGCTGGAGTCGCCGTACCAGTCGGAGCGTTTGACGCCGGGCATGCGGTGGCCGTCGGTGCCACGCTGGATCGGCACGCCTCCGTCCGGCGTATTGGTGTCTTTCTGGTAAAAGGTGTCGACGAAAAAGCGCGTGTCGGTGCCCAGGCCGAAGCCGAATGAGGTGGCGATGCCCCAGCGGTCGTAGTCCACGTCGTCGCGGTCGGCCACTTGGTTGTAGTGCTTCATCAGGTTGATGCGCACGGCGGTGGTGTCGTTCAGCTGTTTATTGAGGTCGGCGGTGAGGCGACGGTAGCTGTCGGTGCCGATCCCGGCGGACACCTTGTTGGCATCGCCCAGGTGCGCTTCTTTGCTCACCAGGTTGACGCTGCCGCCCACGGCGGAAACGCCGGACTCGATCGAACCCGTGCCCTTGAACACTTCGGCCTGTTGCAGGTTGAAAGTGTCGGTGCGTGTGGACATGCCCGCGTCGCGCACGCCGTCGACGGTCAGGCTTTGCTCGGAGGAAAACCCACGGATCGAAAACAGATCGCCCCAGCCCAAGTTGCCTTCGCCGGACATGAAGGTGATGCCGGGCACGTTGCGCAACACTTCCTGCAAGGTCTGCGCGTTCTGCTCCTTGAGCACCTGCTGCGGCACGATGGTCACGCTTTGCGGGGCGTCGAGCAGTGGCTGGCTGATTTTGGCGGAGGTCACGCGGTCGACTTTGAAGGTGGAGGTGGCTTCCTGGCCGTCGACCTTGATTTGCGGCAGGCTTACCACCGAATCATTCGGCGTGGCGGCCGGCGCATGGGCCCAGGCGGTCGGCGCAACACTGCCGGCGGCGAGGAAACCGAACATCGGTGCCAGGGTTGTGTGCAGCGTGTGACGTTGGGGCGTGGGCAATGACATAGGTGATGATCCGAGTCTAAATTACAATTACTCTCATTTAGGTTCGGTAGTCTAAAGAGCGATTCCGCCTGCCATGCCCTGGCTTTGTATCGCTGATGCGTGATTATGGTTTCCCACAACATTCCATTACATTTGCGTGTATCGCTGGATGAACTTTCGGCTATCTCCTGCGTTTTGAGTTTTCGGATTGACTGCCCATGGCCAAGCTTGACCACCTGCTGATCGTTGATGATGACCCGCAAATCCGTCAGTTGCTTTGCGACTACTTGAGTGACGCGGGGTTTCAGGTGTCCACCGCCGCCGACGGCAAGGAAATGCGCCGCCGCCTGGCGCTGAATGTGATCGACCTGATCGTGCTTGACCTGATGCTGCCTGGCGAAGACGGCTTGAGCCTGTGCCGCGAACTGCGCGTCAGTTCCAACACGCCGGTGGTGATGCTCACCGCCAAAGGCTCGTTGATCGACCGCATCGTCGGCCTGGAAATCGGCGCCGACGACTACCTGCCCAAGCCGTTCGACCCGCGTGAGTTGCTGGTGCGAATCAAGGTGGTGTTGCGCCGGGTGCAGAGCTTTCCCGATCGAGCACGCCTGGATGAAGCACCGAGTATTCGTTTTGCCGGCTGGCAACTCGACACACGGGCGCGGCAATTGCTCACGCCCGAGGGCGTGGTGGTGAGCCTGGGCAACTCGGATTACCGTGTGCTGCGCCTGCTGTTGCAGCACCCCAACCGGCCGTTGAGTCGCGACTTTTTGCTCAACCATGTCTTCGACAAGGACAGCACGCCGTTCGACCGCTCCATCGACGTGTGTGTCAGCCGCCTGCGCTCGCAGCTGCCGGTGGGGCTGATCAAAACCGTGCGCAATGAGGGTTACATGCTGACCGCCGATGATGTGGTGCTGGAGTCGTGAGACTGCTGCCGCGTTCGCTGTTCGGGCGGCTGGTGCTGATTCTGGTCAGCGGCATGCTCGCGGCCCAGGCGCTGACCAGCAGCATCTGGTACGACCGTCGGCATGGCCAGGTGCTGGAGATTCCTGCGCGGTTGATCGCCACACGCCTGGCAGACGTGGTGCGCCTGGTACACAGCGACCCGCAGCAGGCCGACCAGTTGATCAAACTGCTCAATACGCCGCATTTTCAGCTGACCTTAAGCGATCAGGCCAGCAACACGCCGAGCACGTTGACCGACAGTGACCGGCCCACCGAGCGGCTGATCAAGCAGGTGCTGACGGAGAAAACCGGTTCTGCCCAGACCCTGATGTTGCTGCGCCTGTCTCTGGTTGATGGCGAAGGGCAAGGCGCCGGGCTCTCGACCCTGCTCAGTTCCAAGCCGGTCATCGGGCAGTTCCTGATCGACCTGCGCCTGCCCGATGGGCGCTGGTTGCAGGTGGACGCCAGTGAGGAGCAGGGCTGGACCAGCACGTCGCCGCTGGACTTGCTGTTCGACTACGTGATGCGCATCTATTTGCTGCGCGTGCTGGTGCTGGTGATCATCGCGTTGGTGGCGGTGCGCCTGGCCATCCGCCCGCTCAATGCCTTGGCCAAGGCCGCCGAAGCCCTGGGCCGGGATATCCAGCGCCCGCCGTTAGCGTTGGACGGCCCCACCGAAGTGCGCCGCGCCGCCCAGGCGTTTAATGCGATGCAGCAACGGTTGATAGCCAATATTGCCGAGCGCACGCGCTTTCTGGCGGCGATTTCCCACGACCTGCGCTCGCCGATCACACGCCTGCGCCTGCGCACCGAGATGCTCGAAGACACGCGCACCAAGGAGCGGTTTCGCAGTGACCTGGAAGAAATGGAACACATGGTCTCCAGCACCCTGGATTTTGTCAGCAGCGGCGAAATCAACGAGACGCGGCAGAACATCGACATCAATGCCTTGCTGCAAAGCCTGCAGGCCGACCTTGAAGACGTGGGCGAAAGCGTGACCATTGTCGGTCGCGCCCGGCAACCGCTGCCGGGCTATGCACGCAGCCTCAAGCGTTGCGTGCAGAACCTGCTGGAAAATGCGGTGCGTTATGGCCGAGAGGTGGTGGTGCGGGTTGAGGATCAGGTGGACAGTTTGAAAATCGTCATCAGTGACCGTGGCCCAGGGATTCCCCAGGAGCAACTGGAGCAGGTGATGGAACCGTTTTACCGCATCGAAGGCTCACGCAATGCCGATACGGGCGGTTACGGGTTGGGGCTGAGCATTGCGCACACGATTGCGCGGGCGCATGAGGGCCGGTTGAGTTTGAGTAATCGGGAAGGCGGGGGGGTGGAGGTGGTGTTGCAGTTCCAGAGAAAGCTCTGATCTGAAATACGGAGCAAATGTGGGAGCTGGCTTGCCTGCGATGGCGGTGGGTCAGCTGACACATTGTTAACTGTCAGACCGCTATCGCAGGCAAGCCAGCTCCCACACTGACTGCATTCAGGGCATCAGGCCCCGTGGCACTTCTTGAATTTCTTCTCACTGCCGCACGGGCACGGATCGTTGCGACCCACGTCCTTCAACGCGTTGCGCACCGGCTCCTGGTGAGCGTGGCCGCAGTTCGGGCCGTGGACATGGCCGTGGTCGTGATCATGGCCGTGATCATGCTGATCGTGATCGTGGTTGCAGTCAGGACCATGGACATGGGGTTGCTGAGTCATCGATGTCGCTCCGGAATAAAATCACCGGGGATTATCTCGCCATTGTGGGCGACCTGCACGTCATTACCGATGAATAATCCGGTTTTCAGCTCGCCTTCCAGGCGATAGGGCACGGGTTTGGTCGGGTTTTTGAGCATTTGCACCACATCGCGGATCTTCGGCCAGAGGTTGGTGCGCACCTTCACCCGAAAAAAACCATGACTGCGCGGCGGTATGGTCAGCCATTCGTTGGACTCGCCTTCGGTCAAGACAAAACCGCCCAGGCTGACCTTATAGATCAGGCCGCGCACCGTGAGGTCGGCGTCGTCGCGGTTATCCACGCGAAACCACAGTTTGAATTTCTGCTCCAGCAGCTTGGCCCGTACCACCTCGACTTTCACCAGGGCGACGTGGGGCGTAGGCGCATCGTCTTCAAACCACGACGCGCAGCCGCTGAGACTCAAGGTCAACGCCAGCATCAAGCTGTACATCCGAAGCATGGCGTTTTCCCTGTGGGTGATTAGAGGTAGCTGGAACAGCACTTCTTGAATTTTTGGCCACTGCCGCACAAACATACATCATTGCGCCCGGCCTTGAACTCAACCGTCGGATCGATGAAGTACCAGCGCCCGTCATTCTGTACGAAAGACGACTGCTCACGGTGGCTGTGTTCGCCGGTGCTGTCATGCCAGCGTGCGGTAAAGGTCACGAATGCATGTTCCGGCTGGCCGCCGAACACTTCCGAACTTTCCACCTCCAGGCCCAGCCAGGTGCTCTGCGCGCTCCAGGCGCTGATCGCGATGCGGTCCAGGCCGGCTTGCTGCGCGGGCAAGGTTGTGGCCACCAGGTAGTCCACCAGGCCCAGCACATAGGCGCTGTAGCGCGAGCGCATCAGCGCGGTGGCGCACGGCGCCGGGTGGCCGGCGTGATAGTGGCCGCAGCAGGCATCCAACAGGTTGCCGCTGCCGCAGGGGCAAATGGATGTACTCATCGGGTTACCACCAATACTTTCCAAAATTTTCCGGGTTGGCCCAGAAACGGGCGTTGAGCCAGTCGGGCACCTGTTTGTAGTCAAGCAGATCATAGGTAAACAGTGTCAGTACCTGCTCGTCGCGCTGGAAACGCTCGCCGGCTTGCAGGGCCAGGGAGAAGAAGTCGGTGTCTTTCCAGCCGCAGGCGCCCAGGTCCACCAGCACCGCAATGCGGCTGCTATTAAGGTTGCGAATGCCGCCGAGCAAGGTCAGGCCTTGCGGTTTTGACAGGTGCTCCAGGCAGTCGACCACCAGCGCCAGGTCAAAACGCTGCGCCGCCAGTTCTGCCGGCAACGGCCCGGGCGGGGCGATGGCCACGATGGTGTCCGGGTGCTCGGCCTGGAACGCCTCCAGCGCCGGAAACTGGCTGGCGCCCAACAACAACAGGCGTTTGGGCTGGTGCAAGTCGAGCAAAGCGGCCAGGGCTTGCTGGGGTGTACGGGAAGAAATACCAGCGGTCATCACAGATCCTCACATCAGAACCCTAGAGACTAGCGCGGCTGAGCGTGCGGGCCTAGAGCGGGCGGCAGCGAAAAGTCCTACAAATGCGGCGATCCTCAATGAAACCGGGGGTGTGGCGTACTGGCGCAGATGAAAAGAGCGGTCTTTACTCCACCTGTCGGCCCCCGCCGATCCCCTCAGGAGAAATCACATGAGCATCATGCGGACAGCTCTACCCTTGGTTCTGCTAACCGGAGTATTGACAGGTTGCGCAGGGTTGCAAAAAACCGATTGGCCCACCTGTGCAGCAGTCGGTGGTGTGACGGGCGCTGCCATTGGCGCCACTGAAAGTTCAGCCTATGCGGGCGCAGGCGCGCTGTTGATCGGCGGCATGGCCGGCGCCTATTGCTGGGTGCATGGCGATGGCGACGAAGATGGTGACGGTGTGCCGGACAGCCGCGACAAGTGCCCTGGCACGCCAAAAGGCGTGCAGGTCGATGCCAATGGTTGCCCACCCGCACCGCCGGCCGCCGTGGTTGAGGAAGTGGTGGTGGTCAAGGAAGAAACCATCGTGATTCGCGATGTGCACTTCCAGTTCGATTCGGCCAAGTTGACGGCAGCGGACAAAACCAAGCTCGACATCATTGCCACTCGCCTGAAAAAAGAAGCCCCAGGCGCGCAACTGCGGGTCAGTGGGCATACCGACAGCGTCGGTAAAGATGCCTACAACCAGAAACTCTCGGAAAAACGCGCTCATTCGGTGACGGATTACCTGGTCAGCTCCGGTGTGCCTCGCAGCAACTTTGTCTCGGTGACCGGTGCTGGCGAAAGCCACCCAGTGGCCGACAACAAAACCGCTGAAGGGCGTGCGTTGAACCGTCGCGTGGAAATCCAGATCAACCGCTGACAGCCCTTGCCCCTGCGGGCACCGCAGGGGCATTGCCGGCGAGCCCTGGCAAGTTTTTTCATCCTTCACTGGCAAATCGCCTGCAGAAGTCGGTACTGTGCGCCCAAAGAATAATAGGCAGGGGCATGCGGGATGAAGGTGTTTTGGGGGCTGGGAACGTTTCTGACGTTGTTGTTCTGGGTAGTGGTGCTGGTCAACCTGTTCCGGCCGCTGACGAATCCGTTTCACCTGTTGGTCAGCCTGGCCGGCAGTCTGTTGATGCTTACCCACCTGCTTGAATTGCTGTTGTTCAACAGCAGCTTGAAACACCGTGCCCACCCTTGGCGTGACCGCTTGCAGATTCTGCTGGTGGGGATGTTCCATGTGCGGGGCCTGTCGGCGCCTGCTGCGGTTAATGAAACGAAGGAGGAGGCCAATCATGCGTAAGGTTTTTCTGTTGGCCCTGTTGGTCAGCCCCATTGCTATGGCGCAGAGCGTCAGTGTTGAAACCAACTCGCTGATGCGCCTGCCCAGCAGCACCAGCGTGTTACAACTGGAGCGCCTGGATGTGGCGGACTACGGCACGTTGCTGGTGCCGGCGACCATCAGCCAAGTGACCGTGGATGAGTTGCACCTGGGTCGCGAGGCGCGTATCACCATCGCCCCCGGCAATACCGCGCTGCAATTGCAGGTGCGTAATGCGCAACTGGAACATGGCAGCCAGATCACGTCGCGCGGCGCCCCCGGTACCCACGAAAAGCCGGCCAAGGCCGGGCGTGACCTGGTGCTGCGCATTAACGCGCTGACCGCCGAAGAGCTGTCGGTGGACGCGCGTGGCGGCGCCGGTGCCCAAGGTTATGCCGGCCTCGATGGCGCCAACGGTGTGGACCCAGGCTGCACCTGGGGTTCCGCCGGGCGTGGTGCCAATGGCGATAACGGCGGCGACGGCCTGCCGGGCGCGTCGGGGGCGACTGTGCGGGTTGAGCTGCCACAGAGCTTCCCGGCAGAGCAGATCAAAGTGTGGGTCGACGGCGGGCCGGGTGGTTTGGCCGGTACGGCGGGCAAGCCGGGCAAAGGCGGGCAGTCCAAGGGCTGCCTGGTGTACCGCGCCGATGGCGGCGATAAAGGCCGGCCAGGGCTGGAAGGCCAGCCGGGGCCGGCTGGGCCTGCGGGTGCTGTGACCATTCAGCGGTTGTGAGTCGTTTGGGCTGACGCCATCGCGGGCAAGCCCGGCTCCCACAGGTTGGAATGCGTTCCAAATGTGGGAGCCGGGCTTGCCCGCGATGAGGCCCTGAAAGACAACCTCAGAACATCGGCCGCGCCGAAGCAATCGCCACCACCACCAACCCCACTATTAAATTAATCCCTACCAATTTGCGGATCTGCCCCAGCGCAGCCGCGCCCGCCGGCCAATCCTCAGCCGCCACCGCTGTGCGCAGTTCCGGGAACTTCAGTGCCTGGATGCGGATAAACAGCGCCGTCATCACCAGATACAGACCCATCATCACCTGCACATAGCGCGGCGCAGTCTCAAAACCACTGAAGCGCAGTTGCAACAGGCCGATGCCGCTGATCGGCAAAATCAGCACCGCGACCCAGACCCACACAAAAAAACGCTGAAACACATTTGCCCACAGCTTGAGCCGGGCAGGGCCTTCAAGTGCCGCCATGGCGGCGGGACGCAGGATCATCCAGGCGAAAAACATACCGCCGACCCAAACCAGGGCGGCCAATACATGCAGGGTGTAAGCGAGGCTAAACGCGGTCATTGTGGTACTCCGTTCTGCGCGGGATTAATTAGCGGGGTATGATAGCGGCCGATCCGAACCACTGAAAATTTATCCAGCGTTTTTTGCGCCCGACTATCCATGATCAGCACTGAACTCAAAACCACGATCCAGGGCGCCTATTCGCGTTTTCTCGAAGCCAAGAGCTTGAAACCGCGCTACGGCCAACGCCTGATGATCGCCGAAGTGGCCAAGGTCCTCGGGGATATCGACACCGACGACGAAGGGCGGCGCAGTGGCGACCCTGCGATTGTGGCTGTCGAGGCCGGCACCGGCACCGGCAAGACCGTGGCCTACAGCCTGGCCGCGATCCCTACCGCCAAGGCTGCCGGCAAGCGCCTGGTGATCGCCACCGCCACTGTCGCCCTGCAAGAGCAGATCGTCTACAAAGACCTGCCCGACCTGATGCGCAACAGCGGTCTGAACTTCACTTTCGCCCTGGCCAAGGGGCGTGGGCGCTACATGTGCCTGTCCAAGCTCGACGTGTTGCTGCAGGAAGGCCATGCGCAAACCGCCACTGCCTCCTTGTTCGAAGAAGAAGGCTTCAAGATCGAGGTGGATGAAGTCAGCCAGAAGCTGTTTACCAGCATGATCGAGAAGCTGGCCGGCAATAAATGGGACGGCGACCGCGACAGCTGGCCCACCGCTCTTGAAGATTCGGACTGGGCACGCCTGACCACCGACCACAGCCAGTGCACCAACCGCCATTGCCCCAACTTCGGCCAGTGCGCCTTTTACAAGGCCCGCGAAGGCATGGGCAAGGTCGACGTGATCGTCACCAACCACGACATGGTACTGGCCGACCTGGCCCTGGGCGGCGGCGCGGTGTTGCCGGACCCGCGCGACACCCTCTACGTATTCGACGAAGGCCACCACCTGCCGGACAAGGCAATTGGCCACTTCGCCCATTACACGCGCCTGCGTTCCACGGCCGACTGGCTGGAAACCACTGCCAAGAACCTCACCAAACTGCTGGCCCAGCATCCGCTGCCCGGCGATTTGGGCAAGTTGATCGAGCAAGTGCCGGAGCTGGCGCGGGAGATCAAGACTCAGCAGCAGTTCATGTTCAGCGCCTGTGAACAGGTCGCCGACTTCAAGCCCGGCGAAGACGTGGAGGGCCGTGAGCGGCCGCGCCACCGCTTTGTCGGCGGGCTGATCCCCGAGCATATGCGCGAAATGGGTATTGAGCTGAAGAAGGGCTTTTCACGCCTCACCGACCTGTTCACGCGCCTCACCGACTTGCTCAAGGAAGGCATGGATGGCGAGGTCAATATCGGCATCGCCAGCAACCAGGCCGAGGAGTGGTACCCACTGTTCGGCAGCCTGTTGTCACGCTCCCAGGGCAACTGGGAGCTGTGGACCGCCTTCACCGTCGAAGACCCGGAAGACAACCCGCCGATGGCGCGTTGGCTGACCCTGTCGGAAAGCGGTGCGCTGTTCGATATCGAGGTTAACGCCAGCCCCATCCTCGCCGCCGAAATGCTGCGTCGCAACCTGTGGAACTTGGCTTATGGCTGCCTGGTGACCTCGGCCACGCTGACGGCCCTGGGCACTTTCGACCGTTTCCGCATGCGCGCCGGGCTGCCGAAAAAAGCAGTGACGGCCGTGGTGCCGAGCCCGTTCCACCATGCCGATGCTGGCGTGCTGCGCGTACCGGACCTCAAGGCCGACCCACGGGATGCGGCCGCGCACACGGCGGCGATCATCCGCGACTTGCCGGAGCTGGTCGAAGGTTCGCGCGGCACACTGGTACTGTTTTCGTCACGTAAACAGATGCAGGACGTGTTTGACGGCCTCGACCGTGACTGGCGCAAACAGGTGTTTATCCAGGGCAACCTGTCCAAGCAGGAAACCCTCAACAAACACAAGGCGCGGGTTGATGGCGGCGATTCCAGCGTGCTGTTCGGCCTGGCCAGTTTTGCCGAAGGCGTGGACTTGCCCGGCGCCTATTGCGAGCACGTGGTGATTGCCAAGATCCCGTTCTCGGTACCGGATGACCCGGTCGAGGCAGCCTTGGCCGAGTGGATCGAGGCGCGGGGCGGTAACCCGTTCATGGAAATCTCGGTGCCGGATGCGTCCTTGAAGCTGGTCCAGGCCTGCGGTCGCTTGCTGCGTACCGAGGAAGACCGGGGCACCATCACCTTGCTCGACCGCCGCTTGGTCACGCAGCGCTATGGCAAAGCTATCCTTAATGCCTTGCCGCCGTTCAGGCGCGAAATTTCTTAAGCCACTCATTTATTAAGCTGCTGTGGGCGAAGTCGCCCACTTCGTGGTCTATCTCACTGCCACGCTTTATGTCATCAGGCCAGTTATCGGCCGATTGGGAGAACCTTGTTCGTATGATTCGCACGCTGCCTGCTCTTTTTGCCCTGTTATTCGCTGCGCCCTTGATGGCCGCGCCTGCCGGGCAACAAACGCTGTTCAACTTCGTCCGACCTGCCGATGTGGTCAAGGTGGCGACTCAGGACGCCAGCCTGCCGCAATACAACGCCGAACAAACCCCCGAAGGCGAGGTGTTGCGCCGCATCACCTTCAACCCGGTGGCCGAACCGAGCCTGGTGCTCAGCCCGCAGGCCGGGAGCTGGGACTGGTCGCAATCCGGCGCCATGAGCCTGCGTATCCAGAGCGCCATGGACTGGGCGTTGACCCTCTATGTCAAAGTACAGAGCGTCGACGGCAAGACTCTGGTCAGCCGTATCGACCTGCCGGCCGGCCCGGCCCAGACCCTGTTGATCCCGTTGCAAGCCAACTCGCCGCTGAGCCAGGGCATGAAGGCCGGCCCGCCCATGCCGATCACCCTGGACGGCCAGCGTGTATTGCTGGCCGCCAGTGCTGGCGAGATCGACCGCAGCCAAGTGGCCTCGGTCACCTTGTCGATGCTCAAGCCCAACGCCGCCCAAAGCATTTTGCTTGAGCGTTTTGGCGTGCAGGACAGCGAGCCGGTGCTGAAGGCGGTCTACAGTGAGCTGGTGGACGCTTATGGCCAGTCCACCCGTGCGCGCTGGCCGGAAAAGGTCAGCACTGACGAGCAACTCAAAGCCGCAGCGGCCAAGGAGCAGCAACAGCTCAAGGGCTGGCTGGCCGAGCGTGACAAATCCGCTCTGGACCAATACGGTGGCTGGAACAAAGGCCCGGCGTTCGACGCCAGTGGTTTTTTCCGTACCGAGAAGCGTGACGGCCGCTGGTACCTGGTGACGCCGCAAGGCCATCCGTTCTATTCGTTGGGTGTTAACACCGTGGCACCGGACAACAACCAGACCTACGTGGCCGGCCGCGAGTGGATGTTCGCCGCGCTGCCCAAGGCTGGCGAACCGTTCGACAAGTACTACGGCAGTGGCGATAACCGGGGCGGCAACGGTGCCGATCAGGGCCGCGGCTTCAATGTCGGGCGTTGGTACGATTTTTACGGCGCCAACTTGCAGCGTACTTATGGCGGCGAAGGTTTCGACCAGAAGCGCTGGGTCAGCCACACCCTCGACCGCCTGCAAGCCTGGGGCTTCAACACCGTGGGCAACTGGAGTGATGAGGACCTGGCCCGCGCCGACCGTGTGCCCTACACCTTGCCGCTGTCGATTGTCGGTGACTACGCCAGCATCAGCACTGGCACCGACTGGTGGGGCGGCATGCCCGACCCGTTCGACCCGCGCTTTGCCATGGCCACCGAACGCGCCGTGGCCATTGCCGCCCGCGACCACCGTGATGACCCGTGGCTGATCGGCTACTTTGCCGACAACGAGCTGGCCTGGGCCGGCCCCGGCGATGATCCAAAATCCCGTTACGCCTTGGCCTATGGCACGTTGCGCATGACCACCGACGTACCGGCCAAACGCGCATTCCTCAAACAACTGCGCGACAAGTACCGTAACGAAGAAGGCCTGTCGAAAGCCTGGGGCATCCACCTGGCGGGTTGGGAGCTGATGGAAGACCCAGGCTTCGAGCCGCCGATGCCGAGCCCCGAGCACCCGGAAATCGAAGCTGACTTCAAATATTTCCAGAAGACCTTCGCTGATGCCTACTTCAAAACCATCTCCGATTCGTTGAAATGGCACGCGCCCAACCAGTTGCTGCTGGGTGGTCGGTATGCCGTCAGCACGCCCGAGGCCGTGGCGTCCTGCGCCCAGTATTGCGACGTGCTGAGTTTCAACATGTACACCCTGAAGCCGCAGGACGGTTATGACTCTGCTGCCTTGCGCGCGCTGGACAAGCCGGTGCTGATCACCGAGTTCAACTTCGGCTCGGCCGACCGTGGCCCGTTCTGGGGCGGCGTGACACAGTTGGCCCGTGAAGAAGACCGTGGCGTGGCGTACAGCAACTTCCTCAAGCAGGCCATGGCCGAGCCATCGATTGTCGGCGTGCATTGGTTCCAGTACCTGGACCAGCCGGTCACCGGGCGTCTGCTGGATGGTGAGAACGGCCACTTCGGGCTGGTGGGCATCACCGATGTGCCGTTCCAGGGCTTTGTCGAGAGTGTGCGTAAAAGCAACCTGGCGGCGGTCGACCAACTGGGCAAGGAAGCCGAAAAAGCCAAGGCGGCCAGCAAGGTTCGCGAGAACGAAGGCGGCAAGTCCGGGCAAGAAGGCAAAGGCGCGGGGCAGGGCGCCGGGCATGCGGGTGGACACTCTGGAAATGGCCATTGATTCATCACTGACGGGTTCACAAAACCTGCAATGACTGGAACAATGTCGGCCACTTCTTACGGTGTTTTCCAAGGCGGCTTAGGTGCAGATTCAGGGTCATTACGAGCTCCAGTTCGAAGCGGTACGTGAAGCCTTTGCCGCGTTGTTCGATGACCCGCAGGAGCGTGGTGCCGGGCTCTGTATCCAGATCGGCGGCGAAACCGTCGTCGACCTGTGGGCCGGTACCGCCGATAAGGACGGTGCCGAGGCCTGGCACAGCGACACCATCGTCAACCTGTTCTCCTGCACCAAGACCTTCACTGCCGTCACGGCCCTGCAGCTGGTTGCCGAAGGCAAGCTGAAACTGGATGCGCCAGTTGCCGACTACTGGCCCGAGTTTGCCGCGGCGGGTAAAGAAACCATCACGCTGCGCCAGTTGCTCTGCCACCAGGCCGGGCTGCCGGCGATTCGCCAGATGCTGCCGACCGAAGCCCTGTATGACTGGCCACTGATGGTCGACACCCTGGCGGCCGAAGCCCCGTGGTGGACGCCGGGCGAAGGGCATGGCTACGAGGCCATCACTTATGGCTGGTTGGTCGGCGAGTTGCTGCGCCGTGCCGACGGGCGCGGGCCGGGCGAGTCGATTGTGGCGCGGGTTGCGCGGCCCCTGGGCCTGGACTTCCATGTCGGTTTGGCGGACGAAGAGTTTTATCGGGTTGCGCATATAGCGCGCAGCAAAGGCAATATGGGCGATGAAGCCGCGCAACGTTTACTTCAAGTAATGATGCGCGAACCTAATGCCATGACCACCCGTGCATTTGCCAACCCACCGTCTATTCTGACCAGCACTAATAAGCCCGAATGGCGGCGGATGCAGCAGCCAGCGGCAAATGGTCACGGTAATGCGCGCAGCCTGGCAGGTTTTTATAGCGGATTGTTGGACGGTAGTTTGCTTGAGAGCGACATGCTCGAACAATTGACCCGCGAACACAGTATCGGGCCAGACAAAACATTATTGACTCAAACCCGTTTCGGTTTGGGGTGCATGTTGGATCAACCGCAACTGCCCAATGCCACCTTTGGCCTTGGCCCGCGTGCGTTTGGCCACCCTGGCGCCGGTGGTTCGGTGGGGTTTGCCGACCCTGAGCGCGATGTAGCATTTGGTTTTGTGACTAATACACTGGGCCCTTATGTACTTATGGACCCGCGTGCGCAGAAGTTGGTCGGAATATTGGCCGGTTGTCTGTAAAGAGCTTGCTGTTTCACGTTTTTTTGTTACAAAGGCAAGTATAAGAAGGCGCTGAACGAAATTGTGTAACTTTACTGTTCTCTAAGCGTCTGTTTAACGGGTCAACCAGGCCCCCCGTTTTTTTCTCATTTTGTGGATACCTCATGTTATCGAACAAGTCCTTGGCACTGGCGCTGTGCCTCACTATTACTGGCTGCGCACAAACACCACAAAGTGATGCCGAAGGTGGGCACTGGTGGTCATTTGGATCTGACAAGGCTGCTACCAAGGACGCCGTGACACAAACCGACGCCAAGCCGGATGCCAAACCTGCCGCCGGCGCCAAGCCTGTCGAACCTGTGGCCGCCGCTGCTGCTCCAGCGCCTGCACCGGTAGCCAAGGCTGACACCGGCTTCAACTGGTGGCCGTTCGCTGCCAAAAGCGCCGACGAAAAAGCGGCGGATGCCAAGGCCGACCTGAAAGCCGACCTCAAGGCCGCAACCCCTGCTTCCACGCCGGATGCTGCGCCTGCCGTCGCCAAGACCGACACCGAAACCAAATGGTGGTGGCCGTTCGAAAGCAAGCCAAAGCCACTGGCCAAGGTTGATGTGACCAACGTGCAGATGCCCGACCCGAAAATCACCCAAGCCTGGCTGGATGATTATGAGCCGCGTCTGCGCGCCGCCATCAAGGACAGCAACCTGCAACTGGAACGTCGTGACAACGTATTGGTCGTGATTGCCCCGGTGGACGGCTCCTACAACCCGAAACGCCCGGCAATGCTGCTGCCGGTCACACTCGGCCCGTTCACACGCGTTGCCAAAGCTGTTGAAGCTGACCCCAAGACCGCGGTCCTGGTCCTGGGTCACGTTGATGCCACAGGTACCGCCCCGGCCAGCCAGGCGTTGACCAAAGAACGCGCGCAATCCATCGCCTCTATCTTCAGCCTCAGCGGCTTGAAGCAGGATCGCTTGATGCTGCGCGGTATGGGCGACCTGATGCCGCGTGCCGCCAACGACAGCAATCAGGGGCGTGCGCTGAACCGTCGCATGGAAATCATGTTCACTCAGCGTACAACTATGTTGGCGCTGCTGAGCAAGTACAACTCGGGCAAACCACCGGTCGCTGACATGGTCGCTGTGCAAACTGCGCCAGCCCCTGTGCCGGCTCCGGCTGCGAAAAAAGCGGCTCCGGCGAAAAAAGCCCCGGCCAAGAAATCTGCCGCCAAGCCAGCTGCGAAAAAAGCCGCTGCCAAGCCTGCCGCGAAAAAAGCCGCACCGAAGGCTGCCGCCCCGGCTGCGAACGACCAGGCGAAAAACTGATCCGTTGAAACAGAAGGATAAAGCTGCATGACCCAGGCACTGGCCGATATGCGCCGTGACTACACACGGGACGGTTTGAGCGAGGCCCAGGCCCCGGACGAGCCGTTTGCGTTGTTCCACCAATGGTTTGGCGATGCGGTGAAAACCGAGCAGCCACCGGTGGAGGCCAATGCCATGACCCTGGCAACGGTCGACCAGGACGGTCGCCCGCACTGTCGCATCCTGCTGCTCAAGGGCCTGGATGCACAGGGTTTTACCTTCTTCACTAACTATCAGAGCGCCAAGGGTGAACAACTCGCGGCGCGGCCGTTTGCGGCCATGACCTTCTTTTGGCCCTCCCTGGAGCGCCAGGTGCGCATCGAAGGGCGGGTGGTCAAGGTCACGCCTGAAGAGTCGGATGCCTATTATCAGGTCCGGCCTTTGGGCAGCCGTCTTGGCGCCTGGGCATCGCCGCAAAGCCAAGTCATTCGTGACCGTGAAGAGCTGCAGGAGCTGCTCAAGCAGACCGAACAGCGTTTCAGCGATACCCAACCCGACTGCCCCGAGCATTGGGGTGGCTATCGTTTGTTGCCTGAGCGCATCGAGTTCTGGCAAGGCCGCGCCAGTCGCCTGCATGACCGCCTGAACTATCGCCTGCAAGCGGGCGAGTGGACGCGCGAGCGCCTGGCGCCCTGAGCTACACCTTTCGTCATTCCATCTGAATGGTGATCATCACGCCGAAGTCTCTACACAGAGGCTTCGGCGTTTTTGATTGCGTGACTACAATAAAGAGCGCTTCCACGTGATTTTTGGATCGGGGCGGGAGCTACCGTTCGTCGAGTTTTTTGGTGCTGGCAGTCTGTACTCAGGCTGAATGAAAGCAATTTTCTGGCGTGCTTGCCGTGACAGGCGCCAAGCAGCGGCGTCTAATGAATACCTGTCCTTTGGAGTTGATGCTATGCGTAAGTCTGTTTTACTAGTTGCCTGCTTTACCACCTTGTCGTTGCTGTTGGGTGGCTGCGCCTCGAGTCTGACCGGCGACTCGTACTCCCGTGACGAGGCGCGTCGTGTACAGACCGTTCGTATGGGCACCATTGAATCCCTGCGGCCGGTGAAAATCGAAGGCACCAAGACCCCAATCGGCAGTGTTGCCGGTGCAGTGGTCGGCGGCGTTGGCGGCAGCGCGATCGGTGGTGGCCGTGGCAGTATCGTCACTGGCGTAATCGGTGCGGTTGCCGGTGGCTTGCTGGGTTCCGCCGCTGAAGAAGGTCTGACCCGCACCCAGGGTGTTGAAGTTACCGTTCGCGAAGACGACGGCAGCATGCGCGCCTACGTCCAGGCCGTCGACCCTAACGAAATCTTCCGCATTGGCGACCGCGTGCGCATCATGACGGTTAACGGCACCAGCCGTGTAACGCGCTAAGCGCTGGTTGTAGAAACGCAAAACCCCAACCGGGTGACGGGTTGGGGTTTTTTATTGCCTGCGGTTTTTTGAGAAAATGCAGGCGATAAAAAACCGCTTTAGTAGGGCGGTTTTTATTGCAAGCCATGTCTAAGTTTGCCTGTGGCGAGGGAGCTTGCTCCCGTTGGACTGCGTAGCAGTCCCATGCTTTTAAAGCAAAGAGCAGGGGCCGCTACGCGACCCAGCGGGAGCAAGCGCCCTCGCCACAGGTACGGTGTCCGGGCAGGCATTCACGCACTCACTTCACACCTGAAAGTGCTTCACCATCGTATTCAACTCATGCGCCAGGCTGGCAAGCGATTGCGAAGCGGCGGTGGTCTGAGTCGAGCCTTCGGCGGACTGAATCGACAGCTGTTGAATATTCAGTAAGTTGCGGTCGACCGCCCGGGCAACGTCAGCTTGCTCCGCCGCCGCCGTGGTAATCACCAGATTGCGGTTGTTGATCTCGTCATTGGCGGCAAGGATATCCGCCAGCGCTTGCTGCGCCAGTTCGGCCAGGCCAATGGTTTGCTGGGTCATGGTGCTGCTGTCGAGCATGGTGTTGACGGTGCTGGCGGTGTTGGTCTGGATGCTGCCAATCATCTGTTCGATTTCCTGGGTCGATTGCGCGGTGCGATGGGCGAGGGCGCGTACTTCGTCGGCGACCACGGCAAAACCACGGCCCGCATCACCGGCCCGCGCCGCTTCGATGGCCGCGTTCAGTGCCAATAAATTGGTTTGCTCGGCAATGGTGCGGATAACGTCGAGCACTTTGCCGATGCCTTTGGCCTGCTCGGCCAGGCCGCCCACTTGGCTGGAGCTTAGCTCTACACCACGGGTCAGGGCCTGGATGGAACTCAGTGCCTCGACCATACGTTGCTGGCCTTTCAAGGCGATGCTGCGCGACGCCTGGGACAGGTCGGAGGTGGTGGCGGCATTCCGGGCGACCTCTTCAATGGCCGTGGTCATCTCGGTGACGGCCGTGGCGGCCTGCTCGATCTCGCCATGTTGCTGCTGCAGGTCGCGGCTGCCCTCGGCAGTAACGGCATTCAGTTCCTCGGCCGCTGCCGCCAGTTGGCTCGACGAGCCGGTTATTTGCCGCAGTGTCTGCACCAGGTTATTACGCATGGTCTCTTGTGCCCGCAACAGGCGTGTGGCTTCGTCATTGCCGGTCGGGTTGATGGGCTGGCTGAGATCGCCCTTGGCGATGGTTTCAGCCACCCGTACCGCCTCAATGATGGGGCCGGTGATGCTGCGGGTCAGCAGCCAGGCCACCAGCACCGTGCCGCCACTTACCAGCACGATGACGATGGCGATACCGCCCACGGCATGCTGGTACGCGGCCACGGAAGTCTGGCCGGCAAGTTCTGCGCCCTTGTTGGCGAGGTCGATCAATTGATCGAAGTTCTTGGTCATCTGCTCATAGCTTTCTCGAATGCTGTTGAGAAAGTCACGGGCGCCAGCCTTGTCACCTGAGCGCGAGCGTTTGAGCATCTCGGTGTGGTTCTTGGCGTACCCTTCCAGGCTCTGGTTAAACACGTCCAGGCGCGATTTTTCCTCCGGCGTGCGCAGCAGCGCTGCATATTGAGCCAGTTGCTCCTTGACGCTCTTCAGGCGACCCGCGGATTTGTCTTCGTACGTCTGCATATCGGCGTCGCTGGCGGACAGGATGTGCGCCATTTCCCCCAAGCGAAAACGATCCAGCGAGGCATTGGCAAGGGCGAGGATCCTCACGCGCTGCATCCAGTTGTTTTGGATGTCGGCAGCCTGGGATTGCACTTCGCCGATCTGCTTGAGCGCGAACAGGCCGAGAAACACACTCAGCGACGCAATAGCAGCGAAGCCGATGAAGGCTCTGGCTGCGATTCTTATATTTCTCAGGAACATGGGTTTTCGCTCGGGCTGGGAACGCGTTGAAGAGCTGTGTCAGGCGGGTGCCCCAGACGGGGCAGGCGGATCGCCACAATCCTTAGTCGGCGGCCGAGACAAAGTCTTTAGGCGTTACGCGAAAGTGTCATCTTCGCCAAAAGAAAAACCCCAACCGGGTAACCGGTTGGGGTTTTTTGTGGGGCGTTCAGAGTGTTCAGGCTTTCTTGCGACTCGCCAGCGCTGTGACCGCGTAGCCAATACAGGCTGCCAGGATCGACCCGGTGAGGATGCCCATTCGATCCTCACCCGCGAACTCACTGGCGCCCGGCACAAACGCCAGGGAGCCGACAAACAGGCTCATGGTGAAGCCGATGCCGCACAAGATGGCCACTCCCAGCACTTGGCCCCAATTGGCGCCGCTGGGCAGGGTGGCGATTCCGGTCTTGATGGCCAGCCAAGTGAGGCCGAACACGCCGATGGTCTTGCCGATCAGCAGGCCGGCAGCGATGCCCATGGGCACGTGGTGAGTGAAGCTGTCCAGGGTAACCCCGGTCAGCGACACGCCAGCGTTGGCGAAGGCGAACAACGGCAGGATAGCGTAGGCCACCCAAGGGTGCAGGGCGTGCTCCAGAGTCAGCAGTGGCGAGGGTTCGGCATTTTTGGTGCGCAGTGGAATGCAGAACGCCAAGGTTACCCCGGCCAGGGTGGCGTGCACGCCACTCTTAAGCACGCAGACCCACAGGATCAGGCCGATGATCATATACGGGCCGAGCTTGACCACGCCCAGGCGGTTCATCGCGATCAAGGCGACCAGGCACGTGGCCGCGCCCGCCAAGGCTGCATTCGACAGTTCGGCGGAGTAGAACACCGCGATGACGATGATAGCGCCCAGGTCATCAATGATGGCCAGGGTCATCAGGAACAGCTTCAGTGACACCGGTACACGCTTGCCGAGCAGGGCCAGGACGCCGAGTGCAAAAGCGATATCGGTGGCCATCGGGATTGCCCAGCCGGCAAGTGCGGCGGGGTTGTCCTTGTTCAGTGCCCAATAGATCAAAGCCGGCACCACCATGCCGCCAATCGCGGCCGCCCCCGGCAGTACCACTTGCGATGGCTTGGACAGGTGGCCGTCGAGCAACTCGCGTTTGACCTCCAGACCGATCAGGAGGAAGAACAGCGCCATCAGGCCATCGTTGATCCACAGCAGCGCTGGCTTGGCGATTTTCAGCGCGCCAACCTGCGCCACCACCGGCGTATCGAGGAAGGCGCCGTAGAGGTGGGATAGTGGTGAGTTATTGATGATCAGCGCCAAAGCGGCAGCGGCGATCAATAACAGACCGCTGGCGGCCTCCAGCTGGAAGAAACGGGTGAAAGTGTTACGCAGAGGCAAGGGATGCTCTCCAATAAGGTTCAATAGGTGGGTACCCTAACCCGTACTGTTAGTTGTTAAAACAAAAGTTATATTCTTATTTGTTATAAGAGAGGGTCAGGATTGGTCTTGCGTCAAAGCTTAGCAATTGTGTGTCTAATTGAGTCGTCACTGTATCTGTGTGGCGTGTAGGAAAGCCCCTAAAATCGGGACTGAAACCCTTAGAGACTCACCTCATGAACGACCACCGTACCTGGGCTCGCGAAGCCATCCGTGTCATCGAAGCGGACTTCCAGCGCAGCGCCGACACGCACCTCATCCCTCTTCCATTGCCGGGGCTGCCGGGTATCGAGTTGTACTTCAAGGACGAGTCCAGCCACCCCACTGGCAGCCTCAAGCATCGGCTGGCGCGTTCGCTGTTCCTTTATGCGCTGTGTAATGGCTGGCTCAAGCCGGGTGCGCCGGTGATCGAAGCGTCCAGTGGGTCTACTGCGGTGTCGGAGGCGTACTTTGCGCGTTTGCTTGACCTGCCGTTTATCGCGGTGATGCCGGCCACCACGTCCCAGGCGAAGATCGACCAGATTGCCTTCTATGGTGGCAAGAGCCATCTGGTAAAGGATCCGACGCAGATCTACGCCGAGTCCGAACGTTTGGCGAAGGAAAGTGGCGGTCACTTCATGGACCAGTTCACCTACGCCGAGCGCGCGACGGACTGGCGGGCAAACAACAACATCGCTGAGTCGATTTTCCAGCAGATGCGTTTTGAGCATTACCCGGAGCCGAGCTGGTTGATTTCCAGCCCCGGCACCGGTGGCACCACGGCGACCCTGGGCCGCTACGTGCGTTATCGCCAGCATTGCACCCGCGTGCTGTGTGCCGATGCCGAGCGTTCGGTGTTTTTTGACTACTACCAGACGGGCGATGCCAGTTTGCGTCTGGAGTGCGGTTCACGCATCGAAGGGATCGGCCGGCCACGCGTCGAGGCTTCGTTTTTACCCCAGGTGATTGATGCGATGGTCAAGGTGCCGGATGCGCTGTCATTGGCAGCCATGCATTACCTGGCCGAGCGGTTGGGGCGGCGGGTGGGTGGTTCCAGCGGGACTAACCTGATCGGCGCTTTGGTCGCGGCGCTGCAGATGAAAGCGGCGGGGGAGTCGGGGTCGATCGTGGCGATCTTGTGTGATGGGGGCGAGCGGTATGCGAACACATACTACGATCAGGCTTGGTTGGCGGAGCAGGGGTATGAGCTTGGCGGCTTGATTGCAGCCGTTGCGGCCAGTGTAGAGAAGGGTGAGCCGTTGCCTGCCAGCGTCCTGCGCGCCAATATCTGACACGCCCCATCAACTAATGTGGGAGCTGGCTTGCCTGCGATGGCGGTGGTTCAGTCGAGAAATTCGGCGACTGACACTCCGTTATCGCAGGCAAGCCAGCTCCCACATTTGATCCGGGTTGGCTGTAAGAAGTGCTTAAGCTTCTATACCCAGCATATCCCGCGCCAACGCCTCGGCAATCCGAATTCCGTCAACACCCGCCGACAGGATGCCACCGGCGTAACCTGCGCCTTCACCGGCCGGGAACAAACCTTTTACGTTCAGGCTCTGCATCGACTCGTTACGGGTAATGCGCAGTGGCGACGAGGTGCGGGTCTCAATACCGGTCAGTACCGCATCGTGCAGCGAGTAACCTTTGATCTGTTTCTCGAACGCCGGCAGCGCTTCACGAATCGCCTCAATGGCGAAGTCCGGCAATGCCAGCGCCAGGTCGCCCAGGGCCACCCCCGGCTTGTAGGACGGTTCCACACTGCCAATGGCGGTGGACGGCTTACCAGCGATGAAATCACCCACCAGCTGCGCCGGCGCCTCGTAGTTGCTGCCGCCGAGGATGTAGGCGTGAGACTCCAGGCGCTCCTGCAACTCGATACCGGCCAGCGGTCCGCCTGGGTAATCCACCTCAGGCGTGATGCCGACCACGATGCCGGAGTTGGCGTTGCGCTCGTTGCGTGAATATTGGCTCATGCCATTGGTGACCACGCGGTTCGGCTCGGAAGTCGCCGCCACCACGGTGCCGCCCGGGCACATGCAGAAGCTGTAGACCGAACGGCCGTTCTTGGCGTGGTGTACCAGTTTGTAGTCGGCGGCGCCCAGTTTCGGGTGCCCGGCGTATTTGCCCAGGCGCGCTGCGTCGATCAGTGACTGCGGGTGTTCGATACGGAAGCCCACCGAGAATGGTTTGGCCTCCATGTACACGCCACGGCCGTGCAGCATACGGAAGGTGTCGCGGGCGCTGTGGCCCAGGGCCAGAATCACGTGCTTGGAGAGGATCTGCTCGCCGCCGTCGACGACCACGCCGTTCAACTGGCCATCTTCGATCAGCACATCAGTGACGCGCTGCTCAAAACGCACTTCACCACCGAGAGCGATGATCTGCTCGCGCATGTTTTCCACCACGCCGGTCAGGCGGAAGGTGCCAATGTGCGGCTTGCTGACGTAGAGGATTTCTTCCGGCGCGCCGGCCTTGACGAACTCGTGCAGCACTTTGCGACCGTGGAACTTCGGGTCTTTGATCTGGCTGTAGAGTTTGCCGTCGGAAAAGGTCCCGGCACCGCCTTCGCCAAATTGCACATTGGACTCGGGGTTGAGCACGCTTTTGCGCCACAGGCCCCAAGTGTCTTTGGTGCGCTGGCGCACTTCCTTGCCGCGTTCGAGGATGATCGGCTTGAAGCCCATCTGCGCAAGCAACAGCCCGGCGAAAATGCCGCAGGGGCCGAAACCCACCACGATCGGCCGTTCAACCAGGCCTCGCGGCGCCTGGCCCACCACTTTGTAGCTGACGTCCGGTGCCGGGTTGATGTTGCGGTCATCGGCGAACTTGAGCAGCAGGGCGGCTTCGCCCTTTACGTTCAGATCGATGGTGTAGATGAAGCACAGCTCCGACGATTTCTTGCGCGCGTCGTAGCTGCGTTTGAACAGGGTGAAGTCGAGCAGGTCATCACTGGCGATGCCCAGGCGCTGCACGATGGCAGGCCGCAGGTCTTCTTCGGGATGGTCGATGGGCAGCTTGAGTTCGGTGATTCGTAACATGACAGGATCCGGTGGGCGGCGGGCTTCGATGCCGGCTGTTTTGCAAACCGGCGATTATAAGCCCCAAAGGCTGATTCCCGTCATGTTAAAACAGCCCAAGGCTGAATCAGTCGTCCCGCGAGCCGCCGAATGATGCACAACCGCGCTGGACCTGGCCATTGACCCGCAACTCGGCGGTCATGTGTTGCAAGCTCCCGCTGGCGGCATCGATGCAGCGTTGTGGGGCTACCCACAGTTCGATGTGCTGGTTATTGGCTTCGGTCATCAGGTTGAAACGGCCGTCACCCAGTTGCTCTTCGACAAAAGGCACCGCCAGTGGCGGCTGGCCCTCGCGTTCCAGCACCATGCCCTTGGCCGTTACGCTCATCGCCCAGGCCGGTTTATGGCCATTGGCCCGCAGAATCATGCGTTTGAAGTCCGGGTCGTTACAGGCCGAGGTCGAGCGTTCTACACGATACAGTTGTTGCAGGTCGACCGAACCCTGGGTGCCGCTGGCCACCCCGGAAAACTTGCCGCGTAAATCGGCAAACAGCACGCCTTGCTGGCCGGCCAGGGACGCGGCTTCCTGCAAGACGCTGGTGCCGCCGGTGTCATTGACCACGTAGTTGCGTTTGTCGCCGCACGGCTGGAACAGCAGTTTGTCGCCCACTGCCGTGAGCTCACCCTGCATGCGGGTCAGCCCGACGGTAGACGGTTTGGCCGGCTCGCTCTCGAACATCTGGCAAGCGGTGAAGAGGGGCAGCAGGGCAAACAGAGCAAGGGTACGGGCGGCGCGCATTATTGGGTCTCCAAACTAGTGCCGCCACGTTACGCAGGGTGGCGCCGCATCACAAGCTCGGGACACAGTTTGAATAATCTGTTCCCTGGACGATGGCAGCGCAGGCGTTACTAATAGGGATGTTTCCTATAGTGAAGATTGGAGAGCCGTGAGAGTGTCGGCGTTTTTGGTAGGGGGCCGTGATGAGTATCAAATGGAGTATTTGCGTTCTTTTGCTCTGGGCAGGCGCTGCCTTGTCAGACGAGCCCATCCGGTTCGTCCTCTCGTCAGCCAGTGATTTCACCGACATCTCGGTGACGCTGAAAAAGGCCGAAAACCCTGATCCGGCCTACGTTGAGGTGAATGTCACGTTAACTCCTGAGGCGAAGGCAAGAGCGAAATCCCTTACGTTGCTTGCCTACAAGAAGCACCTGACACTTTATGTCGACGGCTATCAGCTCAGTACCGCCATGGTTCAAAGTGAGCTGGGTGGGCAGTTCAGTTTTGTTGCCCCGCGCGCACTGGTGATCGAGTGGATGTCTCAGTTCTCGCGTGAGGCAAGCGCCACTCAACCCACGATGTAGGTCTGACCAGTCTGTAAGCCTTCGACACTTTTCGCGTAGGCCAGTGCTACATCGGCACCCGGAGCCGGTTTGTAGCCGCGGAAGTACGGCGCGTAGCTGCCCATGGCTTCGAGCAAGACGGTCGGGCTCACCGAGTTGATGCGCAAGCCGCGCGGCAATTCGATCGCCGCCGCCTTGACGAAGGCATCCAATGCGCCGTTGACCAATGCGGCAGAAGCGCCGGTGCGGATCGGATCGCGGTTCAGAATGCCGCTGGTAAAGGTGAACGAGGCACCGTCGTTAGCGTAGTCGCGGCCGATCAGCAGCAGGTTGACCTGGCCCATCAGCTTGTCCCGCAGGCCCAGTTCAAAGTCGGCTTCGCTCATCTCACCCAGTGCCACAAAATTCACACTGCCTGCCGCGCAGACCAACGCGTCGAACTTGCCGGTCTGCTCAAACAGTTTGCGGATCGATGCGCTGTCGCTGATATCCACCTGGAAGTCGCCGCCGCTGCGGCCGATGCTGATCACCTCGTGACGCTGCGCCAGTTCCGCCTTGACCGCTGAGCCGACCGTGCCGCTGGCACCAATCAATAGGATTTTCATCGTGCTGTTCCTCCGGGGATTAAGTGAGGTTTCAGTCTAGGATGGCTTTTTAAGTGGATAAACGCGCTAATAGGCAACCTTTGGTTTTCAATTGGAAACAATCTATGAGCGAAATGGATGACCTGGCGGCCTTTGCCGTGCTGATCGAGGCGGGCAGTTTTACCCTGGCGGCGGAGCAATTGGGCTGCAGCAAGGGCCAATTGTCCAAGCGCATCAGCCAATTGGAAGCGCAGTTTTCGGTGGTGTTATTGCACCGTACCACTCGCAAGCTCAGCCTGACCGCCGCCGGTGCGGCGTTGTTGCCCCAGGCTCAGGCGCTGGTGGACCAGGTGGAGCGCGCCCGTCAGGCGTTGGCGCGGCTCAAGGACGATCTGGCTGGCCCAGTGCGTATGACGGTTCCGGTGTCGCTGGGGGAAACCTTCTTCGATGGCTTGTTGCTGGAGTTCACCCAGCAATACCCGCAGGTTCAGATCGAGCTGGAACTGAACAACAGCTACCGCGACCTGGCGCGTGATGGCTTCGATTTGGGCGTGCGCATGGGGGCGATGGATAACGAGCGGCTGGTGGCCAAGCCACTGTTGGCCTGGCATGAAATGACCTGCGCCAGCCCGGCCTACCTTGCGCAGCATGGCGAACCGCTGACGCCTGCGGATCTGGCCGCGCACACCTGTCTGCTCAACAGCCATTACAGCGGGCGTGAGGAGTGGTTGTACCACCAGCAACATGAACTGCTGCGGGTGCGGGTCAGCGGTACCTTCGCTTCCAACCACTACAACCTGTTGAAAAAAGCCGCCTTGGTGGGCGCCGGCATCGCCCGCCTGCCGTCCTACGTGTTACCGGCAGAACTGGCCGACGGGCGCTTGCGCTGGCTGCTGCGTGATTATCAAACGCGCAGCATGCCGATGTACCTGGTTCATCCTTATCAAGGTGGCCTGCCGCGCCGAACCCAAGTGTTGGCCGACTACTTGGTGGACTGGTTCAGACGCAGCGGCGAAACCCTGGATCGCCTTCAGCGGTAACGGCGCGCGATCAGGTGATCAATCGACAGGCAACCTGGGCCTTTGGCCACCAACAGCAGCAGTAACGCGATCCAGGTGCCATGGGTGGGGTAGGCCTCGGGGTAGACGAACAGTTGAATGGTCAAGGTCATGCCGATCAGCGCCAGGGCCGAGAAGCGCGTGGCAAAGCCCACCAGGATCAGTACCGGGAAAAAGTGTTCGGCAAATGCTGCCATGTGCGCGGCCACTTCCGGTGACAGCAAGGGCACGTGGTACTCGCTGCGAAACAGCGGCAGGGTTGAAGCGGCAAGCTTGGGTTCGCCCAATTGGAAGGTGCCGTTGATGATATCAATCGCAAAGCCTTCGACTTTGGTCTGGCCGGACTTCCAGAACACCGCCGCAATGGAAAACCGTGCGAGAAATGCGATCAGGCTGTAGGGGATTTTTTCGAACAGCGCGATGGTCCGTTTTACCAGGCAAGTAGGGGAAGTGTTCATGGCGATTCCTTTTGTTCTGTGTGCAAATGAATGATGGCGTCGTGGCTGATCAGCAGTGTCAGGCAATGGTTGAGGTCGAATTCGGCTGATGCTTCAAGCGCGTGCTCTACCGCCATTTCCAGGCCTGATCCCTGGTCAAGGCTGTTGATAAACGCCACCGAACCGCTGTCGATGGCGAAGACCTTGACCGCCAAGCCCTGGCGTAACACCAGTGCACTTTGGGCGTACCAAGGGTTCAAGGTGGCAATGGTGCCTTCGGTCTGGTGCGCGGCCCATACCGCAACCACGGCGTAGGGTGAATTCAAGGTGGCCAGGGACGGATGCAGGTGCAGGCTTAGCTGCCCCAGGTCGGTCGGCCCTTGCAGTTGTTCAAGGATGGCCTGCTGATTCAGTGGCTGGCGGTCCGCGGCGTGATAAGCACGCACCCGCAGGCGTTCCAGGCGTGCGACGTCCGCCAGGTAAGGCACGCTCGCAGCCGGTTCGAACGCCTGGATGAACGCGGCAAACGTGCTGCCGTAATCGCTGATCAACGGGCTGTCGGGCGGGCTGGCTTGCACGTACAGGCTGGCCATCGCGCGAAAAAATTCATCGCCAACCAATTGCAGCGTTACCGGATAAGCGGCGGCGAGCGCGTTGATCAGCGAGCTGTGGACATTGTTTCGATACACCGCGAAACGGCTGGCCGGGTCGGCGCCGTTGTTGCTGAACAATCCGTCGGGGCAGGCCTGATCGGCGTCGAGCAAGGCGCCGGCAAATGCAGCTTGATCGCTCATAGCTTCAATACCTTCGCCTGTGACAGATGCCAGTCGGCGTGTTGGGCTTCGGCGTGTAACACGCTGAAGGCGGGCACCTGGTTGTCCCGCTCGATCAGCGTGGCCACCGGGCCGGTGTACTTGAGCACCTGTTCATAGAGCTGCCACACCGCGTTATCGATGGGCGCGCCATGGTCATCGATCAGCAGGCGGTCGCCCAGGCTGTCGGTGTCTTCGGCAAAGCCGGCCAGATGAATCTCACCGACGGCCTTCAGCGGTAGCGCATCGATGTAGGCCAGTGGATCGCGCTGATGATTGATGCACGACACATAGACGTTGTTGACGTCCAGCAACAGCCCGCAACCGGTGCGCCGGATGATCTCGCTGATGAAGTCCGTCTCGTCCAGAGTCGAGCGTTGGAACTGCAGGTACGTCGAGGGGTTCTCCAGCAGCATCGGCCGCTTGAGGGTGCTTTGTACCTGATCGATGTGCTCGCACACCCGGTCCAGGGTCGCGGCGTCGTAGGCAAGCGGCAGCAAGTCATTGAGGAACACCGGGCCGTGGCTGGACCAGGCCAGGTGTTCAGAGAAAGAGTGGGGTTGATAGCGTTCGATCAGCGTGGCCAACCGTGCCAGGTGCTCACGATTAAGCGGGCCTTCGCCGCCGATGGACAGACCCACGCCATGCAATGACAGTGGGTACTGTTCGCGTATCAAACCCAGGTAGTGATGAAACGGGCCGCCGGCGACCATGTAGTTTTCGGCGTGAACTTCAAAAAAACCGATATCGGGCGAGGTCTCGAGCACTTCAAGAAAGTGCTCGTTCTTCAGCCCCAGCCCGGCCCGGTAAGGGAGGCCGGGCACCTGAGCCGGTGAGACCGTGTGCTGGGGTAAAAGCGTCATCATCAGTACTCAGGTTTTGCAGGGTTTCAGGACTTGGCGGTGAAGGCTGCTTCCTGGCCGAAACCGGTCGGCGAGGTGGCGCTTGGGGTCTTTGCGCAAGTGCCGGCTGGGACCAGTTTCCAGGCGTTGGCCTGGTCTTTGACTTTCGAGGTACCGGCGCAGGTAGTACCGGCGCCTGCAGCGCAATCGTTCTTGCCGGCTTCGGCGACACCAAAGCACTTGTCCATTTTCGCTTCGTCAGCGTGGGCCATGTTGGTCAGGGCGGAAAAGCTCAGGGCCGAACCCAGGGCCAGAACGAGGGTAGCGGCGGACAGCGAACGGGATTTAGTAGTCATGGTGTAACTCCAGCAGTGAGGTTGGGTAAGGAAGCGTTTTTGCTTGCTTACCCCTCTAGAGTTGGGGCATCAGGCTGCGTTACAGCAGGTGATAAATAAATTTTCGAGGCCGAGCAAATGGCGCCGTGAGTCTTAGTGTTCGCAAGCCCCGTATGCGCTTGCTGTAGGATCAAGCAATGCCTGGCACTGGGCGAATGTGCGCAAGACCAATAAGGAGCGTTGGCTGTGAAGAACCGCTTTGCAGATTTTTTCATCAGCAGAAATTTCTCATTCCTGTGGCTGGGGCAAGCCCTCTCATCGTTTGGCGAGTTCGTTTTCGAGAGCACCGTCATTGTGTGGCTGGTGACTGACCTGTTTCACGACAGTGCGTTCTTGCCGATGGCCGTAGGCCTGGCAGTGGCGGCTTCGGCTATACCGCGTGTATGGGTGGCCCCACTGGCCGGGGCTTGGGTCGATCGGATGGCCCCGCTGTACGTGATGATCGCGGGGGATGGGATTCGGGTGCTCAACTTCCTGATCTTTTTCGTGATCTATTCACTGGCCGGGTTGGACCCGATGCAAGTGTTCGTCGGCGTTCTGCTGTTGTTGTTGGTGAACAGCACGGCCGCACAGTTTTTCAACCCGTCGCGCCAGGCGATAATGCAAGTGGTCATCCCTACGGCTCGACGCGTTGAGGCATCGGCCAAGGCAATGTTTTCCCTGACGGGTATTTCAGTGTTGTCGGCGTCCCTTGGGCCGGCCTTATTTGTCTGGGTTGGCCCCGCCCTGGCACTGCTGATAAATGTGCTGGCTTTTGCCTGTTCGGCCCTGTGCATCGCGTTTACCCAGGGCCTGCGCCGGACCTTGCTGGCCGAGCAACAACGGCTGCCCTTTTGGCGTGGAGTGCTCGCAGGGCTGCGGTTTTCCTGGGGGCACGCCTCGATCAGGACGTTGTTGATCGGTGTCGCGTTGTACGGGTTTTCCCTGGGGGTCAATAACGTCGCGTTGTCCTTGTATGCATTCAAAACCCTGGGCTTGAGCCCTTATGAATACGGCCTGATTCTCGCGGCGTTCCCTGTCGGCGGGTTGGTTGCTGCCGTGCTGGTCCGGCCGCTGTTGAAGTCATTGAGCACGCGCCAGGCCTTTACCTTTGCGTTACTGTGCATGGGGTTCAGTTACCTGGCGTATTCGCTGCATCCGCCGTTTTACCTGGCCTGGGCGCTGATGTTCAGTTGTGGGTTGTTCTTCTCGGTGTTTGCGATTGTGCAAGGGCCGATGCTTCAGGAAGCCGTGCCTGAAGGCTACATGGGGCGTGTGTCCGCAACGGTCACGCCGGTACTGGCCATCGCCTCGTTGACCGGTACGCTGGTGTGTTCTCAGACATTGAATAGGGCAGAGCGCGTCATCGCCTATTTCGACGCGCCGCTGGATGTGTACGGCGCGTATATCTTCCTGGCGGCGGGCTTGTTGCTATTGGGCGGGGCATTGATGCTGGCCGGCCAGCGCGCGGGCAAGGGGGAGTTGGTCGCGACGCTTTGAACCGCGATAAAAAAACGGCCCGAAGGCCGTTTTTTTGTTACCTCAATGGCTCAGCCACCGAGATAGGCTTCACGCACCTTCGGATCCGTGAGCAATTGCTCCCCGGTGCCCTGCATCACCACCCGGCCGTTTTCCAGCACGTAGGCGCGGTCGGCGATTTTCAGCGCCTGGTTGGCGTTCTGCTCCACCAGGAATACCGTCACACCGTCCTTGCGCAGTTGTTCGATGATATCGAAGATCTGCTGGATGATGATCGGTGCCAGGCCCAGTGAAGGCTCGTCGAGCAGCAACAGCTTGGGCTTGCTCATCAGCGCCCGGCCGATGGCGAGCATTTGCTGCTCGCCGCCGGACATGGTGCCGCCGCGCTGGCTGAAGCGTTCCTTGAGCCGTGGGAACAGGTGCAGCACCTTGTCCATCTGCTCCTGATAATCGCCCTTATCGGTGAAGAACCCGCCCATGGCCAGGTTCTCTTCCACCGTCAGGCGCGAGAACACACGACGGCCTTCGGGCACAACGGCAATGCTCTTGCGCATGATCTCGGAGGAAGCCTGGCCCACCAGTTCTTCACCCATGTAGCGGATGCTGCCGCTATGGGCCTGCGGTGAACCGCACAGGGTCATCAGCAAGGTCGACTTGCCGGCACCGTTGGCGCCGATCAGCGTGACGATTTCACCTTGGCGCACTTCCACGTTGACGCTGTGCAGCGCCTGGATCTTGCCGTAGAAAGTGGAAACGTTTTCGAATTGCAGCATTTTACGCTTCCCCCAAATAGGCTTTGATCACTTCCGGGTTGTCGCGGATCTGCTCCGGCGTACCGTTGGCCAATGGCGTGCCCTGGTTGATCACCACGATGTGGTCGGAAATGCTCATGACCAGTTTCATATCGTGTTCGATCAACAGCACCGTGGCGTTGTTTTCCTCACGCAGCACCGTGATCAGCGCCTTGAGGTCTTCGGTTTCCTTGGGGTTCAGGCCGGCGGCCGGTTCGTCGAGCATCAGGATCCGCGGGCGGGTCATCATGCAGCGAGCGATTTCCAGTCGGCGTTGTTGGCCGTAAGCCAGGGTGCCGGCCGGGCGGTTGGCAAACTCGGTGAGGTTGACCTTGTCCAGCCAGTACGCCGCGTATTCCATGGCCTCGCGCTCGCTCTTGCGGAACGCCGGGGTCTTGAACAGGCCAGCAAAGAAGTTGGTGTTCAAGTGCCGGTGCTGGGCGATCAACAGGTTTTCGACCGCCGTCATGTCCTTGAACAAGCGCACGTTCTGGAAGGTACGCACCACGCCCTTGCGGGCGATCTCGTGACCGGCCAAGCCCTGGATGGGTTGGCCATCCAGCAGGATGCTGCCACCGCTCGGCTTGTAGAAGCCGGTAAGGCAGTTGAACACCGTGGTCTTGCCGGCGCCGTTCGGGCCGATCAGCGCCACAACCTGTTTCTCTTTGACGGTCAGGGCCACGCCGTTGACCGCGAGCAAGCCGCCAAAACGCATGCTCAAGTTTTCGACTTTCAGGATCTCGCGGCTCATTTGCGCAGCTCCATGTGTGGGCGTTGCATCGGCAGCAGACCTTGAGGACGCCAGATCATCATCAGTACCATCATGGCGCCGAACATCAACATGCGGTATTCGCTGAACTCACGCATCATTTCCGGCAGCAGGATCATCACGATCGCCGCCAGGATCACGCCCAGCTGCGAGCCCATGCCACCCAGTACCACGATGGCGAGAATGATCGCCGACTCGATAAAGGTGAACGACTCCGGGGTCACCAGGCCTTGGCGCGCGGCGAAGAAGCTGCCGGCGAAACCGGCGAAGGTTGCCCCCAGGGTGAATGCCGAGAGTTTGATGACGGTCGGGTTCATGCCTAATGCACGGCAGGCGATTTCATCTTCGCGCAACGCTTCCCACGCGCGGCCGATCGGCATGCGCAGCAGGCGGTTGATCACGAACAGTGCCGCCAATGCCAGCAACAACGCCACCAGGTACAGGAACACCACTTTGCTCACCGGGTTGTAGTCGATCCCGAAGTATTCGTGGAAGGTCTGCATGCCTTCGGCTGCGGTGCGGTCGAACGACAGCCCGAAGAACGTCGGTTTGGGGATGCTGCTGATGCCGTTGGGGCCACCGGTGATATCGGTGAGGTTCCGCAGGAACAGCCGGATGATTTCACCGAAGCCCAGGGTCACGATCGCCAGATAGTCACCGCGCAGGCGCAGCACCGGGAAGCCCAGCAGGAAGCCGAACGTGGCCGCCGCCATGCCGGCCAGTGGCAGGCAGATCCAGAAGCCCCAGCCCAGGTAGTGCGAGAGCAGCGCGTAGGTGTAGGCACCCACGGCATAGAAACCCACATAACCGAGGTCGAGCAGGCCGGCCAGGCCGACTACGATGTTCAGGCCCAGGCCCAGCAACACGTAGATCAGGATCAGGGTGGCAATGTCGACGGCGCCGCGCGAGCCGAAGAACGGCCAGATCAACGCGGCCACGATCAGCCCGATGATGATGTAGCGCTGGGTACGCGGCAGGGTCAGGAATTGGCTGACCTTGGGCGACACCAACGGGCCACGGTTGCCCTTGAGCAACGCACCGACCTGCTGGGTGAACAGCACACGCAGGAACATCAGCACCGAGCACAGGGCGATGATGGTCAGGGTCACGGGACCGGTGCCATGCACTTCCAGGTTGATGCCGACAATGCTCAGCTTGAGGCCGAGTACCGGAAAGGCCACGGCCCAGACCAGCAAGGCGCTGAAGAACGCCGATTTAAGATATCTGCTCATACTTTCTCAACCTCCGGACGACCCAGGATGCCGGTCGGACGGAACAACAGCACCAGAACCAACAGGCCGAACGCCACGACGTCCTTGTACTGGTCGCCGAACACGTCGGCGCCAAAGGCTTCAGCCACACCCAGCACCAGCCCGCCGAGCATCGCGCCCGGAATACTGCCGATACCGCCCAAGACCGCTGCGGTAAAAGCCTTGAGGCCTACCAGGAAACCGGCGTTGGGGTTGATCACGCCGTACTGCATGCTCAGCAGCACCGCCGCAATGGCTGCGAGTGCGGCACCGATCACGAAGGTCAGGGCGATGATGTTGTTGGTGTTGATGCCCAACAGGTTGGCCATCTTGATGTCTTCGGCGCAGGCCCGGCAGGCGCGCCCCAGACGGGAGCGGGAAATGAACAGGGTCAGGCCGAGCATTGCCACCAGGGTGACGACGAAAACCAGCACCTGCATGTACGAAATCAGCACTTCTTGTGCGCCACCTGGGCCGAAGGAGAAGCTCCCCGGAATCAGGTTGGGAATGGACTTATCCTTGGAGTCCTGGGACAGCAATACAGTGTTCTGCAGGAAAATCGACATGCCGATGGCGGAAATCAGCGGGATCAAACGGTTGCTGCCACGCAAGGGGCGGTAGGCGACGCGCTCGATACTGTAGCCATAAGCACTGGTCACGACGATCGATGCCAGGAACGCAGCGGTCATCAACAGCGGCAGGGAATGGATACCCAGCATGGCCAGCCCGGCAAGGGCGATGAAGGCCACGTAGGAACCAATCATGTACACCTCGCCATGGGCGAAGTTGATCATTCCAATGATGCCGTAAACCATTGTGTAGCCAATGGCTATCAAGGCATAGGTGCTGCCAACGGTCATGCCGTTAACCAGCGTTTGGAAAAAATGATAGATCTCAGGCATTACAGCGCTCCTAAAAACCCGATACGCATTTCACTGGTGGAGTCATTTCCGGCTCGGTGCCCTGCTCTGTGATCAGGTTGCACGAAGCGTTTGCCAGCGAACCGCTGGTGACGGTTTTAAGATTTTCAGGTGAGCCAGCGCCCGGATCGCGGGTGACATGGCCCATAAACCTCGTAAAACAAAGCCCACTGCTCTCACAGTGGGCTTGTTGGACCAGTAACGCCTGGCTTACTGAGGGGAAACTTCGGTTTTTGGTTTACCGAAGTGCCATTCGTAGACCACGAATTTGAAGTCCTTCAGGTCACCCTTGGCGTCGAAGCTCAGGTCGCCAGTTGGGGTCTTGAAGGTGCCGGCGTGGATAGCAGCAGCCACTTTGGCGGTGTCTTCGCTTTTCGCGGCGGCGATACCGCCGGCGATCACTTCAACGGCCGAGTAGGCCGGGAACACGAACGGACCGGTTGGGTCCTGCTTGTTCTTGGTGAACTCTTCAACGATGGCCTTGTTGGCCGGGTCGGTGTCGAAGGATTTCGGCAGGGTAACCAGCAGGCCTTCGGAAGCGCCCTGGGCGATTTGCGAGATGGAGTCGTTACCCACACCTTCTGGGCCCATGAACTTGGCGTTCACGCCTTTTTCCTTGGCCTGGCGCAGGATCAAGCCCAGCTCTGGGTGGTAGCCGCCGTAGTAGACGAAGTCGACGTTGGCTTGCTTGAGCTTCTGGATCAGCGAGCCGAAGTCTTTGTCGCCAGCGTTGATGCCTTCGAACAGGGCGACTTTCACGCCTTTCTTCTCGAGGGTCTGCTTGACGGCGGTGGCGATGCCTTCACCGTACTGCTGTTTGTCGTGGATAACAGCAACGACTTTCGGCTTCACGTGGTCGGCAATGTAGTTACCGGCCGCTGGGCCTTGGGCGCTGTCCAGGCCGATGGTACGGAACACCAGCTTGTAGCCACGGGAAGTGATTTCCGGGCTGGTAGCCGCCGGGGTGATCATGATCACGCCTTCGTCTTCATAGATGTCGGACGCTGGCTGAGTGGAGCTGGAGCAGAGGTGACCGACCACGAACTTGACGCCGTCGTTGACCACTTTGTTCGCTACGGCAACGGCTTGTTTTGGATCGCACGCATCGTCGTATTCTTTCGCTTCAAGCATTTTGCCGTCGACACCGCCCTTGGCGTTGATGTCAGCGATTGCCTGCTTGGCACCCATGAATTGCATGTCGCCGTATTGCGTCACTGGACCTGTCTTAGGCCCGGCGATACCGATCTTGATGGTGTCGGCTGCGAACGAATGGCCGGCAACCCCAGCCAGGACCATAGCGGCAAACAGTTTGGAAATCTGCTTAGTAGCCTTATTCATAGTGCTCCACTCTTACTGTTGTATTTTTTATAGTTCTAGCGGCCTTGTGAGCTGCAGAACCGGATCAGATATCGCGGATATCCCCCGGCATTGCCCTGGCAACTGTACCGGTACAGTGTAGAGCGCCGGTTCATCGCTTGAAAAGCTGGCTGCTGGGGGCAAACCTTGGGTGTGTCGCTTTAATGAAAGAAAAAGACAGAATTGCGGCGGGCTTATGCCAGAGTTTCGGGCAATCCTTGGCTTTCCTGACACTTTCGTTCGGTGCCTCATTTGCAACTGGGTTTTTCTGCCTGACGCCTGACGCTATGATTGCGCCGATTTTTTCTTCAGGTGAATTCCCATGACGCAAGAACCTAGCACCCTCTATGCCAAGCTGCTCGGTGAAACCGCCGAAATTTCCTGGAAGGAGCTTGAACCGTTCTTTGCCAAGGGTGCCCTATTGTGGGTCGACGCTGGCCTGGATTTGATCGAAGCGGCCGAAGGAATGGCCGAGGATAACCGCGACAAAGTCGCTGGTTGGCTGGCCGCAGGGAGCCTTGGCGAAGTGTCTGCGACGCGGGCGTTGGACTTGGTTGAGCGTGATCCGAGCCTGTGGGCGGTCGTGGTTTCGCCGTGGATTCTGATCCAGGAAAGGGCGGCGCAAGAAAGGCTCGCACTATAAAGGTGCGCGTTTTCTTGCCGAGCAAGTGTGTAGCCGAGTAACCGCTGGCGCCGTGATGGCATCTTGCCGTAGAGAAAGGTCACAGGTGACGGTGACGTAAGCGTCACGGGAACAGTTTTAAAGTGGGCGGAACATCGGGGGAATTGTTTCCGGGTGTGGCAAAGCCAGATCGTTCCCACGCAGAGCGTGGGAACGATCAACCCTGACTTTTCAAGAGGAGTACCCGGCGTACTCCGATGATTCGGCCGCTCGTCGGCGTTCATCCAAGTAGATGATGGCTAAATCCCAAAGATACGACGTCATCGAATGGGCCTGACAATCGACGGCGGGCCGATGCGGCCTGCACCAGGGTCCTTCGGCGCGATGGCGTCCTTATTGCCCTCGATGCTGAACGGGTAGAGTGGGTTGCGCATCTGGATGCCCTGGATCACACCCACCACATCGCTCAAAGGCACCGCCGGGCTCAGCAGGTAACCCTGGATAAAGTCGCAGCCGTGCTTGAGCAGCAGTTCAAATTGCGCCTGGGTTTCCACGCCTTCGGTGACCACCTGCAAGTGCAGGGTATGGGCCATGCCGATGATCGCCTGGACGATCTCGACATCGGCGGTGGACTTGGGAATGTCCTGGATAAACGACCGGTCTATCTTCAGGGTATTGAGCGGCAGGCGCTTGAGGTAGGCCAGGGATGAATAACCGGTGCCGAAATCATCAATGGCCAGCGAAACGCCCAGGGCGCGGATCTGGCGCAACAGCGCCAGGGTGCTGCTGATATTGCCCATCAGCGCGTTTTCGGTGACTTCCAGTTCCAGGCGGCTGGCGGCGATCCCGGCAAAACGCAGGGCGGCTTCGATCTCATCTGCCAGCTCGTCACGGGCCAGGTTCAAGGCCGAGCAATTCACGGCCATGGTCAGCTCGGTGTAACCGCGGTCAGACAGCAGGCTCAAATCGTGACAGGCCTGACGCAATACCCAGTGGTCGAGTTCGGCAATCAACCCGTTGTTTTCGGCGATGCCGATAAACCGGTCCGGGGCCAGCAGCCCATGTTGCGGATGTTGCCAGCGCACCAGTGCTTCCAGGCGGGTGACCTTGCCCAGCTTCATGTCGAAGATCGGCTGGTAGAACAGCACCAATTCATTGCGGCCGCGCAACGCAGCGCGCAATTGCTCCTCCAGTTGCAGCTCGAGGAAGGCGCGGGTTTTAAGGTTGGAGCTGAAGAAGTTCAAGCTGTTGCGACCGGCATCCTTGGACTGGTACAGCGCCAGGTCAGCGGTTTTAAGCAACTCTTCGCAGGTCAGTCCGTCATCGGGGAACAGGCTGATGCCAATGCTGGTGGTCATCACCATGCGCCGGCCGGCCAGTTCGATTGGTTCTTTCATCTTATGCATGATGCGCTGGGCCAGGTGCCGCGCTTCGTCGCGATGGTGAATGTTGATCAGGATGCAGAACTCGTCGCCGCCAAACCGCGCGACCACATCGCTATGGCTGCGCACCGACCCCTTGATATGCCCGGCCAGTACGGTGAGCAGTTGGTCGCCGGCATCGTGGCCAAGGCTGTCATTGATGCGCTTGAAGTGGTCGATATCGAGGAAGATCACCGCCATCATGCCGTGGCCGGCGGTTTTTTCGGCGACCTTCTCGGCAAAGATCTGGTTGAAGCCGCGACGGTTGAGCAGGCTGGTCAGCGCATCGAAGTGCGCCACTTGTTGCAGCGAGGCACGGGCTTGGTCCAGCTCACTGAGCAGGGCGTTGACCCGGCGCAGGTCACGCTCCTTGTGCTGCAGTTTTTTGTCGGCGAGGGCGGCGCTGACGCTGCTGCCAATCACCAGCAGGGTGATCACGGCCACCGACAGGCCCAGTTGAATCGGGTTGTTATCCAGTGGCAACGACAGGTCAGCGCCGGCCGGTACCAGCATCCGCATGGCCGCCATGCCGGTGAAGTGCATGCTAAGGATGCCGGCGCCCAGCACCAGGCTGGCGGCGTACTTGAGCAGTTGATGAAACACGCCGGCGCCGGTGCGCAGGTAGCTCGACAGCAACAGCGCGGCCAGGCTGGCGCCGATGGCAATCGCCACGGAGGCCATGAACAGGTCGGTCTCGAAGTACACATCGGCCTGGGAGCGCATGGCCGACATGCCCACGTAATGCATCAGCGCGATACCCAGGCCCATCCATACCGACGCCAGCAGGTATTGATGGAATCGCAGATGGGTATGACTCAGGGTTTGCATGGCGAACAGTGAAGCGATCAAGGCGATCACCAGCGAGGCGAACGTCATGATCAATTCATAATGAATGGCGATAGGTGCCTGGAAGGCCAGCATGCTGATGAAGTGCGTCGACCAGATGCCACCCGCCAGGCAACCCGCTCCCAGCCAACGCCAATGACGGCGGGCGGTAGGGTCTTCGACATGGCCGACGCGCTCAGCCATGTCCAGCGTGCCGAAGCCGGCCGCGCAAGCAACCAGATACGCCAGTAGCACCAGAAAAGGGTTATGACTGCAATTGAGTAATAAGTGCCCGTTCTCTGGCAGGTCGGTAAAAAAATGCAGACCCAGCCATTCCATAGCAAGCCCCGTCATAGCGTCACGTCACAGCCAACGGCGATGACCTATGAAGTCGATTATAGAAGCCGCGCGGGATTTGCCATGGATAATGGCACTTTGCTTTCAACCATTTTGGCATGCCCGCCATAGCGTTTGATGCTAAGCGCTGATCGGCAGGTCCAGTTCAAAAGGTGCTTCTAATGGCGGCAGGCCAAAGGCGGCGCGAGCGCTATCGCAGTCGACGTTCTGCTCGCCCTGGCTCCACGACGCATCGAACTCTCGGCAGGGGCTTGAGCGTTGTTCATAGATGGTGCAACGGGTGCCCTTGCCGACCTCACCCTCGAGGCTGCAACACCTGGCGGGTTTCTGGTCGGTACCAATCATCGCCACGCGTGTGGGGTTGATCTGCACCACCAGGTCATCGGGCACCGTGCCGCCCGATGAGGCGCACTCGCCCCAGAAGAAAGACACGCGAAAGTGTGAACAGCAGGCACCGCAACTCAGACACGGACTGGCTTCGGACATGGGCGTCATCGATAAGAAAAGTAGGATGTGGGTGTTACGGAAGGCTCGCCATTCTATCCGTGCCATGGCGGTTGGGAAGGGGGGCGCGAACTTATATTTTCGTAGGGAAAGTCCCGTCGCTGCGGGTGAAATCATGCCCTATCAGCTTTACGAATCATTACAGACAAGCGTGCCTGGCCTGATTATGTTGCAGGTACCGGGCAGGATGCATCGGGCATCGCAGCTCTCATAACAATAAAAGAGACGGACCCATGCAGAACTCGACCCAAGCGGCGAATGCCTGGCGCATTCTGTTCCTGCTGTTCCTCGCCAACCTGTTCAATTTCTTCGACCGCACCATCCCCGCCATCATCATCGAGCCAATCCGCATGGAATGGCACTTGAGCGACTTCCAGCTCGGTATCATCGGCACCGCCTTCACCATCGTCTACGCCATCGCCGGCCTGCCGCTCGGGCGCCTGGCCGATACTGGCTCACGCAGCAAACTGATGGGCTGGGGCCTGTTTGCCTGGAGCGGGCTGACGGCGGTCAACGGCATGGTCGGCAGCTTCTGGACCTTTTTGCTGGTGCGAATGGGCATCGGCATCGGTGAAGCCAGCTACGCGCCGGCGGCCAATTCGCTGATCGGCGACCTGTTTCCCGCCCACCGCCGCGCCCGGGCCATGGGCATTTTCATGTTGGGCCTGCCGTTGGGCCTGCTGCTGGCGTTCTTCACCATTGGCGCGATGGTCAAGGCGTTCGACAGCTGGCGCGCACCGTTCTTTATCGCCGCCGTGCCGGGGCTGATCCTCGCGATCTTCATGTTCTATATCAAGGAACCCAAGCGCGGCGCAGCGGAAACCGTGCAAGTCTCCCAGGAGCGCGTCGACCGCCCGATTCGTCGCGTTCTGGCGGTGCCGACCTTCCTGTGGCTGGTGCTGGCCGGGTTGTGCTTTAACTTCGCCACCTATGCGTGCAATTCATTTTTGGTGCCGATGTTGCAGCGTTACTTCCTGATGCCGTTGCAGGACGCCGCGGTGGCCACCGGCGTGATCGTCGGCATCACCGGGCTGGTGGGCCTGACCCTGGGCGGCTGGATTGCCGACAAGATCCATCAGCGCGTCGCCAACGGCCGGCTGCTGTTTGCCGCGTGCAGCTTGATTATCTCGACCATTACCACTGCCTGGGCCTTGCACGCGGGGCGCATTGAGATTGGCGTGTTTGTGGCGCTGTTCAGTGTGGGCTGGTTGTTTGCCTATAACTTCTACACCTGCGTGTACACGGCGATTCAGGACGTGGTGGAGCCGCGCCTGCGTGCCACGGCGATGGCGCTGTTTTTTGCGGGGTTGTACTTGCTCGGCGGTGGCATGGGGCCGGTGGTGGTGGGCGGCCTGTCTGACCATTTTGCCCATTCGGCGATGTACGCCGATGGCGCCTCGCAGATGACCGAGGCGTATAAAGCGGTTGGGTTGCACGACGCCATGTACCTGATTCCGGTGGCGCTGTTCTTGACCATGCTGTTTCTGTTCCAGGCCTCGCGCAGTTTTGTGCGCGATGCCAAGAAGATGAAGGATGGGTTGGGGGCGGTTGAGGTGCCGGCTGCTGCCGCTGTAGCTTGATCGTTCCCACGCTCCGCGTGGGAATGCATCCTGTGACGCTCTGCGTCATGCTTCTAGGAGCGGACGCAGAGCGTCCAGGGCGGCGTTCCCACGCAGAGCGTGGGAACGATCAAAGGCCCGCATGTTGATCAACCCGCCACCAACACCCGAATCGCCTCCAACCGTAGCGCAGCCTTGTCGAGCATGGCCAGGCCTTGCTCGCGCTGGTTGCGCAGCGCCACCAGCTCGCTGTCGCGCACGGTCGGGTTGACCGCTTGCAACGCGGTCAGGCGCGCCAGTTCTTCGTCGGTGTCGGCTGCCAGACGGCGTTTCGCCTCGGCCACACGCTCGGCGTGGCGCGGGGTGATCTTCTCTTCGCCGGCGTTGATGCGCGGCGTCAGCTGATCGCGCTGGGCCTGCACAAACTTGTTGGCGCTGGCGCGTGGCACGCTTTCCAACTGGTCGTTCAAGGTTTCAAACGACACACGACCGGACAGGTCATTACCGTTGGCATCCAGCAGGCAGCGCAAGGCGGCCGGTGGCAGGTAGCGGCCCAGTTGCAGCGAGCGCGGCGCAACCACTTCACTGACGTAGAGCAGTTCGAGCAACACGGTGCCTGGCTTGAGCGCCTTGTTCTTGATCAGCGCCACGGCGGTGTTGCCCATCGAGCCGGACAGCACCAGGTCCATGCCGCCTTGCACCATCGGGTGTTCCCAGGTGATGAACTGCATGTCTTCACGCGACAGCGCCTGGTTACGGTCGTAGGTGATGGTCACACCTTCGTCGTCGCCCAGGGGGAAGCTGGCGTCGAGCATTTTTTCGCTGGGCTTGAGGATCAGTGCGTTTTCCGAATGGTCCTCGCTGTCGATGCCGAAGGCGTCGAACAGGGTTTCCATGTAGATCGGCAGGGCGAACTGGTCGTCTTGCTCAAGAATGTCTTCCACCAGCGCATCGCCTTCACCCGCGCCGCCGGAGTTGAGCTCCAGCAAGCGGTCGCGACCGGTGTGCAGTTCCTGTTCCAGACGCTCGCGCTCGGCACGCGCTTCGTCGATCAGGGCTTGCCACTCGCCGTCGTCGGCGTTTTCCAGCAGCGGCAGCAGGCGTGGGCCGAACTGATGCTGCAAGGCGTTGCCGGTCGGGCAGGTGTTGAGGAACGCGTTCAACGCTTCGTGGTACCACTGGAACAGGCGCTCTTGCGGGCTGGTTTCCAGGTACGGCACGTGCAGTTCGATCACATGCTTCTGGCCGATCCGGTCCAGGCGGCCGATCCGCTGTTCCAGCAGGTCGGGGTGGGACGGCAGGTCGAACAGCACCAAGTGGTGGGAGAACTGGAAGTTGCGGCCTTCACTGCCGATTTCCGAGCAGATCAGCACCTGGGCGCCGAACTCTTCGTCTGCGAAATAGGCAGCAGCGCGGTCACGCTCGAGGATGTTCATGCCCTCGTGGAACACCGTGGCCGGGATGCCGGAGCGCACGCGCAGGGCGTCTTCCAGGTCCATGGCGGTTTCGGCGTGGGCGCAGATCACCAACACTTTGGTGCGCTTGAGCATTTTCAGCTGGTCGATCAGCCACTCGACGCGCGGGTCGAAGCGCCACCAGCGGTTTTCTTCTTCAACATCCGGTTGCGATTGGAAGCTGACTTCCGGGTACAACTCGGCGTGTTCGCCCAGCGGCAGTTCGAGGTATTCGTCCGGGTTCGGCAGCGGGTAGGCATGCAGCTTGCGCTCCGGGAAACCCTGCACGGCGGCGCGGGTGTTACGGAACAGTACGCGGCCGGTGCCGTGGCGGTCGAGCAGCTCACGCACCAGGCGTGCGCTGGCTTCGGTGTCGCCATCGTTGACGGCGGTGAGCAGTGCTTCACCTTCGTCACCGAGGAAACCCTGGATGGTTTTGTGCGCTTTTGGCGACAGGCGGCCCTTGTCCAGCAGTTCCTGCACGGCTTCGGCTACCGGGCGATAGTTCTCGCTTTCGGCGCGGAAGGCGTGCAGGTCGTGGAAGCGGTTCGGGTCCAACAGACGCAGGCGTGCGAAGTGGCTGTCCTGGCCCAGTTGTTCCGGGGTGGCGGTGAGCAGCAGCACGCCAGGGATCACTTCGGCCAGTTGCTCGACCAGCGCGTATTCCGGGCTGGCTTTTTCTTCATGCCACACCAAGTGGTGGGCTTCGTCGACCACCAGCAGGTCCCAGCCGGCGGCGAACAGCGCGTCCTGGGCCTTCTCGTCGTCCACCAGCCATTCGAGTGCAACCAGTGCAAGCTGAGTGTCTTCGAACGGGTTGGCGGCATCGCTTTCGATAAAACGCTCTTCGTCGAACAGCGCAACCTGCAGGTTAAAGCGGCGGCGCATTTCCACCAGCCACTGGTGTTGCAGGTTTTCCGGCACCAGGATCAGCACGCGGTTGGCGCGACCCGACAGCAACTGGCGATGAATCACCAGGCCGGCTTCGATGGTCTTGCCCAGGCCCACTTCGTCGGCCAGCAATACCCGTGGCGCGATACGGTCAGCGACTTCGCGAGCGATGTGCAGTTGGTGAGCAATAGGTTGTGCACGCACGCCGCCCAGGCCCCACAGCGAGGACTGCAACTGACGGCTGGTGTGTTCCAGCGTGTGATAGCGCAGCGAGAACCAGGCCAGCGGGTCGATCTGCCCGGCGAACAGACGGTCGCTGGCCAGACGGAACTGGATGAAGTTCGACAGTTGGGTTTCCGGCAGGGTGACCTGCTCGTTCTGCCCATTGAGGCCGTGGTAGACCAGCAGGCCATCGACGTCGTCGACTTCCTGTACGGTCATTTTCCAGCCTTCGAAATGGGTGATGCTGTCACCCGGCGAAAACCTCACACGAGTGAGGGGCGCATTCCGTAGCGCATACTGACGAGTGTCGCCAGTGGCCGGATAGAGCACGGTCAACAAGCGCCCGTCCTGTGCCAGAACGGTGCCTAACCCCAGCTCTGCTTCGCTGTCACTAATCCAGCGTTGCCCCGGTTGATACTGCTGCGCCATGCTGCCTGACTCCCGCCGTGAAAAAGCCGACTATTCTAACGGAACACGGCTTCCAGACCAAAAGGAATAGCTGCAGCTTCAAGCTTTAAGCTCCAAGCGGCAAGAAAAAGGGCGATATGTTCGTCGGATAGATGACGATTGGTTCACAAGTTGGGGGCTTGATGCTCAAGTCGCCCCTCCCGCAGCCGACAGTCTGCGCAATAGGAGACTAAAAACCATGCTGCCACCCATACTGCCCTTGAGCGTTGTACCGGTCACGTCGCAACTTGATCCGGTGCGCCAGAAGCCGGATATCCCGCCCGTGGTGCCCGTGCAGGCCGGCTCCAACGAAAGCACCATCGACCTGAAAAAGGGCGATGCCGAGCAGTCGACTTTGTTACTGCGCGAAGAACAACGCCGCCAGCAAGAACAGCAGAAACGCCGGCGCGAAGCGGATGAAGACCCTGACGCGCACTTGGCGATCCCCGGCGATGAGCTCAACGCCGACAACACCGTGCCGGTAGCGCCGCTGATCGAGGACGCGCCGCGCCAGGGTTTGTGGGTGGACGTCGAGGTTTAATCGCGCAATTCGCGCAGCGCGGCGATCAGCAACTCGATGTCGTGTTCGGTGTTGAGTGGGCTGACAGAAACCCGCGCGATGCTTGTAAGACCCCGCGCCTGCATATCCAGAGGCGTGTAGGCCACACCATTGGCGCCGATGTTGATGCGCTTTAATCCCAGCCGACGTTTGAGTTCAAACGCCTCCCAGCCGGCGAGGTTAAAGGCGATCAATCCTGAGTGAACCGTGCCCAGATCGTGCAGGGAAACGCCCGGAATCTGACGCAGCGCGTCGCGGATTCGTCCGCTAAGCTGCAAGACCCTTTCCCATGTCCGCTCCACGCCCAGTCGGTTAACTTCCTGCAACGCATTTCCCAACCCCGCCAATAAGGCGTAGGACACTTCGCTGGTTTCAAAGCGGCGGGCATCGTTACGCAGGTCGAACCCTTCAACGGTCCAGGGCGCCGAGAACACGTCGCGCTGGGCGGGGTTCAGGCGTTGCAGAAAGTCTGGTCGCACATACAGCAGCGCCGTACCCCGCGGCCCGCGCAGGTGTTTACGCCCGGCCGACTTGAGCACATCGCAGTGCAGCGCCTGCACATCCACCGGCAACTGGCCGACCGCTTGGCCGGCGTCGATGAAGTAGGGGATTGCGTGGCGCCTGGCCACTTCGCCGATGGCTGGGGCAGGGTTGATCAGGCCGCCGTTGGCCGGCAGCCAGGTCAGGTCGATCAGCTTGACGTTGGCATCAATCATTGCTTCCAGCGCCAATGGGCAGACTGCGCCGGTTGCATCGCAGGGAATCACCTCCACTCGGGCACCCGCTTGCACGGCCAACTGCATACTCGCCAGGTTGCCGCCCCATTCATGGCGCCCAACCAGGATGCGATCGCCCGGCTGCCACGGCCCCAAGGCCTGGAAAGCCAGGCTCCAGGCGGTTGAGCCGCTGCTGGCGAAGGCAATCGAGGAGACGGGCGCATTGAGTAATTGCCCAGCTGCGCGCCGGGCTTTTTCTACCAGGATCGCGCCATGCTCGCCGGCCTCCATCGGGCCATCGCGGGCTTCGCGTTGCAACTGGTCGATGATCGCGTCGAGGGTGGCTTGGCTCGGCAGCGAGGCACCGGCATGGTTGAAGTGCACGATGCCTGATTGGCAGCCAGGTGTGTCGTCACGCAGATGCTGGACCTGCAGCGGGCTCACGACAGCAGCTCGAAAATTGCGTCCACCTCCACGGCGACGCCGGCGGGCAGGCTCGAGACGCCGACGGCGGTGCGCACGTGCCGGCCTTTGTCGCCCAGGGCATTGACCACCAGATTGGATGCGCCATTGGCAACTACGCTTTGGCGCGTGAAATCGCCGCTGCTGGCGATGAACACGCCCAAGCGGAGAATGCGCACTACACGCGACAGGTCATCACCGATGGCAGCACTTAACTGGCCGAGCAAGCCCAACGCCGCCAGCTCTGCTGCCTGGGCACCTTCTTCATCGCTGAGGGATTGCCCCAGCCGGCCGATGTAGGCGGGTTTGCCGTCGAGCATAGGAATTTGCCCGGAGATAAACAGCTGGTTCTGGCTGACCACATGATTGATGTAATTGGCCGCCGGCTGGCTAGGGGTTGGCAGCGTCAGGCCAAGGGCTTGTACGCGTTGGCGGATGGAGTCGCTCATGTTGGATCCTCTTGGGTTAAGAGGTTTGAGCATGTTTGTTGTATCAATGGGCGACAAACGGATAGATCTCACTCGACGTATCGAAATAGCTCATGCATCGGCGCAGGTGTCTTTCAACCATTGACTGAAGCATTCGACCGCTTGGCTCGCAGGGCCTTGAGGCACGATCAGCCAGTAACCGATTTCACTGTGGTAGGGCGGCCAGTCAAAGGCTTCTACCAGGCTGCCGTCCTTGAGCCTGCGCTCTATCAGGCGGTGACGGCCCATGGCGATGCCTTGGCCAGCCACGGCGGCTTCGACCACGATGTTGTAGTCGTGCAGCAGCACGCGGGAATGGTGGTCGAGGTTGACCTGGTAGTGCGCCGACCAATCCGTCCACTCGAAAGGGCGGTGCGAGGTGGCTATCAACAAGGGCGCATTGTGCAGTTGGCTGGCCTTGAAGGCCGGGCTGCACACCGGTGAAATGACTTCCGCCATCAAACGCGTGGCCTGTACATCGGGCCAGTCGCCCTTGCCATAGCGGATGGCCAGGTCGACCTCGGCGGTGGCGACGTTGGCTAATTGAATCGCGGGCAGCAGTTCCACCTGGATATGCGGGTAGCGGTTGAGAAACCCGGCCAGACGCGGGGCCAGCCACAGGGTGGCAAACGAGGCCAGCAGGCCCACGCGCAAAATTGTGGTCGTGGGGGCGACTTTCTGCGCGCGGGTGGCGGCGGCGATCATATCGAGGGCCGGGCGGATTTCGTCGTAGTAACCTTGGCCGTCGGCGGTCAGATCAATCGCGCGGGTGCGTCGGATAAACAGTGGTTTGCCCAGATACTGTTCGAGCTTTTGCACTTGGTGGCTGAGTGCGCTCTGGGTAACCGACAACTCATTGGCGGCCTTGATAAAACTCAAGTGCCGCGCCACCGCCTCAAAAGCGCGCAGGGCCAGCAGCGGCGGAAGGTCATTGTGCAGTGCCAACTGAGTGCGCCTACAGGGTAAGTTGGAAAGTGTCGATTTTGGGCGATGTGCTTCCTTTTGTCGCCCGCAGATTCTCCTGTCGTAGTTTGGGGATATGCCCTACATCTCCCCGGGCAGCCGTGCGCAAAGCTCTGTGTCTTTTTTGAGACGGTAGAGCGATGAAACTCCCTATAAAGGCAAATGTGATCGGGTTGGCTGTTTCAATGGGCCTTTGCGCGGGCGCAGCAGCGAATGAGTCACCGCTGGTCGGGGCCTGGAAGCTGGTCGGCTATCAGGTCGAGTCCCAGGATACCCGTGAGAAAATTCCGGCAATGGGCAGCCGTCCTTCCGGGCGCGTTATTTTTACCGCGGATCATCGAGTGGCTTTCGTGTTGACCGGTGAGGGAAGAAAAGCCGGCGCTTCCGACGCTGAAAAATCAGCGCTGTTGAATACGCTGGTGGCTTATACCGGTATTGAGCGGGTCGAGGGCAATCAATGGTGCACAGAGGTTGATTCTGCCTGGAATCCGGCGTGGGTGGGGACGGTGCAATGCCGCGATTTTCAGGTCAGGGGCGATACGCTGGAAGTGCTGACGCCCTGGCGCCAAATGCCGAATTGGCCGGGGACTACACGTTCCATCATTACATTTGAGCGGGATAAATAAGCGCCAGGAAAGAGAAGTACGAGGATTTTCACCCTGGCATTTGCCGTCGAGCGGGAGAGGCCGCATTATTGAGCCATTCCCGCCACGACGTAAGCCCAGCCATGAGTGAAGACGACAAACTGATCGACCTGAATGCCGAACGTGCCAAACGTGTGCATGACTTGAATGACAAGCGCCTGAATGAAGTTCGCCAGGCATTTGAGCAGGCGATGCCGCTTGGCAAAGTTAAGAAAAAACCCAAGAACAAGCCGAAAAAGCGTTGAAACAGCCTGCATTTGTTGATGCAGGTCAGTTATTACCCTTCTTTAAGCCCCGTTGCGGGCGACATTGATCCCGGTCAATTTTCCACTCCGCCTTCTCCATTAACTTAGCCCTATCGCAACAGGGCATGAGCAGGAGGCCGGTCATGTTTTTCGATAATGTGGTGTTTGCCGGGGTGCTGACTGTCAGCCTCATGGTGCTGTTTTTTGTAGGGTTTGGGATTTTTATCTGGAAGGACGCTAATAAGCGTAAAGAACCGTAAGTTCTTCTGGGTTACATGAGCACGCAAGGCATTTTGGGCGACTTCGGTCGCCCTTTTTTTTGCCTGCTATTTAATGTGATCGTTCCCACGCTCCGCGTGGGAATGCCGCCGAGGACGCTCTGCGTCCCGCACCTGTAGTTGTGAGATAAAAAAAAGCGCGATCCCCATCAGGATCGCGCCTTCTTTTTCAGCCGCAGCCTATCAACTACCCAATGCCTTGGACGCCAGCCAGAACAACCCGGCCGACAGGCCCACGGTTGCCGGCAAGGTCAACACCCAAGCCATCAGGATGGTCTTCACCGTGCCGCCTTGCAGGCCGCTCTTATTGGCAACCATGGTGCCGGCCACGCCTGAAGACAGTACGTGAGTGGTGGAAACCGGCAGGCTGAAAATGTTGGCCAGGCCAATCATGCTCGCCGTGGTGATCTGTGCCGACATGCCTTGGGCATAGGTCATGCCCTGCTTGCCGATCTTCTCACCGATGGTCAGTACCACACGCTTCCAGCCCACCATGGTACCCAGGCCCAGGGCCAGTGCGACGGCGAGGATCACCCAGAACGGGGCGTACTCGGTGGTGGCGGTCAAGTCTTTGCGCAGCTTGTCCAGGTCGGACTTCTCACGCGCATCCAGGCCCGGCAGCTTGCCGACTTTCTTCGCGGTGTCGTCCAGGCACAGCAAGTAGCGGCGCACTTCAATGCGGTGCTCGGCAGTCAGCGAGTGGTAGTCGGAAACGCCTTTCAGGGTTTCCATCAATGCATTGATAGTCGGCTCGGTCTGCTGCGGGTTGCACCGAAACTTGCCCGGCAGGTCGTCCTTCACGCTTTTGCCCAGTGCCAGGAACTCGCCGAGCGTGGCGTTATTGCGCTCGTAAAACTGGCTCAAATGCACGGTGGCATCGCGAGTACGTTCAATCTGGTAAGTGGTGCTGCCCAGGTCGAGTACGAACTGCGCCGGTACGATACCGATGAGCACCAGCATGATCAGGCCGATGCCTTTCTGGCCATCATTGGAGCCGTGTACGAAGCTCACGGCCATGGCCGAGATCACCAGTACCAGACGGTTCCAGAACGGTGGGTGCTTCTTGTCGTCAAGTTTGCGGCGCTGGTCCGGGGTCTTGTGCATTTTCGACAGTGGGCGCCACCATTTCAGGCCGATCAGCACCAGAGCTGCGACCAGGAAGCCGGCCATCGGCGAGAACACCAGGGAAGCACCGATATCGATGGCTTTCTGCCAGTTCACACCGTCAGCCAAGGGGATGTCGTTGATCAGGGCATTGGCCAGGCCGACACCAAGGATCGAGCCGATCAAGGTATGGGAGCTGGAGGCCGGGATACCGAAGTACCAGGTGCCCAGGTTCCAGGTGATCGCCGCTGCCAATAAAGAGAAGACCATTGCCAGGCCATGGCCGGTGTTCACATTGATCAGCAACTCCACCGGCAGCAAGTGCACGATGGCGTAGGCGACGCCGACACCACCGAGCAACACGCCGAGGAAGTTGAACACCCCGGAGAAGAACACGGCCAGGTGCGGCGGCATGGCTTTGGTGTAGATGACTGTGGCCACCGCGTTAGCGGTGTCATGAAAGCCATTGATGAACTCGAAGGCGAGGACAAAGGCCAGGGCGAGCAACAGGCTCACTAGAACCCAAGCATCCAGTCCGCTGAATAAATCGATCATGAAGGTTTTCTGACCCGGTCGTAAGGGGGCGCGATTATGCCAGAAAACCTCAGTAATCGATGCATTAGCTGCTCATCGGTAACAATCTTCACTGAAAAAACACCGGGCAAAGCGGCGCATCCCAGGGTTTTCGGGGCTTTGGCAAGTCTTTGATTTATAAAGTGCGGGGCCGAAAAGACACGGATTTGTCATGCAAACGTCATGTCTGAAACATTTGTATGAAATTTCGTTGGCGGCAGCAGGACGCTGACCAATGGTGAGCCAAGCCAATGCACGGTGCCTTCCGCCGGCGCTGGGCCGGCAGAGACAGCAAGACCCTGGAAACTCTGAGCGAAGGGCTTATGGCTCTTCGGTCTTGAGTTCCTGTTCAATCTTTTGAATTTCCTGGGCAAATGCCTGATCCAGCAAACTGGCCCGTTTGCGCCAGGGTTTGCGCTCGGGTTCAGGTTGCGCGGCGTAGGTGGTGACTTCCCCGCCGTAAACGTCCTTGTAACGTTGTTCCTGGCGCTCAAGTTCCGCGCGCAGTTCGTCTTTCGTCACAGTGTTACCTAATTAAGTTGAGTGTATTGACGGTGCAGCGTCATGCCTGAAAGTCGTCCTCGGGTTGTTCAAAATTGAACAGTAGAACCATTCAAGTTTGAAAAAGGGCCAAAGGGCAGATCTTATAAACAGGTATGTGTGACCGATGATGCCTGTAACGCGCATCGCCTCGTGAGCTCCACTCCCGATGATAATGAAATCGGGCTGACCTCTGCACAAGCTGCATTATAGCGGCGCATTTGGATAAAACTATCAGCATTAAGTTAAAAAGCGTCAACTTCGTGTGAGACTTTTGTTACATGAAGGTGTGAGTCATTTGCGTGTTTTGCGCATGACTGTAGTGGTCTACCCGGCTGTCGGGTTCCATCGGCAAAATTGCGATAATCGCATGGCTGTCCGATAATCGCCCGATGTTGCGTGCGCAACCTTGTGCATCCCGGCCGGCACGGCTTGTAATGGCGGCCAACCCTCCCTGCGGTTGAAAACAAGAGAAAGGACCCTGGAAATGAACGATCAATTGCGCAACTCCTTCGCATCAGTGGCGCCGCCGATCGTGGCTTCACCGGCCAAGCGTATCCAGGCGTTTACCGGTGATCCGGACTTCATGACCTCCCTGGCGCGCGGCCTGGCAGTGGTGCAAGCGTTTCAGGAGCGCAAACGCCACCTGACCATCGCCCAGATCAGTCATCGCACCGAAATCCCGCGTGCCGCCGTGCGCCGTTGCCTGCACACCTTGATCAAGCTCGGTTATGCCACCACCGATGGGCGCACCTATTCGCTGCTGCCCAAAGTCTTGACCCTGGGGCATGCGTATTTGTCCTCCACGCCATTGGCCGTATCGGCCCAGCCTTACCTGGACCGTATGAGCGAGCAATTGCACGAGGCTTGCAACATGGCGACCCTGGAAGGCGACGACATCCTTTATATCGCCCGCTCGGCCACCACCCAGCGCCTGATCTCGGTGGACCTGTCGGTGGGCGGGCGTTTGCCGGCGTATTGCACATCGATGGGGCGCATCCTCCTGGCGGCGCTGGACGATGCCTCGCTCAAGGACTATCTCGACCACGCCGACCTGCAAACCAAGACCAGCCGCACCCTGACCACGCCCGAAGCCTTGTTCGAATGCCTGCAACAAGTGCGTCAACAAGGCTGGTGCATCGTCGATCAGGAGCTGGAGCAGGGCTTACGCTCCATCGCCGTGCCGGTGTACGACGCTTCCGGCCAGGTGTTGGCCGCGCTCAATGTCAGCACCCACGCCGGGCGTGTCAGCCGCAGCGAGCTGGAGCAGCGGTTTTTGCCAAGCATGCTCAGCGCCAGCCGCGAGTTGAGTGCGCAACTGTTTGCCTAAGTGTTCGGTGACCGCACAGATCCCGGCTTGATCAATTGACGCTGTTTCCCCCGACTTATTACTGTGCGGCAGCGCTCTGAAGAGCCGCCCAATAATAATGACGACCCCAGGTCGTTGGCCCGCCATCGGTGTGGAATAAAAATAATGAATCAGCCTTCTGTCGGTACCACCCTGGACGTGCAGTCCTTTATCAACGCCCAGCCACTCTCGCGTTACCAGTGGCGTGTGGTAATCCTGTGTTTCCTGATTGTCTTCCTCGATGGCCTCGACACCGCTGCCATGGGCTTTATTGCGCCTGCGCTGTCCCAGGACTGGGGCATCGACCGCGCCAGCCTCGGCCCGGTAATGAGTGCCGCGTTGATCGGCATGGTGTTTGGTGCGCTCGGTTCCGGCCCGCTGGCGGACCGTTTCGGGCGCAAAGTGGTGCTGGTGAGTGCGGTGTTGGTGTTTGGCGCATTCAGCCTGGCCTCGGCCTACAGCAGCAACGTCGACCAACTGCTGGTGTTGCGCTTCCTGACCGGGCTGGGCCTGGGCGCAGGGATGCCGAACGCCACGACGCTGCTGTCCGAATACACCCCCGAGCGCCACAAATCGTTGCTGGTGACCAGCATGTTCTGCGGTTTCAACCTGGGCATGGCCGGCGGCGGGTTTATCTCGGCCAAGCTGATCCCGGCGTTTGGCTGGCATAGCCTGCTGCTGATCGGCGGCATTCTGCCGTTGATTTTGGCGGTGGTGCTATTGGTATGGCTGCCGGAATCGGCGCGTTACCTGGTGGTGCGCAACCGCGGCACCGACAAGGTGCGTAAAACCTTGTCTCCCATCGAACCTACGATCGTTGCCCAGGCGAGCAGCTTCAGCGTGCCCGAGCAAAAAAACGTCAAGGCGCGCAACGTGTTCGCGGTGATCTTCTCCGGCACCTACAGCGCCGGCACCCTGCTGCTGTGGCTCACCTACTTTATGGGCCTGGTGATTGTTTACCTGCTGACCAGTTGGCTGCCGACCCTGATGCGCGACAGCGGCGCCAGTATGGAACAGGCAGCCTTTATCGGCGCGTTGTTCCAGTTCGGCGGCGTGCTGAGTGCGGTCGGCGTGGGCTGGGCAATGGACCGCTTCAATCCCCACAAGGTCATCGGCACTTTCTACCTGTTGGCCGGGGTGTTTGCCTACGCCGTGGGGCAGAGCCTGGGCAATATCACCGTACTGGCGACCTTGGTGTTGATCGCCGGAATGTGCGTCAACGGCGCGCAATCGGCCATGCCGTCCCTGGCTGCACGCTTCTACCCGACACAGGGCCGCGCGACCGGTGTGTCGTGGATGCTCGGCATCGGTCGCTTCGGCGCGATCCTCGGCGCGTGGATGGGCGCCACCTTGCTGGGCCTGGGCTGGAACTTCGAACAAGTGCTGACGGCGCTGGTGATTCCGGCGGCGTTGGCCACGGCTGCCGTGGTGATCAAGGGCATGGTCAGCCATGCGGATGCTACCTGATCCCCGCGCGATTCAAGTGGGCGCTAAATTGTGTGGGAGCTGGCTTGGGTGGGAGCTGGCTCCCACATAAGCCAGGCCCTCAGACTGAGCGAGTTTTCGTAAACGATTAGCTAGACAACAATCCGTTCGATAATCGAACGCTGAGTCGATTATCGGATTGTTTGGCCCATTTGCCCGGCTTAATCTTCAAGCACTTCGGCGCCACCTCAGCGCCTTTTTCGATCAACACCGGGAGCCCAACCCCATGGCTGAAATTCTCACCCTGCGTGATGCGGTCAAGCGCTTCGTGAACGACGGCGATACCGTCGCCCTCGAAGGCTTCACTCATCTGATCCCTACAGCAGCGGGTCATGAAATCATTCGTCAGGGCAAGAAAGACCTGACGCTGGTGCGCATGACGCCTGACCTGATCTACGACCAGTTGATCGGTGCCGGCTGCGCGCGCAAGTTGATTTTCTCCTGGGGCGGCAACCCGGGCGTGGGTTCCCTGCATCGCCTGCGCGACGCCGTTGAAAAGCAATGGCCGCAGCCGCTGGAGATCGAAGAACACAGCCACGCCGACCTGGCCAATGCCTACGTTGCCGGAGCCTCGGGCCTGCCGTTTGCGGTGCTGCGCGCCTATGCCGGCTCCGACCTGCCCAAGGTCAACCCGCTGATCAAAACCGTGACCTGCCCATTCACTGGCGAAGTGCTGGCGGCCGTGCCGTCGGTGCGTCCGGACATCACCGTGATCCACGCACAAAAGGCCGACCGCAAGGGCAATGTGCTGCTCTGGGGCATTCTCGGTGTGCAGAAGGAAGCGGCCCTGGCGGCCAAGCGTTGCATCGTCACCGTCGAAGAAATCGTCGATGACCTGAATGCACCGATGAACAGCTGCGTGCTGCCGACCTGGGCCTTGACTGCGGTGTGCCATGTACCCGGTGGTGCGCACCCGTCCTACGCCCACGGCTACAACGAGCGCGACAACCGCTTCTATCAGGCGTGGGACCCCATCGCCCGCGACCGTGGGACCTTTACCGCGTGGATCGACGAATACATCCACGGCACCGCTGACTTCAGTGAATTCCAGGCCAAGCTGGCCCACGCGCAGGAGGCCAAGTAATGGCTTACTCGACCAATGAAATGATGACCGTCGCCGCCGCGCGCCGCCTCAAGAACGGCTCGGTGTGCTTTGTCGGCATCGGCTTGCCTTCCAAGGCCGCCAACCTGGCACGCCTGACCTCCTCGCCGGACGTGGTGCTGATTTACGAATCCGGCCCGATTGGCGCCAAGCCAAGCGTATTGCCGCTGTCGATCGGTGACGGCGAACTGGCAGAAACCGCCGACACGGTCGTGCCGACCGGTGAGATTTTTCGCTACTGGCTGCAAGGCGGGCGCATCGACGTCGGCTTTCTCGGCGCCGCCCAGGTCGACCGCTTCGGCAACATCAACACCACCGTGGTGGGCGACTATCACCAACCCAAAGTGCGCCTGCCGGGTGCCGGTGGCGCGCCGGAGATTGCCGGTTCCGCCAAGAGCGTGTTGATCATCCTCAAGCAGTCGGCGCGTTCGTTTGTCGACAAGCTGGACTTCATCACCTCGGTCGGCCATGGCGAAGGCGGTGACTCACGCAAGCGCCTGGGCCTGCCTGGCGCCGGCCCTGTAGGGATTATTACCGACCTGTGCATCATGGAGCCGGAGGAGGGCAGCCATGAGTTTGTGGTCACCGCCTTGCACCCTGGCGTAACCCGCGAGCAAGTGGTGGCAGCCACCGGTTGGGCGATTCGTTTTGCCGACCACGTAAGCACCACCGCCGAGCCGACCGACGTGGAGTTGACCGCGCTGCGTGATCTCGAAGCGCGCACTGCTGCTGCCCACGGCCAAGCACCGGGAGAAGCCTGATGCGCGACGTCTTTATCTGTGATGCCATCCGCACGCCCATCGGCCGTTTCGGCGGTGGCTTGTCCACGGTGCGCGCCGATGACTTGGCAGCGTTGCCAATCAAGGCACTGATCGAGCGCAACCCGTCGGTGGACTGGAGCGCGGTCGACGAAGTGTTCCTCGGCTGCGCCAACCAGGCCGGTGAAGACAACCGCAACGTCGCGCGTATGGCGTTGCTGTTGGCGGGCTTGCCGCAAAGCATTCCGGGCGTGACCCTCAACCGCCTGTGCGCCTCGGGCATGGACGCGATCGGCACGGCCTTCCGCGCCATCGCCAGCGGCGAAATGGAGCTGGCGATTGCCGGTGGCGTCGAGTCGATGTCCCGTGCGCCGTTCGTGATGGGCAAGGCTGACGCGGCGTTTTCGCGCAACATGAAACTGGAAGACACCACCATCGGCTGGCGTTTTATCAACCCGTTGATGAAGGCCCAATACGGCGTGGATGCGATGCCGCAAACGGCCGATAACGTCGCCGACGACTACAACGTGTCCCGCGCCGATCAGGACGCCTTCGCCCTGCGCAGCCAGCAACGCACCGCCGCCGCGCAAGCCGCCGGGTTCTTTGCTGAAGAAATCGTGCCGGTGCGCGTCGCCCATAAAAAAGGCGAAACCGTGGTGGAGCACGACGAGCATCCACGCGACACCACCCTGGAGGCCCTGGCCAAACTCAAGCCGGTCAATGGCCCGGATAAAACCGTCACCGCCGGCAATGCGTCGGGCGTGAATGACGGTGCGGCGGCGCTGATTCTGGCGTCTGCCGAAGCGGTCAAAAAGCACGGCCTCACCGCCCGCGCTCGCGTATTGGGCATGGCCAGCGCCGGCGTTGCGCCGCGGGTGATGGGCATCGGCCCGGTGCCGGCGGTGCGCAAACTGGTGGAGCGCCTTGGTTTGGCGGTCACCGACTTTGACGTGATCGAACTCAACGAAGCCTTCGCCAGCCAAGGTCTGGCGGTGCTGCGTGAACTGGGGATCGCCGACGATGCCGCGCAGGTCAACCCGAACGGCGGCGCCATCGCCCTTGGCCACCCGTTGGGCATGAGCGGCGCGCGGTTGGTGCTGACGGCACTGCATCAGTTGGAGAAAACCGGCGGCCGCAAAGGCCTGGCGACCATGTGTGTGGGCGTCGGCCAAGGCCTGGCCCTGGCGATTGAACGCATCTGATAAGAGAGGATTGCTCCATGAGTGACAAGCCCGGTTACCGGCGCCCGCAAGCGGGCACCCAACCTGATTACCTGCACCCGGCCTACCAGTCGACGAACCTGCGTTCGCCGTCTCAGCCATTGGTGTTTCTGCCGCACTCCTTGTCGGAAATCACCGGCCCGACCATCGGCGCCGAGCGGATCAACGAGAAGGACAACGACCTCACCGCCCAGCACGAAGGCGAGCCCCAGGGCGAGCGCATCATCATCCACGGCCGTGTGCTGGATGAAAACGGCCTGCCGGTACCGGGCATTCTGGTGGAGATCTGGCAGGCCAACGCCGCCGGTCGCTACAACCACAAGCGCGACCTGCACGACGCGCCGCTGGACCCGAACTTTACCGGCACCGGCCGCACCGTCACCGACGCCGACGGCTGGTATCAGTTCCAGACCATCAAGCCCGGCGCCTACCCGTGGGGCAACCACCACAACGCGTGGCGCCCGGCGCATATCCACTTCTCGCTGTTTGGTCCCAGCGTACTGACGCGACTGGTCACGCAGATGTATTTCCCCGGTGACCCGCTGCTGGAATACGACCCGATCTACAACTGCGTGCCGGACACCAGCGCCAAGCAGCGTCTGATCGCGCGTTTTGATCTGGAAAAAACCATTCCGTCCTATGCCCTCGGCTATCGCTGGGACATCGTTTTGCGCGGCCGCGACGCCACGCCGATGGAGAAATGAGATGACCCTCAATGCGACCACGTCCCACACCGTCGGGCCGTATTACCACATCGGCCTGACCTGGCTGAACCGCGAAGACCTGACCGTGCCGGCCACCTTGGGCGAGCGCGTGGCAATCAGCGGGCAGGTGGTGGACGGCAACGGTGATGTCGTCAACGACGCCATGCTGGAAGTCTGGCAAGCCAATGCCGCCGGCAAGTACGACCACCCCGAAGACGAGCAGGCCAAGGCTGTCGACCCCAACTTTGAAGGGTTTGGCCGGGTGCCGGTGGATGCCGAAGGCCGCTTTCGGTTTACCACCATCAAGCCGGGCAGTGTGCCGGGCCTGCAAGGCACGACCCAGGCGCCGCATCTGGTGGTGCTGGTGTTTGCCCGTGGTTTGGTCAAGCACCTGCTGACGCGGATCTATTTCGATGGCGAAGCGTTGAATGGCGATGACCCGTTGCTGGCGTGTGTGCCTGCGGAGCGTCGCGCTACGTTGATTGCCAAGCCGGATGCGCAAGGTGTGCATCAGTGGAATGTGATTTTGCAGGGCACAGACAAGGAAACGGTGTTCTTCGATTATTGAGTTGAGCTGGCGGGCGCCATCGCGGGCAAGCCCGGCTCCCACATTTTGAACTGTGAACAGGTTCAAAGGTGGGAGCTGGCTTGCCTGCGATGGCGCCCTCAAGGCCGCACCTATGCAAAAGTCTGCTTGCGGAACATGGTTGTTGCAAAGTATGTCTAGGCTATAACCGTTCCCACTGAGTAAAAAAACATGACAACAAAAACGAGTCACTACACCGGAGAAGAACGCAGCAAACGGATTTTTGCGATTGTCGGGGCCTCCTCCGGCAACCTCGTCGAATGGTTCGACTTCTACGTCTATGCCTTCTGCGCGATTTATTTTGCCCCGGCGTTTTTCCCCTCGGACGATCCCACGGTCCAGTTGCTCAACACCGCCGGGGTGTTTGCTGCCGGATTCCTGATGCGACCCATCGGTGGCTGGCTGTTTGGCCGAGTGGCCGACAAGCACGGGCGCAAAAACTCGATGATGATCTCGGTGCTGATGATGTGCGCCGGTTCGCTGGTCATTGCCTTTTTGCCCACCTACAAAGATATCGGCGCCTGGGCGCCGGCCTTGCTGCTGGTGGCGCGCCTGTTCCAGGGCCTGTCGGTGGGTGGCGAATACGGCACCACGGCGACCTACATGAGTGAAGTGGCACTCAAGGGCCAGCGCGGCTTTTTTGCCTCATTCCAATACGTGACCCTGATCGGCGGCCAATTGCTGGCGGTGCTGGTGGTGGTGATCCTGCAACAGATCCTGAGTGAAGAAGAACTGCGCGCCTGGGGCTGGCGGATTCCGTTCGTGATCGGTGCCATTGCTGCGGTGATCTCCCTGCTGCTGCGTCGCACCTTGAAAGAAACTACCAGCAAGGAAATGCGTGAAGACAAAGACGCCGGCAGCATCGTCGCGCTGTTCCGCGACCACGGCAAAGCCTTCATTACCGTGCTGGGCTACACCGCCGGTGGCTCGCTGATTTTCTACACCTTTACCACGTACATGCAGAAATACCTGGTGAACACCGTGGGCATGCACGCCAAGACGTCGAGCTACATCATGACCGGCGCGCTGTTCCTGTACATGTGCATGCAGCCGCTGTTCGGCATGTTGGCGGACAAGATCGGTCGACGTAATTCGATGCTGTGGTTCGCAGGCCTGGGCACGCTGTTCACCGTGCCGATCCTGCTGACCTTGAAAACCGTCACCAGTCCGTTCCTGGCCTTTGTGCTGATCACCCTGGCCTTGGCGATCGTCAGCTTCTACACCTCGATCAGCGGCCTGGTCAAAGCGGAGATGTTCCCGCCGCAGGTGCGCGCACTGGGTGTGGGCCTGGCGTATGCGGTGGCGAATGCGATTTTTGGTGGTTCGGCCGAAGTCGTTGCGTTGAGCCTGAAATCCATTGGCATGGAAAATACCTTTTACTGGTACGTCACCGCGATGATGGCGGTCGCTTTCCTGTTCAGCCTGCGTCTGCCCAAACAGGCGGCTTATCTACATCACGACCTCTAGGGATGAGTTATGACACTGCGCACGAGCAATCAACTGTTCGACGCTTACTTCACCGCTGACAGCATGGCCGAAGTGTTCTGCGACCAGGGACGTTTGCAGGGCATGCTGGATTTCGAAGCGGCGCTGGCCCGGGCCGAGGCCCGGGTCGGGTTGATTCCCCAAGCCGCCGTCGCGCCGATTGCCCAGGCGTGCCTGGCGTCACTTTACGATGTGGACGCCCTCGGTGAGGCGATTGCCTCGGCGGGGAACTCGGCGATTCCACTGGTGAAGGCCTTGGGCAAATTGATTGCCGCTGAAGATGCCGGCGCCGAGCGTTACGTGCACCTTGGCGCGACCAGCCAGGATGTGATGGACACCGGGCTGGTGTTGCAACTGCGCCAGGCGTTGACGCTGATTGAAGCGGACCTGGCGCAATTGGGCGAGGTGCTTGCTGTGCAGGCCCAGCGTTATGCCGACGTGCCCCTGGCCGGGCGAACCTGGTTGCAGCATGCGACGCCGGTCACCCTCGGAATGAAAATCGCCGGTTGGCTGGGCGCGGTGACGCGCAGTCGCCAACGCCTGGCCGAGCTGAAGCCGCGCTTGCTGGTGCTGCAGTTTGGCGGCGCGTCCGGCACCCTGGCGGCACTCGGTGAGCACGCCATGCCGGTGGCGCAGGCCTTGGCGGCTGAGCTGCAACTGGGCCTGCCCGAGCAACCCTGGCACACCCAACGTGATCGACTGGTGGAGTTTGCCGGCGTGCTCGGCCTGATCGCCGGCAGCCTCGGCAAGCTGGGGCGCGACCTCAGCCTGTTGATGCAGACCGAAGCGGCGGAGGTGTTCGAGCCGTCTGCGCCGGGCAAGGGCGGCTCATCGACCATGCCGCACAAGCGCAACCCGGTGGGCGCCGCCGTGTTGATCAGCGCTGCCACCCGCGTGCCGGGGCTGGTGGCGACGATGTTCAGCGCCATGCCCCAGGAGCACGAGCGCAGCCTGGGCCTGTGGCACGCCGAGTGGGAAACCCTGCCAGAGATTTGTCGGCTGGTGTCCGGTGCCTTGAAACAGGCGCTGTTGGTGAGCCAAGGCTTGGAGGTCGACCCCGAGCGCATGGCGCACAACCTCGACCTGACCCAAGGGCTGGTGCTGGCCGAAGCAGTGAGTATCGTGCTTGCCCAACGCCTGGGCCGCGAGACCGCTCACCATCTATTGGAGCAATGTTGTAAACGCGCCGTCGCCGAACGGCGACATCTGCGCGCGGTTCTGGCGGACGAAGCACAGGTCACCGCCGAGTTGTCGGCGGTGGAACTGGACCGCCTGCTCGATCCGGCCCATTACTTGGGCCAGGCTCAAACCTGGGTTACCCGTGCGGTGACCGACCATTTTGCTTTGACTGCGTAAGGAGACCGCCGTGGCATTTGTACAACTGGCCGAAGGCCCATTGCATTACCAACTGGACGGGCCTGAGGGCGCGCCGGTGCTGGTGTTGTCCAACTCGTTGGGCACCGACCTGCATATGTGGGACATCCAGATCCCGGCCTTCACCCAGCACTTTCGCGTACTGCGTTTCGATACCCGTGGCCATGGCAAATCCCTGGTCACCGAAGGGCCGTACAGCATCGAGCAGCTGGGTCGCGATGTGATTGCGTTGCTCGATGCGCTGGATATTCAGCGTGCGCATTTTTGCGGGCTGTCCATGGGCGGCCTGATCGGCCAATGGCTGGGCATCCACGCAGGTGATCGCCTGCTGCGCCTGGTGGTGTGCAACACCGCCGCCAGGATCGGCACGCCGGAGATCTGGAACCCGCGAATCGAGATGGTTTTGCGTGACGGTGCGGCAGCCATGGTAGCGCTGCGCGATGCGTCGATTGCACGCTGGTTTACCGCCGATTTCGCCGCCGCCAACCCGCACCAGGCCCAGCAGATTACCGACATGCTTGCCGCCACGTCGCCCCAAGGTTACGCCGCCAACTGCGCAGCCGTACGCGATGCGGATTTGCGCGAGCAACTGTCCACGATCCAAGTGCCGACCCTGGCGATTGCCGGCACCGAAGATGCCGTTACGCCGCCGGCCGGCAGCCGCTTTATCCAGAATCAGATCAAGGGCGCCGAGTACGCCGAGTTCTACGCGGCGCACCTGTCCAACGTACAGGCCGGCGCCGCGTTCAGCGACCGCGTGCTGGCGTTCCTGTTGGCTGATTAAACCTGTGGCAGCGAGCTTGTTCTGGAGAGCTGACGTGTTCTGTATAGCAGGCTTGTTGTGACAGACAGACTTGTTGTGGCGAGCAGGCTTGCCCTGCGTTGGGCGGCGAAGCGGCCCTGATACAGCCACCGCGTTCTTCCCGATGAACCGCATCGCCAGGTTTTGGGGCCGCTTCGCGCCCCAGCGCAGGGCAAGCCTGCTCGCCACACGTGTTCGAGCTTCTATCAAATGTTTAAGGAGTTTTTGTGGACGAGAAACAACGTTATGCCGATGGCCTGCAAGTGCGTCGCGAAGTGCTGGGCGATGCCCATGTCGACCGCAGCCTCAATGCCCTGACCGAGTTCAACAGCGAGTTCCAGGAAATGATCACCCGCCACGCCTGGGGTGATATCTGGACCCGCCCCGGCCTGCCTCGGCATACCCGCAGCCTGATCACCATCGCCATGTTGATCGGCATGAATCGTAGTGAAGAATTAAAACTTCACCTGCGTGCCGCCGCCAGCAACGGCGTGACACGCGCCGAGATCAAGGAAGTGCTGATGCAGAGCGCGATCTACTGCGGGATACCGGCAGCCAATGCGACGTTCCACTTGGCCGAGTCGGTGTGGGATGAGCTGGGCGTGGAGTCGCGGGAGTCGGTTTGATCAACCCACTCCCTCGCTCAATACCCCTCAGGTGTAGGTAGTGCGTAACGGACGGCGCATCTCCTCTCGGAACCCATTTTCGGAAAACGGCTTGGGGTTTGTTGTACTCGGTTCGGCCGCGGGGTGACCTACAAAATTAAATGGCTGAGCAACGGTAAACAGCCCTACGGCTTGCCGTTCATCATTGGGTTCACCGTCGGGGTTCTCCGGTATGGCGGTGCTGCCTGCGAGGAACGTTCCCGAGGCGCCATTATAGGCGTGGGCCATTTCGTGATAGAGGGCGTTGACGGGTGCGCTGTCTGCATCCAGCGAATACGAGGGGTTGTATTGTATCTGCGCACCCGTTGCGACGGCGCCAGCTTGTTGGTGTGTGATGAAGCCTTGGGCCGCAGGTGCCAGCGTATCCATAGAGTGACCTGCTTCGAGGTGGTTGCGAATGGCCGCATTACTGAAGTAGTAGCTGCCGTTGTCCTCCGTCAATTCAGTAATGCGTACCGGGGAATCATTCCGCTGAGCCGCGGCGTCGGCAGTACCGAGCATTCTCTTGCCTTGCCGGGATATTCTTAGCAGCTCCATATCGTCTTCTACGTTTTGTACGAACTCGGCAGAGCCCTCAATCACATAGCCACTTTTGCCCACCTCGCTGTGTTGCGTGTGAACGCGCTGGGAGCCCGGGGTACGATGAACATCGTCCGACGGTTTGGCGTAGATGACGGTATTGTCGTTATCAGACCTGACGATGTTTTTGTCGCGCCCGGTGTAAATTGTGGCGGGGCCATTTGTGACGATCAGGTTTTCACCTTTGCCACCGTGCAGGACTGTCGGGATTTGAGTGTCGTTGCGCGTGACAATCATGAAGTCGTGACCGTCGCCGCCGTCCATGAACAGGCGACGATCAGCCGAGCCTTTTCCTGCCTGCATACGGTCATTGCCATTGTTGCCTTTCAGGACACCGTTCCCGGTGCCGGCGATCAACACGTCATTGCCATCGTTACCGAATGCGATGCCGTCGCCGCTCCCAAGCTTGAGCATATCGTCTCCCGCACCGCCATAGAGGCGGGTGTCTCCTGCGCCGGCACGCGCGTAATCATTGCCGGCGCCGAGCTCGATGCGAATGGCGTTTTTAACTTCAGGATCGATCAGAACACAATCGTCGCCCCCGTTGGTCCTGATGCGTAAGGGTTGCGATTCACTGCCGTCAGGGGACGTCAGCAGGTTCAGTTGATAGGGCTTATTGTTGATGGTCGCGATCAGACTATGACCCGGGCCTTTTTTAATGGTTACCTTGTCGGCACGGTTACCGGTCTCGATTACAAGTTCGTTGGAGGACGAGCCTATCGGCTTGCCGTTTTCGCTCATGTAGGCGATTTCCTGGTAGAACTTCACGTGCTTGTCGTGTCGCAATACGTCGGTGTTGATGTATTTTTTTTGGGTACTGTCCAGCGGATGCTGATCGGGAGTGAGTTTGGAATGCGAGGATAGGTATAGAAAATCTATCGGTCTGTCGCGCCCCACGTAGTAGGAACGCCGGGCACTGATCTCAATGGGCGCTTGCGATGCTGTTGGCGTTGTATCCGGGAGGGCAATCGAATGCTGATTAAGCGATGGCGAAGTGACGTTCATGGGATTCTCTTTTTTATTGACGTCCCTATGTGTGTTGGCGGCGTGAACTTGAGTTCCCCATGAGCGGCAAGCGCAAGTAGCAGCAAATATAACCGGTCGTCGCAGAGCGACTAATGCGAGTCCGCATCCCACACCCAGTTCCACACCCCCGGCAGATGCACTACTTCATTCATATCCTTGACTGTGCGTGCCAGCGCTGCGCGTTCCAGCGTGGCGTGGTCGGTGTAGAACGGCTCGGCTGCGACCTTCATGCCATTGATTCGAGCGCTGTCCATCAGGATTTGCAAGTACTCCTGCATGTGTCGCGCGGTGTAACGGTTGATATCGTGGAAGGTCACCACCACGGGTATCACGCCGTCCACCGTTGGCAGTTCGCCCAGAGCAATGCGTTCGCGCACCACAGACAGTTGCCGATACAAGTTCGCTCGCCGGCGTGGGCTGCCATTGAAACCCCAGATTTTTCCGTCATTGGCACTCAGGTCAGTCAGCAGCACATGCATGCCGTGGCGCTGGTAGGCGGCGAAGGTGCGCCGGTCGTAGTTCCAGAAGGGTGGGCGTACCAGCGTGGGCGCAGTGCCAGTGATTGACGCAATGTCGGCTGCGCCCTCGGTGAGGGTGCTTTCCAGCTCGGCGTCATTGAGCCAACGGTGGTTGGTGTGAAACGCCGTGGCTGTGTGAAAGGCCAACACATGCCCGGCGGCGTATTCGCGCTCCATGGTCTTGCGACCCCGCAGGCTGCCACCGGAGCGGGACGCTTCGGTCTGCAGGAAAAATACCGCCTTGATGCCCGGCAGTATCGGGTTGTGCAGCAAATCGGCCATCACTGACCGGCTGGGGTTGTTATAACCCGAGGCGCTGGGGCCGTCATCGAAGGTCAACAAAAAGCGGATGGGCGCCTGAGCCTGCAAGCGTTGCGCCGTCTGCGGCGTCAGGACGACAGGTGCGCCGATGCAGCCGCAAAGGCTCAGAGCCAGGACCAGCATGGCGAAGAATTTCATGGTGTGCATGCGCTCGAATAGAGGCCGCTGCTGGGCGGATCAGCAGCGGCAGGCGCGCACCATACAGTAAGTCCGACGCTGGTTTACAGCAGACTTATCGGGTAGCTGACGATCAACCGGTTCTCATCAAATTCGTTGTTGCTGTAATCACGACGCATCGTGGAGTTGCGCCAGCGCACATTGAGGTTCCTGAAGGTGCCGCTTTGCACCGTATAGCCCACTTCGCTCTCGCGCCCCCATTCCTTGCCGTCGGTGATGGTGCCGGTATGCACGTTGCTACCGCTGATATAACGGTTCATCAAAGTCAGGCCAGGTATGCCCAGCGCGGCGAAGTTGTAGTCGTGGCGCACTTGCCAGGACTTTTCCTGGGCGTTGTCGTAGCTGGAGTTATAGCTGTCGTTGGCCAGGGTGCCGCCGCTGGTGCCGTTGACGCGCATCCAGGCACTGTTGCCGGTGAGTTTTTGCAGGCCGATATAGAAGGTGTTGCCGCCGTAACGGGCGGAGAAAAGGCCTGACCAGGTCTTGTTGTCCAGCTCGCCTGCGCGGGCGCTGCCGTCGTCCTTGCCGTAGAAGAACCCGAGGTTGGCGCCCAGGGTCCAGTCGCCTATGGGCTGGCTATGGATCAGGTTGATGTATTGCTGGCTGTAAATGTCCTTGAGCTGGGCATTCCACACGCCGACTTGGGTGCGTTTGTCGTTGAACGCGTATTCACCGCCCTGGAAGTTGAAACGGTCGGAGGTGAAGGCGGTTTTACCGACCATCGACATGTCGGTCATGCTGCTGTCGTCGCGTGGGCTGTTGGCGCGGAACTGGCCGCCATAGAGGGTCAGGCCGTCGATCTCCTTTGAGGTGATCTGCCCGCCACGCAGGGTTTGCGGCAGGGAGCGGCCGTCGTCCGAGCGCAAAATCGGCAGCACCGGCATCCATTCGCCGACCTTGACTTCGGTCTTGGAGATTCGCGCCTTGAACGCGACCCCAAGACGCCCGAAGTTATCCGCCGGGCGGCCGTCGCGGTCCAGCGGCAGCAGCTGGGTGCCGCCGGTGCCGCGCCCGCCATCGAGCTTTTGTGAGTACATGCCCAATACATCCACACCGAAACCCACCGTGCCCTGGGTGAAGCCGGAGCGGGCATCGAGGATAAAACTCTGCGTCCACTCCTGCGCGCCACCCTGGGTTTTGGTCGGGTTGGTGTAATTGCGGTTGAAGAAGAAGTTGCGCAGGTTGAGGTTGGCGCTGGCGTCTTCGAGAAAGCCGTGTTCTTCGGCGGCGACGGGCAGGGCAAGGCTGGCGACAGCGGTTGCCAGCAATAGCTGGCGCGGGCGGAACGTGCTCATGGTGTTGGACCTGTTGTTATTGGGTTTATGCAGGTGCCGGCCATGGTGAGGGGCGGTGCGGGGGCGATGAAAGTAGGGTAGGGCGGGTTGTGGGCGATGATCGAACGCAAGTTGCGGGCCAGCGCACTACGCTCAGGCCCGATCTTCTTGTTACCGTTTTGGCAGGTCGATATGTGTCCATGGCACAGTTGGCAGGTAATGCTGCGCGACGATGATCACCGCCACCATCACCACCAGGAATACCACTTGCAGCGGGCTCCAGAAGGCCCAATGCAGACCATTGAGCCACGGATAGTTGAGGCTTTTCTCACCCATGTGGCCGATGCGTTTGCTGTGCAGCAGGTTGATCAGCAGCATCCCGGCATAAGTAATCGCCCCCAGAATCCCCAGCATCAGCCCGCACGCCACGAGCATGGCCAATTGCGGGATGCCGTGGCGTAACACCAGCCAATACTGGTTGGGGTTGACGCGCTTAGGGATCAAATACTGGCTCAGCCACAGGTCCGCAACCATAAAGGACGAACTCATCCAGACCCACACCTGCGTGATCCGAAAGAAAACCGCGGCCGGCAAGATCGCCAATACCACTAAGATGAGTACGACCCCGAAGTCCAGCTCTTCGGTTTGAACGTGAGCGAGGTTCAGGACAGCGGCCAAGGCAAAGATCGCCCAGAGCCGGATAAGCACTTGGACGTAAATCGGTCGTGGGACGAATTTGCGCCAGAAGAACAGGTCGCTTTGGGGCAGGCGTTCGATCAACTGCGGATAACGCCAGGTCAGGGTTTCGCCCAGATGCTGGCAGGCGTTCCATTCGTTTTGGCCAAACGTGCCGATGATGCTCATCTGTTGGGTGGCGGTCATGGGCGTGAGCAACAAGCGCGCGGCCAGGGCGTCGGCGCTGGTGCGCCGGGTGTCCTGGGCTTTGTCCTGGAGGTTGATATAAAAGCTTTCCTGCTCGCAACGCGACACCAAGCCACGCCACATCCACTCAGGTTCCGGGTACACGCCTTTCTGGTCGTCCCAGCCAAAGGCCTGGCACACGCGTTCAAACAGCGGCACGCTCCATTGGGTGTCGTGCAGCAGTTGCAGAATAATGCGCTGCCACTGTTGCTGCTGATCGAACACCCGCAGCCAGGCTTGCTCGTTGTAGTGCGTCAGTTGGGTGATGAACTCGCGCTCGGCCTTTTGCTCCAGCAGTTCCTGCAAGGTGCGGCGGTAGTCCTGCAGCAGCTCGCTGGTGAGGGCTTCGTGCTGCCACGGGGTCATCACCACCTGTTGCCAGGGCGTCAGCCATTCCAGGTGTTGCATCGCCCAACCGGCAATTGCACTGCGCTCGCCGGGGGCTTCAAAGCAATGGCGCAGCAGGCCGGCCTGGAATGTTTCTTCGCAGCTCTGCTGTTGGGCCTGGGCCCAGCGTTCATCGAGGTTGTGCAGGTTCACGCCGGCGAGCAGCGCGTGGGCCGGGTCGGGCTTTGGCGCTTCAAACGCGGCGGGGCTGAGTGGGCTGATGTTCATCAGCTCGGCGAGGTCATACGCGTTTTTCGCCATGGGCGGTTCGAACGACGCAGGACTCAAGGGGCGAACGTCCATCAGTTCAGCCAGATCGTTGAGATTGCCGTGTGCCTGTTCGGCCATCGGCGCCTCGACGGTTTCCACTTCCTCGTTGTCGGCCCGCCAGCGCGCGATGTTCAGCGCCTGTTCATAGGCCTCGCGCAGGCGCTGGAAACCCTCGGCGTCATCGTCCGGGCGGCAGCTTTTCAGCAGTCGCGCGTAGGTGCGCTTGATGGTCCGTTCGTCGGCATCGTCTGCCAGTTGCAACACTGTCCAACAGTCCATGTGGATTTCCTTCAGCGCCAGAACCCGTTATCGAGTTGCTCAAGTTGTCGGGTCAGCTCGCTGCGGGCCTCACGGATGCGGCGTTCGTCCTGGGTGTCGAGCACTTGCTGGAACTGCGCGGCCCAGTGTCCGAGTTGCTCACGCAATTCGCCGAGGTTTTCCTGGTAGAGCCGCTCGAGGCGGGCGGTCAGCACGGTGTTGACCTGCTGGTCGCGCGGGTGAATTTTCAACAATGCCAACGCTTGCAGGCGTTGCTGGATCTCTTGCGGGCTGAGCACGCCGGGGTTGTTCTCGATCACCAGCGAGTGCTGCTCGCCGGTCAGCGGAATGTTCACCTGAGCTTCGAGCAAACCGTTGTTGTCGTAGGTGAAGCGCACGTCCAGCGAGACTTCGCCAGCCTTGCGCTTGGGCACGGGGATTTCCAACTGGCCCAGTTCGATATTGTCTTTCACCAGGCGACTTTCGCCTTGGTAAATTTTCAGCAGCACGCGGGGCTGGTCGTCGTAGAGCGTGACCACGCTTTTGACCCGGCTCACCGGCACGCTGCTATTGCGTTCGATCAACGGCAGGTAATGCCCGCTCTCGATATGGCCGCCGTACTGGTTCGAGGTTTCGATACCCAGGGTGTAGGGGCAGACGTCGGTCAGCACGATTTCTTCCAGCGCCGCCGAGCGGGCCTTGAGCGCGGCCTGGATCGCCGCGCCGTGGGCGACCACCTGGTCCGGGTCGAGGCTGATGGACGGGAAACGCCCGAACAAACCTGCGGCCAGTTTGCGCACCAGCGGCATGCGCGTGGTGCCGCCGACCAGCAGGATTTCATCGAGGTCGCCGACCCGAATCCGTGCGTCGCGCAGGGCGCGTTCAATCGGTGCGCGCAGGCGTTCCAACAACGGCGTGTAGAGCTTGGCGAGTTCGGCCTGGGTGATGGTTGTGACCCACTGTTGGCCATCTATACGCAGGGCGAACTCGGCGCTGTCGTCCTGACCCAAGGCTTTGCGCACGCGCTCGGCTTCGCGGCGCAGGGCTTGCAATACACTGCTGGTGGGCGGGAAACCCTGGGCATTGCGCTGGCTGTCGACGAAGTGTTCCAGCAACAACGTGTCGAAGTCTTCGCCGCCCAGGAAGTTGTCGCCGGCGCTGGCGCGTACTTCCATCACACCGTCGAACAGCTCGATGATCGACACGTCAAAGGTGCCGCCGCCGAGGTCGAAGACCAGGAACGAGGTTTCCTTGTCACGCTGGTGCAAGCCATAAGCCAAGGCGGCGGCGGTGGGTTCGTTGATCAGTTTTTCAACATTGAGCCCCGCCAGTTCACCGGCAATGCGCGTGGCTTTGCGCTGGCCGTCGCTGAAGTAGGCGGGCACGCTGATCACCGCTTCGGTGACGGTTTGGCCGTAGGTGCGCTCGATGTCTTCTTTGAGGCTTTTGAGGACCAGCGCCGACAGCTCTTCGGGGCGGAACGAGCGGTCGCCCAGGCGCACTTCGGTGGCACTGCCCATGTAGCGCTTGAACAGCGACGTGGTCAGGAGTGGGTGAGTATGCAGGCGTTCCTTGGCGGCTTGGCCCACCAGGATACGGCCTTGATCATCCAGGCCGACCACGCTGGGGGTCAGCAACTGGCCAAGCGCATTGGGCACCATTTCGGCCGCATCGCCGCGCCACACGGCGGCCAGGCTATTGGTCGTCCCCAGGTCGATTCCTACGATCATTACGACAAGCTCCCTCTGTGGTCTGTAAGAATCTGTTACTAATTTTACCCTGAAAGGTTGAAGGGAAGGCAAGCCAGCGCCCACCTTTGATTCGCGCTGATTAACGACATGGCAAAAAAAAACCGCTTCCGGTAAGGGAAGCGGTTTTATCTACATCAGCACGATCAGAACAACTTCAGCGCCGGTGCTTCTTCTTTCAACGGCTCGTTCTTCGCGGTCTGCTCGTTCCAGCCGCCGCCGAGGGCCTTGTACAAGTTGACCTCGCTGTTGAGCTGCGCCAGGCGGTCGGTGATCAGCGATTGCTGGGCACTGAACAGTTGGCGCTGGGCGTCGAGGAAGGTCAGGTTGCTGTCGACACCAATGCGGTAGCGACGCTCGGCCAGGCGGTAGTAATCCTGGTTGGCCGCAACGAAGCCGCGTTGAGCATCCAGCTGCTGCTTGTAGGTCTCGCGGGCGGCGAGGCCGTCGGAGACTTCCTGGAAGCCGGTCTGGATCGCCTTCTCGTAGTTGGCCACGTTGATCTCTTTCTGGATCTTCGAGTAGTCCAGGCTTGCGCGCAGGCTACCGGCATTGAAGATCGGGATGTTGATCTGCGGGGCAAACGACCAGGTGCCCGAACCGCCTTTGAACAGGCCACCCAGGGTAGGGCTGGCGGTACCGGCGCTGGCAGTCAGGCTGATGCTCGGGAAGAACGCAGCACGGGCCGCGCCGATATTGGCGTTGGCGGCCTTGAGGTTGTACTCGGCCTGCACAATGTCGGGACGACGTTGCAGCAGGTCCGAGGGCAACCCGGCAGGCACTTCGCTGAGCAGGTCATCCGACAGCGGCTTGCTGGTGATATTGGCTGGCAGGCCAGTGCCCAGCAACAGGGTCAGGCTGTTTTCGTCCTGTGCCACCTGACGCGTATAGCGCGCCAATTGAACACGGGCGTTTTCCACCGAGGTGCGTGCCTGGCTGAGGTCGAGCGCCGAGGCCACGCCGACTTCGTTGCTGCGCGAGGTCAGCTTGAAGCTCTGCTCAAACGCGCCGAGGGTGTCCTGGGTCAGTTTGAGCAGTTCCTTGTCGGCCTGCCAGGTCAGGTAGGCATTCGCCACACTGGCCACCAGGCTGATCTGGGTGCTGCGCCGCGCTTCTTCAGTGGCGAAGTACTTTTGCAGCGCTTCTTCACTCAGGCTGCGCACGCGGCCGAACAGGTCCAGCTCATACGAACTGATACCCAGGCCGGCCGAGTACTGGCTGGAGATGCTCGATTCGCCGGTCTGTGACAACTTGGCCGGGGTGCGCGAGCGGCTGCCGCTGCCGGTGGCCGAAACTGCCGGGAACAGGTCGGCACGCTGGATCTGATACTGCGCCGCATAAGCGTCGATGTTCAGGGCAGCGACACGCAGGTCACGGTTGTTGACCAACGCGGTCTGGATCAGCTGTTGCAGGGCAGGGTCATGGAAAAACTGCTTCCAGCCCTGCTCGGCAGCGGCCTGGCTCGGCGCCTGGGCCGACGAGTACGCCGGCCCCTGCGGGAACTGGGCTGCTACCGGCGCTTCAGGGCGCTGGTAGTCAGGGATCAGCGAGCAGCCACTGAGCACGAATGCGGTGACGGCTAAGGAAAGTAGCGACTTGCTCATTGGCCAGCCTCTTTAGGAGTTTCAGTAGTGTCTTTCTTTTTGCGTTCGCCAGCGGCGGATACAGTTGCGTAGAACAGCGGCACCCAGAAGATCGCCAGCACAGTGGCCGTGATCATACCGCCGATCACGCCGGTACCGATCGCATGCTGGCTGCCTGAGCCGGCGCCCGTGGAGATCGCCAGCGGCAATACGCCGAGCATGAACGCCAACGAGGTCATGATGATCGGGCGCAGACGCATGCGGGACGCTTCGATAGCCGCCTCGACGATGCCTTTGCCTTGCTCATGCAGCTCTTTGGCGAACTCCACGATGAGGATGGCGTTTTTCGCCGCCAGGCCCACCGTCACCAACAGGCCCACCTGGAAGAACACGTCGTTGGACAAGCCGCGCAGGCTGGTGGCGATCAACGCACCGATCACCCCTAAAGGTACCACCAGAATCACCGCGATCGGGATCGACCAGCTTTCGTACAGTGCCGCCAGGCACAGGAACACTACCAGCAGCGACAGTGCGTACAGCGCTGGCGCCTGGGAGCCGGAAAGGCGCTCTTCGTACGACAGGCCTGTCCAGGCATAACCAACACCGGCCGGCAGTTCTTTGGCAATGCGTTCGACTTCGGCCATTGCATCACCGGTACTGTAGCCAGGTGCCGGGGTACCGAGGATTTCCATCGCCGCTACACCGTTGTAGCGCGAAAGCTTGGGCGAACCGTAGATCCACTTGCCCGACGAGATGGCCGACAGCGGCACCATTTTCCCGTCGTTGCTGCGCACGTACCATTTGTCCAGGTCTTCCGGCGACATGCGGCTGGCGGCGTCACCTTGTACATACACCTTTTTCACGCGACCACGGTCGATGAAGTCGTTGATGTAGCTGCCACCCAAGGCAATGGCCAGTGTCTGCTGGATATCCGCTAGGCTGATGCCCTGGGCACTGGCCTTCTCGTCGTCAACGGTCAGCTCGTACTGCGGCTCGTCGTTCACGCCGTTAGGACGTACGCCGGCCAGCACCTTGCTTTGTGCCGCCGCACCCAGGAACTGGTTACGTGCAGCCATCAGCTTGTCGTGGCCGACGCCACCCTGGTCTTGCAGGAACACGTCGAAACCAGTGGCGTTACCCAGCTCCAGTACCGAAGGCGGCACGATGGCGAAGACCATGGCGTCCTTGAAGGCCCCGAAGAAGTAACCCTGCGCACGCTTGGCCACTTCGAATACCGATTGGGTAGAGTCACGCTCATCCCACGGCTTGAGCATCACGAATGCAAGCCCCGAGCTCTGGCCACGACCGGCGAAGTTAAAGCCGTTCACGGTAAACACCGACTTCACCGCCTTGCCTTCGCCTGGCTCGCCTTCCTTGTCGTTCAGCAGGAAGGCGCGCATGTCGTCGACGACTTTTTGCGTGCGCTCAGCCGAAGCACCGACCGGAGTCTGCACCTGGGCGAAGATCACACCCTGGTCTTCCTCAGGCAGGAACGCGCTTGGAATACGGGTGAACATCCAGATCATGCCGGCCAGGATCAGCGCATACACCAGGAATGCCGGAATCTTGTGCTTGATCATGCCGCCCACGCCGCGCTCGTACTTGAGTACGCCACGGTCGAAGGTGCGGTTGAACCAGCCAAAGAAGCCGCGCTTGGGCTGGCCGTGTTTTTCCGGATCAATCGGCTTGAGCATGGTGGCGCACAAAGCCGGGGTGAAGATCAGGGCAACCATTACCGACAAGGCCATCGCCGAAACGATGGTGATGGAGAACTGCCGGTAGATCACACCAGTGGAACCACCGAAAAACGCCATCGGCAGCAGTACCGCCGACAGTACCAGGGCAATACCCACCAGGGCGCCCTGGATCTGGCCCATGGACTTGATCGTCGCTTCCTTGGGCGACAGGTGCTCCTCGGCCATCACCCGTTCGACGTTTTCCACCACGACGATGGCATCGTCCACCAGCAAGCCGATGGCCAGGATCATGCCGAACATGGTCAGGGTGTTGATGGTGAAACCGCACGCCGCCAGGATCCCGAAGGTACCCAGCAATACCACCGGTACGGTCATGGTGGTGATGATGGTGGCACGGAAGTTCTGCAGGAACAGGAACATCACCAGGAACACCAGCACGATCGCTTCGACCAGGGTGTGAACCACACCGGAGATCGATTCGGTCACTACCGGGGTGGTGTCATATGGCACCACCGCCTTCATGCCAGGCGGGAAGAACGGCTCCAGGGACTTCACTGTTTCGCGGATGGCCTTGCCGGTGTCCAGTGCGTTGGCACCGGCCGCCAGCTTGATCGCCATACCCGAAGCCGGCTTGCCGTTGAACTGCGCACTGATGCTGTAGTTCTGGCCGCCCAGTTCGATGCGTGCGAGGTCACCCAGGCGAACCTGCGAGCCGTCGGTGTTCACCTTCATCAGGATCTTGGCGAATTCCTCGGTGCTTTGCAGGCGCGTCTTGCCGATGATCGTGGCGTTCAGCTGGGTGCCGGGCAGGGCAGGCAGGCCGCCCAATTGGCCGGTGGCCACCTGCACGTTCTGGGCCTTGATGGCATTGCTGACGTCCACTGGCGTGAGCTGGTAGTTGTTCAGCTTGGCCGGGTCGAGCCAGATACGCATGGCGTACTGCGAACCGAACACCTGGAAGTCACCCACCCCCGCGGTACGGGAGATCGGGTCCTGGATGTTGGACACGATGTAGTTGGAGAGGTCGTCCTTGGTCATGCTGCCGTCTTCCGACACCAGACCGATCACCATCAGGAAGTTCTTCACCGACTTGGTCACGCGGATACCCTGTTGCTGCACTTCTTGCGGCAGCAGTGGGGTCGCCAGGTTCAGCTTGTTCTGTACCTGGACCTGGGCGATATCCGGGTTGGTACCCTGGTTGAACGTCACGGTGATGGTCATGCTGCCGTCGGAGTTACTGTCCGAGGAGACATAACGCAGGTTGTCGATACCGTTGAGCTGTTGTTCGATCACCTGCACCACGGTGTCCTGCACGGTTTGTGCGGACGCGCCTGGGTAGGTCACCTGGATGTCGATGGCGGTCGGCGCAATGGCCGGGTATTGGTTGATGGGCAACTTCAGGATCGAGAGTGCCCCGACCAGCATGATCACCAGGGCAATTACCCAGGCGAAAATGGGACGGTCGATAAAAAATTTCGACATGGATTACTCCCCTTTACCAGCATCGGCAGCAGGCGCTGCGGCAGTGCCGGCGGGTTTGGCGTTGTCAGCGTCTTTAACCTTGACTTCGATGCCCGGCTTGATGAACTGCAGGCCTTCGGTGATCACGCGGTCACCGGCATCCAGGCCCTTTTCCACCAGCCAGTAGGCGCCGGCAGTGCGGTTGGCAACCAGTTGACGCTGCTCGACCTTGTTGTCCTTGTTCACGATCAGCGCAGTCGGGATGCCCTTGAGGTCACGGGTCACGCCTTGCTGAGGTGCCAGGATGGCCTTGCTGTTCACACCGGCTTGCAGCTGGGCGTGGACGAACATGCCCGGCAGCAGGGTGTGGTCAGGGTTGGGGAACACCGCGCGCAGGGTCACGGAGCCAGTAGTCTGGTCCACCGACACTTCGGAGAACTCCAGCTTGCCGTCCTGGGCGTAGGCGGTGCCGTCTTCCAGGGTCAGCTTGACCTTGGCAGCGTTGTCGCCGGCTTTTTCCAGCTGGCCGCTTTCGAGGTCGCGGCGCAGTTTCAGCATTTCTGCCGAAGACTGGGTGACGTCGACGTAGATCGGGTCCAGTTGCTGGATCACGGCCATGGCATCGGCCTGGCCATTGCTGACCAGCGCGCCTTCGGTGACCGAAGAACGACCGATACGCCCGGAGATCGGCGCGAACACTTTGGTGTAGCGCACGTTGATCTGGGCGGTTTGCACGTCGGCTTCAGCCGTCATGCGGTTGGCCACGGCGGTGTCGTATTCCTGACGGCTGACGGCTTGCTCATCGACAAGTTGCTTGTAGCGGTCGGTGATGGACTTGGTCTGGGTCAGTTTCGCTTGAGCGCTTTTGAGGGTGGCGTCATACACCGACGGGTCGATCTGGTAGAGCTGTTGCCCTTCCTTCACGTCGCCGCCTTCCTTGAACAGGCGCTTGAGAATGATGCCGTTCACCTGGGGACGAACTTCCGCGATGCGGTAGGCAGTGGTGCGGCCTGGCAGCTCGGATGTCAGGGTAAAGGCTTGCGGTTGAATAGTGACCACGCCGACCTGAGGGGTTTGAGCGGGCGGAGCCGCTTCTTCCTTTTTACATCCGCTGAGCAGCGATGCCAGGGCGACGGCAGTGACCAGAGCGGTAACAGCTGGCTTAAGTTGCATGAAGATCCTCGGGTCAGGCGCGCAAAATGCGCACAAGAAGTGTGGAAGGGTAAAAAACAAGCCGTGAGTGGATAAGTAGCTTGCTACGCAATATACTTACGTTCACGGTTGTTTGTAAACTCTTGACAGGCTTCGCGGATTGTTGACAAAGCAAGCGCCAAAGCCTCGATTTTAGTACGTTCGGCGTCCAAGACGACGTCGTCCCACAATTATTCAGATGTTGCTCAAGCACCATCCAAAGTGTCCTGATTGAGGTTTTACTGCCATGGTTCGTCGCACCAAAGAGGAAGCTCAGGAAACGCGCAGCCAGATTCTCGACGCCGCCGAGCAAGCCTTTTATCAACGCGGTGTGGCGCGCACCACGCTGGCGGACATCGCCGCGTTGGCCGGGGTGACGCGCGGGGCTATCTATTGGCATTTCAGTAACAAGTCCGATTTGCTCCAGGCACTGCTCGACACGCTGCACGAACCCCTGGACGAATTGGCCCGGGCCAGTGAAAGCGAGGATGAAGTCGACCCGCTGGGCTGTATGCGCAAGCTGTTGATCCATCTTTATCATCAAGTGGCCCTGGACCCGAAAACCCGGCGCATCAACGAAATCCTGTTTCATAAGTGCGAGTTCACCGATGAAATGTGCGACATGCGGCGCCAACGCCAGACCCATAGCCTGGAGTGCAACCTGCGTATCAGCCTGACACTGCGCAACGCGGTCCATCGCGGGCAACTTCCGGAAAACCTCGACACCACGCGTGGCGCGGTGTGCATTCATGCCTATATTCACGGCCTGATTGGCCAATGGCTACTAGTCCCCGACAGCTTCCAGTTGCATCAGGACGCCGAACGCTGGGTTGACGCAGGGCTGGACATGCTGCGCTTGAGCCCTAGCCTACGCAATTAAGACAAAATGCGTAATTGCATCCAGTTGTGTCAACAGTAAAGTCCAGAGACAGTCAATCGTCCCTTCGCAGGATTTGCGGGGTGACTTTATATACGGGCTGGCGGGCGGTTGATAGGTAGCCGCCTAAGTATTTTGTAGCGATTTTGTTGCAAGGCTGTGAAGGAGTGTTTCCCAGCTACTGTGCGATCGTTCCCACGCTCCGCGTGGGAATGCATCCTGTGACGCTCCGCGTCACGCTTTAGGGGCAGACGCAGAGCGTCCAGGGCGGCATTCCCACGCAGAGCGTCACTAGTGTCCGGTAAAAACCAAAGGGGGAGCTTGCTCCCCCTTGTTGTTCGCGACTGTCAGTCATAATCGGATTTTTCAGACTCGATTTTGACCCATGTTTACCAGTACCCGTTTAGCCCAC